>NZ_AVCS01000014.1 GCF_000498495.1 Flavobacterium enshiense DK69 | reverse complement strand
AATTGCAGCTACCGGAGTAAATGTAGGTGCTGCTAAAACCGAAGCAACCGTCACAGTTGAAACAGTGGAATAACCAGACATCCCAGCTGAACAAGTAACTTTTAATCGATAATAAGTAGTCTCTGTGATAGTAGGCGTTACTAAATTAGCATAGGTTACAGTTGAAGCTCCTTCATTTACAGGTGTAGTAAATGCTGCATCAGATGCAGATTCCCACTGATATGTAATTCCGTTTCCGGTAGTATAACCGGTAGCTGAAATTGTCGTGCTACCTGAAGTACACAATGTTGTTGTTGTCGCAGCACTTGTTCCACCCACAGCTGCAGCACAAACAGATGTAAACTCATCGGCTCCCATATCTGGAGTTGATGCATTTCTGGTTTGCCCGTCAATATCATTTGCAACCGCAGTAACAGGAGTTCCTAAATTATCTAAAGCACTATTGCTCGCCGGCACCAAATGTAAATCAGTGTTAGAAGTGAAAACCGGCAATACATTTACAGAATTAGTGTTACCGCCAAAAGCAGTTACAAAATCATTAAGAGTTACTTTATCTCCATTCAAATATCCAATAACCGGTGTTCCGCCAGCTGCAACATAATAATCGTTGTTATCGATTGCAGCGAACTGTGTATTACCAGATGCCATAGAATAAATGGCATACGATTTATCTCCTGTTGATGCTGTATTATCATAAGTATTCACCAAGATATTATTGCGGATATCCAAGCCGCTTCCGGATGTCTCGATATAAATACATGCCGCCACACCTGAAGTCGTATTTGCAGCATTCCCTGCACGATTTCCAAAAAGATGAACGGTATTATTAATCAAGCTAACGTTAGCAGCAGTTCCGCTTAATGCAACACCTATTGTTGAAGCAGATCCTAAAATTGAACCTTGATAATTATAAATATCCGAAATCATATTGTTAGTAATGGCAGCACCATTTCCTAATACTGTAATTCCTCTTACTCCGTATGCCGCATTAGAATTATTACCTATATCAGTGATTACATTCCCTTTAATTATCGCGTCGATATTCCCTGCTGGCACAATGATACCTGCCACACTGTTGTCTCCAGTCAGGTTAAAAATTGACTTAATGTTCTTGATAGTATTATTTGATATTACTACTCCCGAAGTATTTGTCATTAAAAGAATTCCACCCACTTTTGCAAAAGGAGATATAGAATTTGTCGATGACACTCCATGTACAGTATTGTTATCGATAACAGTACCGTTTTCGTTTGATACAGATATTCCACTAATACTAAGCGTAGCAGCACCCGTTCCAATGGTATTCCCAGAAATCACCGTTCCGGACTGCATAGCCACAGGTCCAACGATTTCGATACCGTTTTTAGCTAACGAAATTGTATTATTTTGGAATTTATTTCCTGAGTTCACCATTTCTGCAACTGCACTTATAGCACTTCCCGAAGTTTCAATTGCTGCACGGGTTGTTGTTGAAGCCTGTCCTCTTACTATACAGTTCTTAACAGTGTTATTAGTAGCTCCGGTAGTAGCAGAACTTGCCAACCACACTACTGCAGGCAACGTTGATGTACTAGTATTTGCAATGGTTAAATCTTTTGAATTTGTTCCATTATTTGAACCATCAATAGTTACATAATCAGCTCCGTTTAATTTCACAATAGCCGTAGTATTACTTGCTGTAATTGTTGGAGCAATACCTGCAGCCGGCTTAATAGTTAAAGTATTTACCGCACTCGCATCAGCATGTTGCTGGATTGTAATAGGGAATGTTTCCGCAGCACTGTATGTTGCATCAAGTAACGAGAACGTAACCGGACCTGCCAAACATCTTGTGTTATAAGCTGTAACCGCAGCTGTTAATGTTGTGTAATTTCCACCTGTTCCTACTGTATAAACACCATTCAGAGGTGTTACAAGCGCATTCGGTGCAGTTGGAGCTGTTGCCGCCATCGGAGGGTTAGCTGTTAGTCCTGCCGCCCCAGCTGAAGGATATACAGACACATTAGGAGTCGTTGCAGCATCCTGAGCAACCACATAATAACTTAGAAAATCTCCTGCTACGCTTCCGGCACCTATCGTAAAATTATAAACACCAGCGCCCATAGATGTTCCGGTTGCTGCTGTATAAGCCCCTGAATTTATTCTCCAGTAAGCTACCGGCAATCCTGCACCTGCTGTAGGTATACCTGAAGCATCAGTAATAGTTGCAGAAACCGTTCTTGTTCCAATAGAACATGCAGTATCCGCAGTAAGTGCAATTATTGGTTTTGTCAAATCTAATGATACACCTGTAAACTCATCCGCTCCGATATCAGGAGTAGATGCATGTCTGCTATTTCCATCAAAATCTTCTGTCACCAAAGTCACGTTTGTTCCACCACCTTCAATCTGCGTAGCTACCGTCGTGTTGACATGCAAAAAGTCAGGACTTGTGCCTACCATACTCACAAAAGTAGGGTTCTCACTTACAGAAAGACTCTCACGTGGCGTTGTTCTAGCTTTATAAGCATCTAACGTTGTATCGGCGTTAGTTCCGTCAAAATAAATAGTGCTTGCATACAACAAGTTATTATTCGAGGCGGAATTGTAATTCGTTAAATTAACATTTCTTCTGTATGCTACCGTTTTTCCGGTACCTGCAAATCCAGAAGTATTAACTAAAACATTATTTTTCACTGTTATTAAAATATACTGCCCAGCAAAAAGTGCAGCCGATCCAAAATTGGTAACCGCCGGAGCAGCAGCATTTAACACAATGGTGTTATTGTATACGTTTGCCGTCCCCGATCCTCCAAGATTAATCCCTACGATGGCATTGGCGAAATTCGCTGACGCACGTAAATCCCCGATAATATTATTGTAAATATCCGCTTGACCAGCTGCTGATGCTGATCCTCCTATAATACCTACAACAGTAGCCCCAGTAGGAGCACCCGTACCGCTTTCTAAATTATATATCTTGTTTTTGTAGATAGCATGTATACCCTCAGTATATTCAATTCCATTAACTGTTGCCATACCTGTTCCTTTGAAAGCTTCCAAAGTGTTGCCAAAAATACTGTTTGTACCATTCGCCGTTGTTATTCCTTTAATAGCACCTGTAGTTGTATTAATACCCGAAATCGTATTACCGGAAACACTTTGGTTTCCATTAGCTAAATCAATTCCCGTAACCGCTCCTGTAGTGGTGTTGATATTTGAAATAATGTTACCGGAAACACTGTTAACTGTAGCACTGTTGCTGTTTGCAACACTCAAAATCACAATAGAACCTGTTCCGCCAGTGATATTCCTGAACACATTCCCTGTTACCGTTTTAGCTGGCCCGAATGGTGCTGTCGTAGCTCCATCTTTGGAAATCCAGCCGGTAATTGTTGTTGCTCCGTTAATTGTAATATTCGAAAAATCGTTATTAAGATTGTTTTCTACAGCACCGTTGACCGAAGTAGTGGTGTTCATGTAAAAACTGGTAGCTCCGCCAGAATTTGGTCTCGTAAATGTTCCTGTAATTTTGTTGCCATTAACATTCGTCACAGCACCTGCAGGCCTAGCCCCACTATTATAAATAAAAGTAAAAGCCCCTGTAGATATGATGTTCAAATATATGAACTCATTGTTATTGATATTCGTGTTTAATGCCGCTGACTGATTGGATATCAATGTAAATCCTCCTGTAGCTGTCGCCGTTGAGTGCCCACAGTTTACAAAATCGTTATCCGTGATATTCAACGTAGAGGTATTACTAACCGTTGAAGCCTCAAGCATAATCCCGCTAATAGCAGAAGCAGCTGCGCCAACACGCAATGAGATAGTGTTATTCGTAAATGAATTAGTAAATGTCCCTGTAACAGCATTTGTATTAGTAGGCAAATAAATTGCTCTAAGTATCCCTGAAGTTGTACCTCCGTCAGAACTTGTTATCGTATTATAGGAAACATTGATGTTTTTCGAATTCCTTATTTGTACCCCTGCCACCTGGCTTTGGCTAACTGTTGAAAAAGCCGAAAAACTACCTGTATTACCGAAATTTGTAAGAGTATTTCCGGTAGCAGCACTATTACCTCCTATGTCCAATCCGTCATTATGGTCAGCCGCCGCAGTTGGCCCAACAACCACAATCGGATTATTAACATCAGTAATGGTATTGCCGTAAATTTTCAGGTTGTGATTTCCTCCAGTTGCCCCTGATGCCGTTGCACCAGATGTCGGAGCTGTAGTATTATGAGCCGAGTTACTGTAGATACCAAAACTGTTTTGATACATTCTGTGCAAATCAATGGTGTTGTTTTGGATCGTAACATTCTGACATCCGTTGGTAGCCGAAGCATATAATAATGCAACTCCCCATTCGGTCATATTGTTTGATCCTTCTGCCGTAGTTATATTAGCTGGATTTTCCAACATTGTAAAACCTTGCAAAGTCACAAAATCAGCACCCTGAAGTTTAAAAATTGCGTCTGATAAAGACCCCGCAGTAAGCGTCCCAGATGCTGTAATTGTACTTCCAGCACCAGCAATAGTAATTGTGTTTGCTATTGTTCCTTCAGCCGTAATTACATACCCCCCTGCAGGAGCTGTTTCATTTCCAGTCAAAGTAATCACTACCGGGCTTGTAATTGTTGCACCGTTAAGAGCCGTAATGGCTGCTGCCAGATCCGAATAAGTCGGATTTAATCCCGAACCTCCATTTGTGGTCACTTGAGCCATACCTGTAACTGATGCAAAAACAGTTAACAAAACACCCAAAACCAATGAAGAACAGTTTTTTTCCATCTGGGTATGTTTGGAGAATCCCCCGTCAAAAGAAGGACTACCTAAACAATTTTTCCCAAATGTCAAATTTAAAAAGGAAAGGACTCTCGCCCCTTTCAATAAATTGTAAGCTTTGTTCATAATACATTTTTAGTTATTCTGATGGCGAATCTACTGAGAATTACTATTTTAAAAAATTTTACGTCCCAAAAAAATAACATTCTATCCCATATATAACAATATTTTAAAAAAACTACATTTTTCACTAAAAACAAACCCAATCACTACAAATACGGAAACAGAGCGAAAACTAATCGACAAAAACAAACATCTTCAAAAATTATTAAATCAGAAAAAACAGCATTTTCCCTATTTAACAAGCTTTTCTTTTCATCAAATACCAATCATTGATTTCACATACAGAACTTAAAAATTCTAAAAAAATAAAACCATAAAAAAAACCGTCTGAATTAACAGACGGTTTTTAAATAGGCAGATATTAGGTAGTAATTATTTTTTAATCACTTTAATTGCTTTAACTGAATCATCAGCAACAACCTTAACTAAATATGTCCCTCCAGCCAAAGATGACATATCAATCGAAGCCGACATTGCGTCTACAGCCTTAACCATAACTCTTTGCCCTGCAATACTATAAACCTCTATAGTAGAAATAGTTTGTCCGTTTTCTACATTTAAGATATCAGCAACCGGGTTAGGGTATAATTTTAAGTTGCTTAAAGCAAAATCATTTACACCCAAAGTAACCGTAGCCGTAACTGCTAAATAAGAAGTACCTCTACAACCTCCAACCGTTTGCACTGCATAGTAAACAGTTCCGTTTGTCAATTGCGTTCCAGCAGGAATAGCATTAGTTCCAGCTAAAGCATCAGCTGCTGTTGGATACCAAACAACACTACCAGTTCCCGTAGCTGTTAGATCTTCAATAGTAGCATCCGAAGGCACAGCTACTGAAATAGCCTGAGTTGAAGATCCTGTTGGAGCTCCCACTACATTTACAGTAACAGCAACCGCCAATCTAGGACTTTCGCATCCTGAAATTGTCTGTGTTACATAATAAGTACCATTCGACAAAGCATCAGTCGACAATAAAACCGATCCACCTGTTGCTGCTGAATAACATTTAATTCCTGTACCTGTTACTGTTGCTGTTAAATCCGCAGCAGTTGCAGCATTACAGAACGTCTGTGCTGAAGCCGTTGGTTGAGCCGTTGTATTTACTGTTACAACAACTGCTAATCTCGGACTTTCGCATCCTGAAATTGTCTGTGTTACATAATATGTACCATTCGACAAAGCATCAGTCGACAATAAAACCGATCCGCCTGTTACTGTAGCATAGCATTTAATTCCTGTACCTGTTACTGTTGCAGTTAAATCCGCTGCAGTTGCAGCATTACAGAACGTCTGTGCTGAAGCCGTTGGCTGAGCCGTAGTATTCACAGTCACAGTAACCGCTAATCTTGGACTCTCACATCCAGAGATAGTCTGTGTTACATAATAAGTACCATTCGACAAAGCATCAGTCGACAATAAAGCCGATCCACCTGTTGCTGCAGTATAGCATTTAATTCCTGTACCTGTTACTGTTGCTGTTAAATCCGCAGCAGTTGCAGCATTACAGAACGTCTGTGCTGAAGCCGTTGGTTGAGCCGTAGTATTTACTGTTACAGCAACTGCTAATCTCGGACTCTCACATCCTGAGATTGTTTGTGTTACATAATAAGTACCATTCGACAAAGCATCAGTCGACAATAAAGCCGATCCGCCTGTTAATGCAGTATAGCATTTAATTCCTGTACCTGTTACTGTTGCTGTTAAATCCGCAGCAGTTGCAGCATTACAGAACGTCTGTGCTGAAGCCGTTGGTTGAGCCGT
>NZ_AVCS01000013.1 GCF_000498495.1 Flavobacterium enshiense DK69 | reverse complement strand
CCTGCGCAGATGGTACTGCAATCTTGTGGGAGAGTATGTCGCCGCCTTTCTTTTGAGAATCCTCATCACTTTGTGATGGGGATTTTTTGTTTTATAACGATTTTTATTTTAGAAAAAATAAAGATAAAGCCAGGGCAAAGCTGTGGGAGATTACGTGATAGCTTTGCTTTTGAAAGCCCTATCAATCATATAGTTTTTTGGGATCTATTGACTAACAGTAGAGGTAAAGGTTTGCCTTGTAAGAAAAAAATATTCTAACCGCTGGAGTAGGTTTCTTGTTTCATGCTAACCCGATACCAGTTTATTGATTGGATTGGGTGAGGGTGGAAAAGGAAAGGATGGACAAATGCGCCCATTCCTGTATCCCGAATACCTTTTTTGAAAAACAGCTCCCTATCACAAACTTATTATAAAACACATTCAATCAGTGTATTTGGTTTTATTTATCGTGCCTTTATAATGCTTAAAGGATTGGAAAGTTTATCTTTTTGGTCGTTAAGCCTTTAAAGAGCGTACAATTTAATTTGTATGCTCTTTTTGCTTTATACTGATTCGAGCGTCGGATTGTGGTTCCGAAGGTCTGATTCAATTTCGATAAGAAAAGGATGGACTTTGCGCCTATCCCTGTATCCCGAATACCGTTAATTTGAAAACGGTACTAATGGTTCGTGACAATTTTTCATTTTTAAATCTGAAAAAATGTCATTTTAATGGATTGGCACAGTTTTCGATTTTTATCTAATGTATCTGGGAAACCAGAGTAATGTTCATAAAATTAATGTCTAACAATTTTAAAGTAAACAGTTATGAATCTAATTAAAAGAAACGAAAGCCAAATGCTCGGCTTTCCTCGTATGCTTTTTGATGATATCTTTGGCCGTGAGCTTTTCAATTGGGAAAACACCAATTTCTCATCTACAAGAACTACTTTGCCATCGGTAAACATCAAGGAAAATGTTGACAGTTACGAAGTAGAAGTAGCTGCCCCAGGGATGGACAAAAATGATTTCAACGTCACCTTAGACGGAAATCTACTAACCATTTCGTCTGTAAAGCAACAAAATGAAATTACAGAGGAATCAAACTTCACACGCAGGGAGTTTAGTTATCAATCTTTTCAACGAAGCTTTGAGTTGCCTAAAGATGTGGTCGACGATGAGCACATTACGGCACGCTACGAAAACGGCCTACTGCTTTTAACTGTTCCGAAAAAAGAGGAAGCTAAACAGAAGCCGCCAAGAATGATTGAAATCTCTTAATTTCGGGTTATTTCACATTTAAGCATAAAAGCTGTCTGAGAGGACAGCTTTTAGATTGTAAAATTTTCTTCTATGTCATTGCAATTATTTTCAGGGATGGCTGTGCTGTCCATTGTTGTTTTGTTACTTGTCTTGTTGCTACGCGAGTTATAGCAGCCCTATTTTATTGCTTATATTTTTTTGGTCTGGCACTAGGCTCCGCAGCCTTGAATGCCATTCACGAGCCGAATATTGTTTCGGAGCTTGGGAAAATAGTTATCATCTTTTAATGTTTACCATTATAAGATATTTAAAAACGAAAAAAAAATGGAAAGTTTATATTATATATCGCTCAATATCAAAACGGTTTCGGGAATAGATTCCTATGCAACTTATAATTTAGGAGAGGATAGAGAAAAGGCTATAGCAATCTTTAATCTACTCAAGGGTTCTTCTAACTTATCTGAACATTCTGTTTTGACCATGGATTTTACTGAAATGAGAGATGGAATCCCATTTCCTATCATCATGTTGGATTGTACCTTCCAGGAAGTAGTTTATAATACTAAAGTTATAACCCGTGAAATATTTAAAAACCTTAATCTTTAACTTTTAATCATTTTTATAATGGTTACTCTTTAATTAACAGGTTTAAGAATTTTTAACTTAATTAATAATCTATATTCGTTTTTTCAGATGCTAGTGTTCTTCTATATTCAAGACCTAAGCATGTTGAAACAACAACTAAACTCTATGAACAAAATCAAAAAGAAACGATTAAAAAAGAACTTACCAAAGCAAAAAATGACAATAAAAACTATACGATGCTAAAGCAAATATGGGCTGTGCTTAGCGTTGTTTCTATCATTGCATTTTTTTTGTAAAAAACGAATACTTCAAAGGTTTATAACTTGGCTTTCTCTGTTTGTTTTTCGATTTTTTACTGCTCGACACCTTTTTGCATAATCGTTTAAAACCTAATCTCAAATTTTTAATCAACTCAGACAGTGACTTAGTTTAGTAAAAAGAAAGAGGATGGACAAATCGCCCATCCCTGTATCCCGAATGCCGTTGGAAACGTATTTTATTTTTTTATTCTCTTTGTGGGCTCGGATTGCAAATCCGCCTTTACTTTGTATTGATAAAAACAACTAAATTTATTCAAAGGAAAGCAGACGTGAACTTATACTTAATAAGCTGTTCAAAAATAGAAAATAATTCGGGTTTTTACACGGTTGCGTGAGGGATGGAAGCGGCATACTTTTTTGCCGTTGTAATGGCAAACTTTTAGAGTATTGCATCCTGGCAAAAAAGATACAGCGTACAGCCCGACCCGAAGGGACGCGCCATAAAAAAAAACAATCCGTAATGAATTGGTTTTCTCTTTTTACCCGTGTACGGTTTCCTGTTTTCCGTAGTTGGTTATAATGGCGGCTTCGTATTCCAGCCATTCTTTCCAACGTTGATCTACGTCTACTCGTTCCGAAAATTTCTTTGCTAATTTCAAAAAAGTAGTGTAATGTCCGGCTTCACTGACCATTAAGTCGTGGTAGAATTTTGCTAATTTCTCGTCTTTAATGTTTTGGGAAAGGACTCTGAAACGCTCGCAGCTTCTTGCTTCTATCATGGCTGCGAAAAGTAAGCGCTCGATTAAAGAATCGTTTCGGCTACCGTCTCTTTTGGAAAATTTGAAAAGTTCGTTTACGTAATTGTCTTTACGCTCCCTTCCTAATGTTAATCCACGTTCCTTAATAATATCGTGAACCATTTGAAAATGCTCTAACTCCTCGCGTGCGATGCGTGTCATTTCGGTTACTAATTCTTCGTTTTCAGAACTGTTCACAATGATATATATCGCGTTGGAGGCCGCTTTTTGTTCGCACCAGGCATGGTCGGTCAATATTTCCTCAATATTGGATTCTGCTATGTTTACCCAACGTGGATCGGTAGCTAACTTTAAACCTAACATTCTATATTTTTTTTCTGCAAAATTAAGCTCTTTTTTGGATTTGTGCTCCAATGAGAAGTATTTTTGAACATGGACAATAAAAAACTCTTAATTATCAGTTCCGTTTGGGTAGAGCCAAAATCATCGGCCGCAGGAAGCAGGATGTTGCAGTTGATTCATTTTTTTCAGGTATGTGGTTACGAAATTACATATACCAGTACATCAGTGCGCTCTGATTTTGCTTTCGACCTAACTAAAATAGATGTTTCATGCGGGCAGGTGATGATAAATTGCTCCAGTTTTGATGAGTTTGTAACTGAACTGCATCCTGATGTAGTGCTTTTTGACAGGTTTATGGTGGAGGAGCAGTTCGGTTGGCGTGTGGCTAAATGCTGTCCCGATGCTTTACGTCTTTTGGATACTGAAGACCTGCATTGTCTTCGGGATGCAAGAAAAGAAGCTTATAAAAAGAAAATTGAATTCTCTGAAGAAATGCTCTTTTCTGATGTTGCTAAAAGAGAGATTGCCAGTATTTTCAGATGTGATCTGACTTTGATGATATCCGAGTTCGAAATGGAATTGCTGCAGACTTTCTTTAAAGTAGATGAAAAATTACTGTTTTATCTGCCAATTTTGGTCAGTGAATCTACAGTCGATGAATTTTCGGATAGGTTGCCCTTTGAAGAAAGAACTGACTTTGTTTTTATCGGGAACTTTCTGCACGAGCCGAATTGGAATTGTGTACAGGTTTTAAAAACGGAAATCTGGCCCATCCTTAGCAAAAAACTCCCAAAGGTCAATCTGCTTGTTTATGGTGCATATCCTTCTCATAAGGTGTTTCAGTTGGATAACCCTAAAGAGCGATTCTTTATTAAAGGACGCGCTGAAAATGCGATTGAGGTAATTGAAAATGCTAAAGTTTTGCTGGCTCCCATTCGTTTCGGTGCCGGGATTAAAGGGAAGCTTCTTGAAGCAATGCTTTATGGAACGCCGTCTGTCACTACTTCCATAGGAGCTGAAGGAATGAATGGAAATTTACCTTGGAACGGTTTTATTGAGGATACTAATGAAGGTTTTATTGAAAAGGCAGTTTCATTATATTCTGATCAAACGGTTTGGAATCAGGCACAGCAAAATGGTTTTGAAATCATAAAAAAGAGGTTTTCTGAAGATGATTTTTTGAATGAATTGAAAGCAAGTATAGATTTTCTCATTTCAAATCTTAAACTACATCGTCAACAAAATTTTATAGGAGCAATGTTGCAGCATCATACATTACAGAGTACGCATTATATGTCGAAATGGATTGAAGCAAAAAATAAAAATACGGTTTAAAATAAAAAAGCTGCCCGGAGGCAGCTTTTTTATTTTTGAGCTATTATCAATACTATTTTGTTGAAATCGGCAGCAGCATTTATGACTGTCTTATATTCTTCGAATTTATCCAGAGGATAGTTTACAATGTTGTAAAATTCGGTGTTTTCGACATTTACTTCGTTGCCTGTTTTTGTGTAGGAACTTTTGAATTGCGCTTCTGTTTTATTATCTAAAACCAGCGATTTATTCATGTTTATTTTATCAAGGTTTTTTGTTTCTACATTAGGAGGCAGGATAACTTTTATTTTTCTGTTATAAGCATGAGGATAATCAATCTCTACCGGTAACAATCGTTTGTTTTGCTGGTAAAGTTCCATTTGTTTTCCGATAACCTGGCCTAACGACAAAAGATAGTTATTGCCGGCTTTTTGAACCAATTCATTGCCTGAATATTTGAATTCCAAAAGGAATGGATTTTTACCAACATTAGCAGTACCCTCATTTCCGGTTTTGAAATTTTCGTTCTCCTTTTTGTTAGTGTAATTTTCGATTACTGAATTGAATATAGTTTTATAATCGTCGTTGGAAACATAGTCTTTTATCGGCTGTAAATTCATCGCGGAATAACCTCCGTATGTGAATTTAGAGCTTACTGTCGGGTTTTCTATATCTTTCGATAAGTCAATGGTAATTTCCATGGTGTCGGTCGTTAATTCAGTCCCCGGAAGGGTAATGAATTTGATTTCGCTAACACCCATCATCACGCCGGCGTATTCTTTTGATTTGATGAATAAACCATTGTTATTTCCCAACTGAGCCGGGAATAATGGTATTCTGTACTCAATTTCGGTTGGCGTCATGAACTTATCAACAGTAGGGAAATAAAGCAATAATTCATCCAGATTTTCATAACTTTCAAAGTCTTTGTCAAATGGGATTGAGGATCGCTCGGAAGTCAATACGATGTTGTTTTCTATTTTAAAATGATCGAAAATTGCGATGTACAAATTTAAAATGTCTATCTGATTGGCTTGCTTGGTTTTGATTATTTCACCTAACGAAGTTTTGTTATCGATGTATTTGTCATAAACGATGGTTTTTTTGACCTTATCTTCGATATTCCAGATTAATTCTTTAGGATCTTTAGAAGTTGGTATAGTTTTACAGAAATCGGCTATGGCCTTAGTATCTTTCTTTTCTAAAGGTTGATGCATCCTGTCAAAAATATTGGACGCAAAGGTTTTGTAATTGTATAAGTTTCTTGAACCGTTGTATAGGTTTTCATCCAATTTGTAACGGATCATTTTTAAAGCGGCATTACGGTTGGCATATTCCTCATTTTTTTCCAAGGCCGGAATGTCATTTTCAGTTACTGTGATAACTTTCTTCGATTCATATTTTTTCTCATCGATGGCAACCTCCCTTAAACCATTGTACGTTTTCGTCTTAAAAACGAGATGCTCAGGGTAGATAAGTTCAAAAGACATTTTACCAATAACATATTCGTCCTGGATATTTACGGAATTCCCATCCAAATCGGGATCCTCCTGTATGATGAAGAACTTTTCGATGATGGCTCCTTTTTCCAAACCGTTGATGGCAAAATAATTGTATTTAATATTTCTTTCTTCATCAATTTCCTCTTTGATGTCGTCGTTATTAAAAGTAATGACCTTGCCGTTTTTTAAAAACACGCGGACTTTCTTAACCAAAAGATTTTCACTGCCCGCATGCGGAATATAAACTCTGTTATTTCGTTCAATGGCATCGTCTGTGTTTACGGCAGTTTTTTCATGAAGAAGGTAAAACTGTTTTGCCGCTCCCTTGTCGTTTAGTAATTCGATTTTAATATCGCGCTCTAAAACCACTTCATTCAGTTTTTTGTACTTCTCCGGTATTTCTACGGAGGTCAGTTTTTCATCCCAATTGTAGTTTTTAAATGTGTAATCCTGTGCATTAACCGAAATGGTATACAGGAAAAGTCCAGCTGCGGAAAGCGAATATTTCAGGAAGGATTTTTTCATTTTTTAGTTTTAAGGATTATCGATTCGTTATAAGCTTTTTTCAGATTTTTTACAGACTGGTTCCAAAGGTCTTTCTCACTTTTTTCAAAAAATATTTTTTTGACTTTGATTTTAGTGCTTAATATGATTTTATTTTCCTTTTGTTCATACTTAATTTCCACTTCCATCAAGTCATTATTGAAGTTCGTGTTTTTAGGTAAATAGGAGACAGCATAACCTTTTGGAATTTCCAGGTCGTAATTGGCATTGTTATAGGTCAGATAATCCAGTTCAATTCCATATTTTCTGTCTTCTTCCAATGTCAGACTTTCAAAAGCTTTGTCTAAGTTTAAATTTACAAAGATTTCATCGTCCACTTTAAGAACATAGTTTTCCAGATCAAAATTGTAATTTACCTCATAAGGCTTGTCTTTATCACTAATGTTCGTTTCCGTGTATTCTTTAAGATTGAATTTATTATTTCCTTTCAAAACCAGGCTCTTAACCATTTCGAATCGGGTTTTTCCGGTAGCATCCCCAATCTGCATAAGATAATGGCCTTTATTGTAACCGTAGAAAGACATGGTTCCGCTTCCGGAAAGCACATCGTCATTAATTTTAAGGGCAAGTGTTTCACGTACTTCGTTTTTAGCTGAGGAAACAACAGGTACTTTCACGACTTTGAATGTTCCATTTTCATCGACTAAGGCTTCTTTTCCCTGAATAAACGAAGATGGTGTGCCGAATTCCGTTTCTTTATCGGTTCCGTCAAGGAAAATATATTCATTTCCTTTTTTATAAGTAGCAATCATGTGATCGTCTACAGCCGGTGTAGCCAATTCCGAATAGGCATAAGGAATGTCCCGTGTACCGATCCAAGTGATATAAACGGAATTGATATTGGCCATATGTGCCATTGCCGTAATGATGCTGGCCATGTCTTTGCAGTCGCCAAATTTTCTCTCGTAAACCAGTTTAGCTTCTCTCGGAATAAATCCTTCATACCCTTGCTCGAAAGCCACATATTTGATATTGTCTTTTACCCAATAATAAATACTTTTTACTTTCTCGCTTTCAGTTGTTTTGTCTCCGGTTATTTTTTCTACCAGGGACTTTAGGGCTGGATCTTCCGTCTTGTTAAGGTTGTTTACAAAACCGCGATAGTAGCTGTATAATTTTGTGACATCATCCAAAACATCTGTTTTTTTGCCGTCTACGGAATAATCTTTAATATAAACATCGATGTGTGGGACAAAATGCAGAAACCCTGGAGCAAAGCTTTCCGATTTTAAAGGTTTTATGTTTTTAAGTGTCCATTTGTAATGAATTTTACCTTTTTTTTCCGTTTTGGTAAATTCGATTTTATTCTCGGGATCATTAAAAATTTTATAACCGATCGTGATGTTTTTATCCGTAGTGATTTCCAACGAAGAGTTTTCAATAGGCAAACCACTTCCAAAAACAAACTTGTGTAACAGGTGCGGATCTACGAATTCTGTTGTATAGTTAAGCACTTTTTTTGCACCGGTTTCAAGGTTCGGAAAGATTAACTGTTTTTCTTTTATGGCACTATGAAAGACATTACTGTCATCGTAGAATTTTTCATTGGTTTGGGTCACTTTTATTTTCTTTTCCTTTCCCTTATCGTTGATGATAGAGTAAGCTTCAAAACCGACCAATTTAACCAAATCGGAATGTGTGAAAGACTCTTTGTTGTTATGGATTCCGATATCGGACAAAATCATCGTTTCGGATAAGTTATCCTGAAGGATTTTTAACTTATCATCCTCAATGGAAATCTTATAGGTTTGAACATCATTTAAGATGAGTTCACTGTAATCCGGATACTTAACTTTGTATTCTTTAAAAGAAGTCTGACTGTAGCTGTCGATACAAAAAAGGACCGAGGCTACTGCTGCCACATTATTTAGTGATTTGTACCAATTCATTTGTGTCGTATTTTTTGGTTACTATCAGTTTGTTGTCTTTATAGAGTAATACATCACCGTGTAAATTGTTGTCTTTGTAATTTGCAGAAAGTAATCTGTTACCGTTTTCTGAGAAGTATTCCTGTAAACCTTCAAAATCCCCTGATTTTAAGCGCTCAATTTTGTAAATATTTCCGTTTGGATAATATTCGTAACGTTCACCATCCGTAAAATTTTTCTTGTAATTGGTTGTGACTTCCGGTTTTCCTTCAGCATTGTTGATGACGAATTTTCCTTCTTGGCTGCCTTTGTCAATAGTCATCGAAATAGCCAATTTTCCATTTGGATAATAGGAAGCGATTTCTGCCGATTCATTGCGGATTTCGACTTTGTCATTCAGTTGCCCGTCTTTCCCTTTACGGATATAATATTTAGCGGCATTATTCAGATAACCGACAATCAGGATAGCTTCTCCTTTTTGGTTGTAGTAGGTGTATTCGCCTTCAATATGATTGTTTAATTGCGTATACTCGTAAAGTTTCGATTTATTATGATAATAACGGATCGTTTTACCGTATTCATCTCCGAAAACATACTCGTCTGAAATCCTTAGGTTTCCTGCCAGATCATATTGGTTTTGGAGTCCGTGAAGTTCTCCACAATAATAAGGTCTCTCGAAAGACAGTTTTCCGGTAGGACCATAGAATTTCATGAGGTTGTTTTGTATGCCATTTACAAATTCTCCTTCGGCAATAAGATTGTTGTCTTTGTCTTTCTCAATATATTTACCGTTAAAGTATCCGTTTACCATGTCATAGTTTTCAGTGCCTATATTATAAAGGTTTAACGTAAAATTACCGCTTCGGTTTTTGTAGTCTACAGTGTTGATTGGCTGTCCGTTAGTGTCGAACATTTTGAAAGAGGTGAGTTCACCGTCCGTATAAGTGGTTTTTGCTTTCAATTTACCGCTCATCCAATATTCTCTTTTTTCACCGTTGAGTTCGTTGTTATTGTAAAAACCTTCTGTTTCGGTTGTTCCGTTCGCAAAAAACGTTTGAAACGGACCGCTTTTTTCACCGTTTTCAAAATAAATGGATTCATCCTGAATGCCAAAATCATAACTCTCATATAAGCCGTGAATTTTATCGCCGGAATAATTGGCAATAGAGTTTAATGAGCCTTCCCGGTTGTAATTGTAGGTTAGTCCTTCTTGTGTTCCTTTATTATAGTTTTCTTTAAACTTAATAATCCCATTGGAAAACTTTTGTTCCCAGACATTGTTTTTAAAACCTTTTTCAAATTCTCCGGTGATGATTACGTCACCGCTGAAGTTTTTAAACTGTACCGGTTTTTTACTTATGTTGATTGAAACGGGTTTCGGATTGTCTTTCGTGTATTGAAGTGCGCTTTTCAATTCATTTTTTCTGTATTTCCCCTCGAAATATTTGTTTTCATTTTCATCGAAATAGGAATAAACTTCCGATTCACCTTTGTCAGTATAAAACGCCTCCTTGGATTTTTTTCCGGTATGATAGTATTCGATTGTTTTTACAAGTTCTCCGTTTTGATACGTTTTTTCTTCCTCTATGTTTCCGTTGTTGAAATAACTTTTTGAAATACCGTCAATTTTTCCGTTTACATAGGTTTGTTCGGATTTGATAATTTTTTTACCATAGTATGTGGTTTGTTTTCCGTTCAGTTCTCCGTTGATATAATAGGCTTCTTCGGTGATGTCCCCAACTTCGTTGTATTTGCTGTAAGCCCCGTTAAGTTTTCCATCAGTATAGGTAAGCGACGACTTTACGGTGCCGTTTGGAAAATAACAGGTTAATTTACCGTTTTCGTTACCGTTGGTAAAGTTTAATTCACATTGCTTCCCGCCATCAATGTAGTAAGTTGTGGAAACACCTTCCAACTTATCATTTTTATAGTTTTCGATCGAATTGATATTTCCGTTTTCGAAATACTCCGTTTTTTTTCCTTCAAGTTTATCATTGACATAAGTTCTTTCTTCGATGAGTTGTCCTTTATTGTTAAAATATTTCTGAACACCTTCTGAAAGATCATTCTTAAAATTAAGCTCGGCTGTCATATTGCCATATTCATCCAATAATTTGAACTTACCTTCTTTTTTGCCGTCAACATAAGAACCAACAACATATGGGAGGTTGTCTTTCAAATAGATTAAAACTTCTTTTGTTTCCCCGAAATGTTCGGTTTTTCTTTTGGCAAACATTTTCCAGAAGTCAGTATCGATATATTTTTCCTGAAAACTTAAGATCTCTTTTTTGTGTGAAGTCAGTTTTTTGCCTAAATCATCTTCCAAGCTCAATAGGATATAATAGGAGAGTCCTTCAAAATAATTTTTTTCTGCTACATCCTTAATCCATGGGATATAAGTACTTTCAAAAAAGCCGTCACCTGATTTGTGTTCTTTCGTATACTCGACAACAGCTTGTACCTGACGGATTGCTACGTCGTCAAAATCAGATTTTACTTTGTAGGCTTTCTTTAAAGGAAGTTGATTTCTTAGAATGACATCGATTTCTTCGAAGTTGTCACCGGTTTTGGAAAATATAAGTTTGCCTTTCTCTAAATAATTTTCTCCAAATTTCTTATTCAGTTTTAAAACCGCTTCTTTGGCATATTTTCCGGTGGGAGCCAGTGTAATGTAGCTTAGTAATCCAAGTGTTCCTTCTGTGATGTTTCCGTTTTCAAGAGCTAAAAAGCCTAAGAAATAGTGTGCCGAAGCATGATTCGGATTTAAAACGACTACTTTTTTAAGCAAGTCGACACTTTTTTGGGATTCTTCTTTTCGGATATAAAGAATTGCCAGGTTGTAAAGGTAATTTGCCGAATTTCCAAGGTATTTTTGTCCTTCAAGAAACAATTTTTCTGCCTCATCATAACGTTTAGCGTCACTCAGGTAGTTACCGTACAAAGTGTATAGGTTTGGCGATTTTGGAAACTGATCATTCTGCTTCAGCTCGTTAAGAAGCTTTTCAAATTCGTCATTTTTTTTTAGGGCATAAAGAGATAGCGCTTTTTCGTATTGAGCGTCTAAGAATTTAGGATCGGCTTTTGCAATCCTGTCAAATTCTCTTATCGATTCATCGTATTTCTCATTTTCATACAGGGAAATTCCCTTTTTAATGATGGAATCGTTTTGATAGACAAACGAATAGTCTTTTTGAGGATAGGCACTTTGTGCATAAACGCCCGAAAAAGAACCTAGGAGTATGGCAGTGGCTAGTTTCTTCATTTATGTGTTGTTGGTGTTAGTCTTAGGTGTTGATTTCCAAATCACGGATATAGTCTTCGTATTCGTAAAAAAATCGTTCAAAAGAGTCCATTTTTTCATAAAAGAAATCGAAAATTTCATCCCAGGTAGCTTTGTTATACAAGCTGATTCCGGTTTTTTCGACCCATATTTTACTGATGCATTTTCCGTTTTCGAGGTAGAAATTCCTTTCAAAGATGGCGTCTTCTAAATATTCCTCTAACAGAATGGTTTTAAGGGATTCGATTTTTTCGTAGTAAATCTTTCTTTTTTCCTCGTCTTTAGGTTCAATGTCAATCAGAACCTGTGCTTTTTTATTATCTATGTGGAATTTAAATGTGAAATCCTTTATTTTGGTGTCATACAGCAGCCATTTTCGGGGGTATGCTTCTGCGAAAGCTGTCCAGAATTCCTTTTTAATTTGTTGTGCTTCTTCTTTACTAAACATCTTTCTTGTGATATAAGTTTGTTAAAACTAAATTTTGAGGTAACTTTATAGTTGGTTGACAAAAAAAACTAAATATAATGGATTTTTCTGATTTTTTGAAATACATTCCAAAAATTGAAAAAGAAAAGTTGCTGTCTGTAGAAGCGCATATGAAAATGGCGCCGCTTGAGAGGGTTTCTTCGCTTTCTTCAAAGGAGTATTTGGACAAAGACCCCAGAAAGGCTGCTGTCATGATGCTCCTTTACCCTAGAGATAAGGAAGCGCATTTGGTTTTAATTGTCAGAAATTCCTATCCCGGTATACATGCCTCCCAAATCGCTTTTCCTGGAGGAAAGGTTGAACCTACAGATATTGACCTTCAATTTACGGCATTGCGTGAAACCCATGAAGAAATAGGAGTAGAGCCGGACAGGATTCAAATAATCAAGCCTTTCAGCGAGCTGTATATTCCGCCGAGTAATTTCCTGGTTTCTCCTTTTTTAGGGATTGTTCATGATGAAATTACATTCATGCCAAGTCCTTATGAAGTGAAAAGGATCCTGGAATTGCCGTTAAGGGATTTGCTGGATGACAGCATCATCACAAAAGTGGTTATGTCAACATCCTATGCCGAAAATATTAAGGTTCCGGTTTTTAATGTGGATAAGTATGTGGTTTGGGGAGCGACGGCCATGATGATGAGCGAACTCAAAGAAACGATTAGAAAGGTATTGCATTAGCACTGTTTTTCTTAAATTTGTACTCTTTTTTAGGAATTAATGTAAGATATTTTATGGGATTGTTCAAAAGAAATCCTTTCGGTCACATACTTTTTATCAAAAAATGGTTAATACGTGTTTTCGGCGCATTAACACACAGGCGCTTTCGTGGTTTCAACGAATTACACATTGAAGGTTCTGAAATCATAAAAGAGCTGCCTGATAGGAATGTACTTTTTATTTCAAATCATCAGACTTATTTTGCGGATGTCGTGGCTATGTTTCACGTTTTTAATGCCAGTTTAAAGGGAAGACATGACAATATCAAGAACATAGGGTATTTATGGAATCCGAAGCTTAACATTTATTATGTGGCGGCCAAAGAAACCATGGAGTCGGGATTATTACCAAGGATTTTATCTTATGTTGGAGCCATTACTGTTGAAAGAACTTGGAGGGCAGGAGGTAAGGATGTAGCTGAAAACGAGAAAAAAGAAGTGAATCCGAACGATACCGAAAATATAAAAATTGCGTTGGATGACGGCTGGGTAATTACTTTTCCCCAAGGAACGACAAAATCGTTCAAGCCGGTACGAAAAGGTACAGCGCATATCATAAAGCAACATAAACCTATTGTGGTTCCGATTGTGATTGACGGTTTTCGTCGTTCATTTGATCGTAAAGGCTTGCTATTGAAGAAAAAAGGAATTCTGCAATCGTTTATCGTTAAAGAACCTCTGCAGATTGATTATGACAATGAAAGCATTGATGAAATAGTTGAAAAAATTGAATATGCCATTGAACAGCATCCTTCATTCCTGAAAGTGATTCCGACGGAAACAATCGAAGAAATGAAAGAATTAGACCGACAGCGACAATGGAATTATTAAAATAAAAAAACACCTGCAAAAGCAGGTGTTTTTTTATTTCTTAAGGATGATTATTGAACCTGTTTCTTGTATAAGGTTGCATTGTCGGTAAAATTAATCATATTCACTTTTGGCGTGCCGTACAATTGGATTTCCGATTTTCCGGTTGCTGAAATGCTGATATTTTTAATGGCGTTTACATTGGCAGTTGTGTACGATTCGGCAGTTAATTCCATATCAGACGCTGCTAGTTTTTTTGCTGTAAGAGTAGAGTTGTTATCCAAACGGATTTTTGCCTTAGCAGCTTCTCCTTCTACGTTGGCAGAGGTTTTCTGATAAAGATCTAATTTTAAATTCTGAGCATTCACCAATGCTTTTAATTCAGCATTTTTGCTAAGTTCTAAAGTAGCCGATTCGGATTTTAAATTTAACTCAGCTTTCGATTTGTCGTTCATCAGCAAAGTAAAATGATTCGATTTTACATTTAAATACGATTTCGAATAATCATAATTTTTTACGGTAATCTCTTTTAACTGCAAATCGGCAAGCGAATTTAATTGAGCTTCCTGTTTAACGGTAATTAATTTCAGATTGTCTGTATACGTTACACGGACGCTGAATTTTTTGGCTCCGGTAACTTCTTTAGAAGAACTCAAACGAAGCGCATTTCCAACCATTTCATATTTTAAAGCATCATGAAGATTGTCGTCGGCTTCAATTTCAATTCCTTGTTTTTCACCTTTAATGATGAAGATTTCAAGATTGTCTTCAATTTCCAGGCTTTCAAAAGGTTCAACTTCTTTTTGGGTTACTGTTACTATTTTAGAGCCTTTAATTTTTTCCTTTTTTTGGGCGAAAGATACTGATGTAAGTGCTAGTACAATTAGTAGGAAGTAAAGTTTTTTCATAAGGTCACAATCTTTGGTTTTCACAAATATAATATAAAAACTATGCTATTATTTATCTATAATTAAAATTTCTACTCTTCTGTTCATTAAAGCCTGATAACCATTTTTTTCCGGGATATTATATTTTGGTTTAGAAGATCCGTAACCTATATATTGTAGTCTTTCTTCTGAAATTCCCTGTTGAATCAAATAATTTTTAACAGCTTTTGCCCGTCTTGAAGACAATTTAAAATCATCTCTTGGAACACAGCATATATGTCCGATAATAATAATTTTTATGTTAGTTTTTTCATGTAATAAAGACACCCATTTTAATAGATTACGCTTTCCATTAGGTAATAAAATATCTGAATCAAATTGAAATTCAATTCCCTCTAAGGAAAACAAAGTTGCCTTTGGTGTTAGTTCTGTAATTTTATTTAGGCTTAATTTTTTAGATAATTTTAATTCATCAAAACTGGTTATTTTCAACGTGTCAATTTTTTTTGAAACGGTAAAATCATTAATGATAAATTCCTCTGAATCAAATTGGTGTTCTTTAATATAATAGATAGTGACTTTCCTGTCAAATGCATTGTCTAGTAATTCTGACTCTTTTTCACCTAAACCTATAGTTTTAAAATCTTCTCTATATTTTATTTGATTATCAATAGCTTTTATCAAAAAATCTACTCTTTTTAAAGATAAAATTTTATTTGATTGAGTAGTTCCTTTTTTATCCGTTGAACCAATAATAGAAAGTATTTTAGAATTTTTATTTGAATTTATCCAGTTATTCAAATTATTTATTTGTTCATTTTCTAATTCGGCTTTATTATTTTCAAAATAAAACGAAACGCTTTCCTGTGAGAACATGACTTGTGAAAAGAAGCCGGAAATCAGAAAAAACAGGATTTTCTGCATATAAAGTTTTTTTTACAAAATAAATAAAAAAAACATCAGTGATTACTGATGTTTTTTATTGTTTTGTTCCTAAAGAGAAACCGGATTATTTATCACGGGTAAAATCGAAATTCTGTTCTCCGACTTTTAAATTGAAACCTGATTTTGCTTCATTGAACTGAACTATAACCCCAGCCTGTTCAAATGTGAATCTGTCTTTTCCTTTGTTTTCCAATGGTGCTGAAGGCCGTCCTTCTGAATTAATAATCAAATCACCGTCTTCTTGGGTAAATTTGATTTTAATGGGGATTTGCTTGCTCGAGAAATTCCCTGTGTAAGCAGTTAGATCAGCTGGTTTTTCAATACCGTTTTTGGCTAAGGTCCATGTGTTGTTTTCTTCATTGATGTCCGGCATGTTATTTTCAGGATCAATTGTGATGCTTTCCAATTCTTCTGTTGAATTGTGTTTGAAAGTCCACTCCACATTTCGTTGCCAAATATCAACTGGTAAATTCACTCTTGTTACGGCGCCGCTTTTCGTTTTGATGTCCATAGTTACCGGCATTGGCATTTTTTCAAGATTAGCAATGGTGATCAAAGCGCCTTGCTTAGCGTCATTTTTAACGTATTTTACTTTTGTGATGGCCTGATCAAGCTGCCAGTTGTTGATGAACCAGCTTCTCCAGAACCAGCTTAAATCTTCCCCGGCTACATTTTCAATGGTTCGGAAAAAGTCATCCGGCATCGGGTGTTTGAAAGCCCAACGTTCAACATAAGTTCGGAACGCATAGTCAAATCGTTCTTTGCCTAACATTTCGCGCAGCATATTTAATCCTTCACCCGGTTTTTCATAGGCAAGTAATCCTAAACGAGCTTCTTTTAAATTATCCGGGGCACTCATTATGGGTTCGATGGCCGGGTCTGTTAACTCATGTGCTCCATGGTGCATGTTTTCTTTTTCCTGTTTGTATTCCCCGTTGTTGAAATCCTGTGAACTGATTCCGTTAATGAACGTGTTGAAACCTTCATCCATCCAGGCAAATAAACGTTCGTTAGAACCTACAATCATTGGGAACCAGCAATGTCCGAATTCATGATCGGTTACGCCCCACAAGTCTTCTCCTTTTGATTTGTAATGACAAAACACAATTCCAGGATATTCCATTCCGCCTACATTTGCTGCCACATTCACTGCTGCCGGATAAGGATATTCGAACCATCTTTTGGAGTAATTTTCTATAGAAGTTTTGGTGTATTCTGTAGCTCTGCCCCAAGCTTGGTTTCCATTGCTTTCTGCAGGGTATGCACCAATGGCTAACGATTTTTTCCCGCTTGGTAAATTGATTCTTGCCGCATCAATAATGAAAGCCGCAGATGAAGCCCATGATACATCACGGGAATTTTTCATTTTAAATTTCCAGGTTAAAGTCGACTTTCCTGAAGGGCGTGAAGACGGATTGGTAACTTCTTCTTCAGAACGGATGATTACCGTTTTCTCGCTTTGTTTGGCTTGATCCCAGCGTTTTAGTTGTTCTGCAGTATATACTTCTTTCGGGTTTTGCAATTCACCTGAAGAAACTACAATATGGTTCGCCGGAGCTGTGATGGCAACATCAAAATCACCATACTCCAAATAGAACTCTCCAGCACCTAAATACGGATGTGTATCCCAGCCGCGAACATCATCATAAACACACATTCTCGGATACCACTGCGCCATGGCGAATATTTTTCCGTTTTTGGTATCTAAAACTCCCATTCGGTCTGAACCTTCGATAGGGGAGATGAAAGAGAAATCAATTTTAATTTTTACACTTCCTCCATTGGCGTTTAGTTCGTGAGGAAGAATAACCTGCATTCGGGTATCCGTAATGCTGTACTTAACTTCTTTTTCAACCGTTTTTCCGTTTTGGATGCTGACTACCGAAACGGATTTTATTTTATGGCCTCCGTCGAAAACCTGGCCTCTGGCTCCGTTTCTGCTTCCTTTAACCGGGATGACGGCATTTCCACGGGAATCTTTTTTAAACAGATTCTGGTCCAGATGCATCCATAAAAAGCCCATTTTGTCCGGACTGTTGTTGGTGTAAGTCAAAATTTCCGAACCGGTGATTTCGCTTGTCTGTTCATTTAGGGTTGCTGTTAAGTTGTAATCTGCTCTGTTTTGCCAGTATTTTGCTCCGGGCTGACCGCTTGCAGAGCGCGTATCTGTTCCGTTTTTTGTGTAAAAATTATTGCCGAAAGCTTCGTTGTAATTGTATTTTGAAGTTTTGGTATCCTGTGCGTTTGCAACAAAACATCCTAAAAAAAGGAAGCTTATCGAAAATGCTTTTAATACATTTTTTTTCATAGGTGTTTATGTTTTTTTTCAGAGTTTATTTCTGGTTGTAATTTTAAATTTAAGTAAATTCTTTAATAATTAAGGATTTTTTTAAAAGCGTTACCTTAAAATTTTTTATTCTTCTTAAAGCTTATTTGTTGTGGTATCCGCTTTTTTCTTTTCATTAATTATTTTACCTGAGCAGCAATCCATTTGGACATTTCTTCTAAAACCAAAGGCGAAATCGTTTGTTCAATTTCTGTATATTCCTGAATGGAACAGGTTTTGCATTCCTGAAACAAATGATTTAGTTTCGGAAATTCAATCGTGGTAACTTTTTTATTACCACCTTTTTCCAAAGCAGATTTAATGGCTGCTAAATTTACTTTTGCCGGTACCTGAATATCTTTTTCACCATTGAGTACAAGAACAGGACATTTAACCTTTGGCAGTATTAGTGAGGGGTTGTATTTTATAAAATACTGCATCCATGGAGTTGAAATTCCTTCAACCAATAGTTGAGTGTATTCCTCAGTTGACATGCTTTCCGGTTTGTCGGAAACGGTAATTACTTGTAAAGCTGTTTTATAGTAATTGGCTAAATCCGATTTTAAACTTTCAGTTGCGGCTGCTTGTTTTATGATTTCATAGGCTCCTTTGCTAATTTTCAAATCTTGCGCGATGGATTCTTCAGGACTTCCCGCATTTCTGCTTATCAGTTCTTCCTGTAGTAAAAGAAGTTCATCTCCCGGAATTCCGGTTCCTGCCAGAAGTACTATATAATTTATTTCTTTTGAATTTGCTGCCACCATGGGTGCTATGATTCCGCCTTCACTATGACCAATTAAACCGATTTTCTTTTTATTGATTTCTTTTCTTGTTTGTAAATAGGCAACGGCTGCTTTTACATCGGAAGCAAAATCTAGGGTAGTGGCCGTTTTGAAATCGCCTTTTGATCCGTGGGAACCTCTGTCGTCATAACGTAAAACTGCAATTCCGTTTTTTGTTAAATAGTCAGATAAAACAAGGAAAGGTTTGTGCCCGGCTAATTCTTCGTTTCGATTTTGCGGACCGCTGCCACTGATTAGTATGGCTACCGGAAAACGCCCTTCTTTTTTTGGCAATGTTAACGTACCAGAAAACTGAATATTTTCTTTTTCGTTTACAAAAGTGACCTCTTCTGAATAGTAAGGATAAGGAGTTTTTGGTTCCTGAGGCCTAACCGCGGCTTTTTTTTCAATTTCATTCCGCGATAAGTTTAACGGCAACGAATTCGGACCTTGTTTGAATATTCCTGAGATAGTGTTATTTTTTTTAAGTGTTCCCGTGTATTCGATTTTGTGTGAAGCAAGCACCACTTTTAAAACTGAATTTTCAAAAGTAGCAGCACTCATTGGCATTCCTTTACTGTTTTGATCTGGGCTGTCCATCGTGGCGGAATAACCGTTTTCCGTTTTTGTTATATTAAATGAAATTCGCAACTGCATGCCCGGAATTTCTAGTGCTCCATGCCATGGCCCGGTAATTTCCTGGCTAAACGTATTTATGGAAGTTAGGATTGTGATTAGTACAATTAATGTTTTTTTCATTTTTTTATTTTTTTTTTTTGATTTTGATTTTGATTGTAAAAGTAGGTTATTTCGTAAGTTTTTTTTCGTTCTGCTAAAAAAAGAGGCTTTATTATCAGCCTCTTTTTTTTTATTTTATCATTCTATTCTTTTATTTTTCACTGACACTTCCTCCTGAAGTGCTTTCTTTTCGAAGTTGCTGAGGTACTTTTGTATAGTTAATGGAACTGCCGCTGGAAGCTTTTGCATCCAATAAAACTATAGGAGCCACTGTTATTGAACTTCCACTGGTGGATTGTGCATCAATTTCGTTAGCCATCAGATTTCCTGCTTTAATGGAACTTCCACTGGATGAATGAGCGTAGGCTTTTAACGCTTTTCCTTTTAGGTTTAATTCACTGCCGCTTGTTGATTCGCAGGTAATGGTGTCGGATTCGATATCAACGTTTATTTCACTGCCGCTGCTGCTTTTTATTTTGATAGCATCTCCTTTTAAAGTGTTCAGTGATTTTAAAGTGGAACCTCCGTTACTTTCCAGACTTACAATAACCGGCATCTGAACAATGATTTTTTTTGAATTTACGTTTTTGTAACGGTTGTATTCCGAATCGATTTTCAAAACACCGTTTTCAACCGTTGTCGTAATCCCTTCATGTAAGTTGTCATCGGCTTCTACAATGACTGCGAATTTATCTGATTGTTGAATTTCGCAGTCCAGGCCATCGGATACGGTAACCTTGTTAAAACCGCTGAGGTTTCGAACTTCCTTGGTAACATTTCCGCTACCGGTTATATTGTTTCCCAAACCAATATTTGAATGGCAGGAACCAAATAGTACGGCAAGCACTGTTGCTATAACTATTTTTGTAATGTGAAAAACTAATTTTGTCATAACTGTTCGTTTTTTTTCCCAATAGCTATCGGGTGATGATTTATTTACTTTGAATTATATCCCCGGTATTAACCGATCCTTTTTTAATGTCTTTTTTGGCTGAACCAAGAAAAACGGAATAATCATTGAAGTAGGAAGGAAGTCCTTCGGAATCATGATTGATATTATTTCTCATTTCAAAGTGCAAATGCGGAAAAAATGAACTTCCTGAAGTTCCTATCTTTCCGATTTTTTGTCCTTTCTTAATTTTGCTTCCGACTTTCAGCCCGGCAGAACTCTGATGTTTCAGATGACCGTACATGCTGTACACGTTTTCACCATGTTTGATTACGACATAGTTTCCGTAAAGTGCCAGCGGATTGGTTTTTAAACTTGGAACATCGAAAGTTTTGTCGTCTTTCTGATTGTTTTCCAATGCTATGATTTCGCCATCGGCAACCGCGAGTACATCATTTCCGAATCCGTACCAGTCAGCATTATTTTCTCCTTTTCCATTGTATTGTTTTCCATCGGAATTTAAAACCACAAAGTCATAGGCATAGCGCATGAAATTTCCATTAAAGCCTAATTCCTTAATGAAGCTGAATTCATAATCAAATCGTCTGTGGTGCGAATTGAAATCATGTCCGTCATAAACCAGTAATTTTGATTTTAATGGCAGGATGAAATCAACCGGTTGCTGATAATCTGTCGGAACCACAGTTTCTTTGATTTCAATAGAATTGTTGAAAGTGAAAGTGTATTCCAGTTTTTGTGTCAGCGGATTAACTTCGTGAAAAGGATTGAATATCAGGCTCTGTGAAACACCATTCCACGTTTTATTGGGAATGGTGTTTATGCTTGGAGCCGTACCGTTATTGTCTAAGAACTTTTGTTGGATCAACTGGTTGTTTTTGTCTAAAAGACGAACTTCCAGTTTGGTCAATTGCATTGTGTCTTTTGAACTGTTGCTGATGATGAAATCGAAATTGAGAGCGTTTTTGCCGTCTGTTTTTTCAATTATCGGATGTTCAGGTTTATGTTCAATTTTAATATTCTGTGCATTCGAAAAACAAGTTGTGATTCCAAATATGATAGCTAAAAAATGCTTGATTGATGATGGTTTCATTTTTCAGTTATTTTTTCTTCACAACCACTCCGCTTTCATCTACTGTTAAGTCACCGGATTTTTTAGTTTCAGTTCGTATTATTTCCTTGCCGCCAACTTTAATGCTAACTGTTTTAATGGTGTCCTGATCTTTTTCGGATATATTCAGTACTTCATCTTCTGAATCTACGTCTTCATCTTCCGGACAGTTCAAGCATTTTAATTCGCCGTCTGTTACTTTATAATTGTAGCCTTCAGGTCCGTAGTAGTAATCAAAATCAGCATTATCTCCATCTAAATATTTTGAAACGCTTTCTTCAGGCGCATAAACGATACCGTTCGGCAAGTATAAATATACTTCAACTTTTTGATCTCTTTTTTTATTTTTTATATCCGACAGTAAATAATTATCTAAAATTAACTGATTTCCAACGATTTTGAAATTGTATTTGATTTTTTCTGCTCTTTTGTTGGCTTCCGCGAATGATTTCCCGCTTGCAATTTTTTCAACCTGAATGTAAGGGAAGGTTTTGTCCGTTTTTTTCAGGTGAAGGCTTACATTGTTCGAGTAAATCATTTCATTTCCGGCAGAATCCTGTTCGATTTTTAAATCATATTTGTCGTCAACATTTTTTGAAAAGAAATCGTTGTTGACAAAACGTACTTTTAATGTATCTGTATTGGCAACCTGAATGTCGGCTTTCTGAACCACTTTTCCGTCAAAAGCCTGCTGGCCAGCTTCTCTGATTCCGATTGTGATTAAGAATCCTGTTGCGATTAACCAGATAGCTAATAAACTGTATTTAGTGATGCTTCCTATTGATTTTAAGTTGTTGATTAATAATTTCAATCCTAAAATAATAAGGAAGAAAAGCGGAATACCAACTACTGATAATAATAACAAGCCTTGGATCCAGTACGGTGTTTCGATACCTAACGGCGTATCGATGTGTTCAAGAACCGCATTGTTCGGTAGAGAAGAGGAGAATATCATAACTACAGAGGCAATGATAATTCCGATTAACGCACATCCGGATACGATTAAGATAAATGCACCGATTAGTTTTGCGATCACTTTAAAGATAGTCATGAAAACATCTTCTATTGATGTGGCTACTTTAGAGGCTCCGTCTCTTGCTCCGTCGGCAATTTTTTTATGGTCGATATTGCTGATGGTATCAGAGATTTCGCCAAACCCTTCCTTTACTTTTTTCTCGATATTAGAAATGGTTATTGGCTGTCCGGTCATTTCCAGTTTTTCGGCTGTTGTTTTAGCTTCAGGTACTAAAATCCAGAAGAGTAGGTATGGGATAATTCCAATTCCCCAAGTGAAAAGCAAGAGAACCATAATGATGCGCAACCAAAGCGGATCTACTCCGAAATAGTGACCCATACCGGCCAATACCCCACCCAGCATTCCTTTTTCCTTGTCACGGTATAATTTTTTAGAACGGCCAGGAGCAGTATAAGCGTATGTAGTTTGCGTAGTTTCGTCTTCAATACGGTAATCTTCCGGTTGTCCCATTACAGCTATAACCTGATCGATTTCGGTTAACGATACAACCTGTTTGTCATTTGAAAGCTTTTCGGATAACAATTCAGCAATCCTGCTTTCGATGTCGTTCATGATCTCGTCTCTTCCGTCAGGGGACAGGGAGCGTTTTATAGCATCAAAGTAGCGACTTAATTTTTGATAGGCGTCTTCATCAATATGAAAAGAAAAACCTCCTAAATTTATACTTACTGTTTTGTTCATGACTCTTAGTTTTGGCTGGTTATTGTGTTAACGGCGCCCGCTAATTCAGTCCAGGTTCCGCTTAATTCTTTTAAAAAATCTTTTCCTTCATCGGTTAAACCGTAATATTTTCTGGGAGGCCCCGAAGTGGATTCTTCCCAACGATAGCTCAGTAAGCCGTCGTTTTTTAATCGTGTAAGCAGCGGATATACGGTTCCTTCAACTACTAACAGCTTTGCGTTTTTCAGTGTGTCTAAGATTTCGGAGGTGTAGGCATCTTTTTCTTTTAGGACCGATAGGATGCAGAACTCTAAAACCCCTTTGCGCATCTGAGCTTTGGTGTTTTCAATGTTCATAGAATTTCTTTTTTTGTGATTAAACTGTTCATTTTTTGATTGATGATGATTGATGATGATTTTTTCCGCTTCGCTCCAAACAATTCGGTTGCGCCTCGGGTGATGATTTATCTTAAGAAGGAGATACTCATCGGATAACGATAATTTTCTCCGTTACTGGCTTTTACTGCGGCATATATAATAAGGAAGAACTCTACTACTTTTAGTGTACAGAACACAACCAGTGCCGTTGCGGCTACTGTAAGTAATCCAGAGTCGTTTCCTGAAAACAGTTGCTCGAATTCAAAATTTCCTGCTTCCAATTGATCGAATGTAATAGTGTTAAATAAGGCAAATAAAAAACTTGGGATTGCTACTACTGCTAATAATAAGGAGTACAATAACATGCTCAGTTGGAAGTTTAAGGTCTGTTTTCCGTTGTAATCCACAAATTCCGATTTGTCTTTTCTGAAAGCCCAGATTATAATAGGGAAGAAGTAATTTCCAAGCGGAATAAAATACTGTGTCAGCGTACTTAAGTGTACCAAGGTTGCTGTGTTTTTTTCGGTTACGGTTGTCATGATAATTGTTCGTTTTTGATTGATGATTGATGATGAATTTACTTTTTTATAATACTATAGATAGTCTATTAATTTCTTATACAAAGATAAGTCTAAAAGAAGATACCTTGTAATACATAGTACATAAAGTTAACGTTTTTTTAACATTTTTTAATTTTGAGTATTTGTAAGGTTATTACTTCTTGGGTTTTTCTAAAGCTATTGGCTGAATGTAATTTACAACAGGGCTTTCAATAATCTGATTGTCTTGTAGTATAATGTCCTCCATTGTTTTTTCATTGTCGAGTGGATAAAAATCTGATGAGAGGTTTGCCAGATAATCTTCAGTTGTTTCTTCAAATGGAATTGTATTCTCGATGATTTGATTGTTTTCAGCTATGATTTCCGTAATGGTTTTTTCATAAGTTGGAATTTCAATAGTTGTTGGTTCAATACCCACCGGATTTCCAGCCTTATTACTATTTCTTTCTGTTACATCGTTACCCTGAACGTGACCTTCTACATTTTCGTTTGATTGCACTATTTGAGTCAAACCGTCATTATTATGAGATTGCTGACCCAATGCCGAAATAACATTCGTAAACGTTATTAAAGCGATTCCTAAATAAATGATTGATTTTTTCATGATGATTGATTTTTTTAATAATACTTTGGATAGTCTATTAATTTCTTATACAAAGATAAGGCTAAAAGCAGATACCTTGCAATACAAAGTACTCTAAATTAACAAAATTTTAACAATGTAAAATTTACTATGAGTGCCTACTATTTTTTGTATATTAGCCTAAAATCAAAGTGTTATGGAGTTTACGCCCTTAAAATTGAATACTTTTTTGTTTTTTAAATTGCCTTCCGCATTTTGGTGCGGCGTTCGTGCAAAACATATTTCTCCTGAAAAGTGTGTGGCTTCTGTTAAGTTCAGATGGTTCAATCAAAACCCTTTTAATTCCATGTATTTTGCCGTGCAGGCCATGGCAGCAGAACTAACGACAGGAGCTTTGGTAATGTATCAGATTAAAAAAAGCGAAAAGAATATCTCCATGTTGGTCGCAAATAACAAGGGGAACTTCACTAAAAAAGCCAAAGGGCGCATCACATTTACCTGTAATCAGGGAAATTTAATAGCCGAAGCAATTCAGAGGGCAATCGCAACAGGAGAGGGGCAGACCTTTTGGATGAAATCTGTAGGCATTGACGAAATGGGTGACCAGGTTTCCGAAATGGATTTTGAATGGAGTATCAAACTCAAGTAAATTCTGAATAAAAGTTAAACCTACCTTAATTAACATTTATTTTTATCTTTAGCCTATTAAATTTGTAATAAAAAGCTGAGAATGAAAGTTTTGGTAACAGGGGCGACAGGGTTGATCGGAAAGGAGTTGGTTTCGTTGCTCTTGCAAAACGGCATAGTCATTCACTATTTAACTACTTCAGCTAAAAAAATAGAAAGCGAGCCTAATTATCACGGTTTTTTTTGGGATCCGCAAAAAGGGGTAATCGATGAGAATTGTCTTTTAGGTGTGGATGCAATCATACATCTGGCAGGCGCTAGCATAGCAAAACGCTGGACGGATTCGTATAAACAGGAGATCATCGAAAGCCGTATCCTGACTGCCAATTTACTTTATAACGTGCTTAAAAATAATCCCAATCAGGTTAAGCAGATTGTGTCTGCTTCTGCAATTGGCATTTATCCGAGCAGTCTGACCGAATTATATACTGAAGAAAACAACAACATAAGCCCAACCTTTTTAGGGAGTGTCGTTGAAAAATGGGAAAAGGAATTAGAAAAGTTCCGCCGTTTAAATATTACAGTTTGTAAACTCAGAATCGGTTTGGTATTAGCGAATGAAGGTGGGGCTTTGCCTCAAATGGCAAAACCTATTAAATCCGGAATGGGGGCTGCGTTCGGGACTGGGAAACAAATGCAGTCCTGGATTCATATCCACGATTTGGTTGCCATGTTCCTGTATGCTATCCGAAATAGCTGGAGTGGTGTTTATAATGCAGTGGCTCCGCATCCGGTAACCAATTCGGAACTTGTTAAAGCTATAGCCGAGGCATTGGATAAAGACATTATTATGCCGAATGTACCTCAAATTCTGATGAAATTAGTGCTGGGCGAAATGAATATACTGCTTTATGAAAGTCAGAATGTAAGCTCGCAAAAAGCTTTGAATGCTGGGTTTCAGTACAAATTCAAAATTCTTGAAAAAGCACTCGATAATTTATTTGTGTAGATGACTTATAGATATAAAACAAAAAGCACCGTTATCTCGGTGCTTTTTGTTTTTTAAAAGGTATTATTTTTTGATAAGTTTAAAAGTTGCGAATTCGCCGGAACTTGTTTCGATTGTTGCAAAGTAGATTCCTGTACTTTCATTAACATCCAATGTAAATTCAGAAGTATTGCTGAAATTTCTACTCATCACGGTTTGTCCTGTTATTGTTTTTACGGAAACAGTTATTTTTTCTTCCGTTGAAGGTAACTGGAATGAGAATAAACCTGATGAAGGGTTAGGGTAAAGACTAATTTGTTTTCCGAAGTCGAATGAATCCGTTGCTAAGGTAATTTGTGTACATGTTGAAACAGTTTTGCATCCGTTTTTTGTAATTTCAACTGCATAATTTCCTGGTGTTGCCGGAGTGAATGATTGACCGGTTTGACCTGGAATAACTGAATTTCCATTGATGCAGTCCAACCATTGGTAAGTTGTGCCGGATATCATGTTTTCAGCTGATGTTAACGTACCATTGTTAGCTGTAACGGAAGTATTGATTGAATTCAGAGTGAGCGATGCTCCAGCAGTAAAGTTTGAAGAGCTTCCTGTAAGGGCAAAATTGGTTAAAGTTCCGCTGTTTGTGTTTGTAGAATAATCTTCAATAGTTGTGATTGATGTGTTTGCTCCGTTGGGCAAACCATTATTGAACTTATAATAAGCAGTTAAATTCGGTTGAGGAGAACAGAATTCTATATCTTTATTGCCTGCGATTTCGGTTGCAGTTCTGGCAACATTCCAAACGCGTACTTCATCGATGCTTCCATTGAAAAAAGTTACACCATCCACTCGATTTCCAATTCTTAGTTTTACGGTAGATCCAGTGTTAACTGATATTGCTGGATTTCCGGCAGTATCTAGATTTCCGTCGACATAAAGACTGATTTTTGATGCCGCGGATGGATCATAAACAACCGCTACATGATGCCATGCCCCATTGTTAACCGGAATGGTTCCGTTTACTGATGAGCCGTTTATTTCAAGACGAATAGCATTATTGTTTAAAATGTTAAATGTAAAGCGGGATCCGCTGGAATTTGTTCCCCAATCAGTAATAATTTGCTGTATACCACCGGCGCTGGGATTTGCATTGGCAGTAGTTTTAATCCAAGCCTCAACTGTTCGAGCACTACTGCCACTTATACCGGAATAGTTTGTTTGGACAAAATCATTAATTCCATCTAAGTTTATACTGTTTTGGGCTCTTAGATTTTCATTTGAAAAGAATGTTAATGTGGCAATAAATAATGCAGGAAGTAATTTTTTCTTCATATTCGTAAGTTATTATTGTTAATACTTATTAAATATTTTTATTTTAGGTTAATTACTTGTCGAATAACTGATGTAAATATATTGCTTATTTACTTCCCTGAATTGTGCAGTTTTTCTTAAAAATAACAAAAAGGCTTTTTTTAAGAAGCTTTTACAAAAAAGTGTCTTTTTATAGGTAACATTCACAAAATTGTTTTTTGCTGTTTTTTTAAAAGTAGCTTTTTACCTATATTTTTAAAATAAAATTTACGAAATGAATGAATTCTGGGAGTTAAATCTTTAAAAACATTATAAAGCAGATAATTGGAATTAGTTGTAAATGCCGTTGACAATTTTATTGATAAGATAAAAATAAAAAGCACCGGAGTTCCGATGCTTTTTAAAGATTATAACGTAAGATGAATTAATAATTATTTTTTTGCTTTTACGTTTACCTGTAAAATCATTTCGTCGTGAACGAGATTGTCTTTCAGTGTGCCAGCAATAGTCTTTGAACCGTAAGTAATATTCCAGTAAGTTCGGTTTAATACCAAAGAGTCGCTCACAAAATTAATTTCGTTGTCGCTAACATTTATAGTAGCCGGGAAATTAACGGATTTAGTTACATTTTTTATGGACAGATTACCATAAACAACAGTTTTGCCATTTTCATCTTCAATTCGTCTAATCTGGAAAAGGCCTGTAGGATATTTTTCAACGTTAAAAAAGTGGTCTTTTTCATCCTTATCGCCGGTTCCTTTCAAATGCGCTTCCAAATCTTCTTTACCGTCATCCGGTTTTAAATCGGTAACCGTAATGGTGTTCATGTTAATAGTAAATTTTCCGCCAACAACTTTGTTGTTTTTTACAATAAATTCACCTTCCTGAAGGTTAACCGTTCCCATATGTTTTCCTGTCGGTTTTGATCCTGACCAGTATATGATGGATTCAGACGGATTTGCTTTGTATATGTTGCCTTCTGTGGAAGCTACCGGCTCAGCATTATCTTTGTTGGTTTCTGTTTCACTTTTTTTGCAGGAGACAAAAACCATACAGGATGCTATCAAAAGGCTTAAAACAATTTTTTTCATAATAATGAATTTTACGCGTTATACAAATCTATTTATTCGTAATCAAAAACTTCTTAAAATTATACTAAAGTTAGATAACTAATTCCGGGTTTGCAATATTTAATTAAAAAAACAAATGACAAATTGACATTTTTAAATGCTTTGGCAATACATTTGCAGTCCCAAAAGTGATACAAGAAAATAATGTTCAAAAAAATATTTAAAAATATGAGCCAGGAAAGTACTGAAAACATCGAGAATGAGCAGTTACAAAATGAAAATGTTTCAGAAAACCAGGAGATTGAAAATCCGGTATTAACTCCGGAACAGCAATTTGAGGAAGATTTAGCAAAAGAAAAAGACAAGTTTTTGCGTTTGTTTGCCGAATTCGAAAATTACAAAAAACGTACCTCAAAAGAACGCGTGGAACTTTTTAAAACTGCCGGTCAGGAAGTTTTGCAGTCAATGTTACCGGTTATGGATGATTTTGACAGGGCTATGGTCCAAATCTCAAAAACCGAAGATGAGAATCTGTTGAAAGGTGTTGAATTAATTTACGAAAAATTAAAATCAACTTTGCTTTCAAAAGGATTGGAAGAAGTGGAAGTAAAAGCAGGGGATGTTTTCAATGCCGATTTCGCTGAGGCGATAACACAAATTCCAGCCGGAGATGATTTAAAAGGAAAAGTGGTGGATGTAGTGGAAAAAGGATATAAGTTAGGAGATAAGATTATTCGTTTTCCGAAAGTAGTTATTGGGCAGTAAGCCAAAATAAAGCAAGCTGATGAAAAAAAGAGACTTATACGAAGTATTAGGAGTTCAACGAGGCGCAACCCCAGAGCAGATAAAAAAAGCTTACCGTAAAAAAGCACTGGAATTCCACCCTGATAAAAATCCGGGCGACAAAGTGGCGGAAGATAAATTTAAGGAAGCTGCCGAAGCGTATGAAATTTTAGGAGATGCTGACAAAAAAGCACGTTATGATCAGTATGGTCATGCGGCCTTTGAAGGAGCAGGCGGATTTGGCGGTGGAGCTCACCATATGAATATGGACGATATTTTCAGCCAATTCGGTGATATCTTCGGAGGTGCCTTTGGAGGCGGTTTCGGAGGATTTGGCGGGAACAGCGGTGGTCAACGCAGAATGAAAGGCGGAAACCTTCGCATCAAAGTTAAACTTACTTTGGAAGAAATCGCCAATGGAGTTGAGAAAAAAGTTAAGGTAAAACGCAAAGTTCAGGCTCACGGTGTTACCTATAAAACTTGTCCGACATGTCACGGTTCGGGTCAGGTCATGAAAGTTACCAATACGATCTTAGGAAGAATGCAAACGTCTTCACCTTGTCATGCTTGTGGCGGAACAGGGCAGATTATTGACAGTAAACCATCACAGGCGGATGCTCATGGTTTGATTATGGAGGACGAAACCGTTTCAATCAAAATCCCGGCAGGGGTTGTTGACGGTATGCAGTTAAAGGTTTCCGGAAAAGGAAATGATGCTCCGGGTTCTAACAGTATTCCGGGTGATTTGATTGTTGTAATTGAAGAAGTAGAACATGAGTTCTTAAAACGTGAAGGGGAGAACCTACATTATGATTTATACATCAGTTTTGCAGAAGCCGCTTTGGGAACTTCAAAAGATATTGAAGCAGTAGGAGGAAAAGTCCGAATTAAGTTGGAAGAAGGTATTCAGTCGGGAAAAATTCTTCGCCTGAAAGGGAAAGGAATTCCAAGCATCAACAGTTACGGAAGCGGTGATTTGCTGGTTCACGTAAATGTTTGGACACCTAAAACGTTAACTAAAGAACAAAAACAGTTCTTCGAAAAAGCGTTAAACGAAGACAACTTCATTCCAAAACCTGAAAAAACTGACAAATCTTTCTTTGAGAAAGTAAAAGATATGTTTTCATAATTTTTTTGTTGTTATGTTTTTAGCATAGCAATTTTTTTTCCCATCCTGATGTAAGTCAGGGTGGGTTTTTTGTGTAACAATATAACACAATCGACAACTAATGTGTACTTTTACACGCGCTAGGTTAAAATTGACCGAAGTGATGAAATAAATCAAAATTTTGCAATGAGTTCAATTCTTGAAGTTAAAAATGTTGTTAAGCAATATGGCGACTATACTGCTTTAAACAGTGTTTCATTACAAGTTCCCCAGGGCAGTATTTACGGGCTTCTTGGTCCTAACGGTGCCGGAAAAACATCTCTTATCCGCATTATCAACCAAATTACCATGCCTGATGGTGGCGAAGTATATCTGGATGGCGAAAAATTGGCGCCTCACCACGTACAGCACATTGGCTATATGCCTGAGGAACGTGGTTTGTATAAAACCATGAAAGTGGGCGAACAGTGTTTGTACTTGGCACAACTGAAAGGCTTGCCTCATTCCGAAGCCAAAAAACAATTGAAATATTGGTTCGATAAATTTGAAATAGGCAACTGGTGGGATAAAAAAATTCAGGAATTGTCAAAAGGGATGGCGCAAAAAGTGCAATTCATCGTAACCGTTCTTCACGAACCTAAATTATTGATTTTAGACGAACCTTTTTCAGGTTTCGACCCGGTTAACGCCAATCTTATCAAAGATGAAATCATCGAACTTAATAAAAAAGGGACTTCAGTAATTTTCTCTACCCACCGCATGGAAAGCGTAGAAGAGATGTGCGATTACATCGCTTTGCTTCATAAATCAAACAAACTGATTGAAGGGAAGTTGATCGATGTAAAAAAATCCCATAGGACTAACTCGTTTGAAGTCGGTATCTTGTCCGATAACGTGGAGCGCCTGATGTATGAGCTGACTCAGAAATTCAAGTTGGAGCAAACCAATTTTAAATCCTTAAACGATGAGATTAAGCTGAATATAAAACTTGACAGAGCAACGCCAAATGAATTATTGAACATCCTTACGCAAAACGGTCAGGTAACTCATTTCGTTGAGAAAATCCCAACCGTAAACGATATTTTTATCCAAACAGTAAGCCAAAAGTAATTGTGAATGCTAATTCATAACTCATAACTCAAAATGTCTGTAGTACCATTAATCATAAAAAGGGAATTTGTTGCCAAAGTGCGCAATAAATCATTTATCGTAATGACCTTTTTAAGTCCGCTCTTAATTGTCGGAATGTCATTTTTAATCGCTTACCTGGCCAATATGAATAAAGGCGAAGTAAAAAAAGTGGCGATTCACGATGAATTGGGCGTATTCAAAAAAGACTTTAAAAACAATAAAGAAACAGCCTATGTAGATTTATCGGCGATGCCTTTCAAGGCAGCAAAAGACACTGCCAGCAAAAATTATGAAGGCTTGATCTATATCCCGAAAGTGACCAATCCGAAAGACTTGGCAACAAAGGTAGAGTACATCTCTGATGATAGTCCGAGTATGGAATTTATCATGGAGATGGAGGATGTGATTAACCATCAACTTACCCAGAATAACTTAAAAGAATTAGGCTTTGATTCTGCAAAAATTGATAGCGCTCAAGTGGAATCCGATGTGCATTTGGCTAAATTTTCGGGTGAAGACAGCTTGAAAGGGCTGAACGAAATCAAAATCGGAATCGGTTCTGCTTTCGGTTATCTGATTATGATGTTCATTATTATTTACGGGAATTTTGTGATGCGAAGCGTTATCGAAGAGAAAACGAACCGTATCATTGAAATCATTATTTCTTCGGTTAAACCTTATCAGTTGATGATGGGTAAAATCATCGGAAACTCATTAGCAGGAATTCTTCAATTTGCAATTTGGGCTATTCTTGGTTGTGCACTGTTAGTAGGTGTGTCATCCTTGTTCGGCATTCAGGCTGGAGGAGCAGCATCTTCGGTAGATCCGGCAATGGTAGATGCTGCCAAACATGAATTGGGAGGTACGATACAAATGTATATTCATGAGATTTGGAATCTACCCATCGGAACATTAATCACTTGTTTTATCATTTATTTTATCGGAGGATATTTCCTGTATAGCTCACTTTATGCGGCCATCGGTGCGGCGGTCGATTCGGAAACCGATTCACAACAGTTTTTATTGCCGATTATCATGCCTCTGATGTTAGGAGTTTATGTCGGATTCTTTACCGTTATGGATGATCCTCACGGAACTGTGGCTACGGTATTCTCCATGATTCCGTTTACATCGCCTATCGTAATGCTGATGCGAATTCCGTTTGGTGTGCCATGGTGGCAGTTAACATTATCGATTGCTTTACTTTTTGGAACGTTTTTTGGTGTGGTGTGGTTTGCCTCGAAAATTTATCGCGTAGGTATTTTAATGTACGGTAAAAAACCAACCTGGAAGGAATTGTATAAATGGCTTAAGTATTAGTAATTTAGTAGTCTAGTTCTTAATTTTAAAATTCCTCTGTTTTAGTTATTCAGCAACTCAGAAACTCAAAAAAAGATGTCAAAAATATTAATCATCGAAGACGAAGCATCCATCCGCAGGGTTTTGGTAAAAATCCTATCGGAAGAAAGTGATACCTATAAAGTGGATGAAGCAGAAGACGGTCTTCAGGGCTTGGAAAAAATCAAGAACGAAGATTATGATTTGGTTTTGTGCGACATCAAAATGCCAAAAATGGATGGCGAAGAAGTACTCGAAGCCGTTAAAAAAATAAAACCGGAAATCCCGATGGTGATGATTTCAGGTCATGGCGATCTGGAAACTGCCGTTAACACTATGCGTCTTGGAGCTTTCGATTATATTTCCAAACCACCGGATTTGAACAGGTTGTTAAATACGGTCCGACACGCTTTAGACCGAAAACAACTGGTGGCGGAAAACAAAATCCTGAAAAAGAAAGTTTCCAAAAATTACGAAATGATAGGTGAAAGCGATGCCATCAATCAGATTAAAGAAATGATTGATAAGGTAGCGCCAACCGAAGCCCGGGTTTTAATTACCGGTCCGAATGGAACAGGTAAAGAGTTGGTGGCGCATCAGTTGCACGAAAAAAGTGAGCGTTCAGGTGCTCCGCTGATCGAAGTAAACTGTGCTGCTATTCCTAGTGAACTGATTGAAAGCGAATTGTTCGGTCATGTAAAAGGGGCCTTCACTTCAGCGGTGAAAGACAGAGCCGGGAAATTTGAAGCAGCAGATAAAGGAACTATCTTTTTGGATGAGGTTGGTGATATGAGTCTTTCGGCGCAAGCAAAAGTATTACGCGCTTTACAGGAGAATCTCATTCAGCGTGTAGGTGCGGATAAAGATATCAAAGTCAATGTTCGCGTGGTGGCGGCAACCAACAAGGATTTGAAAAAAGAAATAGCAGAAGGCCGCTTCCGTGAAGATTTATACCACCGTCTGGCGGTGATTTTAATAAAAGTTCCGGCATTGAATGACCGACGCGATGATATTCCTTTGCTGGTAAATCATTTCGCTGAAAAAATTGCTTCAGAACAAGGAACGACAGTTAAGAAATTCTCTGTCGATGCCATTAAATTATTACAGGAATACGATTGGACTGGAAACATCCGTGAACTTCGAAATGTGGTGGAACGCCTTATTATTTTAGGCGGAACGGAGATTTCGGAAAACGATGTGAAACTGTTCGCAAGTAAATAAATTAGTTGAAAGTGATGAGGCAAACATAAATTTAGTTTTCCTTATCTCTTATCCCTTTTAACTTAGCTTTTAAATGAAACTAAAAAAAATAAACGAAAAGCTGTCCAAGGCTTTAGCCGAAAACGGAATTGAAACGCCGAATGAAATTCAGAAAGACTGTTTCAGCACCCTGAAAAGCGGTGCGGATGCAGTTGTGATTATGCCTAAAGGTGGCGGAAAATCTACGACGATAGTGTACACGGTAATCCAGAAACTTGAAAAAGCTGTTGGTGAATCTACCCGCGCACTTATCATAGTGCAAGACAAAGAAGCTGTTCTGGAAATGGTAGATACATTTAAACGATTCGCCCATTATACCAATTTACGTGTTTTTGGCTCTCATGACAAAGGTGATATCGATTACGATAAAAACCAGATTTCGTTAGGGGTTGATGTTTTGATCGGTACACCTAACAGAATCAACGCCATGTTTTCTTCAGCAGGTTTTAACATGAACACGGTAAAAATGTTTGTGATTGACGATGCCGACGAACTTTTTAAATTAAGAATGGATGCCATCGTTTTGCGTTTGTCCAACAGTGTCGAAAAAACGCAACGCCTTTTCTTTGCAGAAGACTTAACCGAAAGGGTAGAGGCTCTTGCCGATAAAATCATGATTGAACCTTATTTGTTTGGTGTGGACGATTATGAGGATGAAGAAGATTACGAGGATTAAGATTAATTAATAAGCATAAAAAAAGCTTCAACATTGTTGAAGCTTTTTTTATTATAAATCGATTTTCTTTAATTCTTCATAATTTTTGTGAAGTCTTCTTAGCAAGAAACCATAAATCAATCGGTAGAACAACCATACGATTAAAAGAATAACGAGTAAAAATACCAGTAATAATAAACTTGCGCCCACTACAACTTTCATTTCCTGATGCGTGTCAATAAGCAACAATTTTACTTGAGAACCAATAATAAGCAGTCCAGCCAAAAACACATAGGCTATATTAAAGAAAATGTAATAGGTTACCGTTTTTCTTGTTCTCAAAATACTCTCCATCAGTTTTTTTGTTGTGGATGTAGAGGATATGGATTGGAAGTTTTTGTAAAATAAATAGATAAAGAATGCTGCAACGGCATAACTCACATAATCCGAATAACGAACAAAAGTTTCTACCCATCCTAATTTTGAATCAAAATCATTCGGAAGTAAAAAACTCAGGGAATTCAAAGCAATAAATTCAATGATACTGATAATAAAAATCCATTTTACGATAGAAGACGATTTCTTATGCAGCATGGCATAAATCTCCTGTTCCGAAATTTTCGGAAACTGAGGTTCGTTTTTCTTCCAGTCCTTTTTTAATAAATCTAACTCGTCCATGTTTTCCTTTCCTTAGGGATTTACTATTCGTTTTAATTTTCCTTTGATCCTGTTCATTTTAACCCTTGCATTTACTTCACTAATCCCAAGTGTTTCGGCAATCTCTGTGTAATCTTTGTCTTCGAGGTACATGAAAACCAAGGCTTTTTCAATGTCGTTCAACTGGTGTACCGCTTTATACAACAATTTGATCTGTTCTTCCTCTTCGTAATTGTAGTCATCATGGGCAAACCTGTGAATCGTACTGTCAAATTCGATGGTGTTGATCGATTTGGTTTTCTTCCTGTAAAGCGTGATGGCCGTATTCAAAGCCACCCGATACGCCCAGGTGGTAAATTTCGAATCACCCCGAAACTGAGGGAATGCTTTCCAAAGCTGAATGGTAATTTCCTGAAACAAGTCCTTATGTGAATCTTCATCAGAAGTATACAGCCTACAAATCTTGTGGATAATATTCTGATGTTCTTTTAATTGAGAAACAAAGGACTGCTCTAAACTCGAATTCATAAATCATTAGTGTTAACTTGTAACCAATTGTTACAAATTTTTGTTTTTTATTTTTCAGGAGCATCACTTCAGGCATTTTTTTAAGCCATGGTCCCGCTTTTCGCTCTATCTTTTAAATTGTCATATTAAGCGGAGTCGAAATGTGACAATTTAAAAGGATGCCGCTCCAATCGGGGCTAAGGGAAAACGTTAGGCATTTTATAAACTTCTCTCTTCTCCCTTTTCTCTTTTCCCTTTTTTCATAACTCTTCTGCTTACTTTCTTCGTAACTTAGCTACTTAGTAACTCAGCTACTCAAAAGAAAATGAATATTCCCCGATCGAGTTTTCCGCGCATCGTGATTATAGGTGGCGGTTTTGCCGGAATTTCACTGGCTAAAAAACTTAAAAATAAAAATGCACAGGTTGTCCTTCTCGACAAACACAATTACCATACGTTTCAGCCGCTCTTGTATCAGGTAGCCACGGGCGGATTGGAAGCCGGTTCCATAGCTTACCCGATCAGGAAAGTAGTTCAGGATTATGAGAATTTTTACTTCCGATTGGCTAATGTTAAGGAAATCGATGCTGAAAATAAAAAAATCATCGCTGACATAGGTGACCTGTATTTCGATTATCTTGTGATTGCAACCGGCTCCAAAACCAATTATTTCGGAAACAAGGAAATCGAGAGTTTCAGTATGGCGATGAAAACTATTCCTCAATCGCTAAATATACGCAGCCTGATTCTGGAAAATTTCGAACAGGCATTACTTACCAATGATATCAATGAAAGAAATGCGCTTATGAATTTCGTTATCGTAGGAGGAGGGCCAACCGGAGTGGAACTTGCCGGGGCTTTGGCTGAAATGAAAAAAGCCATTCTTCCCAAAGATTACCCAGATTTGGATATTCGCAATATGGGGATTCACGTTGTTCAGGGAAGTGAACGTTTGCTCGATGCAATGTCGCCAAAATCATCTCAAAAAGCAGAAGATTTTCTCCGTGGATTGGGCGTGAGTATCTGGAAAAGTGTAAGGGTAACCAATTACGACGGAAGAATGGTAACCACCAATTCGGATTTAACTTTTGATACGGCAACTGTAATTTGGGCGGCAGGAGTGAAAGGCGCTGTAGTGAACGGTTTGAAAAAAGAAGCCTTAACGGAACGTGCCGATCGCGTAAGGGTAAACGAATTCAATCAGGCGCTGGGTTACGACACTATTTTCGCAATTGGGGATGTAGCTTTAATGGCTTCCGATAAAAATCCGCAAGGTCATCCCATGATGGCACAACCAGCGATTCAGCAAGGTGATTTGTTGGCAGAAAACCTGATTAACCTATTGCAAAATAAAAAAATGAAACCTTTTGTGTTCAATGATAAAGGTTCTATGGCCACTATCGGAAGAAATAAAGCAGTGGTTGATTTACCGCATTGGCATTTTCAAGGTGTTTTTGCTTGGTTCGTTTGGATGTTTGTACATTTGTTCTCGCTAATCGGATTCAAAAACAAAGCGGTGGTGCTGATGAATTGGATTTACAATTATATCAAATTCGATCGCGAAGGCCGTTTGATTATCCGTCCGTACAAAAAGAAAAATATTCAAAGTTTTACCAGCGATGAATTCTAAGGGGTTTAAGCCATATACTTGTGGCGTATTGTATAAAGTTGTCCTCAGGCTAAATGGCGACAATGAAAATGCAAAATAATAATCATGACTTTACAACTAACGATAAGACCAGGAACAATCTACGATTTAGCGGAGTTGTTACAATTATTTGTGGATACGATAACTACAGTCTGCACAAATGATTATAATGATCAACAAATAAAAGTGTGGACTTCGGGTGCTGAAGACGAGGAACGTTGGTTTGATATGCTGAGTAACCAATTTGTATTAGTAGCCGAAGACGCAGAAAAAATTATTGGCTTCTGCACATTAGATAAAGGAAATTATGTCGATTTGATGTACGTGCATAAAGACTATCAGGGACAAGGAATTGCAAGTAGACTTTATTCAGAAATAGAAAAAGAAGCGATAAAAATTGGGAATAAGCGATTGACTTCAGATGTTAGTATAACAGCCAGACCATTTTTTGAAAAAGTAGGCTTTAAAGTGGTCACAAAACAAATAGTTGTGCGAAAAGGAATTGAATTGATAAACTTTAAAATGTCTAAAGAACTGACAAACATGCAAACAAAGATTAAATTTTCTCCAGAAGAAATATCAATAAATAGAATTGACAATTATCCCGGCCGACCAACAATTATTTTTTTACATGATTCATTGGGTTGTGTTGAATTGTGGAGGGATTTTCCGGAAAAACTCGGAACATTGACCAATTGTAATGTTTTGGTTTATGACCGCCAGGGTTATGGGAAATCCTGTCCGTTTATATACAGTAAACGCGATAATGATTACATGGAACTGGAAGCCGATATCCTAAACGAGCTTTTAAGTTTTTGGAACATTGATAAAGCAATTTTGTTCGGTCACAGCGACGGTGGTTCCATAGCTTTGCTTACCGCGGCAAAATATCCGGAGAAAATTTCAGGGATTATTACTGAAGGCGCTCATGTCCTTGTGGAAGAAGTTACCTTAAACGGTATTAGAGAAGCGATTGATCTTTACAAGACAACCGATCTAAAGTCCAAATTAGAGAAATACCACGGAGATAATACTGAGGATATGTTTTGGGCATGGGCCGGTAAATGGACTAGTGACGAATTCAGAAGTTGGAACATCGAAAGTTTTTTACCATTGATTAAATGTCCGTCGTTGATTATTCAAGGCGAAGATGATGAGTATGGCACTTTGGAACAAGTCGAAAAAATCAATTCGCAAGTAAGTGGTCCTTCGTCAAAATTGATTATACCCAACATAAAACACACGCCTCATAAAGAAGCGCCCGATTTTGTTTTAGACAAGTCGGCAGAATTTATCAGTAAATTGGTTTAGAAATAAGAAATGCTTTTGAGGGGCAAAAAAAAAGGTTTTTGATTGGCTAAAGTTTGTTGGTTTTATAATAATTAACCATTAATCCGACAAACTTGCTGTAGCCTTCCAAACCGTCTTTTTGCTGGTTTACTTTCAGGAAGTTGTCGTAAAATGTGTGGAAAATAACGTCGATAAATGTTTGATGGCTGTCCCAGAATTTTTCGGTTTCTTCAAAGTTTTTCAAGATTCCGGGATGAATCAGTGGAATTAATTCTTCGGAAGAGCCTTCTTTAAAGTTTTCCATGTTTCCTAAGCAGTAGCGTAACGCATAGGCGTAACCGCAGTATCTGAAATAAATATCGTCATTGTAAATTGTGGCCATATAACCTATGAAATTCGCCTCGCTTTCAGGGCCAATGCCGATTTGATGCGCCATTTCATGTCCGGTGGTTGTGGTGAAATTATGCAATGGAATCAGATTGTTTACCTGTGCTTCATTGGTAAATGGGTTGAGGTAACCACCAAAGCCCATGTATGTCAGCGGTGTACTTAATAGGGATGGTTTAACCGAATGATTTTCATATTTCAGATAGGGAAACGCTTTTACGAGGTTGTCATAACCGTTTTGGGTTTTCTCAAAAATTTGTTCCCGATTGAAAGGCAACACAACTTTAACGGTGTCATTTTTGACTAGTTGCGAATGGATTGCATTAGTTTTGACAATCATCAGTTTGGTGAAGGCTAATAATTCTTCCGGTGTGTATTCGCGCTCAATATTGAGTTTTACATACATTGGAATCCGCAAATAGTTTATTCCCCACATCAGGTTGAAGAAAAAATAAAACACCGATACAAATCCTAGAAATGATAACAGATTTGATTTCCACTTCATTTTCCATGTTTTTCGTTGCTTCCAAAACCAACGCAGCAAAAAGAAAACCGCAATGCAATACAAAACGTCACCCACAGAAAACGGAATTTTTCCCAATGTGATTCTCGAAATTCTGACTAAAGGAGGATAGAATCCGTTGCTGTAATAGTGTTCCACAACTTCTGGAAAAAAAGAAAGGATCTTTAATCCGATCAGTTGAAAAACGAGAAAGAGAGGTAAAATCAGTTTTCGGTTCATGGAGAAAATTTTGCTAAATATAAAAAATGTAAATTGAATGAAGGAATGAAAGACTTGTCGTAAATTTGTAAGACGGAAGAAACGCTAAAAAAGGGACGCCATGAGAAAGCTAGAAATGCGGAAAAAAGTCATTTTGTTTTGCGATGGCAACAAATGCAGTAAGGACAACAAAAACAACCGAAAAATGTTTCGTGGTCTGATCAAGCAAACCGAAATGAAAGGCGAAGTGGAGATTATAAAAACGCAGTGCACAGACAATTGCAAGTGCGCTCCCGTTGTTGGTTTTCAACCCGACAATGTTTGGTATGGCGAGGTATCAGAGAAAAAAATCCCGCAGCTTTTTGAGGAACATGTCGCACATGCAAAACTTCTGAATCACGATAATTCCCAGTAAAAATTACGCGATTTTCTCATCTGCAAAGAGGTAAAACTTTGTACCTTTGGAACTTTGTAGAAAAAAACAACATTAAATAAAAAATATGAGCCAGGAAGTAAGAAACCTTGAGCCTAAACAGCTTTGGAATAAATTTTCCGATCTGAATGCTGTACCGCGCCCATCTAAAAAAGAAGAACGCGTAATTGCATTTATGATGGATTTCGGAAAAAAGCTAGGTCTTGAAACCATTAACGATGAGATAGGAAACGTAATCATCAAAAAGCCGGCTACGGCAGGAATGGAAAATCGCAAAACCATCGTAATGCAGTCGCATTTGGATATGGTGCACCAAAAAAATAACGATACCGTTTTCGATTTTGATACTCAGGGAATTGAAATGTATGTGGATGGCGACTGGGTTCGCGCTAAAGGAACAACTTTAGGTGCTGATAACGGTCTTGGTGTAGCGACTATCATGGCAATTTTAGAAAGCACAGATATCAAACACCCGGCTATCGAAGCGTTATTTACTATCGATGAAGAAACTGGAATGACCGGAGCCATAGGCTTAAAAGGCGGTTTGCTTGATGGTGAAATCCTTTTGAATTTAGATACTGAAGAAGATGATGAGATCGGCATCGGTTGTGCCGGAGGTGTTGATGTTACGGCAACCCGTCAATATAATGAAGAAGATGTTCCGGAAGGTTCGGTAGGATATACCATTACTGTTAAAGGTTTAAACGGAGGTCACTCCGGTATGGATATCGATAAAGGTTTGGGTAACGCTAATAAAATCATGAACCGTTTATTGTTTGACGGATTTGAAAACTTCGGGTTGCAGATTGCAGAAATCAACGGGGGAAGTTTGCGTAATGCGATTCCGCGTGAGAGTGTTGCCAAAGTAATCATTGCGGAAATGTATGATGAGGCTTTCGTGTTTGATATGCAGGAAGTAATCAACGATATCAAATTCGAATTCAAAACGACTGAGAAAAACCTAACTATCGAAATCGTTAAATCCGAATTACCATCCAAAGTAATGGATTTAGGAGTTCAGGAAGGTTTGCTTCGTTCAATTTATGCTGCTCATAACGGTGTTTACAGAATGAGTGCCGATATGGAAAACCTTGTGGAAACTTCAAATAACATCGCGCGAGTGATTGTGAAAGACGGAGAAATCTCAATTCAAAACTTAACACGTTCTTCGGTTGAATCATCAAAATTCGATTTGGCCAATGCATTGCGTTCGGCTTACGAATTGTTTGGCTGCGAAGTATCTGTTACGGGTTCTTACCCGGGCTGGACACCTAATGTAACTTCTCCGATTTTAGATGTTATGACATCCATCTATGAAAAACAAAACGGTTCCAAACCTAATGTCGCTGCTTGTCACGCCGGATTGGAGTGTGGTATCTTAGGAACAAACTATCCGGATATGGATATGATTTCCTTCGGACCGACCATCAAAGGAGCGCATAGCCCGGATGAAAGAGCGTCGATTGCTTCGGCTCAGAAATACTGGAAATTTGTACTTGAGATTCTGGAGAATATCCCGATGAAAAACTAAATAAAAAAGGTTCTCAACTTCGAGAACCTTTTTTATTTTTCCTTCCCCACCAAATCAAAAATCCGGTAACGGGTAAACTGGCAATCAGTAAACTGATTAAGAAAGCAAATATTTTTCCGGGTAAGCCCATAATGGCTCCTGTGTGAATATCATAATTCATTCGCATCAGTTTGTCGGAGTTGTTAGCTTCTGGAAACCTTCCCCAAATATGATTAACCTGTTTTTCTTCTAATGTATATTGGTCGAAATAGCGGTAATCTATTTTCCAATACGTGCCAGTTTCCGGATTAGCGTTGGCCGCAATCGACATACTGTCAGTTTCCGGTGGATGCACTTCGATGGATTTGGCAGCTGGGTATGCCATTTGCATCATCACCCAAGCTTTGTCCAATGGATTGGCTGTTTTGACATCAAATGCTTTTGGTTTTACAGAAACAGGATCCTGGTAAATCAATTCTTTTTCTCCACCAATTACCTTATAGTAGCAATAGGCAAACCAAGGGAATCCCCAAACCAAACCTGTTATGGCGAAAATCAGTGAAATACTCATCACGTAAAATCCTGTGATATTGTGTAAGTCGTAGTTTTTTCGCTTCCATTTCAGTCCTTCTTTCCATTGAAACCAAAAACGCTGTTTGGCAGCTTTCTTGTTTTTCGGATACCAAAGGATAAAACCACTGATTATCATCAGAATGAAAATAAGAGTGAAACTAGCCACGACGGTTTGTCCAATTTCATGGGGAAGCCACAGATAGAAATGTCCATCCAGAATAAAACGGAAAAATCCTTTTTCCATATCGACAGTTTCTAAAACCTTTCCGTTATAAGGGTTAAGGTATACCGTATAGTGGTAAAAAGGTTCGTAGTTATAAAAAATGGCTTCTGCCGCTTTATGAGGTTCATTGTATTTTATGGCATGTAATTTCTTGGCAGGAAGTTCTTTTACAACAATCTTTTGCAATTGTGATGGGGGCAAAAAGGGGGCATTTTGTTTTTCGGCAAAGCGGTACTCCTGAGTAAGATTCTGAATTTCTTCCTGAAAAGCATATAAGCATCCGGTAATGGCCAGAATGAAAACGACAGTTCCGCTGGTTAGCCCCAACCAAAGATGAATTTTACGGATGTTTTTTTTGAAGTTCAATTTTTCAATTTTAAATTATTGAAAGACTGCCTTCGAAAGTTTATTTAATTTATGAACGAACTTTAAAGACAGCCTTTGGAACTAACTAAATATTAATTTGTTTAAATTTTATAAGTAATTCCGGCAGTCAGAGTTCTCAAAGCCTGAGGTGTAACTGTAGACCATCCTGTATAATACTTTTCATTAAATATGTTGTTCAGTTTTAAGGCAACATTGAATCTATTGTTGGTATATGTTATAGCTGAATTGGCAATGCTGTAACTTGGTAATGTAAATGTTCCTGTATTAGCTCTGTTTAATGTTTTGTGCTCACTTGCATGGTTTCCACCAAGGCCAAAACCAAGACCTTTTAGTTTTCCGTACGTAATTGTGTAACTAGCCCAAAGGTTTGCAACAGTTTCCGGTCCTGCTTCCTCTGGTCTCATACCTAAATAACCACTTGCAGGATTGTCTTTTTTCACTTCGCTGTGATTGTTGCTGAAACCGGCTACAATGTTCATTCCGTTAATTGGATTAGCTATAACACTAACTTCTACACCTCTGCTCACTACTTCAGCTCCTTGAATTGAATTATTAGGGTTTGTAGGATCTGCCATTACGCGGTTGGTGACATTGATGTTGTAATAACTTGCTGTAGCTGATATTCTGTTTTTGTATAGATTGGTTTTTACTCCAAATTCAACCTGATTCGCATGTTCAGGATCAAAGGATTTCATACGAGGATTTGATCCGTCAATATCGGTAACGGACTTCGGAGACACGTTCACAAATCCATTCATGTAGTTTGCAAATACCGAAACTCTGTCTTTTATTGGCTGGTAAACCAATCCTAATTTTGGAGAAACTGCTGTTTGCCCTTTGTTCTCGCTGTCTTCATACGGGGATTTTACTTTTCCTTCGAAATAATCTACACGAACACTTGCCATTGCTGATAGTTGAGGAAGAAAATGTATTACGTCAGATACATAAGCACTATATGCTGTTGATTTTGCATTTGAAATATATGATGTCCCTGCCAATTTAGTGTTTACTGCTTCTAAGCTTAAATCTCCAGTGTCGGTACCATTTGCCAAAGATACAGTTCCATGGTTAAGCCAATCCGTTCCATTGTTTTCAATTTTTGAATTGTAGTAATCTAAACCGGCAACAATTTTGTTAGGCATGTTTCCAATTTTAAAGTCACCGATGAAATTTTGTTGGATATCAATGGTTGCTGTGTTTCCGTCTGCTTTTGAAATTTTTCTTGTGAAAGAATCACCGTTTGAATCATCCCATAAATAGGAGTAATACCCGTCAGTTTTACTTTTGCTTCCAGAAATGACAGTTTGTGATGTCCAGCTTTTAGAAAGTTTGTACAACGTTTGAAACTGCCCGCTGTACGTAGGGTTTTTAATAGATAGGTCGTTTGAGGTAAATGAGTTTTTGTAGTTTTTCTCAAATAAATCCATTGAGTGGAAGGAAAGAGGGACAAAACGGCTTAAAAAGATCATTGGTGCATTTGCAGCTTCTCTGTTAGTGATCTGGGTGTTGACTAAGAATGTTAATCTGTCGTTAGCCTCGTAAGTGAAAGATGGGGCTACGAAGAATGATTCACCGAATCCATGATCCTGAAAAGTGTTTCCTTTCTGATAAGCAGTAGAAATGCGTAGTAATACATTCTTTCTCGCATTTAAAGGAGTGTTTAGATCGGCTGTAACACGATCCTGGTTGTAAGTACTAGGGTTGTAGGTGACTTCAGCTCCAAAATCTTTATATGGTTTTTTCGTTGTGATATTGATTAAACCACCATAAGAGATAACGCTGCTTCCAAATAATGTTCCGGATGGGCCTTTGATAACATCGATGCTTTCAATGTGTGATGGATCGATAGTACCGTTGTTAAGTGCCGGAAGACCATTAACCATAGTTGGCTGTACCGCAAAACCTCTCATCGAGTAGAATTCTGCACCGTCACCGGCACGACCTGTAGATTCCCAAAGACGTGTAACACCGGTTGCGTTTTTCATTCCGTCATTGAAATTAGTTACTACTTGTTCTTTCAATAACTCGCCCGAAATCGAATTGTAAACCTGCGGGTTTTCAAGATCTTTTAAAGGCATCTTGGAAACCGTTGGGTTGCTGTCCTTTTTGAACTTGTTAACGTTTCCGTTGATGATAACTTCATTTAAAGTTTTAACGGAATCTTTTTTTACTTCATTTTTTTCGGTTTCCTGTGCAAGGGCGCCTGAACCAATGAATAAAAATCCTAGTGAAAGTAATTTTATTGTCCTCATTTTATTTAGAATAAATTAAAATAATATTTTGACGCAAAAATAATTGCTGAAAAAAATATATTCAAAATTTATTTAGACTTATTTTAAATAAAATTTGTGATATTTTTATTACTTGTTGATTTGCAGTTTTTTAGAAATAAAAAACCCTCGAAATCATCGAGGGCTTCAGGTTGGGTAGGTTATTTTTTCTTCATCGCAAACATTTCCTTGCTTTCTTTTCCGTCTTTCATTCCGGAAATTTCAGCAACTAAACTATCCGAGGAAATCAGGCTGTAAGTGATCTTGTTGGGAAAATCATGTTTCGGATTTTCAAAGACTACCTGTTCATCGTTGGCGGTAGTCATGTAAAAGGCAACCGGTTTGTCGTTGTTTTGTCCTTTTACTGTTACATTGTAGAATAAGCTGTCATTCTTTTGCTGTAAGACAACATTTTCATGAAATACAGTGTCGATTGCTGCCGTAATAAAGCTCTCACCAACAAAAGTGCTGTCATTTTCCTGTTTCCAGGTTTCGGTTAAATTACCTTCCGCAGAAGTATTTCCCCATTCACCCAAAAGCCAGTCTGCTTTTTCAAGCTCATCGTAAGTTTTGGTTACAATCTCTTCCGGTTCACCTATTTGCAGTGAACTCTCCTTTCTTTGGTTACAAGCAGCCAGTGAAATTACAGCTAATGTAACAGTAATTTTTTTCATTTTCATTCGGGATTTTAATCGGGATAAAGGTATATAAATTGAATAATACGAAACAAAAAAATAGAAGTAGATTTTTAGCTGTTTTTTGAACGTATTTTTTTTGTAATTTTGCAGTCCGAAACAACGTATATAAAACATACAGAATATGTTAGACAGATTGCAATATGTGAAACAACGTTTCGACGAGATCTCGGATTTGATTATTCAGCCAGATGTTATCGCCGACCAAAAACGTTATGTTCAGTTAAATAAAGAATACAAAGATTTGAAAGCCTTAGTTGAAAAACGCGAGGAATACATCAATCTTGACGGAAATATAAAAGAAGCGAAGGAGATTATTGCTGATGGCTCCGATGCCGAAATGGTGGAAATGGCCAAAATGCAATTGGATGAAGCTCAGGAGCGTTTGCCTCAATTAGAGGAAGAAATCAAATTCATGTTGATCCCTAAAGACCCAGAAGACGCGAAGAACGTGATGGTGGAAATCCGCGCCGGTACAGGTGGGGACGAAGCGTCTATTTTTGCAGGGGATTTGTTCCGTATGTATACCAAATACTGCGAAAGCAAAGGTTGGAGAACTTCCGTGGTGGATATGAACGAAGGAACTTCAGGAGGATTCAAAGAGGTAATCTTCGAAGTTACCGGTGAAGACGTTTACGGAACATTAAAGTTTGAAGCAGGTGTTCACCGTGTTCAGCGTGTACCGCAAACAGAGACACAGGGGCGTGTACACACTTCCGCAGCAACGGTTATGGTGCTTCCGGAAGCAGAAGAATTCGACGTACAAATCGACATGAACGATGTTCGTATCGATTACTTCTGTTCGTCAGGTCCTGGAGGTCAGTCGGTAAACACGACAAAATCAGCGGTTCGTATGACGCACATTCCAACCGGATTGGTAGCACAATGTCAGGACGAAAAATCACAGCATAAAAATAAAGACAGAGCCTTAACGGTTTTACGTTCCCGTTTATACGAAATGGAATTGGCTAAAAAGCAGGAGGAAGACGCGAAAAAACGTAATTCTCAGGTAAGTTCCGGAGACCGTTCTGCGAAAATCCGTACCTATAACTATCCGCAGGGACGTGTAACCGACCACAGAATCGGTTTGACATTATACGATTTGGATGGTGTGATGAACGGAAGCGTACAGAAAATCATCGACGAATTACAGTTGGTGTCGAATACTGAAAAACTGAAAGAAAGCGAAGTTTTCTAAGAGAAAATAGAGCCAAGAATAAAGAATAAAGACGCCATACTGAATTTAAGGATGGCGTTTTTTTTTTTGGAGCGAATGGCTTGGGTTTTTTTGCTATCCATTTTCCCGCTTTCCGTTGCAATCTGTCGTTGTGAGATTGCACGGCAATCTCCCAAAGCCAGGATTTTCACTTAAATCGGGGCTAAAGGGATAGGCATTTGAACTTTTGGATTCGGATGGGATAAAAACATACTGAAAAATAGTCGGCAACTTCGTAACTTTGCCGCTCAGCAACTTAAAAGATGACAACACAAGAACTACAACAGCAAATTCAAGCCAAAAAATCATTCTTATGTATTGGATTGGATGTCGATTTAAACAAAATTCCGGAGCATCTGTTACAAACGGAAGATCCTATTTTCGAGTTCAATAAAGCGATAATCGATGCAACTCACGATTTATGCGTTTCGTACAAACCGAATACGGCTTTTTACGAAGCATATGGAATTAAAGGCTGGCAGTCTTTGGAGAAAACCATCAATTACATCAATGAAAAGTATCCGGAAATTTTCACCATTGCTGATGCAAAACGTGGTGATATCGGAAATACTTCTTCCATGTACGCGAGAGCTTTTTTCAAAGATTTGAATTTTGATTCGGTTACTGTGGCACCTTATATGGGGAAAGATTCGGTAGAGCCGTTTTTGGCTTTTGAAGATAAGCATACTATTATGCTGGCCTTAACATCGAATGAAGGTGCTTTCGATTTTCAGACTCAGAATGTTGATGGGACAGAATTATACAAAGTTGTTCTGGAAACATCGAAAAGTTGGAAAAATTCCCAAAGCCTGATGTATGTGGTAGGAGCAACCAAAGCGGAATATTTTACTGAAATCCGAAAAATTGTTCCGGACAGTTTTCTTTTGGTTCCCGGCGTGGGAGCTCAAGGCGGAAGCTTAGCTGAGGTTTGCAAGTACGGAATGAATGACAATGTTGGTTTGCTGATAAACTCTTCACGAGGCATTATTTATGCGTCCACCGAAGCTGATTTTGCCGAAAAAGCGAGAGTTGAAGCTTTGAAGTTGCAACAGGAAATGCAAAGTATTTTAAGCTAATCGTACGAATTTTAAATTTGAAATAGCAACCTTAAACGAAATCGCTTGAAACAATTAACCGATCAACTCGGAACGCAACATTCGTTCGCTCAAACACCTAAAAGAATTATTTCCCTGGTTCCGTCCCAAACCGAATTGCTTTACGACATGGGTTTGGAGGACAGCATTGTGGGAATTACTAAATTCTGCGTGCATCCGTTCCATTTCAAGTCGACCAAAACGATTGTGGGTGGTACCAAACAGGTTAAGATTGATAAGATAAAAGAACTACAGCCGGATATCATCATTGCCAATAAGGAAGAAAATACGCTTGAGATTGTCGAATCGTTAAAAGATATTTGTCCGGTTTGGGTTACGAACATTATTACCATCGAAGATAATCTTCAAATGATTTCCGATTTCGGAGAGTTGTTCAACAAACGGACCGATGCCCAAAAATGGATTGATAAAACCAATTTCGCATTAGCTGATTTTCAAAACTTCATGAAAGATAAGGAAGTTCAGAAAGTGGCATATTTTATATGGGCCAATCCGTATATGGTAGCGGGCGGGGATAATTTTATCAATGAATTGCTGAAGCTGAATAAATTCGAAAATATCTACGATAATCATCCTAAATACGAAGGAAGGTATCCTGAAATTGTGATTCAGAAAATGCGCATTCAAGGAGATCCCGATATAGTTTTGTTGTCTTCGGAACCCTTTCCGTTTAAAGACGAGCATGCTTTTGAATTAGGGCGTCATACCCATCACGCCAAAACCGTTTTTGTGGATGGTGAAATGTTTTCCTGGTACGGAAGTCGTTTGGTGAAGGCTTTTGATTATTTCAAGCAATTGCACCGTCGTCTGAATTAATGCAAAAAAAACCACGCCCGAAAGCGTGGAATTCCTTTTAAACTAACCCTAACCAAATGAGAAACTCTCTATTTGATTACAAAGTTCCGATAATTTTTTTTTAGTTAGTGTTAATAAATTGTTATTTGTATCTTATTGATTTCTAAATTTTTAGCCTTGTTTTTGATCTTGTAGAGCAAATACCTTTTTTAGCAAATCAGTGCTTCTGGATGACAGGTTGTTACGGATATCTTTTTCTTCTACGGCTATCATTTTAAATACACCTTCCATCGCTTTGTTGGTAGTGTAATCAGTTAAATCCGGATTCACTTTTTTAACCAACGGAACACTGTTGTATTTTGTAATGATGGTAGACCAAACTTTATCAGCGCCTACTTTAGCAAATGATTGTTTAATTACCGGATTGAATTTTGCATACAATGCCGTTGAGGTTGAGGTTTGTAAATAGGTCGTTGCCGAACGGTCATTACCCAATAAAATATTTCGGGCATCGGTAAAACTCATTCCTTTTACTGCGTCAACAAAGATTGGAGTCGCTTCTTTCACTGCGTCTTCAGCAGCGCGGTTCATAACTTTTAAACCTTCGTCAGCCAATTTACTCATGCCGATATCACGAAGTGTTTTGTCTACTTTTTTAAGTTCTTCTGGTAAAAGGATTTTTACCATTTCATTTTTGTAGAAGCCATCGGCAGCGGTAAGTTTTACTACCTGTTTGTCAATTCCTTTATTCAGGGCTTCTTTCAATCCGGAAGAAATTTCGGCTTGTCCGACATAAACCTGTCCCAATCCGCCTTGTGTTTGTGGTAACTGATCAATAACCTGTTGCATTTCGGCACATCCGAAAAAAGGAAGAAAAGCCAAAAGAAGTACTGTTTTTTTCATGCTCATTTGAATTAGTGTTCAAAGGTAAACAAACATTGTACCAATTTTATTGTATTGGATTTTCTTATGAGAAAATAATAATAATCAATTTGATTTATAAAATAACGATAAGTTAATTCGGTAATTTTAATTAAATTTAACAGTTATAAAATGTTGGGCCCCAGAAATTTGATTTTGTAATTATTCTGTTAATGAAAATAGTAATCAATCACTAATAACATTATAAAAAATGGAAAACAATTCGAACAGCCAAGGTAAGTGTCCGTTTTCCGACACAACCCAAAATGAAAACATGGGTGGAATCGGGACAAAAAACAAGGATTGGTGGCCCAATCAGTTAAAAGTAAACATGCTGCGTCAAAATTCATCGCTTTCAAATCCGATGGGTGAAAAATTTGATTATGCAGCAGAATTCAAAAGCCTTGATCTGGCAGCTGTCAAAAAAGACCTTAATGACCTTATGACCGATTCGCAGGATTGGTGGCCGGCCGATTTCGGACATTACGGACCTCTTTTTATCCGAATGGCATGGCACAGCGCCGGTACTTATAGAATAGGCGATGGTCGTGGAGGTGCGGGGGCCGGACAACAACGTTTTGCACCACTGAACAGTTGGCCGGATAATGCCAATCTCGACAAAGCCAGAAGATTGCTTTGGCCTATCAAACAAAAATATGGACGTAAAATTTCCTGGGCCGACCTTATGATTCTGGCCGGGAATGTCGCTTTGGAATCTATGGGGTTTAAGACCTTTGGTTTTGCAGGCGGTCGTGAAGATGTCTGGGAACCGGAAGAAAATGTATACTGGGGTTCTGAAACGGAATGGCTGGATGATAAACGCTATTCGGGAGTACGCGATCTTGAAAATCCGCTTGCCGCTGTGCAAATGGGGTTAATCTATGTGAATCCGCAAGGGCCCAACGGTAATCCGGATCCGCTCGCTGCAGCTACCGATATTCGTGAAACATTTGCCCGTATGGCCATGAATGATGAAGAAACTGTAGCGCTTATTGCTGGCGGACATACATTCGGTAAAGCGCATGGTGCAGGAGATGCTGCTTTAGTAGGAGCAGAACCTGAAGGAGCAGGTATCGAATTACAGGGATTGGGCTGGGCCAGTAAACATGGTACCGGTAAAGGAGGAGATGCCATTACAGGCGGGCCTGAAGTGACCTGGACACAAACACCAACAAAATGGAGTAATCACTTCTTTGATAATCTCTTTAATAATGAGTGGGAACTAACCAAAAGCCCTGCAGGAGCATTTCAGTGGGTGGCAAAAGGCGGCGCAAAGACAATTCCCGATGCACACGACCCTTCCAAAATGCATGTGCCTACCATGCTTACCACCGACCTTACGTTACGTTTTGATCCTATTTATGAAAAGATTTCAAGACGTTTTTATGAAAATCCGGATCAATTGGCTGATGCCTTTGCTCGCGCATGGTATAAGTTAACGCACCGTGATATGGGACCGATTGCCCGTTATCTTGGCCCTGAAGTTCCAAAAGAAGAATTGCTTTGGCAAGACCCAATTCCGGCAGTGGATCATGAGTTGATCAATGAAAATGATATTGCATCATTAAAAACTAAAATATTGGATTCCGGTCTTACTGTTTCTCAATTAGTGAGTACAGCTTGGGCTTCGGCATCTACTTTCCGTGGGTCCGACAAACGCGGTGGCGCTAATGGAGCCCGTATCCGTTTGGAGCCTCAGAAATCTTGGGCCGTAAACAATCCGACGCAATTATCAAAAGTTTTGAATACGCTTGAAGGCATTCAGAAAGAATTTAATAATGCACAATCTGGCGGTAAAAAAGTATCGCTTGCTGATCTTATTGTTTTGGCGGGTTGTTCCGGAGTTGAGAAAGCTGCGAAAAATGCAGGTCATACCATATCTGTTCCTTTTGCTCCCGGCCGTATGGATGCTTCACAGGATAAAACCGATGTGGCATCATTCGCTGTGCTGGAGCCGAAAGCTGATGGATTCCGTAATTATGCGAAATCCAAGTTTGCAATTCCAACAGAAGCAATGTTGGTAGATAAAGCGCAATTGCTCACGCTAACTGCTCCTGAAATGACGGTTCTTGTAGGAGGTTTGCGCGTGTTGAATACCAACTTTGATAATTCCAAACATGGAGTATTTACCAATCGACCGGAAACACTTACCAACGAGTTCTTCGTGAATTTGCTCGACATGGGGACAACCTGGAAAGCAGTTGATGAACATGAGGAATTGTTTGAGGGAGGAAGTGCTTCTGGTGTAAAATGGACAGGAACCCGAGTTGATCTTATCTTTGGTTCTAATTCGGAATTGAGATCATTGGCAGAAGTATATGCAAGTTCAGACGCTCAGGAGAAATTTGTAAATGATTTTGTAGCGGCGTGGAATAAAGTGATGAACCTTGATCGTTTTGATTTGGCTAAATAACAGTACAGAATCATGAAAATATCGGAAGTTCATTTGTTGACCAATTCGCTTTCGGAAACCGAATTCTTTTATAAGCAAAAGCTAGGTTTTGAAGTATTGGAAAAAACAGATGAACTTCTTTTTTTTAAGGTTGGCACCTCAAAGTTGTGCTTTCATTTGTCGGATGAAATTCAAAAGCCGGTTTATCATTTCGCTTTCGATATTCCCGAAAATAGACTTTTTGAGGCTTTGGAATGGGTTAGTGAAAGAGCTGAAGCAATTCCGTATAACGACAATGAATATAATGAATATATAGTCGACTTCTCCAACTGGAATGCTAAATCCTTTTATTTCAATGATACCAACGGGAATATTCTGGAATGTATCGTGCGCTACGATCTGAAGAATGTTTCTGATGAAAATTTCAATGGTAATTCATTCATAAAGATCAGTGAAATAGGTTTTGTGGTCGCGGATGTTTTCGGATTTTGCGACCAAATCAATCAACAATACCAAACCGATTATTTTGTAATGCAGCCCAAACGCGAAAACTTCTCCGTTTTGGGAGATAATTACGGTTTGTTTATCGTGTCGGGAGAAAATCGAAATTGGTTTCCTACGATGCATAAAGCACAGCCGTTTTGGTCGAAAGTTCTTTTTGAGAGCTACGGAAAGCAGTATGAAATGATTTTTAATCCGTAATGGAGATTTTTATAGCGTATGTTCAAGCTTTGTGAAAGATTATTTCAGGCTGGAAAACATAAAGTTACATATTTAGAAATGTTGGTTAAGGGTAAATAAACTTGGAAATGCAAATAAAAAGAGGCTGTCCTTTCCTGCAGCCTCTTTTTGTTGATAACATTTAGCGGATATGGAGTTTGTCTTTATTTAAAAATCGTGAAGTCCAAATGTTTTGTACATAAATCTAATTGCTAATTTTTATTAAAAACAGTGGATTTTAAATAAAAATCTACGTGTATTCCGGTTTCCTCTTTTAAGGTTTTTTCTATACTCAGTCTGGCCATCAGGTAACTTAACGTAGATTCTGCTCCCTGATTAAGGTTGATATAATCTTCTTCCAAACCATCAAAACAACCGCCGGTGCAAGGATTGTAAATTATTCGGTTTAAGTGATTTTTTCCCAAAAACCAATCGAAAGCCATTTCTATTTTCTCTTTGTATTGTTGATCTTTAAATACATCATAAAATTTACTCAAAGTAAGAATTGTATAAGCGACATCAATAGGTTGTTCGCCACCAATTTTTTCTGCTCCTGATTTTACACTATTGTGAAACCATCCTTTATTAGAAATCACCTTAATACTGTTTTCTGTAAAAATCTTTGACAGAAGAAAATCAAAACTGTTTTTTGCAATTTCCTTATATCTGATGTCACCGGTTGCCAGCCAGGCACACAACATTGCTTCTGGCAAAATACTGTTTGCATAGGTAAGGTAACTTTCAAACCACATCCATTCCTTATTGGCTTCATGCTTATACATTTGTACCAATCTATCAGAAAAATGCCTCATCAATAATATGTTTTGAATTGATGTGTGTTTAGTGTTTCTGTAATAGATGCCTTTTATTACAAATGCCATAGCGCGTGTGGAATAGATTTGATCGGCATTTGATAATCCAATTTGCATGACTGAAATTGCATCCTCCACCAGCTCTTTTGGCAATAAATCATTCATGGAAATTAAATAGCCTAAAGACCAAATCGCCCTTCCGTTGGAGTCGGCCAAATTGGTGTGTTGGTTTTGTTTCGTAAAATTTTTGTCTTCTCCGACATAATTCAGAAAATACCCTTCGGGAAGCAAACAATACTTTATAAAATTGAAATAAAGTTGAATATATTCTAAATCACTTTCATCTTTTGTCAGTTCAAAATGCATACACATGGCTATTAACGCCCGCGCATTATCATCAAGCGTATATCCTGAACCTATATCGGGATGATTAATAACCGAAAACTGTATCATTCCAAAATCATTTGTCATTTTTTTTACGTGATCAAGATTGATTTTAGGAATTTTATAATGCATCGAGATTCGATCGCCACAAATTTTTTCAAATAATAAAGCATGTGCAATTGCCGAATTTTCCCATGCTGTCGGAGCCATTCTGTGTAAGCCATCCCATCCGATGTTATTTCTCAATTGTTCGTCATTCAATAAAGAAATTGTTTTTTCAGCCAATTGTTCTGAGTTTCCAAAATCAATTAAATAACCTAAATTATTTTCCAAAACTTCGCATGAATGTGGAATCGGAGTTGAGATGATAGGACATCCGCAACTGATAGCGTATGAAAATGTCCCGCTTACTGCTTGGTTAGGATCTTTAGAAGTGAATAAATAAATATCTGTAAGTTGTAGATATTCCAGCAAATCCTGTAATGTTAAAAAATGATTTACAAATTTAATGTGATTTTGCAGTTGCAATTCTTCAATTTTTGCGGTAAGCATCTCCCTGTATTTTTCCCCTTCATGTTTAACAACCGATGGATGTGTTTTTCCTATAATAAGGAATAAAACATCGGGATGTTCTTTTATGATTGCCGGCAGCGCATTCAAAGTTGTTTCTATACTCTTACCAGAACTTAATAGTCCAAATGTGGAAAGTACTTTTCGTCCGGATAAGCGATATTTGTTTTTTAGTGTCTCTTTGTCTTTATGGGGTATTAAATGTGTCCCGTGAGGAATAACGGAAATCTTTTCCTCTGATATTCCATAATCATTTATCAAAACACGAGCAGAACAATTAGTCATTACTATGATATTGTCGGCCGCTTTTGTTATTTGCTGCACATTAATTTTTAATAATTCGTTTGGATTTGGCAATGCGGTGTGAAAAACTACGACAATCGGTTTTTTGATTGCCTTCAAAAACTTTATGAAGGCAACTTCATTGTTTCTGAACAAACCAAATTCGTGCTGAATCAAAACCAGATCAATTTCGGCACTATCATTTATGTTTTTTGATAATTCTAAAAATGAATCAGAACAATCAGTATTAAGAATATATTTTACTTTATCGGAATAAGTATGCTTTTCGGTTTCCGATTCGATTGGGCAGATTTTTATATCAAAAGAATTGTCGAATTTGTCATTCAAAGCGCGAATCAAATCCTGTGAATAAGTAGCAATACCGCATTCGCGGGGCGGATTTGTGGTAATGAATAAAATCTGGGGTAATTTATCCGCTATGTCAGCAATATGCTTTTTACCTGTCTTTGAGGAGCTGCTTATTTGTTCCTTATCAGTTGATCGATTTCCGTGGAAGTTTTTTAGGGTATTATTTCTCATATTGTACGGTATTAAGGATTAATTCATGTAACAGTTCGGATAAACTAAGGGTTACGGAACCAATTTGTTCATCGGCAGCCCCATAATAAATATAGAGCGTATCATCATAAACAACAGTTCCGGTAGGAAAACAAACATTATTAACCTCACCTTTTAATTCCCAATCAAGATCCGGCTCGAATAAAGGATAGGGTAATCTGGAAAGTTCTATTTGCGGATTATTCAAATCAAGCAAAGCCGCACAAGCTGTATAGGCGGGACCATTTATGCCATCGTGAACACCATGATAAATAAGTAACCAGCCATGTTCGGTTTCAATAGGGGGGCATCCTCCTCCAATATATTTTTTTTCATGCTTGTATTTTGGCGAAAGCAGAATGTTATTTTCAAAATGTTTGAAAAAATCCCGCCAAAATTCAGGGGTCAGTTCCCGTAAGTCATAGACGGAAATAATCTGTATTTCAGGTTTAATCCGATGAAGGATATAAAATTTACCGTTAATTTTTCTCGGGAAAAAAATAACATTCTTATCCCAAATAAATAGTTCTTTGTGATGCTTTCCATCATAATGCTTGTCCTGATTGAAAGGCATATATCTGTCAATAACTGAACTTCTGTTGTTTACGAGTCTTCTGAATTCCGGATAAGTAATTTGAGGAACTATTAACCCTTTTTTTTCAAAATGAATTAAATCTTTTGAAACGGCTAAAGCTGCTAAGGCATTATAGCCATCATAAGCAGTATATGTCAAATAAAACAAATCGTCAATTTTCACAATTCTGGGATCTTCGACTCCGTGACTTTCATAGTCGAATTCCGGAGAGAGTACCGGCATTTCTAATCGCTTTTCAATTGTGAAAGGATCGCTTAATCTGCAATAACCAATACTTGAGTAATTGCCATCAGCTACTGCTCTGTAGAAAAGATGAATAGCACCATCTTCTGCTATTACAGCTGGATTTAAAACGCCTTCATTCTCAAAATCGAGCGCTTTTTTTCTTAGAATAATACCTTCCTTCTTAATAGCTATCATAATCCTTTTTTAATCGTTTAAATGAAAAAAAAATTAAACACTGGCGAAAAGGCCTGTTTTAATTTAGGACATAGTAGGGCTCTTAATTTGAAATTTAAGAATTGGAATTATAGGTTTGGGGCTATTGAAAACTAAAGCTACAGATGTCTGTAGCTTCATGTGCTATAAATTTAGTGAAGTTATTTTGTTTATTTAACGAATAATTGTTAAAAGTTGGAATTAAATTAACAAATTATTTTGTTTTTATTTACTATTGTCTGAAAATGGTTAAGAAAAAGAATAGTGTTCAATCCTTAAATGAAAGAATCATTTGAGTTGTCGTTTGCGTTCTGTTTCATTTTTTGTTCCAGACTGTTTTTTCTGTTACATAATGAACGTGACGAATAGTAGCTAAAGAGAGTTGCTAACCCAATAGTACAGAATTATAAACATCTTAAATTGTTTTCTTTTCTTACTTTTTGTAGATTAGCGGGAAATTGAGGTAGTGCATTTTCTCCAGATAGTAATGCTTTTTAAAAATGAGTACTTATCTATTAATTAATAAGGTGCATCTATTTAAGAGTTAGCGGTCATTGTATTGCGAAACCGCATAAATACAAAATCTATTAAAAAAATGAATACCAGAAAACTTACTTATTTACTTCTGATTTTATCATTCTACAGTTGCACTGCACAAAAAAAAGCAATAAATGATGAAAATTGGACCAAAATTGTTACAGAAACTAAGACCGTAAACAATATAACTTATTACTTCCCATCTGAAGTTGAAATTCCACGTAGAAATCTTGCAATTGAAGAATGTCAAAAATCAATTGAAGAAAATTTGAAATTAATTGGTGAAACTGAATTCAACAATAAAATGGACGTTGAATTTTTAAAATCAAGAAAAGAAATGCTAAAATATGGAGGAATGACTGCTCAAGGTTTGGCTTTGCCTGACAGCGATGTATTATTCTCACTACTTAAAGATACTGGATCGCCGATTAAACATGAAATGATGCACATGATTACAATGTATAAATGGGGAACACCTCCAACTTCTTCAACTTGGATGAATGAAGGGTTAGCAACTTATTCAGGCGGAACTTGTTCTAAATACTCATTGGAAGAGATTTATAAATATTTTATTCAGAGTAATAAACTTATTCCTATGGACAAGTTATCACAAGATTTTTATAAAAACCCCGATATGATTGCTTATACTCAAAGTGCTTTTATCTCTAAATTTCTAATTGATAACCATGGAATATCAAAATTTAAAGAACTTTGGAAAAGTGGGTATGAAAAGCTAAACGAAATATATGGTTTCGACTCACAAACATTAGAACAAACCTTGAAAGATTATATAAACCGAAAATGCCCAACAAATATAAATTTTGATTGGGAAGAGTTTAATAAAGGATGTTAAAAGCAACGAACCACTAAAAGCGGTTTTAAGAAATTGGGGCTTTAGCGCAAACTAAAACTCTTTTTTGTGATTTTAACTTAGTGATGAGACAAACTAAAGGAACAGAAACCTCAAATTCATAAAGCCGGCGGGATGTTATCGGACATTGTTTAAAAACACTGTGTAGATCAAAAATGACAGGTATATTAAAATATGATTTCTCGGCAAAAGTTTGGCAATATCCATCTCCCGGAGGTTGGTATTTTGTTTCGCTTCCTGAAAATATTGCCAAAGAAATCAGGGCAAACCTAAAAAAGGAAGAAGAAGGTTGGGGAAGATTGAAAGCGACTGCAGAAATTGGAAAAAGTCAATGGAAAACAGCAATTTGGTTTGACACAAAAATGAATACATACCTTCTTCCATTAAAAGCTGAAATCAGAAAAAAAGAAAATATTTTCAATGGAAAAATTGTTGACGCGACAATTTTGCTTTGAAAAATAGAATCGGAAAAGTTTGACTTAGAAATACAGCGGCTGCTAATAATGGTTTTGTGAAAGCGGGGTTTGGTATTTTATGGGGTAGATCCGTTGCTTGCGCTTTCTTCGTTTAAGAAAGTTTTTTCTTTCAGTATTTTCGGTATATTTGTAAATATCAGTAACAAAAATACCTGTCAACTTAAATCTGGCGGGACGTTAGCCGAAATTTCAGAAAACACAACTCAAAAATAGCATTCAGTAAAAAAAAATAGAAATATGAAACCTGAAAACTTTACAGAACTAAGTGACCAAGAACTTTTACAGAAAATAAAAAAAATGAAAACCAATAAAATAGTTGATGCTGCAATCATTGGACTTACAATTGGAATTGTTATTTATAGCGCTGTAAAAAATGGTTTTGGATTTTTTACTTTCTTTCCTTTGTTACTAACATTTATGATTGTTAGAAATTCTAATAATAATAAAATCTTAGAGAGGGAAATGCAAAAAGAAATAGAATCTCGAAACTCAAAATAAAAAGCATAGGTTTGTCTAAAATACAATGAAAATTTAAAGAGACTTCTACAAGCAGCGGTTTTGTGAAGGCGGGGTTTTAGTTTATATAGGGAAGAATCAACAACTCGCTAAAAGCATTATTACAATTTGAATAATGAAAAAATATTTCTCGATAACCCAATTTTTTACTTTTCTGACAATATTAATTTTTGTCACTTCCTGCAACGGACAAGTTAAAAGAGACTTGCCAAAAGAAAAGGCAAATGATTCAAAAATAATAGCTGCCGGACAACCAAAACTTATAAAAACCCAAGGCTCACATAAAGATAACAATGTTTGTTGTAGTCTGCAGGACAAAGCAGGTAACCTTTGGTTCGGCACATCAGGTGAAGGCGTTTATAAATATGACGGAAATTCGTTTAGCCAATTTACAGCGACAAACGGGCTTAACAGTAATCATGTTTATTGTATGCTGGAAGATGAAAATGGTAAAATTTGGATAGGTACGGAAGCTGGACTTTGTCTTTACGATGGTAAAACATTTGCTAAAATCCAAATCACTTTACGAAAAGACATGCCCCCCAATAAGAATCGCAACACGCATGATGTATTCAGTATAATGCAGGACAAAAGCGGAAAACTATGGTTCTCCACAATTGATGGTGTTTATATCTACGATGGAAAAACCTTTACTTCGTTTATAGTTGGTAATGGCGGAGGTGGTTTTATGAGCAGTAATGATAATGTAGAATACATTTTAGAAGATAAGGCAGGTAACATTTGGTTTGGTGGACGGGTTAATAAAGGGGTATTTCGTTACGATGGCAAATCCTTAACCAATCTTAAGCCAGATGGTGACAATTGGGCTTGGCCCGTTTTGCAAGACATGAACGGAAATATTTGGTTCAGTAATTGGAGTGGGGCCTTCCGTTATGATGGCAAATCATTTACAAATTTTACAAAAAATGAAGGTTTATCAAATGGTCCAATTACCCGAATTATAGAAGACAAAAATGGAAATCTTTGGTTTGGAGGTGGTGGTCGTGGTATTTGTCGTTACGATGGAAAAGCCTCCACTTGTTTTACAACAAAAGATGGACTAACCAATAACGATGTATGGTCAATTTTGGAAGATAGGGAGGGAAACCTTTGGGTAGGTACAAGGAACACGGGTTTGCACCGCTATGATGGAAAATCCTTTATTAATTTTTCGGAATAAACACAAACAGGTAAAGAGTTGATAAACAAAAATCTACGAACCCGGTAGGCGCGCATTTGTACTCGAGCATATCGACTGCTGATGGAATCCATACTCACAGGACAATTAAAAAACTACAGCCGTAAGAAGTTGTAGTTTTGTTTTTTAATAAACCACTATATCGACAAAATCCACGCTATCAGCGTCAATCATGGATTTTTATTTTGCAACCCAAGAATTCCTTTTTTGAACTGTGGCTGCACTAGGCTAAGGTTTTATCGTCTGAAATAGGAATATCTTCCGGAAAAACCATCAAGTTGGTAGTCAACAAATGAGCAAATTTTTGTGTAGAAGAATTTAAAATTTAACTCCTTTACTTTTTCAATAAATACGTAACTTGCAGCCTCAAAATTTATTACCAAAAAAATGGAACAAGTACAACCATATCAACCAAAAAATAAAGTTAGAATTGTTACTGCGGCTTCGTTGTTTGACGGACATGATGCAGCGATCAATATCATGCGCCGAATCATTCAGGCAACCGGTGTTGAGGTAATTCACCTTGGACATGACAGAAGTGTGGAAGAAGTAGTGAATACTGCTATTCAGGAAGATGCAAATGCTATTGCGATGACTTCTTACCAGGGAGGACACAACGAATATTTTAAGTATATGTATGATTTGCTTAAAGAAAAAGGAGCAGGTCATATCAAGATTTTTGGAGGTGGTGGAGGAGTAATCCTTCCTTCTGAAATTTCCGAATTGCACGAATACGGTATCGAAAGAATTTATTCTCCGGATGATGGCCGTGCATTGGGATTACAGGGAATGATTAACGATTTGGTACAGCGTTCCGATTTTCCGGTAGGAGAGGTGCTTAATGGAGAATTAAGTCATTTGGAAAGTAAAAACCCAACGGCAATTGCCCGCGTGATTTCTTCGGCAGAAAATTTCCCTGAAGTTGCGAAGTCGACTTTAGAAAAAATATACAAAATAAATCAGGACAGCAAAACTCCGGTTTTAGGTATTACAGGAACAGGCGGTGCCGGAAAGTCCTCTTTGGTGGATGAATTGGTGCGTCGTTTCTTAATCGATTTCCCTGAAAAAACCATCGGATTGATTTCTGTTGACCCTTCTAAACGTAAAACGGGAGGAGCACTTTTGGGAGACAGAATCCGTATGAATGCGATCAATAACCCGAGAGTTTACATGCGTTCATTGGCAACACGTCAATCCAACTTGGCATTGTCGAAATACGTTCAGGAAGCGATTGAAGTATTGAAAGCAGCCAAATATGATTTAATCGTATTGGAAACTTCAGGAATCGGTCAGTCGGATACGGAAATCATGGATCACTCCGATGTTTCGTTATACGTAATGACGCCTGAGTTCGGTGCTGCAACCCAGTTGGAGAAAATCGACATGTTGGACTTCGCTGATTTGGTGGCTTTGAATAAATTTGACAAACGCGGCGCTTTGGATGCAATCCGTGACGTGAAAAAACAATACCAGCGTAACCATAATTTATGGGATGTTGATCCTGATAAAATGCCGGTTTTCGGAACAATTGCTTCGCAGTTTAACGATCCGGGAATGAATACGCTTTACAAATCCATCATGGATAAAATTGTAGAGAAAACAGGAATCGATTTACATTCGACTTTCGAGATTACGCGTGAGATGAGCGAGAAGATTTTCGTGATTCCACCGCACAGAACCCGTTATTTATCTGAAATTTCAGAGAACAACCGTAAATATGACGAAACAGCACTTTCTCAAGTGGATGTGGCTCAGAAATTATACGGTATTTTCAAAACAGTGGAAACCGTTTCAGGACGAGTTCCTAAAATTGACAAATCCGGAATTGTTGAAGAATCGTTGAATCATTCACCTGAGAAACAAGAGTTTTTATCATTGCTTACAAAAGAATTCGACCGCGTAAAAATGAATCTGGACCCATATAACTGGGAAATCATTTTGACTTGGGACGAAAAAGTAAACAAATACAAAAACCCGGTTTACTCGTTTAAAGTTCGTGATAAAGAAATCAAAATCGCTACGCATACCGAGAGTTTGTCACATACTCAGATTCCGAAAGTTGCATTGCCAAAATACCAGGCTTGGGGTGATATCCTGAGATGGAACTTACAGGAAAATGTACCGGGAGAATTTCCTTTTGCTTCGGGATTGTATCCGTTTAAACGTGAAGGAGAAGATCCGTCGCGTATGTTTGCCGGAGAAGGAGGTCCAGAAAGAACAAATAAACGTTTCCACTATGTGAGTGCCGGTTTACCAGCAAAACGTTTATCGACTGCTTTTGACAGTGTGACGTTATACGGAAATGATCCACACGTTCGTCCTGATATTTACGGAAAAATCGGTAATGCCGGTGTTTCCATCTGCTGTTTGGACGATGCGAAAAAATTATACTCAGGTTTTGATTTGAGCCATCCGCTGACTTCGGTTTCGATGACCATTAACGGTCCGGCGCCAATGTTATTAGGATTCTTCATGAATGCGGCTATCGATCAGAACTGTGAGAAATACATCAAAGAGAACGGTTTAGAGAAAGAAGTTGAGGCTAAAATCAAAGCGATATATAAAAAGAAAGGTGTAGAGCGTCCGCATTACCAAGGGGAATTACCGGAAGGAAATAATGGATTAGGATTGTTCCTTTTGGGAGTTACAGGAGATGAGGTTTTACCAATGGAGGTTTACACCGATATTAAAATTAAAACGTTAGCTCAGGTACGTGGTACGGTTCAGGCCGATATCCTAAAAGAAGATCAGGCGCAGAACACTTGTATTTTCTCAACTGAATTTGCACTTCGTTTGATGGGTGACGTTCAGGAATACTTTATTAAGGAGAATGTACGTAACTTCTATTCGGTTTCGATTTCGGGTTACCATATTGCGGAAGCAGGAGCTAATCCTATCACGCAGTTGGCTTTCACATTGGCTAATGGTTTCACGTATGTGGAATACTACTTAAGCCGAGGAATGAACATCAACGATTTCGGTCCGAACTTATCGTTCTTCTTCTCGAACGGTATCGATCCGGAATATGCGGTAATCGGTCGTGTGGCGCGTAAAATTTGGGCGAAAGCCTTGAAAAACAAATACGGAGCTAACGAAAGAGCGCAAATGTTGAAATACCATATTCAAACATCTGGTCGTTCATTACACGCTCAGGAAATCGATTTTAACGATATCCGAACTACACTACAGGCATTATATGCAATTTATGACAACTGTAACTCATTGCATACCAATGCGTATGATGAAGCTATTACTACGCCAACTGAAGAATCAGTACGTCGTGCAATGGCAATTCAGTTGATTATCAATAAAGAATTAGGATTGGCGAAAAACGAAAATCCAATTCAGGGTTCATTCATCATTGAAGAATTAACGGATTTGGTGGAAGAAGCTGTGTTGGCGGAATTCGACAGAATTACCGAAAGAGGAGGGGTGCTTGGAGCAATGGAAACGATGTACCAGCGTTCTAAAATCCAGGAGGAAAGTTTGTATTATGAAACATTGAAACATACCGGGGAATTCCCGATTATTGGTGTGAATACATTCTTAAGTTCTAAAGGTTCGCCAACGGTTATTCCTGCAGAGGTTATCCGTGCTACGGAAGAAGAAAAGAAATATCAGATTGTAATGTTAGGACATCTGCATGAAGCGAATAAACATGAAGTAGAGGAGCAGTTGGCTATTATTCAGGATGCTGCTATTAATAATCAGAATATTTTTGAGAAATTAATGGATGCTACCAAAGTATGCTCGTTAGGGCAAATCACTTCAGCCTTGTTCGAGGTAGGAGGTCAGTACAGAAGGAATATGTAAGACTTATTTGTTTAAAAAAGCCCCAATTTTGGGGCTTTTTTTATGTTTAATTTAAGATTACTTTTTAACCTTAAAAATGGATTTTCACTAATTTTGGTAATGTACCCCTGAGGTCAAATACCACGTATTGCATAATGCCCCATAATATTTAGAAATCAATCAATCAAATAATAAATATTATGAAAAATTCTATTGCAATCGGAAACTTGAAGTCGTTAGGCTTCTCCTGCCTGGCATTAATTGCAGGCTTGTTTATTTATTCGTGTTCGGATGACGACGATGGTGTGCCACCGGATACAACAACGAGCAGAACACCTTATGTGTGTCCAACTTGTGCTTCTACCTCACAAGCACTTCCTGAAAACGATAACGCTGCAAGGGGAATATACAAAGGAGTGTTTTCAGAAGGAACCATCGCGATTAACTTTAGAAATGATGTTCAAATGGCTTATGGAGTGGTTTATTACAAAAACAGAATTATTAGTTTAAGTGAATCTCCAGTATTGGTTGAGGCCACTGAAAAACCTTTCTTTGCCTCGCTTAGAGGTGTATATGAAAATTCTCCGGTAACGTTAACTTTTTCGGTAGATGAGGATGGGTCAAATCCAATGTTGTTGGATTTTACTATTGCGGGTAACAGTACGTTTTCATCTAATATTTTTAAAGAAAAATCAACTACATTAATTGAAGATTATGAAGGAAACTACTTCCTTTCTGCTAACGCGAATCCATCTGGAGGTTTGGGTCAAATTCCAGTTCCGGATCTAGATTCTGCTGGCAGAGTTGACCCAGGTCTTGCGCTTCCAAGTGCTAATGCACCAATTGTAGGTAATTTGCGATTGGTTTTGTCAAGATCTGATGGAATGTGGACGTTGTTTAAAACTATGAATAAATCTAACAGTGTTTTAGACTTCGGAACCATTGAATCGGGTTCGTTGGTTTCAACTGTCAGCGGAAAAAGAGCGGCATATTTGCGAAGCGATGAGGTAAATTTCAGTGAATATACTCCATCCGGAAGGCTCTTTCTTCATGCGGAAAGAAAACGTTAAAACTTAAATTAAAGATAAAAAAAAACACCTCTTGTTGTAAGAGGTGTTTTTTTGTGATTAGATTGCAAGAGTCAATAACTTAATAATGAAATAGCTCTGTCAGGCTATATGTTTTTACAAACCGAAACGATATTGAAGACTAAGTAGAGCCTGTGTACGTGAGGATAGGAATCCCACTTCGCCTCTAAGCATCCAATGTTTATTGTATTGATATTGTGATCCAATGATAAAATTCCATTTGTCTTTTGGTCTTTTATCCATGGAATATTGTACCGTAGAATTAGAGATGTTATTTACGGCGGTATCTGCGGCAGTTAAAAATTCACCGGCTCTGTCTAAAATTTGATCGGCTCGGTTGTATTTTGCCTGATTGATCGGATTGGCTTGTCCTGCCGGACCCAAGTTGGTCCACCATGTTTCTAAATCTTGTCGTTTTTGCTCAACGCCTGCAATGCCTTCGTCTATTTTTTGCTTCAAATCTCCTCCCTCAAAAACTTCGCTAAGGCTTAAAGAGCCTTTGGTTTCGGATTTAAGCTGTACTCGGAACCCTCCAACCCAAACTGCTATGTTTTGGTCAGGTCTGCCAAATTTGAAATTTTTACCAAGTCGTGGGCCAAAGATAAAGGTTTGGGCAGGTTTCTGCAATTGAGGTACGTCGGTCCAAGCTACGTTCATGTCTAAGGCCAAAAAGCCTCCTGCTACTCCAATAGTGGGGGTCATCCCAAGACCAAACGTCGTGGCATCAAATTCTACTTTCGTGCCAAATGAGGTGATTTGTGTTTCTGAGCCGGTCGCAGGGTCATCAAGCCAAACGCCTACTCCGATGTCAGTGCTGGCTGTCGTTTTTCCAAAGATACCATAGATATTTAAAAAAGGGAACAGCCAGATGTCAGGGCGTAGTGAGAGTGTGTTTGAAGTGGCTACAGCTTTATTGAAACGGACGATTTGGTCTAGATTATACATAGGGCCGTTGTTAAAACCAACTTGCAGATTGTCTATGATAATGTCGGACTCCTGCCAAAGATAATTTACGCTGACTCCGGCAGAGTAAGGAAGGTTGTATCCTTTCTTAGTTGCTTTATCTCCCCAAATGGGTAACGAATAGGGGTAATCTGTGACTTTTAAACTGTCAATAAGTTCCTGGTTTTTCTTGCCGACTTCTTTGTTTGTGAAAACCTGTGCGTTTGCCGATATCGTTATCAATAGACAAAAGGCAAATAAAATATGATTTTTCATGGTATTCAGAGTTTGTTTTACGGTTCTTACTCAGTTGTTTTATTCTCTGTATCTTTTTTTTCTAAATTTTCTTTGGCTTTACCTGCTCCGATAGGAATACCTGCAGTGATGTAAATGCTTTGGTTGAAGACTCCACTGTTATGGTCGTCAATTTCGATATCTACTAATCCATAGTAATAGCGAACACCTAAATTCATTCCGTTGCCACCCATTAGGCGATATCCTAATCCGACGATAAGTCCTGCATCAAGCGGATGATAATTGTCTTTTATGGACAATTTGTACTTCAGGTCTTTTTTGTCCTTTACTTCAGCAGTGAATTCGTCTGTTGCTTTGTAGAGTAGGCCCAATTGAAATCCTCCTTCGGCGTAAAAGCTTTTTGGTAATTTTTTTTTCATCATCAGCGGAACGTTGAAGTATTCCAAGTTTCGTCTGACTTCTCCATTGGCAAATTCGCTGTCTAATTCAGGATCATTAAGTAAATAGGGTTTGAGGTCTTTTGCTCCCATAGTTGATTTTACAATCACACCGGTGTGAAACATCCAGTCATTCTTCATCTTGATGTCAAAATAAAAGCCCAGATTAAAGCGGGCGCTTGCTTTTGAATCATCCAGACCTCGCAACGATGCAAAATTTACACCACCATCAAGCCCAAATTCTATTTTGCCTGTGTTGAGTTTGTCTCCTAACAATAATGAGATTAACACCTGTCCGTTTATGGAACATGAGAATAATAAGAGGCATGCTAATAGTGCTGTTTTTTTCATATTGCGCAATGATTCTCAAAAAATAACTTCTCAATTTTGTGGGGCAAAATTTATCGGGATTGTATGGGTTTATTTGGTCATAATATGATAAGGATATAATGGTTAATGCCTGATTAAGCTAAAGTTACTATAAAAATCTGATATTATTGAAATTCTGTTGTGATATTTTTCTTCATTTTATTATGTTAAACTTTTTAGTTCCTGTTCTACAGTATTGGTTTAATTGTTTTTGCGGCTATTTTGTGTGACAACATGGAGGTTTTTTAGTGATGAATTGTATATGAAATTGAGTAGTCTAAAAGTTTGGCACGACTATTGACAAGTAACAACTAAATAAGTTTAATTTTGAATTAATACTTAAGAGATAGTTTACTTTAGGAAGAATTAAGAAAAATAAATTTAATAGCTATGAGCAAGAAGATTACTTTATTGTTGGCTTTCATCGGGATGATTGGGCTTCAAAGTTGTGTTAAAGAAGAATATATAGTTCAGGATATAAACGATCAGGATACCATCAGTGAAGTGTTTGAATATTATGATGTTGACTTTTTTCCGGATAATCATAATGAGTACAATGTGCTTTTAGATTTCTTTCATCCGATTTATACCTCCGATATGGTTTTGGTATACCGTTTGGCAGGAGTTGGGGTAGATGGTAACGAATGGAAATTGTTACCCGAAACCTATTATTTTCCTGACGGTACTGTAGATTATGGTTACAGAAACGATTTTACCCAATATAATGCGTTAGTTCAACTGCATGGATTTGATTTGGGCGGACTTTCAAACGAATTTAAACTGAATCAGATGTTTAGGGTGGCAATCATACCAGCTTTTGTAAATAACAAACAGACCAGCAAAGTTGATTTTAAAGATTATAACGCGGTAGTGAAAGCTTATAATATTGACGAATCAAAGATTCAGAAAATAAAAATGTAGGCAATTTATATTATAAGATTTTAAAAAAGGCTGTCTTTGGACGGCTTTTTTTTGTTTTAAGTTTTGTTAATAAGAAGATAATGAGGTGTTTGGTATTTTTTTTATGTTAAGATATGCAAACATAATGTTGTGTTTAGAAAATATTGCATAGGAAGTGTATGAATGGATAGCATGTAAAATGTGGGGTTTTGCGATAAATGGGTGGTGGATTTACGTGTAACCCCTATTTTTTTAGGGGGTATATTATTTTGTAATGTAAAATTTTATATTTTTGCGGTGTATAATCACAGGTCATAACCTTAAAAACACAACTTATGTCAACATTTCGTTTCCATGCTTTACAAAAAGCAACAGACAGAACACCGGTAGCGGTAGATGATTCGGAGAGAAAATCAGAGATTTTCGGAAGTAACGTTTTTAACGATAAGTCAATGCGACAATTTTTGACGCCAGAAGCTTATAAGGCTGTTAAAAATGCTATCGAAAACGGAATTAAAATTGATCGTAAAATTGCAGAATATATTGCAATGGGAATGAAAGAATGGGCTCTTTCTAAAGGAGTGACTCATTATACACACTGGTTCCAGCCATTAACAGGAACAACTGCTGAGAAACACGATGCGTTTTTCGAAACATCAATGGATGGTAGCGATCCTGTTGAGAAATTCGGAGGAAGCCAATTGGTACAGCAAGAACCGGATGCTTCGTCTTTCCCTAACGGAGGAATCAGAAATACATTCGAAGCACGTGGATATACTGCTTGGGATCCAACATCTCCGGCTTTCATCTTCGGAACAACATTATGTATCCCAACAGTTTTCATCTCTTATACAGGTGAGGCTTTAGATAACAAAACACCTTTGTTGAGAGCTTTACATGCGATTGACAATGCAGCGACTGATGTTGCTAAATATTTCGACAAAAACGTTAAAAAAGTAACACCTACTTTAGGTTGGGAGCAAGAATATTTCCTTGTTGATGCTGCTTTGGCAAATTCAAGACCTGATATCCTGGCAACCGGAAGAACTTTATTAGGGCATACTTCTGCAAAAGGTCAGCAATTGGAAGACCACTACTTCGGTTCTATTCCGACTCGCGTATTACAATATATGAGAGATTTGGAAAAAGAATGTATGTTGTTGGGTATTCCGGTAAAAACACGTCACAATGAAGTAGCTCCAAATCAATATGAATTAGCTCCTATTTTCGAGGAAACAAACTTGGCGGTTGACCACAACTCATTATTGATGGATGTTATGCAAAAAGTAGCAGAGCGTCATCACTTTAAAGTGTTATTCCACGAAAAACCATTCAAAGGAGTTAATGGTTCGGGTAAACACAATAACTGGTCATTGGCTACAGATACAGGTATAAACTTGTTAAGCCCGAGCAAAACGCCAATGAGCAACTTGCAATTCCTGACTTTCTTCATCAATACCATCAAAGCGGTACACGATTATGAAGAGTTGATGAGAGCTTCTATCGCTTCTGCAAGTAATGACCACCGTTTGGGAGCAAACGAGGCGCCACCGGCTATCATCTCTGTTTTCATCGGTCAGCAATTGACAAATGTTTTAGCTGAATTAGAAGGTGTTTCCAGCGGAAAACTTTCTCCGGAAGAAAAAACAGACTTGAAATTGAACGTAGTAGGTAAATTGCCGGACGTATTGTTGGATAACACCGATAGAAACAGAACGTCTCCATTCGCCTTCACAGGAAATAAATTCGAATTCAGAGCGGTAGGATCTACTGCAAACTGTGCGGTTTCAATGACGACTTTAAATACGATTGTTGCTAAGCAATTAAAAGATTTCAAAGTTGAGGTTGATGAATTGATCGAGAAAAAAGACATGAAGAAAGACGATGCAATCTTCAATGTTTTAAGAGAGTACATCAAACAAACCAAAGCTATCTTGTTCGAAGGTGACGGTTATAGCGAAGCTTGGGAAAAAGAAGCTAAAAAACGAGGATTGAGCAATCACAAAACAACTCCGAAAGCGCTGAAAGCAAAAGTGTCTAAACAAGCGATTGCTTTGTTCGGAGAGATGGGTGTTATGGATCACGTTGAGGTGGAATCCCGTTACGAAATCGAATTGGAAGAATACACTAAGAAAATTCAGATTGAAGGACGTGTATTGGGTGATATCGCTCGTAACCACGTAATTCCGACATCAATCCGTTACCAAAATACATTAATCGAAAACGTTAAAGGATTAAAAGAAATCTTTGGTAAAGACTTTGAAAAAGTAGCTAAAGAACAAATCGGATTGATTAAGGAAATTTCAGAGCATATCGAAGGTATCAATTCAAATGTAGAAGCTATGACGGAAGAGCGTAAAAAAGCAAACGCTTTAAACAGCTCTGAGAAAATGGCCGATGCATATTGCGAAAAAGTAAAACCATATTTCGATATCATCAGAAGTCACTGTGATAAATTAGAATTGTTGGTTGACGACGAGATCTGGACTTTGGCTAAATACAGGGAATTATTATTTGTGAGATAATATTTTCTTCAACTTATTAAATTATCAAAAACCTCCTTTGGGAGGTTTTTCTTATTATGAAATGTTGTTGGGCGGTTTTTTATTCGCTTGATAGAAAAACTGTAATTACTTGAAAAATAAACAATTAAAAAGTTTTCTCAACGAAAAATTTGAAGTACTTTTGAAATGTAAATCAACCACAAGATTTCTTTTTCCAACTTCACAATCACTTAGATTGTTTTAACCTCCTCGTTTTAGTTCCTCTCTAGAATTACGAGTTTTTTTATTGTCAATACCGTATGGGTTCTATTTACAGTACACGATTTTCCCAACAGGAATATCGTTAACCGAACAGGAGCAAACATCAATTTCATTCTCACCTTTCAATAGGCAAGATGTGGCGCAACAGTTGTGCTAAAATTCGATAATTTGTCCGACGTTTCTCCTGTACTCAGAAACAAACCAAACCCATAGGGGAAAGTGAGGCGGGCAATGTCTGCCTCACTTTTTTAAAATTTTTTGGACACTTGTTTTTTAATTGTGAAAAGCACTTTCTTTTATTAGGGGAGTGCTTTTCTTTTTTTTTGTACTAAATTTCGACAAAATTCGTTATGTTAAAAAAAATATGAAAAAGTGTCTTCTTTTATTGCTAATCAGTTTTGTTTCTAAAACCTTTTCACAGGAAAAATTTTCTGTTTATTTTGATTTTGATGTTCATGAAGTAAATCGGGATTCCGGACAAAAACTTGCTGACTGGATATCAAAAAATAAGAATGCTGAAATACAGAAAATATATGGTTATTGCGATAGCGTAGGTTCGCACAGTTATAATGATAAATTAGCTTTGCACAGGGCAAATTTCATTGAAACGGCATTGAGGAATAGTGGAATGAATATGGTTGAAAAACTTGAAGTCAAAGGCTTCGGAAAACGATCCGAGCAATTAAAAGATCAGGCAGATAATAGGAGGGTAGATATTTATTTTCAGTTGAAAGAAGAGAAAATGTCATCTAAAATAACTCAAATGAAAGTAGGGGATAAACTCAGGCTGAAAAACCTGAATTTCTACAATCGTTCAGGGGTAGTGCTTCCGAAATCAGAACCGGTATTAGTAGAATTGCTCGAAATTATGAAGCAAAATCCAAAGCTTAAAATTGAAATTCAGGGACACATCTGCTGTCAACCGGAAGGCGATCGCGAGGATATTTCCACACTTCGCTGTAAAACTGTCTACAATTATCTCATCGCGAACGGAATCGACAAAAGCCGCCTTTCCTATAAAGGTTTCGGAAGTACGATGCCTTTATATCCTATTCCGGAAAGAAATGAGTTTGAACAAGATGAAAACAGAAGGGTTGAAATCCAAATCCTAGAAAATCAATAATGCCATTTTATTTGTCATAATATTTGTGTTTATTCGTTATACTTAAAAAACATTTTATGAAGCGATTTTTAATATTCCTGTTTTTTGTTTTTCCGTTTTTTGTATCGGCACAGGAAGAGTTTACGGTATATTTCGAAAGCAACAAACATGATTTGAGCAAAAAGCAAATAGCTCTGTTGAATGACTGGATGATAGGCAATAAGGAATCGAAAGTAGTTGCGATTAATGGTTTTACGGATGAAGACGGAACTAATGCTCATAATGATACGTTATCCCAACGCCGCGTGGATTTTATCTATAATGTTATTGTGAAAAACCATATAAAAATCAGAGGCGACTTTAAAACCAGAAGTTTTGGAGAAGAACACAATCAGTCTAAAATAAAATCGGAGAACCGTAAAGTGGTTATACATTACATTCTGGCAAAAGATTTGGCCCGTGAAGAAGAAATTTTAGGAATCAAGCCTGTTCAGTCCGTTGTTGCAGAGGTTGTTCCAATTGAAGAGGAAGATATGCATTTTCCGGCTAATGCAACTTTAGAAGAAAAAGTAGCCTTGGCAAAACCAGGGACCCGAATTGTAATTAAAAATATTTTTTTCTATCAGAATTCGTTTGGGATGATGCCAACTTCAAAACCTGCCATGGATGAACTAATTGATGTCATGTTGAAAAACTCAACAATGGTAATCGAAGTGCAGGGGCATATTTGCTGTGTTGATGCCGACAGAAGAAATCTTTCCCTTGAAAGAGCTAAGCAGGTGAGAAGGGTTTTGGAAAGTAACGGGGTAGATCAAAAACGCGTAAAGGTGAAAGGTTTTGGAATATCACATCCTAAATTCCCTATTCCGGAAGCTAACGAAGAACAGGCACTCGCCAATCGTCGCGTTGAAATCATGATTTTAAGCAAGTAGAAGTTTTGTAAATAGAATAATAAGTTTTCAGAAACTCTTGCTCCAAGCATCTATTTTCTATTTTCTGATATCTGTTTTCTATTATCTGTTTTTCTAACTTCTATTTTCTCCTTATCTTTGCCCTCACAACACACAATTAAACCACATGAGTTCTGATAACAGTCAACGTTATAACCTTCGCGGAGTTTCGGCTTCCAAAGAAGATGTGCACAATGCAATAAAAAACATCGATAAAGGATTGTTTCCTAAAGCTTTCTGCAAAATTGTTCCCGACCATTTAACCAATGATGATCATTATTGTTTGATCATGCATGCCGACGGAGCCGGTACGAAATCTTCGTTAGCTTACATGTATTGGAAAGAAACGGGTGATATTTCGGTTTGGAAAGGAATTGCGCAGGACGCGTTGATCATGAATATCGACGACTTGTTGTGTGTGGGAGCTACAGATAATATCATGCTGTCGTCAACCATCGGAAGAAATAAAAACCTTATACCCGGAGAAGTAATTTCGGCTATTATCAACGGAACGGAAGAACTGATTGAGGAATTAAAGGAATTCGGTGTGACAATTCACTCTACAGGTGGTGAAACGGCAGACGTGGGTGACTTGGTGCGTACCATCATCGTTGATTCTACCGTAACAGCCCGAATAAAAAGGTCTAAAGTTGTTGATAATGCTCATATTCAACCTGGAGATGTTATCATAGGATTAGCTTCTTTTGGTCAGGCAAATTATGAGAAAAGTTATAATGGCGGAATGGGTTCTAACGGACTAACATCGGCTCGTCATGACGTATTCGCGCATTATTTAGCTGAAAAATTTCCTGAAAGTTATGACGCTTCCGTGCCTAAAGATTTAGTGTACTCCGGAAATGTGAAACTTACGGATGAAGTAGAAGGATCTCCGATTGATGCGGGTAAATTAGTGCTTTCACCAACGCGTACTTACGCTCCAATCATTAAAGCAATATTGGATAAGTATTCGGCAGGACTGATTCACGGAATGGTACACTGTAGTGGTGGTGCACAAACGAAAGTATTGCATTTTGTTGATAACGTACACGTTATTAAAGATAATTTGTTCCCAGTGCCGCCTTTATTTAAATTGATTCAGGAGCAATCTGGTACGGATTGGAAGGAAATGTATCAGGTGTTTAACTGTGGACACAGAATGGAATTATATATTCCGGACGATATCGCTGAAGACATCATCGAGATTTCAAAATCATTTGGTGTAGATGCACAAATAGTAGGAAGGGTTGAAGCTTCCGAAACTAAAAAGTTAACCATTACTTCAGAATACGGAGTATTCGAATATTAAAAGAAAATCCCTCAATCGAGGGATTTTTTTATGCTTGAGTTTTTTCCCCGTAAATGACAATGGAGCTGGCATCGATTACAACATTTCCGTCCGGATATTTTTGATTTACAATATCGTATACTTCCTGTTTTATTTTTGCTTTCATTGCATCGTCTGCGGCAGAAAGTGCAGCAACAACAGGCGCAGCTATTTCTGTAATCATACTCCAATAGTTGTCCGCGGTTTTACTGTTTAATTTTCCGTGAACTTCACTTTGTGAGATGTTTTTTAGTCCGGCTTGCATAAATAATTCTTTCATTAAACCCTCTTTAGAGCAACGAAACATCCCTGGGGCTCCAGGTGGAGGTGGTGTGATTTCCATGTTTTTATGAATGGTTCCCATCATAGCTGTTATCCAAAAGTTTTTTTCAGGGACGTCCCAAACTGATGTTGCAATTTTCCCTCCTGGTTTTAGTACCCGTACCATTTCTTTGGCGGCTAGTTCCATGTCCGGGAAAAACATGAAACCAAATCGGCAGCTTATAGCATCAAAAGTATTATCAGGAAAAGGAAGCTCACAAACATCACAGACAACGGTTTCAATATTTTTAATGCCTCTCAATGATGCATTTTCTCTCGCAATTTCCAGCATGTCTTCCGCAAGGTCGGTAAGAATCACTTTTCCTCCGTTTAGTTTACTGGCAATTGTTAAACCCGGTTCACCGGTTCCGGTTGCTATGTCCAAAACAATATCGTTGTTGTTTACATTGAGAAGTCGGATTATTTCATCACCCATCGGTTTTAAAAAATCCATAGTAAGGTCGTCCCATTTCTTCCATCCAGGGGAAAATTTATTCCAGGAAGCTTTTTGTTGTTCACGAATTTGTTCAAGTTGCTGTTCCATTGTTTCTTCAAGTTAAATGGATTAATGACTCAGTTAATTTACTCAGCAACATTAGTAGGGTTTGTAAAGAATTGGTTTTTAATTTGTTGGAATGTAAAGTTAGTGGAAAAATAAATTGGTCAATATTAGTTTTAAAAAAAAACACTGCAATTTTTTTGCTGCAGACAGTACAAAAATTTTCCAAAATGAATTGTGTTGAATGTTATTTTTTAGTTACTTTGTATTTCAAAGTACTTTTAATGTAAATTATTAAATCATGGAAGCACAAAATGAATTGCACTACAGATTATCAAACAAGCCTTTAGGTAAGTTGGTGTTACAAGGCGCTGGTATTGCGCTATTATTGGCAATTGTTTTTCTGTCTATTGTTTTTTCTGTCGGAGAAGTATTGAACGGGAAGACGTTTTGGCAAGGTGTTTGGCAGCTCTTGCCATTAGTTACAGTGACTGCAGGAGGAGCTTTAGGAGGTATGGTTTACTATGCAATGGTTCAGATTTGGAACCCAAGCGGGTGGAGGAGAAACTTGGCTACTATTTTTAGCCTGCTTTTTTATGTCTTATTACTTTGGCTTTGCCTAATTATCGGCTTTAGTGCTACAGGTCAGTGGGATTGATACAATATTTGATGATGGAAGTCTCGAGCATTATTATTCTATTGACAGTGAGGGCTGAAATTCATCGCTTCAGTAATATCCAAAACGAGATAAACTATACAGAAACTTTTGTGAGTAGGAAAAAATACAATTTCACTCTATTCTTAAAATCTTACCTTTGTATAAAATAAAAAGTTATGAATATCAATCCAAAAAACGGAGTAGGAGAGTTGCTTTTCGGGATGCAACAACAACATGTAGTGGCGGTGTACGGTAAACCCAGTAAACAGTTTAAAGACGAAGATCAAAATGTCGTTTATCTGTATAACCAGCATAAAATGCGTCTTACCTTTTATGATGATGAGGAATTTCGCTTAGGATATATAGTAGTTTCGGATCCTGAAACGACACTTTTCGATAAAAAAGTTATTGGCCGAAATCCGAAAGAAATTCAAGGTGAATTGCCGCAAAAAGCATATAAGACCTGGGAAGTTGTTGAGGAAGATGGTGTGGTGAGTTATTTCAATGAAGATAATTGGCTGATGCTGATTGCTGAATTTGATGAAATCGTAAAAGTGGAAGTAGGGGCTATATTCAACAACAACGACGAGTTTGATTGGAAGTTTTCGGGATAATAGATAAAAAGTAAAAAAGAAAAGGCACAAAAGTTAAAACTGATGTGCCTTTTTTATTTCTAAAAATCTGGAATTACTGTTTCGGAGCAGCTTCCGTCATTTCCAATTCGAAAATTAAATCGGTATTTGGAGGGATAACACCTCCGGCACCTTTTTCTCCGTATCCTAATTTGGATGGGATGAAGATTACGGCTCTGTCTCCTGAATTCATGTTTTCCAATCCTTCAATGAAACCTGGGATTAATCCCGATTTGTTGCCGTAAGTGAAAGGGAAACCATTATATCCGCCTTGCTGTGCACGCATCGGATCGTGTTTTCCATATAATTTGGCAACGTCTTCAAAGCTGGCATCAAATAATTTACCGTTTTCGAAATAACCTGCATAGCCTATCTGAACTTGGGTTCCTGCAGCTGGTTTTTTACCGCTTCCTTTTTTGGTAATAACATACTTCAGGCCGCTTGTAGTTGTAGTAGCTGTAGCTTTCAATTTTTCAAACTCGGCTTTTTTCATTTGCATTACCTGACCGTATTTTTCATTATATTCTTTGTCTTTAACAGCGTCAAGTTCAGCTTGTTTTTTTCTTTTTTCTTCTTCTAAAGCAGCTTGTTTTTTGTCGTCTTCTGCTTTATTAGCATAGTAATCTGCAAAAACTTTTGCAGCGTCGAATTTTGTAGCTTCTTTTCCTTTACGAATGATTGTAACTTTAACGATATTGTCGCCTTGCTCAATTTTGTTTACTACATCCATTCCTTGAGTAACTTCTCCAAAGACAGTGTGTCTGCCGTTTAACCAAGGAGTTTCTTTATGTGTGATGAAGAATTGGCTTCCATTAGTTGCCGGTCCCGAATTTGCCATCGATAAGATACCTCCTTTAGTATGGTTTAAAGTAGGGTCAATCTCGTCTTTAAATTTATATCCAGGATCTCCTGCGCCTGTTCCAAGCGGGTCTCCTCCCTGAATCATGAAATCTTTGATTACACGGTGAAATTTCAATCCATCATAAAAAGGTTTTCCTTTGTATTGCTCGGCCACAATTGGGTTGTTTCCTTCAGCTAAAGCAACGAAGTTAGCAACCGTAACTGGAGTTTTTTGGTATTCTAATTTTAAGGTGATTGTTCCTTTGTTGGTTTCAATAGCAGCGAAAAGTCCGTCGGTTGAACTTTTGGCAGCTGTAGTAGTTGTTTTTGTCTTTGTTTTTGATGCAGACGACTTTTTAGTTTTTTGAGCATAACCACTCATCATCCCCAAAAACAATAAAAGCAGAATTTTGTTTTTCATATTTTATAGTTGTATTCGCCTTACTCTTTTTGCATTACGCAGGGATTTTCAGGATTTTTCCCTTGTTTAATTATTTTTTTGCTGATAATTCGATTTCAAAAATAAGATTCGTATTTGGCGGAATTATGGGAGGCGCTCCTCTTTCACCGTAAGCCAGATAAGAAGGGATGAATAAAAGCAATTTGTCTCCGGCAGACATTTTTTCCATTCCTTCAATGAATCCCGGGATTAGGCCTTCTTTTTTTCCGTATTCAAAAGGAAATGGATCATAGCCTCCTTGCTCATCTCTCATCTTGTCATACGTTCCGAATAATTCAGCCACATCTTTGTAGTTGGTATCAAAAAGCTCGCCATTTTCGAAATAACCGGCATAACTGAAAAGAACATTCGTTCCCGGAGCTAATTTTGGCTGATTTCCTTTTGTGATAAAAACGTATTCCAATCCGGATTCTGTTTTAACGGCTTTTGTTCTTAAAGAGGCGAATTCGGCTAATTTGTCCGTCTTGATTTTAGCTGTTTTTTCAGCAATTTTCTTTAATTCCACTGCTTCTGTATCGTAATAGTTTTTGAATACTTTCAATGCATCGAAGGCGGAAGCTTTTGCTCCTTTTCTTATGATGGTAACTGATGTGATTTCATCATTGTTTTCAATGGCAGCCACAACGTCCATTCCTTCCACAACTTTTCCGAAAATGGTATGAACGCCATCAAGGTGAGGTTGAGCTGAATGTGTTATGAAAAACTGACTTCCGTTGGTGTTCGGACCTGCATTGGCCATCGATAAAACGCCGCCGTTATTGTGCTTTAATGTAGGATCGATTTCATCTTTGAATTTGTATCCCGGACCACCGTTTCCTGTACCGTCAGGATCTCCTCCCTGAATCATGAAATCCTGAATTACACGGTGAAATGTTAACCCGTCATAAAAAGGTTTCCCTTTGTATTGAGCAGCAACAAAAGGGTTTTTTCCCTCGGCCAATGTTATGAAATTTGCTACGGTAACGGGAGCTTTTGTGTATTCCAGGGAAACAACAATGTCTCCTTTTGGTGTTTCAATATTGGCATATAAGCCGTCTTGTAAATTCTCGTGATTGTTTTTACAGGAAATCAATAGAGCGGTAAATAGTAAGAGTATACCGGTAAGTTTTTTTTTCATTGCAATCGGTAAAAATGTATGTTTGGTAAATTAAGGTTTTACAGGTGCGGGTCTGAAATCATTTAAGGTTACTGTGCAGATAACAGGTTGGTTGGTTCCGATTTTTTCATTGTCACCATGATAGCCATATGCCATGTGTGAAGGGAAAAGGAAAGTAACTTTTTCTCCTTTTTTCATCAGTTTGATGCCATCGCGCAATCCCATCATAATATGCTGTTTATCTACAACATAGTTTTGGGTTGTCAGTTCTTCGGCTGTATAGATAACGTTCCCGGACAAATCTGCTACTTCGTAATCAAAAACGGCAATATCTCCTTTTTTAGGAGTTTGTGTTGCAGTATCGCTTTTTACATTATAATAATACCAATACCCTTTTGGCGAAGCGATATAATCGTTAGCGGTATCTTTTTTGATAATGTTGGCAATTAAAGTTTCTTCGTTGTTTATAAGCTTTTTGTTTCGTTCGATAGACTCTTTAATAAAAGTCCCCGATGAATGCGAAACCGGTTTTCTGGCTTCCTGTTGTTGTGTGCAGCAAGCAAATAATAATCCGGAAAGCATAACTCCGTATATATGTATTTTTTTCATAATTCAATTTTTAAACTGACATTTAAAAGTATGCGCTTTTTTAAGTAAGGACTGTTTCGTCAGTTGTTTTCTTTTCTGAGGCTAAAATAGCAATAAATTGTTTTATCGTTTCTTCCATTGATAAGTCGGATTTTCCTCCCGCAGCATTAATATGGCCGCCTCCGCTAAAATGATTTCTTGCAAATTGATTCACATCAAAGGCTCCTTGGGAACGGAACGATATTTTGATAAGGCCTTCTTCTTTGTTTTCGATGAAAATTGCGGTAAAGTCGAATCCTTTTAATGATAATCCGTAATTAACAATTCCTTCTGTATCGCCTTTCGCATAACCAAACGTGTCAAGTTCTTCCTGACTTAATGTGATATAAGAGGTTTTGTACTCCGGCAAGAGTTTCATGTTTTGCAACGCGCGACCTAATAATTGCAGGCGATTGTATGAACTGGTGTCGAAAAGCAGGTTGTGTATTTTTGAATTCTCAACCCCTTTGTCAATTAAATCAGCTACTACACGATGAGTTGTACTGGTCGTCAAAGGAAAACGGAAAGATCCCGAATCGGTAACGATACCGGTATAAATACAGGTTGCAATGTTTTTGTTTATCAGATTTTCTTCTCCTAACTGATGAATAAAGTGGTACACCATTTCGCAGGTAGAACCATATCCGGTATCCGAAAACGTGAATTTGGAATAATTGTCCGGCGACTGATGATGGTCAATCATCACAAATGTTTTCTCCAGTTTCTCCAAAGTTGCCTGCATGAAATCACCAACACGGTGAAGGGCGTTGAAATCAAGAGTGAAAATAATATCCGCCTGATTCAATTTTTCAGTGCAGTTTTCCGGGTTTTTTTCAAAAATCATGACTTTTTCAGCCTCAGGCATCCAGGCTAAAAAATTCGGGAATTCGTTAGGGGAAATTACCGAAACGTCATGTTTCTTTTGAGTCAGAAAATGATATAATCCTAAGGTAGATCCCATTGCGTCTCCATCAGGGTTTCGGTGAGGAATAATTGCTATTTTTTTAGGGGAAGCTAAAAGTTCTTTAAGTGCTTCAATTTCATTGGTTGTCATCATGTTGCGAAAATACATTTTTTCAGGATAATTTACATTACTTAAATCTTTCAAATTTTTAATTTTTCATTTTCACAGAAATAACTATTTTTGCACATGCAACACAATGTACTTATTTTAGATTTCGGATCGCAATACACTCAGCTTATTGCGCGTAGGGTTCGCGAATTAAACATATTCTGCGAAATTTTTCCTTTTAATCATTTCCCGGATGATTTGTCAAGTTATAAAGCGGTAATTTTATCAGGAAGTCCTTTTTCTGTAAGAGCAGAAGATGCGCCGCATCCTGATTTATCCCAAATTCGCGGTAAATTGCCTTTGTTGGCAGTTTGTTATGGTGCTCAGTATTTGGCTCATTTCAGTGGTGGGGAAGTAGCGCCTTCAAATATCCGTGAATATGGTAGAGCTAATTTATCGTTTATTAAAGAGAACGAACTTTTCTTTGATAATGTAGATCTTCACAGTCAGGTTTGGATGAGTCACAGTGATACTATCAAGCAAATGCCGACAAATGGTGTTCGTTTAGCATCGACTAAAGATGTTGAAAATGCTGCATACCGTATCGATGGTGAGACTACTTATGCTATCCAGTTCCACCCGGAGGTTTATCATTCAACAGACGGAAAACAAATGTTGGAAAACTTCTTGGTTAAGATTGCTGAAGTGCCTCAGAACTTTACTCCAAATGCATTCGTTGAAGAAATCGTAGCTGAAATGAAAGAGAAAATCCAGAATGATAAAGTAGTTCTTGGACTTTCTGGAGGTGTAGATTCAACGGTGGCTGCTGTATTATTGAACAAAGCAATCGGACAGAATTTATATTGTATTTTCGTAAATAACGGTTTATTGCGTAAGAATGAATTCGAAAACGTATTGAACCAATATAAAGGTATGGGCTTAAATGTTAAAGGAGTTGATGCTTCTGAACGATTTTTGTCTGAATTGGCCGGAGTGGAAGATCCGGAAACAAAAAGAAAAATCATCGGACGTGTGTTTATCGAAGTGTTTGACGACGAGGCACATCTTATCGAAGATGTAAAATGGTTGGCGCAGGGAACTATTTATCCGGACGTAATTGAATCGGTTTCTGTAAAAGGACCTTCTGCAACTATTAAATCGCATCACAACGTAGGTGGTTTACCGGATTTCATGAAACTTAAAATTGCAGAACCTTTGCGTATGTTGTTCAAAGACGAAGTACGTAGAGTAGGTGCTACTTTAGGAATCGATCCGGAATTATTGGGAAGACACCCTTTCCCTGGACCGGGATTGTCTATCCGTATCTTAGGAGATATTACTCCGGAGAAAGTGAGAATTCTTCAGGAAGTGGATTATATTTTTACAGAAGGATTAAAAACTCATGGTTTGTACAACAAAGTTTGGCAGGCAGGCGCAATCTTATTGCCGGTAAACAGTGTTGGGGTAATGGGTGATGAGCGTACTTATGAAAAAGTGGTTGCATTACGCGCTGTAGAATCTACTGACGGAATGACTGCGGACTGGGTACACTTACCGTATGACTTCTTAATGAAGATATCAAACGAGATTATCAATAAGGTAAAAGGGGTGAACAGAGTCGTATACGATATCAGTTCGAAACCGCCTGCCACGATCGAGTGGGAATAAAATAATTAAGAAAAATAGGAATTAAGTCGTTACAATCTATAACTTTGTGACGACTTGTTCGTTTTAAAAAATACCATATGAAGCACTTTTTTTTAGGATTGTCTACTGCTTTATTAGTTTCTGTTTCTGCATTTTCGCAGACCAAAGAGCACAAAGTTGCTAAAGGGGAAACTACCTATTCGATAGCCAAAAAATACAATGTGGCGCCGGAAGATATTTATCGATTAAATCCGAATGCCAAAAACGGTGTAAATGAAAATGCGGTACTTTTAATTCCTACGAAAGCGGGTCAGGCAGCCAAAACTCCTGTAAAAGAGATTACGAAACTGGTTGTTAAAGAAACTCCAAAGCCAACAGGCAAAGAAACACGTGTCTATCATGTTGTGGAAGCGAAAGAAACTGTTTTCAGTATAGCGCAGAAATATGATACTACAGTAGAATCAATTACTAAAAACAATCCTGACGTTGAAAAGGAAGGGTTGAAAATAGGGCAAACGATTGTGGTTTTTACCACGAAGAAAATCGAAAAACCTGAAAAAGCTAAGACAGCATCTGTATCAGTTAAGACCGCTACAGTAGCAGTTGCTAAATACCATACCGTAGAACCGAAAGAAACCAAATTCGGAATCGCTAAAAAAAATGGTTTGTCTGTTGAGGAACTGGAATCTTTAAATCCGGAAATAAAAGAAAATCTGGAAATTGGGCAAAAATTGCGTCTTAACAAAAATACACCTGTTGTTGCAAATACTCCAGTTGTACAGCCAAAACAAACAGTGCAGTATAAGGATTATACCGTTCAGCCAAAAGAGACATTGTACAGTTTAACAAGAGGGGCGGGGATTAGCCAGGAACAAATGTTGGCAGTAAATCCTGAATTGGCGAATGGAGTTAAAACAGGCATGGTTATTAAAGTGCCATCTGATGCAAAGTTCAACCAGATTGCTCCTAACAAACAGCAAATCGATATTTCAAAAACAATCAATAAGCAGGAAAGTAAGGAATTGGTTCTTTTGTTGCCATTCCATATCGAAAAAATCGAAGCAGATTCCGTGAATTCGGTTAGGGAACGACTTAAAAAAGATAAGTTCCTGAATATGACACTGGATTTTTATGCTGGTGCTTTGGTTGCGATTGATTCGGCTAAAACACTTGGATTACCGCTTACGGTTAAGATTTTTGATTCGGAAGAGACCAAAAATTCATCTGCTATTGCATCGGTAATCAATGCAAATGATTTTTCTAAAACCGATGCGGTTATAGGTCCGTTCTTCCAAAATCATGTTGAGACGGCAGCTTCATTGTTAGAGAAATACAATACTCCGGTAATTTCGCCATTATCAAACGAGAGAGGAAAGCCTTATTCTAATTTATTCCAGGCGATGCCGAATGCACTGGATGTGAAGCGTAAAATGTTTGATTTCATGATGGAGAAAAACGGAAATATCATAGCGGTTATCGATCCTAAAAAAGGAAGCGCAAAGCAGTATATTACCGAAAATTACCCTTCAGTTAAAATTGCCGAAATCAATGATAAAGGTGTTCCGACTTTGGAGAATATCAAAAGCCTGATGGTTAAAGATGGGATCAATTATGTGATTCTAGAATCCGAAAAAACCGGAATGGTATTGAGTACTTGCAATATTCTGGTTAGCGCTACTTCCGAATATCAGGTACAGTTGGTGACTTTAGAGAAAAATGAAACACTCGATTTTGAGGAGATTCCGTTGAGTAAATTAACAAGGTTGAAATTGCTGTATCCGTCTGTGTCAAGAGATAATGAAACACCACAGGCTGCAATCTTTGCAAAAGTATTCAAAAAGAAAAATAATATCTTTCCTAATCGTTTTGCAACCAGAGGTTTTGATGTAACCTTTGATGTTATTTTGAGATTGTTCCAGGACGGCGGTTACAAAGAATCGGTAAACGAAAAAGCTTCGGAGCAGATTGAAAGTAAATTCAACTATGCAAACATCGACGGAGGTTACTACAACAAAGGTGTTTACTTGTTGTATTATGATGAAGATTTAACTTTAAAAGAAGCGAAATAATGGCAACTTCAAAAGTAACGTACCTTGGTGATTTGAGAACATCGTCGGTACACATACAATCCGGAAATACTATTATTACTGATGCACCAACGGATAATCACGGTAAAGGAGAAGCGTTTTCTCCCACGGATTCCGTAGCGAACGCCTTGGCAACCTGTATGTTTACCGTAATGGGAATCAAAGCCCGTGATTTGGAAGTTGATTTTTCCGGGTCGACGGCCGAGGTAACCAAAATAATGGCGGCCGATCCAAGACGTATCATTGAAATTCAAATAACCTTTCAAATGAATGTTGCTGCTGATGATAAAACCAAAGCAATTCTGGAAAAGACAGCGATGACTTGTCCTGTTCTATTTAGTTTGCATCCGGATATTAAAAAGGAAGTTGTTTTTAATTGGAAGTAATAAAGTGGACAGTCAGCAAGAACTTCTTATAAAATTAGCACATACCAAAATGCCCTTCGGAAAATACGAAGGGTATTTTCTTATTGACCTACCTGAATATTATGTGGTTTGGTATCACAATAAAGGCTTTCCGAAAGGACAGTTGGGTGAGCAGTTGCAATTGGTTTATGAGCTCAAGCTTAACGGGTTGGAAGAACTCGTGAGAAACATCCGTAAAAACTTTCCGAAACCAAAATAGACTTCTTGGATTTATCAGACATCTTAGATGATTAAATAGTTTGATTTGTTAATGTTTTAGGTTTTACATACTGAGGATTTTTAAAGAATTCAGATTTTTCGTAGCCTGAGAATGCCTATGAAGACTAAATGTTTAACAGGAATAGTTAATTATTCGTTATTTTCTAAAAATCTAAGAATCCAACAATTCAATAATCGAATTATAATCGTATTTTTGCCAGGTTTTTTTAAACAACAACACAACACACAATAAACAATACACAATGAATCAGACGAAGTATATTTTTGTTACAGGGGGCGTGAGTTCTTCTTTAGGAAAAGGGATTATTGCGGCTTCTTTAGCAAAATTATTGCAGGCAAGGGGGTACAGAACAACTATTCAGAAATTCGATCCGTATCTTAATGTGGATCCGGGCACTTTAAATCCATACGAACATGGTGAATGTTATGTAACAGATGACGGAGCTGAAACCGATTTGGATTTAGGGCATTACGAAAGATTTTTGAATGTTCCTACTTCTCAGGCGAACAACGTTACCACTGGAAGAGTATATCTTTCTGTGATTGAAAAAGAGCGCCGTGGAGAGTTTTTGGGTAAGACAGTTCAGGTAGTTCCTCACATCACCAATGAAATCAAGGAGCGTATGCAGTTACTTGGTAAATCAGGTGATTATGACATTGTGATTACTGAAATTGGTGGAACTGTAGGTGATATTGAATCACTTCCTTATATAGAATCTGTACGTCAATTGGTGTGGGAATTGGGTGAAAACAACGGAATCGTAATTCACTTAACATTGATTCCTTACTTGGCAGCGGCTGGTGAGTTAAAAACAAAACCAACACAGCACTCTGTAAAAACGTTGATGGAAAGCGGAATCAAAGCTGATATCTTGGTTTGTCGTACAGAGCATGAATTATCACAGGACTTGCGTCAGAAATTAGCGTTGTTCTGTAATGTGAAGAAAGAAGCGGTTATTCAGTCAATCGACGCTTCAACCATTTATGACGTTCCAAATCTGATGTTGGAAGAAGGATTGGATAAAGTTGCATTGAAAAAACTGGATTTACCTGAGAAAAACTTACCGGATTTATTACAATGGAATGAGTTCCTGCACAAACTGAAAAACCCTAAACACGAAGTAAATATCGGTTTGGTTGGTAAATATGTGGAGTTACAGGATTCATACAAATCTATTTTGGAAGCGTTCATTCACGCAGGTGCTACAAATGAAACCAAAGTAAACGTAGTAAGTATCCATTCAGAATACCTGGATGCCAAAACAGCGGAAAGCCAATTGAAAGGATTGGACGGTATTTTGGTTGCTCCAGGATTTGGAGGCCGTGGTATCGAAGGTAAAATCGAAACGGTTCGTTATGCAAGGGAAAACAAGATTCCGTTCTTCGGAATCTGTTTGGGAATGCAAATGGCGGTAATCGAATATTCAAGAAATGTTTTGGGATATAAAGATGCGAACTCGACAGAGATGAACGAAAGTACAGCTCATCCGGTAATCAGCATCATGGAAGAGCAGAAAAACATTACCGATAAAGGAGGGACTATGCGTTTAGGTGCTTGGAAATGTCAATTAAAAGAAAATACATTAGCGCACAGAATCTATGGTAAAACCGATATTTTAGAGCGTCACCGTCATCGTTATGAATTCAACGGAGAGTATCTGAACGAGCTTGAAGCTGCCGGTTTGAAAGCAACAGGAGTTAATCCGGATACCGGTTTGGTAGAGATTGTTGAGTTAGAAAGCCACCCGTTCTTCATCGGTGTACAATACCATCCGGAATATAAGAGTACAGTGGCAAATCCACATCCGTTGTTCGTAAACTTTGTGGCTGCTGCAGTTAAAAATAAAGTTGGTTGCTAAAAACAAGAATTAGGACTTGTTTAGTAACGAATTATAAAAATTTTAGACTAACGAATCGCTTACTGCTTAAAGCCTAACGCTTAAAGCTAAATTAAAAATGGAAGAAAAAAAATTAGATGTTAAAACCATCTTTGGGTTTGTTTTAATTGCCGGTTTAATGATCTGGATGATGTTCAATAACATCTCCAAAGAGAAAGAAGCAATGGCAGAAGATGCTAAAAAGGCAAAAACTGAAAAAATAGAAAAAGCCAAAGAGCAGGCTGTTGCAGCAGTGGTTAATGATTCAACCCAAACAGATTCATTGAAAGTAAAAGCGTTGCAGGGCTCTTTAGGGGCTTTTGCTTATTCGGCTGCATTGCCATCTGCGAAAGACAATGTTACTGAAATCAAAAACGAACTGGTAACATTAAAGATCGCTAATAAAGGTGGTTATATTGTTGATGCCAAAGTGAATAATTTTGAACAATTCCATAAGGGTTCAGGGAAACCAGTTCAGATTATCAAAGACAATAATGCCAATCTGAATATTCAGTTCCAGACAAAAGATAACCGTGTTTTAAATACAAAAGACATGTATTTCGAACCTACGGTTACTAAAGAAGGTGCAAATCAGGTGGTGACCATGCGTTTAAAAGCAGGTGAAAACCAGTTTTTAGAGTACCGGTATGTGTTGAAACCAAACGAATATATGATGGATTTTGGTATTCGTACACAAGGATTGAACGAAGTTGTCAATACATCCAAACCGCTTGATTTAGACTGGCAGTTGAAAGCGTACCGTAATGAGAAAAGTATTTCTTATGAAAACCGTTATACGGATGTACGTTACGAGTATGAGGAAGGAAAAGACAATAGCTTAAGCCAGACAAGTAAATTAGATGAAGAAACTGTTGAAGGTTTGACTTATGTTGCTTTCAAACAGGATTTGTTTACTTCTATCTTATTAACGGAAACACCTATTAAAGGCGCTCAGTTGAAATCGGAGAACCTTGTTAATGATGAGGAAAAAGACACAGTTTATACTAAAAACTTCGCAGCTAAATTACCATTGGAATTTAAAAACGGAGAGTTAAACTATGCCATGAATTGGTACTACGGACCGGCTGATTACAAGATATTGAATTCTTACGATAAAAACCTTGACGAAGTAATGCCTTTGGGTTGGGGAATTTTCGGTTGGATCAACCGTTATGTTTTCATTCCGGCTTACGGATTCTTAAGTGGGTTCTTACCACACGGAATTGCTATTGTAATTTTCACCATGTTGGTTCGTTTGGTAATGTCTCCGGTAACGTACAAGTCGTATTTGTCTCAGGCAAAGATGAAAGTATTGCGTCCGGAAATTGCAGAACTTAATGAAAAATTCGGTAAGGATCCGATGAAAAAGCAACAGGAAACCATGAAATTGTATGGTAAGGCGGGCGTGAATCCTATGGCAGGATGTTTGCCGGCGGTTATGCAGATTCCGGTGTTCTATGCCTTATTCCAGTTCTTCCCATCAATGTTTGACCTGCGTCAGAAAAGTTTCCTTTGGGCAGAGGACTTGTCGTCTTATGATTCTATTTTAGAATTGCCTTTCAATATTCCGTTTTACGGAAGTCACGTGAGTTTGTTCCCGATTCTGGCTTCTATTGCTATTTTCTTCTACATGAAAATGACAACAGGTGATCAGCAAATGTCGGCTCCACAACAGGAAGGTATGCCTGATATGGGTAAAATTATGAAAGTGATGCTTTATGTTTCACCAATCATGATGTTATTTTTCTTTAACAATTATGCATCCGGATTGAGTTTGTATTACTTTATTTCAAACACCATTACTATCGGTATCATGTTAGTGATCAAAAACTACATTGTAGACGAGAAGAAAATCCATGCTAAAATTCAGGAGAATAAAACGAAAGACAAACCGCAAAGCAAGTTCCAAAAGAAAATGCAGGAAATGATGGAGCAGGCGGAAGCTCAGAAAAAAGCCAAAAAATAATTTAATTTAGTTATAATCCAAAAGCCCTGTTTTTAGAAAGTTTGTACTCATAAAATCAGGGCTTTTTTAATTATTAAATAATGAAAATAGCAATTGTCGGTTATGGAAACATGGGGAAGACCTATGCGGGCAGTTTCATTAATTCCCGCTTTATTAAAGCGGAAGATATCATCGTTGTAGATAGATCTTGCCCCGGGGAAAATGAAACTTTCGGTATTCCGGCTACTAATTTCAATACAGAAATAAATGATGCTTTTTCCGAAACGGATATTGTTATTCTGGCGGTAAAACCACAGGATTTTATGTCGGTTTCCGAAAAACTGAAATCAAAGCTTACTGATAATCAAATTGTCCTTTCGATAATGGCAGGAGTAACAATCGGTACCATTCAAAAGATGACGGCTTCGTCAAAAGTGGTTCGTTCAATGCCAAATATCGTTTCGCAAATCGGAATGGGGATGACCGTTTTTTCGGCCTCGGCTGATATTAACCGAAAAGATTTGTTTATCATTCAGAATCTCTTGAATACAACCGGAAAGTCAATCTATGTGGATAATGAAAAACTCATAGATGCGGCTACAGCTGTTTCGGGGAGCGGACCGGCTTATGTATTTTATTTCATGAAATCGATGATTAAAGCGGCTGAACAATTGGGGTTCACACCATCGGAAGCGGAATTGTTAGTGAATCAGACTTTTATTGGATCCATAAATCTGAAAAATGCCAATTCTTTTTCCAACGAAGAATGGATTACTAAGGTGGCTTCAAAAGGAGGGACAACGGAACGCGCTTTAGAGGTTTTTGATGCTTCATCAACAGAAGAAATTATTGCAAACGCTGTTATGGCAGCTAATAAACGTGCCCTCGAATTGGGTTTGTAAGGAGTCTTTTGATGCAATTCAAGAAGTTTGGAATGTAAATTGTAGTTGAATTGTTTTCTCCTAAGAAGGATAAATGCATAAGATTCGAATTATTTTTGAAAAACTTAATTTGATTATTTTTGAAATATTTTTCTCAAATCTGAGTTTTTAGGATAGATAAGTTAAAAAATACTAATTAAAATTGTTTAACAAACAAATGATGAAAATAAAACAAAATCTAGGTTTAGTTTTTTTATTGACACTATGGTGTTCAGTTTTTTATGGTCAGGATTTTAATAAAATGGACGAGAACGGAAAACGCCACGGCTTATGGAAAGGTGTTTATGAGGATACTAAAAATCCACGTTATGAAGGTACTTTTGACCACGGTAAAGAAGTTGGTGTTTTTAAATACTTTGATAATACAGTAAAATTGGTGGTAATTGCCACCCGTGATTTTTCTGCTAATGACGGTTCACACTATACTACTTTTTACAATCAGAAAGGGTTTAAGGTTAGCGAAGGAAAAGTTGTTGGTAAAGACACATACGTTGGGGAATGGAAATACTATCATTTGGACTCCAAAGAGATCATGACACTTGAAAACTATGTTGACGGTAAAATGAACGGAGTTCGCAAAGTGTATTTTCCTAACGGAAAAATTGCCGAGGAAGCAACTTATGTGAACGGCAAGAAAGAAGGAAAGTATAAGAAATATGCTGATAATGGAGTAGTGCTTGAAGACTCGAATTTTAAAAACGATCAGTATGAAGGTATGGCTACTTTCAGACTTTCCGAAACACAAATAAGCGGTCAGGGCATGTTTAAAAACGGAAAGAAAGTTGGCAAGTGGAAGGTGCTTGAAAATGGAAAACTAAAAACCGTTAATATGGACTTACAGGGTAAAAAATTCGCAAAACGAACTAAACCTGTAGAAAAATACGAAGGACAATAAATTAAAGGAATAAGATAATGAAACGTGTTGTAGTAGGGCTTTCCGGTGGTGTAGATTCGAGTGTCGCTGCTTATCTTTTAAAAGAACAAGGATATGAGGTTATCGGCCTTTTCATGAAGAACTGGCATGATGATTCAGTGACCATTTCAAATGAATGTCCTTGGCTGGAAGATAGCAATGACGCATTGTTGGTGGCAGAAAAATTGGGAATTCCGTTTCAGACGGTTGATTTAAGCGAGCAATACAAAGAAAAAATCGTTGATTACATGTTCAGCGAATACGAAAACGGGAGAACTCCAAATCCCGATGTGTTGTGTAACCGCGAAATCAAATTTGATGTTTTCATGAAAATTGCCCTGAGTTTGGGAGCCGATTATGTGGCAACCGGGCATTATTGCCGTAAAGGCACAATCGAGGCTGATGGAAAAGAAATTTATCAGCTTCTGGAAGGTATTGATGGTAATAAAGATCAGTCGTACTTTCTTTGCCAATTATCACAGGAGCAATTATCAAAAGCTTTATTTCCAATAGGCGAATTGACTAAACCACAAGTTCGTGAAATTGCCGCGAAAATGGATTTGGTAACTGCTGAAAAGAAAGACTCTCAGGGATTGTGTTTCATCGGAAAAGTGCGTTTGCCTGAGTTTTTGCAGCAGCAATTGCAGCCAAAAGAAGGATTGATTTATGAAGTTGGTGCAGACAGCCCGATTTATTTCGTTGAGAAACCGGAATTCAATTCACTGGAAGAAGAATTAGCATACGAATCTAAAAATATAGAATACAAGCCAGAATATGGAAAGGTAGTCGGGAAACATCAGGGAGCTCATTATTTTACCATAGGACAACGAAAAGGACTGAATGTTGGTGGAACTAAAGAACCGTTGTTTATTGTTGCTACAGATGTTAAAACGAATGCGATTTACACAGGTCAAAGCTCCAATCATCCGGGCTTATTCAAAAAAGCATTATTAGTTAAGAATCCTGAAATTCACTGGATTCGCGAAGATTTAGCATTAAAGAATGGCGAATCTATGGACATCATGGCCAGAATTCGTTACCGTCAGCCGTTGCAGAAAGCAAAATTATTCAAATTTGAAACGGGTATGTATGTGGTTTTCGAAGAACCTCAGTCGGCCATAACGGAAGGTCAATTTGTTTCGTGGCATATTGAGGATGAATTAGTTGGTTCGGGAGTAATTTCATAAATTAGCATTTCCCAAAGAAGCAAACGATGAAAAAAAAACTGCTGTTTATTGTCCTGTTGTTATCGTTAAAGTCATTTTCTCAGGAAGATGCCTGGATTTATTTCAGTGATAAACCCAGCGCTCAGTCCTATATTGACAATCCGCTCAATATGCTTTCCCAAAGGGCAATAAACCGCCGAATTACTCAGGGTATTTCCTTGAACGTTCAGGATGTGCCAATTCATCAGCCTTACGTCAATCAGGTTGATGCGGCTACAGGAATCACAGTAAAAGCAAAGTCAAAATGGCTGAATGCTGTGCATGTAAGAGGAACGCAATCAAATATAGCGGCTTTATCTTCTTTGGGTTTTGTCAGCAGTATCAGGTATGCCAATCACTCACTGAATCCGGGAGGAAGAATAGCCCCGGTTGCAAATCGGAATACGCAGAAGGTTAACAAGTTTATGGATACTCAGGTGAATTATAATTACGGATCATCTGCAACACAGGTTCAAATGCTTAAAGCTGATTGGTTGCACCAACAGAATTATACAGGTGAAGGGAAAATTGTTGCCATTATGGATGCAGGTTTTCCTGGCGTAAATACCGAAGCGCCTTTTCGTCGTTTAAGGGATAATAACTTGATTTTAGGAGGATACGATTTTGTACACAGGGCTAATAATCCATATACGGGTTTTCATCACGGCACCCAAGTGTTGTCAAATATGGGTGGTTTTGTGGATAATCAATTGGTAGGAACTTCCCCGGATGCAAAATATTATTTATTCATAACAGAGGATATTGACTCTGAAAATCCCGTAGAAGAAAGTTATTGGGTTGAAGCGTTGGAAATGGCGGATAGCCTTGGAGTTGATATAGTGAACACCTCTTTGGGATATTTTGAATATGACAATCCAGCTTACAGTTATACGTATAATGATTTGAATGGGCAGAAGTCATTTGCTTCGAGAGCTGCCGACATCGCTTTCAGTAAAGGAATGATTTGTGTTACTTCGGCGGGAAACTCAGGAAACTCAGCAAACCCTCATATTGGTGTTCCGGCAGATGCCGCTACAAATTTAGCTGTCGGCGCCGTTAACAGTGAGGAAGTTAAAACAGGTTTCAGTTCTATCGGCCCAACGTTTGACGGTAGAATTAAACCTGATCTGATGGCTATGGGGATTAATGTGACAGTAGCAACAGAAAATGGGACTATTGCCTCGGCTGCCGGAACATCATTTGCCGGGCCTATTTTGGCGGGTGCTGTGACTTCATTTTGGAGTGCTTTTCCAAGTAAAAGCAATGCAGAAATCATTCGGCTGGTAAAAGCGTCTGCAGATCGTTACACAAATCCGAATAATAATTATGGTTATGGGATTCCCGATTTTAAGCTGGCTTTTAATAATGCATTATCGGATTCGCAATTTTATGAGAAGGAGTTTATTCTTTATCCGAACCCGGCAAAAAATCAAATAATCGTAAGTTTTACTCATTTAGTAAGCGATTGCGAGATTTCATTGTACAATATTCTCGGGCAAACGGTGTTAAAGAAGAAAATAAAAGACAATCAGTCAATCGATATAGATAATTTAAACGCAGGAATATATACTTATAAAATTACTCTTGATCACAAATCGGAAACCGGTAAACTGATAAAGAAGTAATGCTCTAATACAATGAACAGAATAACAGAACTTTTTAATATTAAATACCCAATCGTTCAGGGTGGAATGATTTGGAACAGTGGTTATAAATTAGCCAGCGCGGTAAGTAATGTCGGTGGATTAGGATTGTTAGGAGCAGGATCAATGTATCCGGAAGTGCTTCGTGAACACATTCAGAAATGCCAGAAAGCAACTGATAAGCCTTTTGGTGTAAATGTTCCAATGTTGTATCCGGATATTGAACTAATCATGAATATAATCGTGGAAGAAGGTGTGAAAATAGTATTTACTTCTGCTGGAAATCCAAAAACCTGGACGTCCTTTTTAAAGGAAAGAGGAATTACAGTTGTTCATGTAGTCAGTAGCTCAAAATTTGCTATGAAAGCTCAGGAAGCAGGGGTTGATGCCGTTGTTGCGGAAGGTTTTGAAGCTGGAGGCCACAATGGAAGGGAAGAGACCACAACGCTTACTTTGATACCGATGGTTAAAGAAAATATCACGATTCCGTTAATTGCCGCCGGAGGAATTGCTACCGGAAGGGGTATGCTGGCGGCCATGGTATTAGGTGCAGACGGTGTTCAGGTGGGAAGTCGTTTTGCTGCTTCTTTTGAAAGCTCTTCGCACGATAATTTCAAACAGACCATTATTGATGTTGAAGAAGGGGGAACTCATTTGACATTGAAGGAATTGGCTCCGGTTCGTCTGGTTAAAAATAAGTTCTATCATGACGTTCAGGAATTATATGCAAAATGTCCAACAACAGATGAGTTAAAAGCATTGCTGGGCCGAGCCAGAGCAAAACGCGGTATGTTTGAAGGTGATTTGGAAGAAGGCGAACTGGAAATCGGGCAGATATCCGGTTTAATTCATGATATCAAACCAGTAAAACAAATTGTTGACGATATGATGTCTGAATTTGAAATCGCTAGAAGCCAAGTAGCATCATTATTGTAAAATCTGAAAGAAAAATATATGAAGTTTTTAAAAAATATCAGTTTAGTATTCCTTTTGTTTATCGGACTAAGTGCTTCGGCGCAAACTTACCGTTTCGAAACATCAGGTGTGAGTATGAGTGTAAAGAATTCCAAAGGGAAATGGAGTGAGTATTCTGATTTCAAAGAGGCTAAAATAGTTGTTACTTTGGACACAAATAAGGATCGGATCGTTGTGTATTCTGAAGTAGTTCAGTTATATACCATCTTAGGGTATGATGATCCGAAAACCAATGAAGAAGGAAGTGTAGATACTTTTCAGTGTGTGAATGTTGACGGTGAGAAATGTGTATTAGTCATCCGTACGATAAAAGGAAGCGATGTAAAACAACTATATATCTACGAAGACAGCAGGGTTCTGATATACAACATGAAATACGTTAAATAAAATAAATAAAGTCCCGGTTTTCGGGATTTTTTATGCCAAAAAAAGAAATATGAGAAGATTGCTTCAGCTTGCAGCCTTGGGGTTGATTTCAGTAGTATCAGCACAGCAAAAACCGAAATTGGTTGTCGGAATCGTGGTCGATCAGATGAAAATGGAATATTTATATCGTTTTTCAGATGATTTTTCGGCTAACGGTTTTAAGCGATTGATTAATAACGGTTATACGTTTCACAACATGCATTATAATTACATGCCAACGTATACCGCGCCGGGCCATGCATCAGTTTATACCGGGACAACACCCACTACTCACGGGATTGTCGGAAACGAATGGTTCAATAAGGCGGCAGGCAAAATAGTGTACTGTACCGATGATGCTTCCGTAAAAACGGTCGGCAACGGAGTGGAAAGCGAAGGAAAGATGTCTCCTAAAAACCTTCAGGCGACGACTATTACTGATGAATTGCGATTGGCTACAAACTTTAAAGGGAAAGTAATCGGAATGAGTCTGAAAGACCGCGGAGCGATTTTGCCGGCAGGTCATTTTGCCAATGGAGCTTTCTGGTACAGTCAAGCCGGAGCTTTTATTTCGAGTACCTTTTACGGCGAAAACTTACCGGAATGGGTTACGCAATTCAACAATGAGAAAAACTTTCAGAAATACATTGATAAAGGGTGGGATTTATTGAAACCGATAGCATCATACAATGAGAGCTTAACCGATAACAACCCGTATGAAGGTTTGTTATTTAAAAAAACACCTTTTTTTCCTTATAGTTTAAAAGAGATGTATGCTAATAATGATGCTGGGATATTACGATCAACGCCTTTCGGTAATGATTTATTGGAAGAATTTGCCGAAAGAGCTATTGCAGGAGAAGGTTTGGGGAAAGACAATATCACTGATTTCCTGACGGTCAGTTTTTCATCAACGGATTATATAGGGCATACACTTGGGCCTCGTTCCATAGAATTACAGGATACCTATTTGCGTTTAGATGAAACCATTGCCCAATTCCTGGCTTATCTCGATAAAAATGTAGGGAAAGGCAATTATTTACTTTTCTTAACCGCAGATCATGCCGGAGCGGAAAATGTCAAATATCTGAAAGATAATAAGTACGATGTGGATAATATTCCGTGGAAGAATATCGAAACTGAATTAGGGGAATTTTCAACGAAGACATTTGGAGTCAATCTGCTTTTGGATTATTCGAATTATAACGTTTTCTTTAATAAGGAGCTAATTAAGTCAAAAGGATTGGAATTGTCTAAAGTGAAACAGGTGTTTAAAGAGTATTTGTGTGCTCAGAAATACATCAAGAAAGTATTTACGGAAGAAGAAATTCTAGCTTCTTCAGGAAATGATTATTATTTAAATGCTGTTGCAAAAGGTTATGATCCTGTACAAAACGGGGAATTGGTACTGTTGTTTAAACCGGCTTATCTCGAGTATGCCGCTACCGGAACAACACATGGCAGTCCGTATACTTATGATACTCATGTGCCGGCAATTTTCTATGGTTGGGGAATTGAAAAAGGGGAGTCACACGATAAAAAAGCGATAACGCAGATTGCGCCAACAGTTGCTCAAAAACTGAAAATTACCTTCCCGAACGGAACGGAAGCGGAAGTACTTACGGAAGTGTTGGAAGGAAGATAAAAAAAAGGGCTGTTTCAATTTAAAACAGCCCTTTTTCATAGTTATAACAGAATGAATTTTGGTTTCAATTAGATTTCAACCTCAATCTGATTTCTTAAAATATCATCAAACGTTTCGCGCTGACGGATTAAATGTGCTTTGCCATCATTCCAAAGTACTTCTGCAGGTTTGAAACGAGAATTGTAGTTGGACGACATGGAGAAACAATAAGCCCCTGCATTTCGGAAACTTAAAATATCACCTTCTTTAATTTCAGTGATTTTTCTGTTGGTTGCAAAAGTGTCTGTTTCACAGATATAACCCACTACAGAGTAGAAACGCTCTTTTCCTTTTGGATGTGAAATGTTATCTATATGATGCTCTGATCCGTATAACATTGGACGGATTAAGTGGTTAAATCCACTATCAACTCCGGCGAAAACAGTAGAAGTAGTTTGTTTTACCACATTTACTTTAGCCAGGAAATAACCCGCTTCACTCACAAGGAATTTACCAGGCTCAAAAGCTAAAGTCAATTCGCGTCCGTATTCTTTTTCGAAAGCCAAAAAGCGTTTGGTTAATTTTTTACCCATTTCCTCCACGTTGGTTTCGATATCGCCTTTTTTGTAAGGGACTTTGAATCCGCTTCCGAAATCAAGAAAATCCAATTGTTTGAAATTCTTAGCGGTTTCAAATAAAATTTCGGCTGCATACAAGAACACTTCGATGTCTAAAATATCGGAACCAGTATGCATGTGGATTCCGTTGATATGCATTTTTGTGTTCTCTACAATTCTCAAAATATGCGGTAACTGGTGGATAGAAATACCGAATTTACTGTCGATGTGACCTACAGAAATATTCGAGTTTCCGCCCGCCATTACGTGCGGATTGATACGGATGCAAACTGGTACGTTAGGATGTTTTGCACCGAACTGTTCTAAGATAGAAAGGTTATCAATGTTGATTTGTACCCCTAAAGAAGCTGCTTCTTCAATTTCATCCAAAGAAACGCCATTTGGTGTATAGATTATCATTTCCGGAGAAAAACCGGCATGTAATCCCAGTTTTACTTCCTGGATGGAAACAGTATCAAGTCCGGAACCGATCTTCTTCAGTAGCTTTAGAACAGATAGGTTTGACAATGCCTTACATGCATAATTAATGCGTAGTCTTTCCACCTTGGAAAAAGCATTGGTTAAACGGTTGTACTGTGATTGAATTTTCGCGGCATCATACACATATAGTGGACACCCAAATTCTTCTGCTACTGAAAGTAATTGATTAGATTCCATTTTTGATTAAATTTTTCGTAAAAATAGTAAACATTTTTGACTTAGAACTGCTGATAATTGAATTTTAACAGAATGTTGTATTATTGTTCTATGTGTTATAATTTTTGTGAGGCATGTTCTGTTATAAATCAAAAAAACATTAGGCACATTCAATATACTTTGTTATTTTTGTGGCACTTTTATTTTATAAGAAACATCTATATTATGAACTTACACGAATATCAAGGGAAACAAATATTAGCAAGCTACGGCGTACGTATACAACGTGGTTATGTTGCGAATAACGCTGAAGAAGCGGTTCTAAAAGCTAAGCAACTTACAGACGAAACCGGTACAGGTTGGCATGTAATCAAAGCTCAGATTCACGCGGGTGGTCGTGGAAAAGGTGGTGGAGTTAAATTGGCTAAAAATTTAGATCAGGTTAAAGAAATCGCTGGTCAGATTATAGGTATGGATTTAATTACTCCTCAAACTCCTCCAACCGGAAAGAGAGTTCACAAGGTATTAGTGGCAGAAGATGTTTACTATCCGGGTGAGAGTGAAACTAAAGAGTTTTACATGTCGGTTTTATTAAACCGTGGTACAGGCCGTAACATGATCATGTATTCTACTGAAGGTGGAATGGATATCGAAGAAGTAGCTGAGCACACTCCACACTTAATCTTTAACGAAGAAATCGATCCTGCTGTAGGATTACAAGGTTTCCAGGCAAGAAGAATTGCTTTCAACTTAGGATTGTCAGGTGATGCATTCAAAGAGATGATCAAATTCGTTGATGCGTTATACAAAGCATACATCGGTTCTGATTCTTCTATGTTCGAAATCAACCCTGTGTTGAAAACTTCAGACAACAAAATCATGGCTGTTGATGCTAAAGTATCTTTAGATGACAACGCTTTATACCGTCATGTTGATTTAGCTGACATGCGTGACATCACAGAAGAGCGTCCAATCGAAGTAGAAGCTAAAGAGGCTGGATTAAACTATGTAGACCTTGACGGTACAGTAGGATGTATGGTTAACGGTGCAGGTTTGGCTATGGCGACTATGGACTTAATCAAATATGCAGGTTTCGAACCGGCTAACTTCCTTGACGTAGGAGGAACTGCTGACGCAAAACGTGTAGAAGTAGCTTTCCGTATTATCTTAAAAGATCCTAACGTAAAAGCTATCTTAATTAACATCTTTGGTGGTATCGTTCGTTGTGACCGTGTAGCGCAAGGTGTAGTTGATGCTTACAAAAACATGGGAGACGATATCAAGGTGCCAATCATCGTTCGTTTACAAGGAACTAACGCTGAAATCGCTAAAGAATTAATCGATAATTCAGGTATGCCAATTTTATCTGCAGTTCAGTTCCAAGAAGCTGCTGACCAGGTAAAAGCTGCTTTAAGCTAATTGTCAGAACGTTTTAGACTTATATAAAAAAGGCCTTAGCAATTTGTTAAGGCCTTTTTTGTTATACCAATGTAAACTTATTGTAATCAGCCTTTTGAATTTTAAGTTAATGTGATGTGCGGTATTTGATTTTTAACATCATTTTGCTCGTTCATCGAAATAAAGTGGTATTTCATAGTGTATTCCTTAAAGAATGAATGATAGTGTTGAAACCTGTTTTAAATGATGGTTAAGCTATTGGAAACTAGTTATTTTGGCGGTTTGGTTTGTGTAATTTTGAACTGTAATCAAATCAAAAAAATCAAAAAAAATGAAAAAATTAATCGGATTGTTTATTGTTGTGCTTTTTATGAATACAACATTTGTTTCGGCTAACAATTCTAATGCAACAGTAGATTTACCAAAAGCTGTAAAAAAAGTGGTTAAGTTGTTAGAGACAACTAAATTCGACGTGGAACTTGAAAAAGAGGTAGTAGTAAAAGTACAGGTTAAGATTAATTCTAATGACGAAATCGTTGTATTAAATGTAGGAACAGATAACGATGTGATTAAAAGATTCATTTCACAGAAACTGAATTACAAAAAGATCGATGCAGGTCAGTTAAAACAAGGCAGTGAATATTCCTTTTATGTGACTTTTAAACCGGAATAAATTGCAAATTTTCTGAATTGAAAATCCCAGGTGAAAGCCTGGGATTTTTGTTTTATATGCTAAAAAAGAATTACTTGTTGTCTTTTTTCTTTCCTAGGGTAAATTTCACTCTCTCAACGATTGGTTCTTTTTTCGGAGCGGGTTTGCCTTTGGATGCAGGCTTTTTAAAATCGGTTTTCGATTTTGGTTTGCTGCCTGTATTTTTCGGTTTTTCGCTAGAAAATTTAGGTTTGTCGTCAGTTCTTCGTCCTTCTTCTGTTTTTGGTGCGTCGTTTTTATGACTTTTTATTACGTCTAAGGGATTTTTAGGACTATCCTTTGTTCCGCGTAAGTGGATGATTAAAGCATTCAGGAAATTGCGTAAAACCTGGTCGCCGCATTCCATGTATTTCGGATGGTCTTCATTGCGGAAAAAATTCCCGATTTCGCCTTTTGAAATTCGGAAATCCACCAATTCCAGAATGGAAACAATTTGGTCGTCTCTCAATTGCAGCGCTACCCTTAGTTTTTTGAATATATCGTTGTTTGTCATAAGTCTTAAGTATAAGTTCGACAAAGATACAGTTTTAAGAAATGAGATTTTGTTATAACTTCGCAAAAAATAAAGTCACAATGGATACTTACGATGAAAAAATAAGCCTTATTTCCGAAATGATTGCTTTTGCAGTGGTTGATGGTGAATTGCATGACCGAGAATATGATTTTCTGTGGATTGTAGCTAAGGAACTCGGGATTAAGAAAGAGGTTTTTCTTGAATTATTTGGGAAGCGTGACTCTGTAAAAGTGATTAAAGATGAGCATCATCGTATTATGCAATTTTATCGTCTGGCTTTATTGATGCATTCCGATGGTATCCTGCATGAAAGAGAAATACAGGCCATTAATGAAATAGGTATAAATATGGGATTGAATCCTATGGGAATCAAAAAGACTTTAAGAGCAATGGCCCAATCACCAAACCAAATGATTGAACCGGAAAAACTGCTCTTTTCTTTTGAGTTACAGCATAATTAAATTAGGAGCTTTAGATAAAAACAAGGAGTTACAATTGTAACTCCTTTTTAATTTATTTCTCTACAGATTAATATGTGTAATGTTAAAACTTCCGTTTGAAATTGTGACGGTATTTGTCCCGTTTGAAAAAGTAAAACTGAACGTCCCAACTACATTATTTCCGTTGTGTGAAGAAATCGTAATATTTCCGTTTGTTAAATGATATTGTGCTTCATTTTCATGTGAACTTATTTCGGCACCAAAATTTAATTCTGTCATCAAATCATAAGTTCCTGGTACAACATTTTTAGGAAATAAGATGGTGCATGTCTCCATTTCAGACGACATATTTGTATAGTTGCCATGGATTGAAATATGATTTACTTCTGAGTGCTGAGAAATAAATAAATATTTGCCATCCTCAGGAGAGCTGTCCATTGTAAATAAGTCGCCTCCGTTTTTAGATAGGCTCATCGTACCATTGGAAAATATTGTGGAAGTATAGATTGTAACAATATTGAATACACCGTTTGCTATAGTAATACTGTTACCATTCATATCAACAAGGGTTCCGGAAAAAGTTCCTGAAATTGTTCCCGTAATAAGGTTTAGATTTGAAATTGTTAGTGTGAGGGAGCTTCCGCTCAATGTGCTTATATAATTGTTACTATTAGAATTTGTGTAAAAAAGCATTCCGTGAAAATCTTCATCTGTAGAGGAGAAAGTTCCCTCGGCTAGATTTTCAACTGGTAATATAATGGTTATATGGGATTGATTCGTATTCGTACCGGTAATTGCAAGTTCGTGACTGTGTGTTTCTCCCACATCATAATTGTCTATTTGAGCATATACTCCATCGGTATTGGAACTCCAGGATTGTCCGTCAATCGTAGCAGCAACGAACGATGTAGTAGGGTCGTTGTTTGGGTTATTGTTTGAATTATTGTTTATGTTGCCGTTGCTGTCGTCGCTCGAGCAGGAGAAAAGCACTGCAGAAAGTGCTAAGCATAAAAGTCCTAATGTTTTTCTAATCATTACTGTTTTAAGAATTATTTTTCGTAAAAGTAAGAAAATATTTAACTCTTAAAATTAATAGGAAAAGAAACGTAAAAAAAATATAACAATTTACATCATAATGGTTTTATTTCGTCAAAAGAACATTAAGAGCAATGGCCCAATCACCAAACCAAATGATTGAGCCGGAAAAATTGCTCTTTTTTTTTGAATTACAGCAGAATTAATGACTCTGTAACTTTTCGGAAGGCTGGAATTTAGGATGTCCGGTATGTTGATACGCGAAACTCATAATGTCTCCGATACTTTCAAAAGCTTTCGTTTTACTGTCTCCCATACCGTGTCCTGCTTCAAAATCGGTCAGGAAAAGGATTGGTTTATCCGATGAATTAGCATTTTGTAATCGTGCCGCAAACTTTGAAGGTTCCCAGGCAATAACTCTTGGATCATTCATTCCTGCTGTAATTAAGGTCGCCGGATAAGCAGTTCCTTTTTTTACATGATGAAATGAATCCATTTCCAACAGCGCTTTAAACTCTTCTTCATTTTTTACTGACCCAAATTCTGGAACATTACCTGGTCCGTTAGGAGAATTCTCGGCTCTTACTGTATTCAGACACCCGACTTCCGGAATAGCAGCAGCAAATAAATCAGGACGCTCTGTTAATGCGCGGCCAATCAATATTCCGCCTGCACTTCCTCCTAATATGGCAATTCTGTTGGTAGAAGTATATTTTTCCCGAATTAAATATTCTGCAGATGCAATAAAATCTTTCCAGGTATTGGGTTTTGTTGTTTTCTGACCGGATTTGTGCCATGCATCACCTAATTCACCGCCACCTCTTACGTGCGGAATCACAAAAATACCGTCATAAGCACAATACGATAATATAAATCCAGGGCTAAACCAAGGTTGTAATGACATCCCATAAGCTCCGTATCCCATCATAAGAACAGGGTTGTTTCCATTAAGTTTCATGTTTTTATTATAGATAATTGAAACCGGTATCATTGTTCCATCATGTGACGGCACCATTACCTCTTTGGAAACCATATTTTTAAATTCGGGATATTCAATTTGTTTCGTTAGCGGTTGAAATGCAAACGAATTGGTTGCTGGGTTGTACAGGTAGCGTTTTGTTGGGGAGGTCCAACCTGAAATTGTTACCCAAATATCACCCTTGTTTTCATTAATAGCTGCTAAGCTTGCCGACCCTGCCTCAAATGGTAATTTCAACTCTGTAGGAACAGATTTTCCCTTAGGCAGAAAATATACTTTGGCCTGAACACCATTTTCCGTTACGGAATAATAAAGTCCGTCTTTTGTAACGGTAAAAGTTGTAATGTTTCCGTTTTTAGGTTCTTCAATTACAGTGACCGCATTTTCGATGTTAGGGTTTGCGATGGGAACTTTAATAATCTTGTAATTGGAAGCATTTTTAAAAGTCTGATAATAAATAAATTCTTTGTCAACAGCTAAATTTACGACTTCATCTTTTTTATCAACTAAAGTAGTCCATTTGGTAGGACTGAAGTCATTTTTGTAGTCGGAGGTGTATAATTTAAGTCTTTTGTCTACGGTAACAACAAGACCATAATTTTTGTTTGAATTTTTATGGTAGAAGTTGATCGGAAATTCTTCAGGACCGATATTGAGTTCCGGATTGGTGCTGTTAGAAAAGAATTCCACATCTTTTTTAGGATCATCACCTAGTTTATGATAAAATGCTTTCGAATTTAATAAGCGATTTACATCAGTTACATCAGAAGAGTTTAATCTGCTGTATGTAAATGAATTGCCGTCAGGAAGCCAGGAGGGCGAACTGAACCAGCATCTGTTGTAAACTTCCGGATACAATTTTCCGTTTATGTTTATAATTAACAGTTCGGCACTCTCAGAACCGCTTGGCGCAATTTCAAAAGCAACTTTATCTCCTTTTTCATTAGGAGTAATGGAACTGATACTATAATTTAATCCGTCCGATTTTTTATAAGTTTCAGGATCAAAAAGTAATTTTTCAGTGCCTTTATATCCAAGTCGATGGTATAATTTTCCATTTTCTTCGTTGGCTTTTCTTTTTAAATAAAAGTAGTTGTCATTTTCTGTGATTTGTAAATTGGAAATAACACTTTCTTTTCGTTTGTCAAGTTCATTCAGTTTTGCAATGAGTTTTTGCCGTTCAGAAATCTGATCGATTTTTGTTCTTGCATAATTGGCGTTGGATTTCATCCATTCCACTACTTTCGGATCACTTAGGTTTTCAAGATAACGATACGGATCTTCAAGTTTAACGCCAAAATATTCGTCTGTTACAACTTTTTCGGGTGCTGATTGCGGTTTTAATTGTGCCTGTGAAGGAAGGATTGCGCTTAATGTCAATCCAAAGGTGAGAAGATAACTTTTTTTCATGGAGGGTTGGTTTAAGATGATAAACTAGATTGTTGTTAGTTTATAAATATACTAACGCCTATAGATTAATTAGTTTAAAATGTTAAAAAGCCGACAAAACTTTAAAAAATCAGTCAAACAACATAAAATACCACAAGTTGTTTATTTGTTTTACTTCGGAATCGTTAAAAGGTATAAATTGCTATGATTGACTTTTTCGGGACTGCTGATATTGGTATTGGAACTCTCATTTTGGGTCAGATGCAAAGTTCCCTTACTAGTGTTTTCTGACATAGTCAGTTTTTCAAAAGATTGGGAACGCCATTTACCACGTTTTGTAATGTTTGGTTTCGGACGTTTTCCACAGTGGCTGATGCAATTGTGAAGTGCGAGGGATAGTTTTTGGATAACCGAAAAAACATTACAATTTATCTTGTAATAGTTTTATTTCATCCCTTAATTTAGCCGCCTGCATAAAGTCGAGTTCCTTGGCTGCTTTTTCCATGGATTTGCGAAGTTCGCGTATTTTTTTTTCGATTTCGGGTTTTGACAAATAGAGGCTTTCCGGCTCGGCTGCTTTAAGGGCCTTGTCTTCAAAGTATTGAGTGGAAACCGAATTACCCGCCAAAACATTGCCCAAACTTTTTTTCAGTGCTTGAGGAACCATGTTGTTCTTCTTGTTGTAATTCATCTGTTTGGTTCGGCGGTAGTTGGTTTCGTCAATGGTTTTTTGCATCGATGCCGTGATTTTATCAGCATACATGATGGCCTTTCCGTTTACGTTACGTGCCGCACGGCCTACGGTTTGTGTCAGCGAACGATGACTTCGCAGGAACCCTTCTTTGTCGGCATCCAAAATGGCAACCAAGGACACTTCCGGTAAATCCAATCCTTCACGGAGTAGGTTTACCCCAATCAGTACATCAAACAGACCTTTACGTAAGTCCTGCATGATTTCCACTCGTTCCAAAGTATCCACATCACTGTGAATGTATCGGCAACGAATAGAAACTTTCGCTAAATATTTGGTCAGTTCTTCCGCCATGCGTTTGGTTAAAGTGGTTACCAAAACACGCTCGTCGGCTTCGCATCGTAACTGTATTTCTTCGATTAAATCATCAATCTGGTTTAAACTCGGACGAATTTCTATAATCGGGTCAAGAAGCCCTGTCGGACGGATAACCTGTTCCACATAAATGCCTTCCGATTTCTGCAATTCGTAATCTGCCGGAGTGGCCGATACATAAATTACCTGATTTTGAAGTGCTTCGAATTCTTCAAACTTGAGCGGACGGTTATCCATCGCTGCGGGTAATCGGAAACCGTATTCCACCAGATTTTCTTTTCGACTTCGGTCACCGCCGTACATGGCATGAACCTGGGAAATGGTTACGTGGCTTTCATCAATAACCATCAGATAATCGTCCGGGAAATAATCCAGTAAACAGAAAGGTCTCGTTCCGGGCTGTCTTCCGTCTAAGTATCTTGAGTAATTTTCGATTCCGGAGCAATAGCCTAATTCACGAATCATTTCCAGGTCGAAATTGGTACGTTCTTCAAGACGTTTTGCTTCGAGATGTTTGCCGATTTCCTTGAAATAGTCTACCTGTTTTACCAGATCCTGCTGAATTTCCCAAATCGCATTCTGCAATACATCAGGAGAGGTTACGAACATGTTGGCAGGATAAATCGTGAGCTTCTCATATTTCTCAATAACCTGTGATGTTTTGGAATCGAAAGCTTCAATTTCTTCAATTTCATCCCCGAAAAAGTGAATTCGGAATGGTTCATCACCATAACTCGGGAAAATATCCACGGTATCTCCTTTAATCCGGAACGTGCCGGGAGTAAATTCGGCTTCGGTTCTGGAATATAAACTCTGCACCAGGCGATGCAGTAATTTGGTGCGTGAAATCACTTGGTTTTTATCTAGGGAAATCACGTTTTTCTGAAATTCCACAGGATTTCCGATACCATACAAACACGAAACGGAAGCCACTACCAGTACATCTCTACGGCCTGAAAGCAGGGCAGAGGTGGTGCTTAAACGGAGTTTTTCCAGTTCGTCGTTGATGGATAAATCTTTCTCGATATAGGTTCCCGTTACCGGAATAAAGGCTTCGGGCTGATAGTAATCATAATAAGAAACAAAGTACTGCACAGAGTTGTTCGGAAAGAATTGTTTGAATTCCGAATACAACTGCGCTGCGAGTGTTTTGTTGTGAGCCAGAACCAATGTAGGGCGTTGCACTTCCTGAATTACATTGGCAACTGAAAATGTTTTTCCGGATCCGGTAACTCCAAGCAGCGTTTGGTATTTTTCGCCATTAATAAGCCCTTTGGCTAATTTATCAATGGCTTGCGGCTGGTCTCCCATCGGAGCAAATTCGGAAACAACTTGGAATTTCATTTTTAATACGTTCCTGTTTGAGGATGTACTGCAAAGATACGGATTTAGAATGCAAATTTTGCAGAAGTCAGCAACGTGGGTTGAATTTCTGAAAAATAATTCACCGCAGATTCATCGATTAAAAAGTGAATTAAAATCTGCGAGGCTGCGGTGAAAAATGGATGTTGATGTTGTTTTTACTTAAACTTCATCGCCATTGTGATAATGTGTGAGTCTAATCCATTGTTTCGGGTGTAATATCCATAGCGGAGTTCCAGACTGTTGATGAATTTTACATGGAAAATTCCCTTGTCAGCATCAGTCACTTTATAACCTAAACCAATCATGTTACTGCTGAATTTCGATAAATCGTAATCACTAGTATAGAATTCCTCTTCTAGTCCGTGTAAATAGATTGGTTTGAAATAGTCGGCCGCAGATTGGGTATAAAAACGATACGGTACCGAAATCGACGAAAACGCTGATAACTTGTAAGTTGGCTCAAGACTAAAGGTGTGTGAATTGATACCCCAATCATCCCAATAATAACGGTAAAAGGCTCTCAAAACGATGTTATCGCCCAAAAAGCAATTGCCTCTTACCCCAACAGGAATCTTAAATCTAGTATCGGGCAGTTTTTCAGATTTTACCGTTGCCGGAATATCATTAAAATAGACACGGTTGAATTTGGTTGCCAATAGACCCTGCTGATATCCTATGTCCGTAATGAAGGCTACATGGAAATTTCGGTTGACCACCTGTGACAAGGCAAGCCCCAAATTATAGGAATTTCGTGGTTTCTTATCGCCTTGACTGGCTTCGGTATCTGAAGGAGCGTTCCGGAGTTCTACCGGGAGAATCACTTTCCAGGTATCGAAAAAGGCCATTGCTTTAGCGGAAAATTCACGGTTTTTGTCTTTGGATATTTTCGTGAAACCTGCGTTGGCTCCTATCGAAGTATAATCGAATTCGGCAGAAAATGAAAGTCCGCCGTTCAGGATGTAATTTTTTTCGAAATTCTGATAACTGTAATTGACCGACGGATATACCCTTATATCCTGATAGGAAGCCGATGAAACTGTGTTAGGGTCAATTTTATCAGAAGAAGCCGATGTATAAGAGTCGATCCCGATTTCAAAACCGAAATTATGTTTGTTATCGTTTTTGTCTCTTTTAGAAACTCTGATATCGAAAGTCGTCGCGATATCGGTCAGTTTTTCCGTCCCGAGACCCCCAGTTACGGCAGAATTGTTCCCATCCTGTGAATAATAACTGGAAATGAAATTCACTTCCTCAATTTTTAATTTTTGTTTTTTATAAGCTGAACTGTCTTTGATTTCAGTGTTTTGGGCCTTTATATTGTGGCCGAATAAAAAGGCTAAAACCGAAGCTGTAAAAATTCTCTTCCTCATGTTTTTCTTTCCTGATATTGATTAATTACAACCACATCCGCCACCCGTTTTTCCGCCGTTGGCACCTGAACTTGCTTCTCTGTACAATTGAAACGTGTTTTCGAATTTCTCCGATTTTTTAGCGGCCAATTCCATATCTGAATCATTAATTTTTGATTTCTGATATTCTTTCACGGACGTGCAACTGACACTCATGGCAAGTATCAAACAAAAAGCCGTTATTTTCATATTTATTGCGGTTTAATTTTAAGTCAGTCTAATGTTATTTGAAAAATATTTCCGGTCGTTATCGTCGATAATGATACACCCGATGTGTTTTAACTGGTTTATAAAATCCAGTCCCACTTCAATGCCCATTACGGTTACCGGAGTGGCTAAAGCATCTGCTATTTCGGCATTCTCAGCAATGATGGTGACACTTTTGATGCCACGCACCGGAAATCCGGTTTTGGGATCAATCGTGTGGGAATATTTTTTGTTGTTTATCATGACAAACTTCTCGTAATTCCCTGACGTGGCTACTGAAGTATTTGTTATTTTAAATGTCGAAAAAATGGATGTCCTTAAATTCGGGTCGGCTATACCGATGGTCCACGGCTGTCCGCTTTCCTGATAGCCCCAAGTCGTTAAATCACCCGCTGCATTGACAATACCGCTTTTTACGCCGTTTTCGATCAGTTTTCTCTTGGCCATTTCAGCGGCGTATCCTTTTCCGATACCTCCGAAACCAATCCGCATTCCTTTCTTTTTAAGGAAAACGGTTTTTTGGGATTCATCTAAAATGATATTCTCGTAATTGATCAGTTCTACCGATTTTTTCGCGGTTTCTGCATCGGGTAACTCTTTCATTTCCAAGTCGAAGTTCCAGAATTTTTTATCGATGCCGCCGTAGCTTATGTCGAAAGCGCCTTGGGTAATTTTTGAGATCATCTGGCAACGCTGAATCAGGCTGAAAACTTCTTCGGACACTTTTACCGGACAGATTCCTGCTTTTTCATTTATTTCAAAGGTTATGCTGTCGTTGGAAAATGTGGTAAGCAGTCTTTCGATGCGTTTGATTTCTTCAATGGCCAAATTAATCTTATCGATACACCAATTTTGATCGGGTCCGACAACCGAAATCTCAAAACGATTTCCCATTAATTTTTCAACCTTTTTTTTGAGCATTATCCTTTCAGTTTGGTAATGAATTCATCTAGGGTTTCCGTGGGGTAGTGTTCCCATTTTTTGATTACTTCTCCTTTTTGGTTCATCAATAAAATTAATGGGAATAGTCCTTCCGAGTTGTATTTTTCGGCTAATTTCTCGTTTTCCTGAGTAATTTCGGCTGGTAATTGGTTCTTCTTCTGTCTTGGGAAATCAGCATTGTAAACAATCAGGTTTTCGGCACTGAAGGTTTTGAACTGATCGGTTTCCACAAAGTGTTTTTTAAATTTTATGCAGGGTGCACACCAGTCGGAGCCCGAGAAAAAAAGCAGAACGTTTTTGTTTTCCGTTTTGGCTTTCTCCAGCGATTGTTGGAAATTTAACTTTGTAGTTTCCTGTGCGCCAACAACTATTGAAAACAGTAACAGTAGGTAAATAAACTTTAATTTCATACCCATTTTTTTAATAATAACTTAATTCTATGTCGGTTTTGTTTCCGACAGAATAAAAGTAGTATAAAAAAATATTGAGTCTGCTTCGCTAATCTAAAGATTCGATTAAGATTAAATCGCCTTTTTCATGGTTGATGGTTACCAGTCCGTCTTCTTTGGCATGATTACTGCTTCCCGAACGGAACCCGATGGTCAGGGTGTCGTTTTCCAGCGGATAGAACAGGTTGTCAGAATGTATTCCGGTTACTTCTCCAATGGGCATTAGCGAGATGATACTGTCTTTTGGGTACCATTTCTGGAAATGTTTTGGTAACAGGAAAATTTTGGAGTGATCATCAAGAATGACTATTTTCAGATAATCCCGATACCGTACAATGTTCGTGATATTGTTGAGGGTATGATCGGCCCTTCTTCCGGTAGCCCAAATCACATTTACTGCTTTATGGCCTTTTTCGATGAGATAATCGAAGGCTTTTTCCAGATCGGTTTTGTCCTGATCAGGTGTATGTACAATTTCCAGTGGATATTGCTTTTTCAGATAGTGTTGCGCATTGAATCCCCTGTCGAAATCACCCAAAAGAACATCTACTTTGATGTTTAATTTAAGGACGCGTTCTATGGCGCTGTCCAACACAATGACAAACGGCGACCATTCCAAAAGCTGCCCTAATAATTCTTCGCTGCACGGAGCGCCGTTGGCAATGATTAAAGCAGGTTCCTGATCGTCGCGGACTATATGATGTGAAGACATTTTCGGATTATTTTTGTCAAAGATAATTATTGTACGAGATAATCTAGTAAATCAACTTCGCCTAAACTAAAATAACCTAACGGATAATTATCGGGGTCGGTTTCATTAACAATATTTCCCCTGACTGTCGCCGGCGGTGTCGAATACGGATTTCCCGAATTGGTACTGGAAATAGTAATCAGTTTGTTCATGTAATCATAATAACCGTTTGATATCCCCTGCAGTTGAAGCAATAATGTAGACCCATGTGTTGTATCATCACTGTAATAAAATCCAAACATGATATTACCCTGAAAGAATTCATCGCTCATAACGCCATAGTCAGGATTTCTTTTGTTAGGGTTCTTTACCCCAATCAAATAAAAATTATCTTCATCAGGATTGTCCTGATAATAAAATTTGACTTGTATTATGTCTGATCCATCAATATCGGGAACGACTTGCTGTTCAACATATTCGATGTTTGGTGTTGCATACAGTTTGTTAGTGGAACTGTAATTTTGGCCGTTGTATTGAACGTGTAAGGTGTATTCTTCATTTATTACCGGAACAAAATTATTGCAGACATAGTCGCCGGTATCGGGTACTTCAATAAAATTGAAAATGGTGTTCGAGCTATTTGTTACGGTAACTAATGCGCCTTTAGCAAAGACAATTTCGCTGGAATAAAAGTCATTGGTAAGGCTTAATTTAATGGTTTGTGTTTCTCCAGCGGTTTCTTTTTGCCATTTTATCACAGCATCGATGACTAACTTTGGTTCGTCATTTTGCAATTCTACATCTACAACTTCTTCGCATCCGTAGCTGAAAATCAGTAAGACGATTATATAACTGTATGCGATTATTTTTTTCATGTTCTTAATATTTAAAATTATAAGAAACTGACGGAACGATTCCGTATATAGAAAGCTTTACAGCTTCGTTAGCTCCTGTGTCGCTGTTTTGGCGGAAACTAATTGAAGCAGCATTATGTCTGTCGTAAATGTTGTAAATCCCGAAAACCCATTCGCTTTTCCATCGTCTTTCTTTTTTTGCTTTTGGTGTCAAAATTGCTGCAACATCCAAACGGTGATAGGCAGGTAATCGGTCATCATTTCGAGAGTTGTAGCTTGGGATGATAATGCCTTGAAAAACATATTTTCCTCTGGGATACGTTACGGGTTGACCACTTTGTAAAGTAAACCCCGCGTTGAATGTCCATCTTTTATTCAGTTTGTAATTTCCTGTTATGGCCAGATTATGTGGCTTGTCATAGGCAGAATCATACCAATCCCCGTTATTGATTCCAATTTCTGTCGGAGTTCTTCCGGGGGTTTTTTGTTCTGATTTGGATAGGGTATAAGCAACCCATCCGGTTAAAGCTCCTGTATTCCTGCGGATTAAAAACTCAAGACCATAACATCGCATCTCGCCGTTAAGGATTACCTGTTCAATGGCCTCATTTGCGATTAAATCGGCGCCATCGATATAATCCATTCTATTTTTTATTGTCTTATAGTACCCTTCAACTTCAACGGTATAATCATCATCTTTGAAATTATTGAAATAACCGACTGCGAACTGATCTGCGAGTTGCGGTTTTATATAGTTGTCACTTGGTGTCCAGACATCCAGCGGAGTTGGTGAAGAAGTATTTGAAACCAGCTGAAGATATTGGGCCATTCTGTGATAACTGGCCTTAACGGATTGATTTTTGTTGATTTCATATGAAACTGCAAAACGCGGCTCCAGATTATCGTATTGGGCAATTTTTTCATTTGTTCCGAAATACTTTGTTGCAATGGGAACACCTTTTTCATAAATTTTTAATTCTTCGTTGTAGGTAACCGACTGGTCATTTTCATAGTAGTTTACCGTTGATTTTCCGAGGCGGTAGAACAGGCTGTAGCGTAAGCCATAGGATATGGAAATCTTAGAGCTTACATTATGCTCAACATCCAGATATAAAGCCGGCTCAAAAGCATATTTTTTATCCAGTTGTTCGCTGTTTACAGGAGACCCACTGTCTGTCGGTTCGATTGTCCCGGGATTGAAATCGTAGTAATTGGCGTTAACTCCGTAGTTTAATTTTAGCTTGTCGGATAAATAATACTTCAGATCGTATTTCACGTTGTAATTACGGATGCCTGATTTCCAGTCGAAGGACATAAAATCGAGAATCAGGCCGTAGTAATAATCCGTGTAAATTGCAGACAGGTTTGAAAACACTTTTTTATTGTACAAGTGATTCCAACGCAAGTTGAGTGTAGTATTTCCATAAGTGTTGGTAAAAGTTTTATACATTGAAAAAATATCGCGGCCGAAATAGCCTGAAAGATACAGGTTGTCGTCTTTACTAAGTGTATAGTGAAGTTTGGCATTTAAATCATAGAAATAAGCTGAGTTTTGATTATCGGTCAATTTCAGGAAAAGATGGGCATACGATCCGCGTCCGCCAACAAGAAAGGAGCCTTTTTCTTTTACAATGGGTCCTTCAACCAATAATCGGCTGGAAATCAATCCGATTCCTCCGTTAAGACTCAGGTGGTTGCTGTTACCGTCTTTCTGATAAATATCCAGAACAGAAGAAGCACGGCCTCCAAAACGCGCAGGAATTCCTCCTTTGTATAATTTCAGATCTTTGATCGCATCGGGATTGAATACCGAAAAAAGGCCGAATACGTGTGAGGAATTGTAAATTGTGGCTTCGTCCAGTAAAATAAGATTCTGGTCGGCAGCCCCTCCACGGACATTAAAACCTGATTGTCCTTCGCCCGCATTGGTAACTCCCGGAAGGTATAATAACGATTTTATGACATCGACTTCCCCTAAAACCACAGGCATCTGTTTTATGGTTGCTATAGACAATTTGTTAATGCTCATTTCCGGTTTTCGGATATTAGCCCTTTGCTTGCCGGCTATTACAATTTCGTCAAGTTGTTTGGTTTCTGGTTTCAGGGCATAATTGAGGGTTAAATTTTCGATGAGGTCTATTTCCCGTTCGATGGTATGATATCCTACGCTGGTTATGATCAATGTGTATTTCCCCTCCGGAAGTGTAAGTGAATAGAAGCCATATTCATTCGTAAAAGTTGTTATTTTGGAGTCTTTTACCTGAATGTTTACGCTTATTAATGTTTCATTGGTTTTAGAATCCGACATTATTCCGCTCACCGTAAATTTTTCCTGAGCCAGGGCATCTGAAAAAATAAAAAGTGAAAAAAATAGTACTGCTATTTTTTTGAAATAGGCCATAAGATTACTGTTTAACAGCTGTTAAAATCGTTGTTTAAAAATAAAAATGATTGGTAATGAAGAAGTAATAAAGTTAGCGAAAACTCTTCGCTTTTCAATTATGTTTTTATGGAAAAATTACAAAAAAAAATATTGTGTTAAAAAACGAGGCTTGCAATAATTGTTAAAATGCTGCTGTATTTTTACTTTTGAAACAAATTGTGTATCTATATGGTAAAAACATGAGAAAAGCAAAAGAAACATTTTAAAAATGCAGTAATTTTGATATTATATCCCTACTTTTAACAAGGTGTTGATTGTGTTTTGATAAATGATAAATTTGCAAGCAATTAAGAGTGAGTTTGTAAGAATGCTTAAAACTAAATACGAACCAAAAGGCTAATGAGGTATTTCCAAGTTCCGTTTAATTTTTTTGTTGTACTAGTTGCCTGTGCAGTATTTTTCTCTGTGACTGTCGGGGCACAAAACACTATAGACGAACCACTGCTCTTTAAGGAGTCGGAAGCATTGGTTTTTAGTAAGCCGGATGAAGCGCTGAAGGTCGCACAGCACCTTTTGTCGAAAACCACATCAGAAACGGAAAAAAGCCAGATAAATTTACTGATTGCCGAAATTTACAAAGTAAAAGGAGATTACAGCAAGGCACTTGTTTATTTGTTTGAAGTGAATGAAGAAAATGCCGGTGCAGAACCTTTTACATTCATAAAAGCGACTGTCGCAAAATCTGAAATATTACAGAAATTGTATCTTGACAGCCAGGCTCAGAAATATTTTGAAGGAGCAGAGAATACGCTTGCTTCCATGAGCGACGAAAACCAAAAAAAATATTGCCGCGCTTTGATGCTTCTGGAGAAAATTGGAACCCAGGCTGACAGGCAAAACTTCAAGGGGGCCTTGGAAATGATTGAAAAAAATGCCAATCAGATTGATGAAGCCTCTAAACAGTACCCTTATTTTGATTTATGGTTTGCCATTTCGAAAGGGCGTGTTTATTTAGGTTTGAATGATTTTGAAAAAGGGGCCCAGAATTTTAACCGGGCATTAGAACTTTCAACTAAAGGGGATCGCAAAAACAGTTATGCTGAGGCCTTTGCTTTAGTGGGGTTGGCTAATGTGAATTTTCACAAGAAAGCACATAATCAGGCCGTACCACAACTACTCACGGCCCTGAAAACGGCAAAGGATTTCAATAATATTTATTTGTTAAGAGACATAAACCGAAATCTCATTGACAATTATATAGTTTTAAATGATAAGGCGAATTATAAATTTTATAATACAGATTTCCTTAATACTAATGCAGAGATTGAAAACATTGGGCAGGAATCGCTTAATATGGCTTATAATTTAATCACTAAAGATTATGAAAATAAATATCAGGCCAAGCGTGACGGATATTTTCGAGGTTTTTATCTGATATTGGGGATTTTTATAATTGCGGTATTGATTTCGGCGGGATTTTGGTTCCGTTTTCAGTGGGATCAGAAACGTCTGAAGGAGATTATCAGCTATTTGGAAATCACCCGAAGCAATCTTGTTTTGCGTCAGCCTGAAAAGAAAGAAGCGGTAAAAAAAGTACCATCCAAAAAAAGCGCAATTCCTGAAGAGACAGAACAGCTGTTGTTGAGTAAGCTGAAGCGATTCGAAAACACTACGCGTTTTGTTAATAAGGATATGTCGCTGGCTATTTTGGCTGGGCAGTTCGATACCAATATCAAATACCTTTCAGAAGTAATCAATAAACATTATGAGGTGAATTTTAATACCTACATTAATAAGTTGCGCATCAACTTTATTGTAGAGAAATTAAAAACAGATCCTAATTATATGAATTACAAGATCAGTTATCTTGCGGAAGCCAGCGGTTTCTCTTCTCACAGCAGTTTTGCAACAGTTTTTAAATCGATAACTGGATTAGCGCCCGTAACCTTTATTGACCTTTTGAGGAACGAAAAGGAAAACCGTAACGCCTCTTAAAGACAGAATCCATGAAACGTATCATCCATTTATTTTTTACTGGTTTCCTTTTTTTAGGGATATTGCTATTTGGTTTGGAGTCTTATTCCCAAGGTTCTAAGCGTTTGGATAGCATCATTAGGAAGAATACTTCGGAGATGTATAAGAATCCCGATAAAGTAATTGCTACCGGGAAGCAACTGCTGAAAGAAGCAGGTAATGATGTTGATATCAAAATCCGTATTTATAAATTGATTTCGGATGGTTATTCCTCAAAAAGGGATTATCAGAAATCATTGGAATATGTCATTAAGGCTAATGAACTTTTGCCTCAGACAAAGAATAAGCTTTTAAAGATATCTGTCGTAAATAAAACAGGGATTCAATACCATCAGTTGAAAATTTACGATAAGGCAATTCAATACCTTGATCAGGCAGAAAAACTGTGCCTGGAATATTCAAAACCGGATTCTGTTCGTGTTAGCCTTGGGGTCAATTATGTTGTAAGAGGTTTCATTTATAAGGAAGAGTTGAACTGTGCTATTGCGATCAACTTTTTTGACAGAGGGATTAAACAGATACTGAAATCCAAAAATCCGAAAAATAATGCCAATGTAATCAGTATTGCAAAGTATAATAAAGGAAACTGTTATTTGATGATGTCTAATAATGCATCAGCGACAAAGAGCTTTCTCGAATCGATAACTTATGCTAAAATGATTAAGGCAAACAGCTTGCAGGCATTTGCCCAAAAAGGACTGGCGCAGGTATATACCATCGAAGGAAAGTATAATCAAGCTATTTCTTTATTGCTTGAGGCGCAATCGATTTCGAGCGGTGTCGATGATTTAATCCTGAATCAGGAAATCTATAAAGGTTTGTCTGAAAATTATCTCGCCGTTAACGATTGGAACCAATATAAAAAATACCATTTGAAATTCCTGGAGATTCAAAATGAGGTGATGGAACGCGAACGCAAATCGGCCAGCGACTCACTCAATGCAATTGAAAAGGAAAATGAAAACAAGTTTAAAAGTGAGATTCCGGGTTATCTGTACCGTATAATAGTTGTTGTAATCATTTTAATGTTTTTGATATTTTTCTTTTTGATTTCGACCAGAAAAGCAAAAAGAAACATTGTTGACCTTAAAGAGACGATTAAAAGCCTGCAGGGTGAAAAGATGCTCTAGGATCAAAATAGAGCTGAGGCCATTTTATTCTTTTCGGTTTGCCAAAAAGGGCTTCTATCTGCTGCTTTTATCTTCTGAATTTCTATAATTAGTAAAGACCCTTTGTTGTATAACAGGTTAAGGGTTGTTATTTTTATTTCTCAAAATTATACTACAGGAGTGACTATTTTCAATCTTCTGAAGAAGTCTGCTTTCTTACTTTCTTTGAAATCACGTCTGCTTTTTTTACCAGTCAATATCCTACAGAATTTAAAAGTAATGCCTAAAAAGGACTACAAAATTGTGTGAAGATGCTGTAAAACTAGAAAATGCTATCTCTCGTCGATTTTATTTGTAATACATTGTTGCTGAAGGGTTTGTTTTGTATTTTAGAGTTTCAAAATTACTGAATTTTGAAAGAATTGCTATTATTATATATGTATGTAATATATAATTTCACGTCTTTAACATTTAAACCAAAATGTATGATTATGCAAAAAAAATTACGACTCGGCAAAGTATTTGATTGCTTTGGCTTAAAAAAAGAAAACCGACTCCTCCATGGAACGGTTGTCGCGTTATCGCTTTTTTGTTTTTCAAACAGTTCGTTTGCTCAACAAACTACGATAATCAATCCCGCAGAAGAGGGAGGATTTGAAAAACCCGGAAACACTTTCGCAGCAAATGGATGGACAGTTGCAAACGAAGGGACCGGTCCTATCAAGTGGGCCCTTGGAACAGCTGCCTCAGGAACCACATCAGTGGGAGCGATCACGAGTGGTTCAACAGCTGTAACGCTGACAGCTGCCAATGCAAACATAGTTCAAGGTCAGGTTGTGTATGGAGATAATATTCCTGCCAATACTTTCGTGGCTGCTATTTCCGGAACTAGTTTGACTTTATCCCAAGGCGCTACTGCTACTTCAGGTACAGTTACTTTAGGTTTTGGGAAAACTTCTGGAGGTGGTATCAGTGTGGCAACATCTCAGATAACTACAGCTTCTATTACTGCTAATACGTATTCAGTTACTTTAGCTGCAGCAAATCCAAATATTTCTGTGGGTATGTTAATTGCCCCAGTTACTGGTTTTATTGGAGCTGACACCTATGTAGCCAGTATTAACGGTACTGCATTAGGATTGTCAAAAGCTTCCATAAATAGTGGGGCATTGTCGGTTGCACAAACATTATCGTTTTCAGCAACTGGATCTGGAATTTCAGGTAACGCTGCTTATATAACCAATGATAATGGTGCTACCAATTCTTACGGAGGTTACACAGGGACCAGAACGGTTTATTTCTACAGAGATATCACAAACGTTCCTGTTGCTCAAAAGGCAATGACACTGACTTTTGATGTGAAATCTGCTCCGGCTTCCGGTTCTGGATGGCAAGTATGGGTGGCCCCTATTGCACAAACAGTGACGGGTACCAATACTCAGGTAACAGTACCTATGACTTATGGTGTTTCATGGCCGGGTGCAACATTGATCTCGTTCAATTCTGGTGCACAGGTCGCTACTACCAAAAATACTGCATTTATCCCTAAATCTTTCGCGGGCACTCCTTTCCGATTGATTTTCGTATGGACTAACAATGCGACAGCAGGAACAGTTCCTCCGGCGGCTATTGATAATATTTCACTTGTCTCGAGAATACCTGAAGAAATTAATTGTGCTCATTCCGGACTTTGGTCGCAGCCTGGCACTTGGGAAGGTGGAAATGTACCGACCCCTGCCGATACTGCTGTCCTTAATGATGATGGCGAGGTGGTTATGGTTGACTCAAGATATTCTGGAGCTGAGACCTTGTTCTTTTCGGGAACGAATACCTTATTACAATTTGCTCAGAGCAGTGTAATGGATGAATTTAACGTTGCTCAGGATTTGACTCTTTCTGCCGGTGGATCAAGATTTAACAATCATGATGGTTCCAATGGTAAGAACTTAAAATTAGGACATAATTTAGATGTAAGTGCTCAAGCCAGATTTGACAGTAATGTAGGTGGTTCTACAGCTGGTCAAGGTTGCTTAACGCTTAATGGTTCTACACTTCAAACAGTAACTGTTGCTACTGGCGGTTTAGTAGGCGGATCTGCAACAGGTGTAAACGGCACTGCTAACGTTGCTGGTGTTTTAAATCAGCTTGAAGTTAACAATACTTTTGCAGGAACTTCCAATGTTAGTTGGAAGGCCGATGGCGTTAGAATTAAAAGTAGAATTACTTTAACCAACGGAAGAGTAAGTGTTTTTACAGGAAACCGTTTGATTCTTGGAAATTTTAGTTCGTTAAGTAACATCTTTGTTAATCCGGGATCAGGTTTTGTGAGCGGAACGGTATCAAAGGTTATAGGTAATGCAAATCAGAGGGTGGTACAACCTGGAACTGAGTATCCTGGTACGGATGGTAGTTATAAGCCTACTTGGTATCCTTTTATTAGTGGAGCCGGTTTAGACAGATCATTATATTTATTGCCGGATACGTCTCCGACTACTTTCGGCGAGATGGCGGTAACGTATGCTGATGCAAATACTGTAAGTAATGTTACTGTTACTGAAGGTGCTTATACTATCAATAAACGTTATGACGGAAACTGGAGCTTCTCAACTCCGGATGGTAATGTGGTTCCTGGTGGAAACGCTTTTAATTTAACAGCGGGTGTAACTGGGTCAGATACAACAGCGACAGGTATGGGTGCAACAACCACTGCTATTACATTAGCGGCAGCAAATGCTAATATTTTGGTTGGTCAATTGGTTAGTGGGTTAAATATTGCTCCTAACACTTATGTAAGTGCTATTTCCGGGGCTAATTTGACATTGTCTCAAGCTACTACGAATGCTAGTGCTATTACGGTTCCGGTAAGGTTGAATTTTATTGCAGCTTCGTTAACAACTGCTACAGGTATGCCTGCGACAAGCACTGTTGTTACTTTAGCGGCGGCAAATCCTAATATTATTGTAGGGCAGGTGGTTTCTGGGCCAAATGTTGCTCCTAATACTTACGTTGCTGCTATTTCCGGGACAACTTTGACTTTGTCTCAAGCGACTACTAATACTTCTGATATTTCTGCAGCGGTAACATTATCTTTTACGCCAACGTATAGAGTGGGATTGTATGCTAACGGAGGTTTACCAGTTATTGATGGTACTTCAAGATTAATGAATGCTACAGCGGTTATGCCGGGTATACATCAGGATGGAACTGCAACGCCATTTGCGTTCAGAAAAGGTTTGACTATAGCTAATTTAACTTCAGATGCTGTATATATAGGAGCTAGTAATACATCATTTGCCAATGCGGCGACTACGATTGTTTCAGCTACTTCAGGTAACTGGAGTACTGGTTCAACATGGGTTGGAGGAGTTGCTCCTTCTTGTAACAGCTTAGTTACTATTGCGTCAGGTCATAATGTTACGGTAACAACTGCGGCTAATGCAGCAGGTGTGACAATCTCAAAAGGAGGTACATTAACGAACAACGCAGGTACTACTACGATGACAGTAGGTGTTTGTACAAATGACAACAACAATGCGGCTTTCTTTAACTATGGTTCACATGTTATGATTGCAGGTACTTTAAAAGTAAACGGTTTTGTTGCTCATAAAAACGGAAGTTTCTTCAGCCAGACGGGTGGTGATATCGTGATTGACAGTAACAATAACGGTAATGTTGCTTCTTCTGTTGCTTTTGGAGGTGCTTCATGTAAAATTGAAACGTCTAACTTAGATTTAACAGGAGGTAAAATTACGATTGTTGACCCTCTTGTAAACATAGGAACTCCAGTTGCAGGACAGTCTGCTGCAAATTTCAGTGTTAATACTGCAGGCGCAACAGGTACTTATATCGCTCCAGGAGGAACTAACGGAACTACCTTAAGTGAAATTAGAATAAATGGAACTTTTAGTAATAACATTTTTGATGCTGGTATGTCAATTTCAGGACCAAATATTCCTGCCAATACCACTATTACGAACGTTGTTCCCGGAACTAATCATATATTGACATTGTCGCAACCGGTTACAGCCTCAATTACACCTACTACATCACAAAATGGTTCTATCACTACCGGGTCTGCGAATGTTACTTTATCGGCTGCTAATACCAATATTTATGTGGGAGCATCAGTAAGCGGAACAGGTATTCCGGCCAATACGTTTGTACAGAGTATTGCGGGAACTAATTTGGTATTATCACAAAATGCGACTGCTACAAATGCAGCTCTTTCATTAGGGTTTCAGACAAATTTGACTTTTTCTTCTATGGCAAACGACATATCAGGTGTTGTGGTTGAGCAAAGTGCTGCAAATCAAAATTTAGCGATAGGAATGGGAATTTCCGGAACCGGTATACCTGCTAATACAACTATTACCGCTATAACGCCGCTTTCGAGTGGTGCAGGTGTTACGGGCGCGGTAGTGAGGTTAGGTTTATCGAACCAAGTTACTGGTTTAGCACCATCTCCAATAGTATCACAGCTACCATTGGCAATTACTGTTGTGACTCCTGGAGCTACTTCTGTTGTTTTATCAGCTGCAAACGGCAATATTCAACCGGGTATGACTGTTTCAGGACAAGGTATCAAACCGGGAACTTTCGTAACTAGTGTTTCAGGCGCGAATGTATCGCTGTCTGAGCCAATTCAGGCTGGAGCTCCTGCTCCAATGAATATTGAATTCCAGTCGTTTAACACGCAATTCAGTGGTTCGTTTATCTATGCATCGCCAAATCATTATGCCGCAGGGTTAAACCATACCTTACAAATTGGGGACGGTGTTTCTACGCAGAACACATCTTCGATTACTAACGGTTTTAACTGTCAGTTCCAGGCTGGTGGAGGATTATTCTCTTTAGGTAATTTAACAGTGGATGCTCCTCAAGGGGCAAGCCGATTCATGAACGTAGGTAGTAATAATGCCAATGGTGCTTACAATATGAACGTTCAGAATGCATTTACAGTTACAGCCGGCAGTGTTTTCAAAAAAACATTTGCTAACTCTACTATTTATGTAGGAGGGAACATTGTGAATAATGGTACTATTAATTCCGCGAGTGGTGGTACTCAATGGTACCTTGGGAATTATATTAATGGTGCTGCAGTGGCTACATCATTGCCACAAACAATTTCAGGATCAGGTACATTCCTTTCAAGTGAATGGGCTCTTAACCCAGGCCTTCCAACTCTTTCGGTTCCGCAATTAGTGGTTAATAATGCTAGTACTGCAGGGGTTACGATCAGTGTGCCTAATTTTAGAACTAATAGTGTTACTTTAACTAGTGGGATAGTGCACACTTCAGCAGCATATCCTATTTATGTAGGAAACCCTAATGTGACTTCATCTTCTTTTACAAGTGGTACTTTTTCAGGTGGTAGTGCCACTTCCTATATTGACGGGCCGGCAGTTCATGCCAACTCGAGCAATGCTACACTTACTCTATTCAAACTGTTCCCGGTTGGTAAAAATGGCAAGTACCTTCCGATACTTATTGCTTCAACCGGAGGTGTTGAATTAATGGCCGAGGCTTTTGATACCAATTCAGGTAATGAAACTTCAGCCAACCTTTCTAATTTAAGTGCAAACAGATGGAAAGTGACTAGAGTTGGTTCTGCTGGAGCCTTTACAGGTTATAACGTAAGGTTAGCGCCTTCAAGTCCTGTTGTTACTGCTTCAAATATTATTGTGCATTCAGCAACTGAGAATGGAACGTATGATATCGTTTCAAATCCTGCTTCTGCAATAACTTTTGATGCTGCTCACTTCTCTATTCCGGCATATCCTTCTATTGTTTTAGCAACTCCGCAAGTAGGTGGTTTCTTAGGGAATTTCTCTTACACAGAAGGTCCTGCTTGTACAGGAACTCCAACTCCAGGTGCTACTGTAGCCTCTTCGTCTTCAGTTTGTGCGGGACAATCTGTTGCGTTAAGTTTAGCAACTCCTACAACAGGAGCTTTGGTAACTTACCAATGGCAAAGTTCGGTTAATGCTGGACCTATGACTAACATCGCTGGTGCTACTGCTGCTACTTATACAGCTACACCTGCAGTGAATACTTCATACCAGTGTATTGTAACTTGTACAGGAAACTCTGGTACTTCAACTCCGGTTGCAGTAACAGTTACAGCTTCAACAGCTACAACTACTGGTTCTACAATGTGTACAGGCGGTACAGCTAATTTAAGTGCTTCAGGAAGCGCTATCTTAAACTGGTACGATGCTCCGACAGGAGGAAACATGGTTGCACAAGGTGTTGGTTACAGCCCGACTGTATCTCAAACGACTACTTATTATGTTGCTTCTGGTTCTGAATCTACTGGTTCTGCAAATACTGCAGCATTTGGTGGTACTGGAGTTTCAAGTGCTAATTTTAAAGGTATTTCGTTTGATGCTGTTAATAATTTAAAATTAAAAACAGTAACAGTTTACCCTAAAAACACAGCGTCTCTTACACCAATTACAGTTGGATTATTTGATGCTAACGGTAATGTTGTTGCAGGAACTTCTCCGGTAACTTTCACACCAACGTTAGTGACAGGAACTGTAGGGACAACCTCTCAAGTTGTTACGTTAAACTATACTATTCCTGTTGGTAAAGATTACAGATTAGTGGCTACTAATGGTTTAGTGGCAACTAATAATACTTTAGGAAACAGTAATGCTACTATTGCATATCCGTTAACTGTCGGACCGCTTAAATTAACTGGTAACGTTTCTGCACTTAATGATGTTATCGTTACTACAGGAGGTAATACAAATATTTTCCACAATTTAACGTATGATGAAGTTTGTGAAGGTATAAGAGTTCCGGTTACAGCTACTGTTGTTAATACTACGGCTCCAACAGCCGCTGCGACACAGGATGCTTGTGCAACAAGAACAATTGCTGATTTCGTTGTCACGCCTACTGCGGGAGCTACACTTACATGGTATGACGCGCCTGCTGCAGGAAATATTATCCAGACTTCGACACCAGCGGTTTTAGGTACTACTTATTATGTATCACAAACCGTTACAATTAATAGTGTTAGTTGTGAAGGCCCAAGATTTGGAATTACTGCAGGTGGTCCTTGTTTAGGTACTGCAGATTTCAAAATTGCTGAATTGAAATACTACCCGAACCCGGTTAACGATCAATTGACCATTACGGCAAAAGATGTAATAACCAGAATAGAGGTATACAATTTATTAGGTCAGCAGTTAAATGCTTTAGATAATACTACAAATAATGTTCAAATGAATTTTGGCGGATTTGCGTCGTCGACGTACTTAGTTAAAGTTTATTCTGAAGATCATGTAGATTTCTTTAAAGTGATTAAAAGAGATTAAGTAATGCCAAGTAAGGCAATCTATTGATTGCCTTACTTTTTTTTAATTTAAGTATTTCGGCATAGAATACATTTAACAAATAAAATTCAGAAAAAATGCAAAAAGAGTCAGCTCTATCATACTGGATGTTTATTTCAAAGTTTTTCCTTTCTTCAAGAAAGAACTTTGAAATAAGTATTCTTATGATACTAACATTTGGATTATTTTCAAGTTCAGCTTCTGCGCAATTGGGTTTAGAAAATTTTAATAGCGGAATTCCAGGAACTTGGGGAGTAACCAGTAACCAGGCGGTTACCAATAACTGGGGACCGACAACACCAACAGGGGGTTATCAGTCTACTCCTGGGGCAGTGGTAAATCCTGCTTTAAATACAACTACAGGTACCGTGGCGGAGTATTTCTTTATAACTCCTCAATTTAACACGCCTACTGAAACTGAAATCAGGTTTTTTACCAAACAAGGGAGTGTTACTAATAGAGGTACAATTTATGAATTACGACTGTCTACTGCACTTCAGCCAGATATCAGCAGTTTCAACGTAACATTGCAAAGTTGGACAGAAGCTTCGTTAAATGTAAATCCGACTGCTTATGAAGAAAAAATAGTTCCGGTAACTTCACTCCCGGCGGGTGTACCAGTTTATCTAGCTTTTGTTGCAATCACAAATCAGGATGGAAACACTAATACCAGCGGAGATTCTTGGTTTATAGATAATGTCCGAGTAATCCGAAGCTGTGCAAAAGTAACAGGAATTAACTCTGCGATGACTGCCACTGGTGGTTTAGTCACCTGGTCGCATGCTACAGCAAATGACTTTGAAATTCAGATCGTTCCGCGTGGAGCGGGTTTTGCCCCTACAGGTACGCCAGTTAATGGTTTTTCACATACATTTTCAGGCTTAACAGATGGTACTGATTACGATGTATACATCAAAACAATTTGTGATGGTACTACAGCAAGTGGATGGGCAGGTCCTTTCCCTGTTAAAACAGCCAGATTAGGTTTGGATTGTAGTTCACCAATAGTTATTCCACCGACTTCCACATCACCGGGGCCCTATGTTTTAAGTTCGAACTTAAGTTCGTTCCACCCGGCTGCAAATTATACACCGATGAATTCCCAAGGGTTAAGCTGTCAACCTGTTGGGCAGACCCAGAACTTGTTGTTAGGGGATCATGCGTTTTTATCCTATACGCCGACTACTTCAGGGTTGGTTAACGTAGGTTTATCTACGACCGTTAACTCGGCTTCAGGATGTTTTAACAGTCTTGCGAGTGTTTTTATTTTTGATAGCTGTACCGGTATTGGTACCACAGCGAACTGTTTAGGGGGGCTTGCAGTAGGTAGTACTTCCAATAATGGAACACAAGGACAGATTCCTAACGTGTATTTACAGGCGGGTCAGACGTACTATTTTGTAATTTCTTCGCCTTACCAATATAATGCTTCTCAACCAGGAGCAAGTATTTGTTTCACATTTACATTATCACAGCCTTCTTGTCCTATTCCAGCAGGAATTTCTTATGATAACTTAGCGCAAACCAGTGCAAGATTCTCATGGGCTAACCCACAGAATTTAGTTGGTAACTGGGAATTTATTGCAAAATTGGCTTCGGCTGGACCTCCGGTTGCTTCGGATGCTTTAACGCAAACAACTACAAACGTAAACAATTTGGCTAGTCCGCTTACACCGAATACAGCCTATAATTTCTATGTAAGATCTGTATGTAGCGGTACACCAGGAGCGTGGAGTAATGCATATCCATTCAGAACATTATGTAATGTTTTCCCGACACCTTATTCTACAGACTTTAACACTGCTACAGCTACTAATCCGGAACCATGTTGGACGATACTGGATTTGAATGGTGACGGTTCACAGTTCCTTTATTCGACCGATGCTTCACCTAACGCGCCGCAAGGTCAAATTGTGAGACTTCGTACAATGGATTCAGGTCTGCAAACCAATGATATGTTAATATCACCTCAGGTTCATTTGGACGGGGTTGTTCAAAAACAACTTCGATTTAAATTTAAAGGATTTGGAGGTTATACCAACAGTACAGGCTATGTATTAGGAGAATCTTCTTTCTCAGTTAAAATTTCTACAACAGGAGTGGGTGCACCTAGCTTTACTACGATACTGTTGCCGCTTGCTACATATGAAACAGGAAACAACTGGGTTGAAAAAATTATTGCTATCCCGGCTAATATAGTTGGTGATATCAGCATAGCATGGCACGTAGAACCGGGTCATCCTCAAACATCTACGAATTTCGTCGTTGATGATGTAACTATCGAAGATTTACCGGCATGTTCGCCACCTCAATATCCAGGTGTAACGGCTGGCTCAATAACTCAAACTCAAGCACAGTTTTTCTGGACAAACGGGATTAATAACTCGGAGTGGGAAATTGCCGTACAGCCTTTAAACTCTGGTGTTCCTACAGGAAACGGAGAAAGGGTTACCAATAATCCTTTTTTGAAAACTGGTTTAACACCTTCTACCCGTTATGAATACTATATCAGAACGTATTGTGATGATGTTACGAAGAGTGTTTGGGTTGGACCAGTAAGATTCAACACATTGTGTGACGCACAACCGGTGCCATATTTTGAAAGTTTGAATGATAACGATGTAACTACTAAAAAGTTCTGTTGGTCGGTTGATAACAGAAATAATGATGGAGCCAGATCCGTGTGGACTATTACGGGTACAGAGGCAGTAATTCAAGGTAGAGATCTTCCTTTTAATCCGTTTGTGTCTTTTGATGATTATTTGATATCTCCTGCTGTGAATGTAGTTGGGACAAAGATGTTGAAGTTCAAGCAAAAAGTTGCTGTAAATATTTTTAATCAATCGGATAGATGTAATTTCGAGGTTTTAATGTCGTCTTCACCGGACATGAGCAATCCAACGGTATTGATCCCTGCTCATGATATTAATAATGTTGATTTTATGGAGGATTTTGTGGTTTTCACAGGAACAGGACCTACTTATTTCGCATTCCACCTTCCTGCAAATATGAGTACACCTCATAACACTGGGGTTCTTACTATTGATGACATCAGTATTGAGGATGTAACACCATGTCCTAATCCTACGCTGTTATCGGCTTCTAATATTACAACCAATTCTGCTACTTTGAGCTGGAAGCGTGGATATCAGGAGACGCAATGGGAAATTGTTATTCAGAGTCCGGGTGCCGGAGTTCCAACAGGTTCAGGAACGGTGGTTAACACCGACCCTACATATAATGCTACCGGTCTTCCTGAGAATACGGCTTTCGAATATTATGTAAGAGCTATATGTGGTGGCACTAATGGTAATAGCCAATGGGTTGGGCCATTTAGATTCAGAACTATCTGTACTTCTCGTCCAACACCATTTATTGAAACTTTTGAGACGGATTCTCCAACAGAACCTTGCTGGACAATTGTTAACGCTAACACGGATTCGAATCAATGGGAATTGAATATGCCGGTGAATGCTATTTTTGGTGAACAACAGGCGGCTTTGAATTGTTATACAAACGGTAACAGTAATGATTGGTTAATTTCTCCAACATTAACTGCACAACCAAATCAAAGATTACGTTTCTATTACAAAAGTCATTATCAGCCTGTAATCGGAAATGATCTAAAAGTTAAACTTTCAACAAACGGAGTGGATATCTCTCAGTTTACGACCACACTTTATGATACGGACGTTACCGGAACCATAAATAATACGGAAGTAAGGGAAATGGTAATCAACCTTACCAGTATTACAGCTCCGACCAATATTAACATAGCATTTCAAGTGCCGCCAGGGACACCTGGCCCTGAAGGTCTTAGAGGATCATTTGTAGTAATCGACAATGTAAGTGTTGAGAATATTCCGACATGTCCGGCGGTAATCAATTTGACTGCTGCTGCTAATACTACCTTTGATACTTCATCGATAATCAATTGGACACCGGTAGGTTCTGAAACTTCATGGGAAATTTCATTACAGCCTTACGGCACTCCGGCTCCGGTAGGAAATACGCTACCGCAATATTTACGTACGGCAACGACGCATCCTTATACATTAACAGGACTTACACCGTCTACCCGTTACCAGTTCTATGTGAGAGCAGTTTGTAGCAGCACTTCACAGAGCACATGGGTAGGACCATTTGAGATCCTTACTAAATGTGATACCTCAAATTTATGTCAATACACGATTTCGTTATCAAACGGAGGTGGAAGTCAGGTAGCAGGAGCAATGGATGTTGTTCAAAGCGGGATAGTATATCAATCGCTTGTTTTCCCTACAGTTGCACCTGGACAGCCTACAGTTTTAGATTATCAGGTATCCTTATGTAGAGGAATTGAATGGAATTTATTTTGGAGAATGGGTGGTAGTAATAATTCATGGCCAAATGCGAGGGTAGTAATAAAAGATCAGTCTCAAACTGTTGTTTTTGACTCTACACTTGCTCCATATTCTCCTAATACCAATATTTATACAGCAGTATCGAACTGTGCTGCCGTTACTTGTCCGCAACCTACTAACGTTACCATTAATGACCTAGGAGTACTTTCATGGACTCCGGGGGGTGGAGAAACACAATGGGAGGTTTTCGTACAGCCGGTAGGTTTAGGGGCAATCCCTCAGTCGGGTGTTCCTGTAACAAATGGTATACCAAGTTATGCTCCTCAGCTTTCAGATTTCATTGATCCTAAAGCAGGTACTAACGAATTCTTCGTAAGAGCGGTTTGTGGTTCAGCAGATAAGAGTTATTGGACAGGACCTTTTGTGTTCATTAAAAATAATGATCCACAGACAGCGATCCCTCTTACCGTTAATACAAATGCTAGTTGTGATTCTAAGGGAACTAAAGCTTCCTTCATCGGTGCAACCGCTTCTTCTAGCGTGCCGACAAATTGTGGCGGTACAAATAAAGGAGACATTTGGTATGAATTCGTGGCGGCTTCGAAAATTCACACGGTGGAATTAAGTAATTGGACTTCGGGTAGTTATTTTACGAACGCCAGTGAGGGAGTTTGGCCTAAGGTTATATTATCTTTATATGAAGTGCAGGCAGATGGCTCTCTTGTAGAAAAAGCTTGTAGCGAAAACAACTCGTTAACTACAATGTATTCTTCTGAATTAACAGTAGGTACTACTTATAAAATTAGAGTTACGCTTAATGAGACGAGAAATTACGATAAGAAGTTTGATATTTGTGTGAGTACTCCGGTAAGCCTTTGTGATGTTAGTAATTTTAATTATGGTTTTGAAAAATTACCAATGCAGAGTGTATCAGGTATCAGCACGATTTTTGATATGGAAGTGATTCCGGGTTGGAGAAACAATACGGTTTCTGAAACTATTTTCTTCTATGAAGCATCGAACTCACCGGGTATAATTCCTTACGAAGGAGCTCAATGTGTTCAGCTAATTCAGGACACAAACACTACGGATCCTACTATCAGAGGAACTTATACGGAGATTGAAACACCAGCTGAAGTTAAGAAAGTGAAATACAGCTTTGCGTCAGCTTGTAGAATACCTGGTGAAGGAAGAACCTTGGAACTATGGGCGGGACCTCCATCAGGTCCGTATACCTTGGTAACAGAGCATCACTCAGCTACATTGGTTTGGGCTTTAGTAACGGGTGATTATGTAGTGCCGGCTAATCAACCAATTACCAGATTCCTTTTCAGAATTAAAGGTAATTTAGGTCACCATTTGCTGGATGCTGCTAAGTTTGTACCTAATGTTGAGATTGTTACACCAAATAATCAGTCATTAACCTGCGACCAGACTTCGATTAGCGTTGCAGCTGAAGGAACTGGAGAGTGGGTTGTTGATGCAAACAACCCGGCTGTAACTACTATTGATACACCTCAAAGTCAGACAGCAACTATTTCAGGATTCAATGTGCCAGGTGTGTATACTTATTTCTGGAAAACCCGTTACTGTGAAAAACCATTTACGGTTACTTATTTAGGTATCCCAGAAGTGGCTACTGTAACGTCTCCGGTTAATTATTGTTTAAACCAACCTGCAACTGCTTTAACAGCAACTGCACCAGAAGGCTTTACGTTATTATGGTTTACGGATGCTGTAGGAGGTACTGGAAATGTTAATGCTCCGGTTCCGTTAACTGATACTGTGGGAACAACTACTTACTATGTTTCAGTAGTTAACCCTCAAGGATGTATTGGAGTTAGAACTCCAATCGAAGTTATCGTAAACGAATTGTATACTCCGGTAGTTAACTTTAGCTATGACGATTCTAAGTATTGTGGAGAAGGAACTAATCCTGTATTATCAACAGTTGAAGGATTTACAACAGGCGGAACTTTCACGGCTACACCTGCAGGATTGTCTATAAACCCTACTACAGGAGCTATCAATCTTTCTGCAACCACACCTGGAAATTATGAAGTTATATATACAATAAATGAGAGAGCAAATGGATGTAATGAAGCAGGATCATCAGCTATTGTAAAACTTCAATATGAAGGACCTTGTCCAAATATTCCAAGAGGTATTTCTCCAAATGACGATGGTGATAATGATGCTTTCGTTCTTAGAGATATGGGTGTTAAAAAGGTTGTCATCTTTAACCGTTATGGTGTAGAAGTGTATTCTCATGGAGAAGGATATGAAGATCAGTGGAACGGACAGTCAAATGACGGAGAGAAGTTACCTGACGGTACTTATTTCTACAGTATCCAGAAAGCTGATAACACTACCGTTACCGGTTGGGTATACATCAACAGACAATATTAATAACAAATAAAAATCAGTCTGCCTGCACTGAAGTGGGCAGACTGTAATTATTAAAGCAATACAAGCTGAAAATGAAAAAAATTTATTTTGCTATTCTTCTGTTGGGAGCAATTACCACAGACATGCAAGCACAGCAGGACCCGCATTATACACAATATATGTATAATATGAATGTGGTTAATCCAGCTTATGCCGGTTCCAAAGAGAATTTGGCTATTGGGGTCTTATACAGAGACCAATGGGTTAATGTGGAAGGGGCTCCACAAACCCTGACATTCGCCGCGAGCAGTCCGGTTGGTAAAAATGTTGGTTTAGGATTATCTGTGATTTCAGATAAAATTGGCCCGGTTGAAGAAACTAATGTTTATGGTGATTTCGCTTATACCTTAAATTTAGGAGGTGAGCATCGTTTGGCATTCGGATTAAAATCAGGTGTGACTTTTCATAACGTTGGCCTATTCAGTGACATCGGAAACGGATATGTTCCGGATGGAGGAGACGTTGCGTTCAGTGAAAACGTTAACAATACCTATTTCAATATCGGTAGTGGAGTTTTCTACTACACAGATAAATATTATGTATCGTTCTCTGTACCTAATATGTTAGATGCTAAACATCTTGATTTACATGTGGACGGAGATGATTACAAATTTGGTAGTGAAACGCAGCATTACTTCTTAACGGGAGGATATGTGTTTCAATTATCAGAGAACACAAAATTTAAGCCTTCATTCATGTTAAAATCGGCTTTCAGCGCTCCAACTTCTTTGGACGTGTCGGCTAACTTTTTGTTCTTTGAGAAGTTCGAAGCAGGAGCAACCTACAGACTTGAGGACTCGTTTGGTGCAATGGTAAATTACCGTATCACACCTTCAATACGTCTTGGTTATGCGTATGACCACATTATTTCAGATTTGGATGCAACAACTAAATCGTCACACGAATTTATGTTGTTATTTGACTTGAATTTCCCTAAAAAGACATCAATATCACCAAGATATTTCTAATCAAAAGAAGCTAAAAAATGAAAAGAATTTATATACAAATAGGCTTGTTATTATTGATGACCACGGGGTATGCTCAGGACAAACAATCTAAAAAAGCCGATCAGTATTTTGAAAGCTATCAGTACGTAAACGCTATTGAAGAATATTTGAAGCTTACTGATAAAGATACTGCTACGCCTTATGTTGCCAAACAACTAGGGGATTGCTATTACAATATCAATAATGCGACTGAGGCTGCAAAATGGTATGGTAAAGCTGTTGAAGCAAAAGCGGATGCTGAAACTTATTTCCGCTATGCCCAAACTCTAAAAACCTTGGGAAGATATGAGGAAGCTAACAAGCAAATGGATGCTTTTGCTGCGTTAATGCCTTCTGATTCGAGAGCTAAGGAACACAAAGCAAATCCGAATTATATTCCGAGCCTTACCAAAAAAGATAAGATGTTTGACGTTTCTGAGATAGCAATTAGTGCTAAAGGCAGCAGCGATTTCGGTGCAGTACTTACAAACGATAACACCTTATATTTTGCAAGTACAAGAAATGCAGGTAAGAAAAAGGATAAATGGGCTAACCAGCCATACTTGGATATTTTCCAGACAACCCGTAATTCAGACGGTACTTTTTCAGAGCCGGTTGCAGTTAAGGAATTGAATACTCCATATCATGACGGTCCGGTTACTGTAAGCAAAGACGGAAATGTAATGTTTTTTGCAAGAGACGGACACAGTGTGGGACAATTCGAAAAGAATAAAAAAAGCAACACGAAAATTGCACAACAAGGTTTGTACAGAGCCGAGAAAGTAAACGGAAAATGGACGAATATTACAGCGTTACCGTTTAACAGTCCAAATTATTCTGTGACTAATCCAAGCTTGAGCAATGATGGAAAGACTTTATATTTTGCATCTAACATGCCGGATGGTTTAGGCGAATCTGATATCTGGAAAGTTTCGATTGACGGAAACACCAGTGGTACTCCTCAGAATTTGGGGCCAGCTGTTAATACTGCCGGAAAAGAAAACTTCCCTTTTATTACTGAAAACAACGTGTTGTATTTCGCTTCTTCAGGGAAACAAGGTTTTGGAGGTTTAGATATTTTCAGAATGGATTTAAACAAATCCGAGCAACCTCAAAATGTTGGAAAACCAGTAAATACTGAAAAAGATGATTTCGCTTTCAGTTATAATAAATCAGCCAATGTTGGTTATTTTTCTTCAGACAGAAGTGGCTCTGATGCCATCTACGCTGCCAAGGAAGTATGCAAAGCTGAAGCAATTGCTGCGGTAACCAATAAGAAAACAGGTGCTGTTCTTTCAAATGCTTCGGTTGCTATTCTAGATACTAAAGGCAATGTTATCGAAACAAGACAAACAGATGCAAGAGGAAGAGTAGGTTATGAGGTTGAATGTGAAACTAATTATACTTTCCAGGTTAAAGCCGATAATTTTGAAACGGCAACTTTCCCGATTGATAAAATCAAATCAGGTCAATCTGTTGTGGAAGCGCAGTTAATGCCGGTTGAAGTAATTGTGACCGAGACTGAGGTAATTTTAAACAATGTTTATTTCGATTATAACAAAAGTAACATAACACCGGAAGGTGCTGGTGAATTGGATAAATTGGTTAAGGTGATGAAGGACAATCCGAAGATGGTGATTTTTGTAAAATCCCATACAGATTCTAAAGGAAGTGCTTCTTACAACCTTAAGCTCTCAAAACAGAGAGCACAGTCAACTGTTGAATACTTGATTTCGAAGGGTATTTCAAGAGATCGTGTGAGTGGAAAAGGCTTTGGAAGTACAGAACCAAAAGTAGATTGTGGCTCTAATTGTACAGATGAGCAGCATGCACAAAACAGACGATCAGAATTTATGATTGTAAAGAAATAAAAAAATTTAACAAAATGTTTACAATCTTTACGCCTCAATGTCGTTACACTTGCATTGAGAGTTTAAAATAAAACCCCCAAACAATAGCTAATTCCTGCTAAAAACAGGAATTAGCTATTGCTCTTAAATAAACCTGATATAATGAAAAAGATTTTAGTACTATTTTTAGTATTTATTTTTGGAAATACCGTTTTTGGACAAGTCGAGGCCAACGATTGTATTAATGCAATTCCAGTATGTGGTGACGGTAGTTTTATTACCAATACCGACGGTTATGGGAACGCGTTTGAAGTTGCCGGATGTGGTCCTGGTCGCGAGCACAATTCCCTTTGGCTGAAAGTTACTATTGCGCAGGCGGGTACATTGGGGTTTAATTTAACTCCAAATAATCCTGATCTTCTTACTGGTGATTACGATTTTTTTGTTTACGGACCAAACAGAACTTGTGGGACCGGTTTAGGCACGCCAATCCGATGCAATGCAACTAATCCTTCTGAAGCTGGATTACCCAACAACATTACAGGTATGAATGGCAGTACTCCTAGTAATTTTGCTTGGTCTGGTACTGGAGGTAATAATTTAGCCTATGTACAATGGCTGACAGTAGCAGTTGGTGAAATCTATTACATCGCTATCGACAGGCCGTATGCTACTGATACTGGTTTCACGCTTAATTGGATTGGTAGTGCAACTCTTGGTACTGGTGCGTTTCCAAAATCGCCAACCTTAGTCCAAACTCCTATTCCTGATTTGCCTACCTGCTCAACTACTAGTACAGGTATTTTTAATCTTAATTCACATAGAAGCAAGATATGTACAGAGCCAAATACGGCAATGAATTTTTATATCTCATATGCTAATGCAGTTGATGATGTTAATAATGATAATACTGCTCTTCAATTGCCGGTGTTCTATGGGAATATCGCAAATCCACAGCTTATTTATGTCAAAGTGTATAATATCAGCACTAAATGTTATATCATATCCAGCTTTAATCTGAGGGTTTTACCGATCCCGACAGCAACAATGTCAGTAACCCCAACACAGATTTGTTCGGGCCAAAATGTTACGGTCACTTTTACCGGTACTCCTGGAGCAACGGTTGATTACAGGATAGACGGCGGACCAATACAATCACGTTTGCTCGATGCTGCCGGAAATTACCAATTTACAGACACACCTTCAAGTACACGAGTTTATACTTTAGTTGCCGTTAAAAATTTAGACAGTAGTAATGCTGTGATTTGTAATGGAAGTGTAACTAATCCTTCAAGTACAGTAACAGTTAGCCCGTTGCCTACGATTACAGGAGGAGCATCGGGAATTTGCGTTGGCGGAACAACACAATTTTTTGGTTCACCAACACCTGCCGCTGTAAATCCGTGGACATCATCCAATACTGCTGTTGCTACAGTCGATTCAGCAGGAAATGTTTTAGGAGTTAATCCTGGTACTTCTGATATTACCTATACAAATAGTGGCGGTTGTTCGACAACGGTAACGATAACCGTTAATGCTTTACCGGTAATATCGGGAACATTAACAACTTGTATCGGTGCGACTACGACATTATCATCTACTAATCCTCCGGCAGCATCAAATGCGTGGTCGACATCTGATCCAACTGTAGCAACAGTTAATTCAACGGGAGATGTTTTAGGGGTTAATGTGGGTACTGCGACAATTACTTATATTGACATCAACGGATGTTCAGATACAGCTGATGTAAATGTATTGTCATCGCCAACGGCTAACATAACAATTTCAGGACCATCTCTAATCTGTACAGGATCAACAGCTAATATTACAATCAGCGGATCTCCAAACGCAACGGTTAACTATACAGTAAACGGGACAGCTGCTTCTGTCGTTTTACCGGCATCTGGAACAACAACTTTTCCAACTGCGGCTTTAACGGTACAAACAACATATCAGTTAGTGAATGTTACTGCGGGAACGGGATGTACAACGCCATTAACGGAACAAGTTGTTATAGATATCGCGCCTCAGCCGACAGCTTCGATTTTAGGTTCAACTTCGGTATGTTTTGGTCAACCGGCTACAATATCGTTCTCCGGAACTCCGGGAGCAACCGTGGGTTATACTATTAATGGAGGACCAAGACAACCGGTACTTCTTGATGCAGCTGGTAATGCTACCGTTAATACAGGTAATTTGACAGTCGATACCACTTACGCATTGGTTGATGTGACTGCCGGAACGGTTCCGAACTGTGTTCAGACAGTATCTGGTTCTGCAACTGTAACAGTGGTACAAACACCTACGGTAGCTGCTAATCCATCGTCGCAATCTTTGTGTTCGGGTCAGTCTTCCGGAATTCAATTAGCAGGAACGGTACCGAATACCACTTTCTCATGGACTGTTACTCAAACTGGAGGGGCATCCGGAGCAACTAATGGAAGCGGAAGCATCATTTCTGATGTGCTTACAACCGGAAATACAGTTGGAACAGTTACTTATACTATTACTCCGGCTGTAGGAAGTTGTGTTGGTTTGCCAATCGACGTAATTGTTACGGTATCGCCGGTTCCGGATGTTATCGTGAATGTTACAGAACAGTCTATTTGTTCAGGTAATCCAACAAATATAACAATGACGAGCACAATTCCTGGTACTACTTTTACTTGGAACGCTGCTCAGCTATCGGGAGCAACTGGAGCATCAGGTGGAACAGGATCTTCAATTAATCAGGTTTTATCTGCTACAGGTACAAATATTGGTCAGGTTGTTTATACCATTACACCAATTAATGGAAATTGTATGGGGACTCCGGTAGTAGTGACGGTTAATGTTTACCCTTATCCTAATGTTCAGCCGAGTCCGAGTTCAGACGAGTTGTGTACGGGAGAGACTACCAATATTCAGTTGACCCCCACTGTACCAAATACTACTTTCGATTGGACTGTTCAAGCAACTGGTGTGACTGGAGCTTCTTCAGGTTCAGGAAGTGCGATCATTCAAACTTTAAGTACAATTGGTTTGACGCCAGGTACGGTTATTTATACGATTACACCAACGACGGTTAACGGATGTATTGGTACTCCGGTTACAGTCACAGTGACAGTTAATCCGACACCGGAAGTGTTTGGTATTGGAGCTCCACAAGATATTTGTAGTGGCGATTCATCTGGAATTAATGTTATGCCGACTATTCAGGGAACTTCAATCATGTGGACTGTTGTTGAAAGCGGAGTTACCGGTGCTTCTGATGGAAGTGGAACTGAAACTACTCCGGGAGCAGGTATACCGATCGATCAGAATCTGGAAACTACTGGAGATACACAAGGAACAGTGACATATACTGTTACACCGATGTATAATGGTTGTTCTGGAGAACCGAAAACAATTGTTATTCTGGTAAATCCGAAGCCTAAAACGACTATAGATCCGGGAACGGTTTGTTTAGACAGTGCAACCGGAACATTGATTTCCGGATATACTATGGATACAGGCTTAAGTCCGGCTTCCTATACTTTCCAATGGTATTATGGCGGTGATATGAATACTGTGATTGCGACAACTAGTTCTTATGAGGCTACTCAGGCAGGTCAGTATACTGTTGTGATAATGGATTCGAGTACAGGTTGTACAGATCAGTTTGTAATAAATGTTGACGAGTCTAATCCGGCACAAAGTGCCTCGGCTGTAGTTACGAATTATTTTGAGGATACTCAGGCTATCACGGTAACTGTAGTAGGAAACGGAACGTATTTGTACAGTTTGGACGGAGGTGCGTTCCAGACAAGTAATGTATTCATTAATGTGTTACCGGGTACACATACCATAACGATTCATGATACTAAGGGATGTACTGATATCACCCTTAACGGTATCCTGACTATTGGATATCCGCATTTCTTTACACCGAACGGTGACGGTTATAATGATACCTGGAACATCTGGTCGTTAAGCGATGATCAGCCGAATTCTGAAATTCATATTTACGACCGCTACGGTAAGTTACTGAAACAAATCGTTCCTTCGGGAGCAGGATGGGACGGAACTTTCAACGGTCATACTTTACCGTCTACGGATTACTGGTTTACCGTTAAATACAAAGAGAATGGTGCTGATAAGCAATTTAAGGCCCACTTCTCGATGAAACGATAAGTAGGATCAATTGATTTAATAAAAAATAAAGCCACTCATTTGAGTGGCTTTATTATTTTACGACATCCTGAAAGAATGTGTTTGAAAAACTATGCTTGTTTTTAGCCCTGATGGGAACGGCATCTTTTTGTCCCGTCCTAAACGGGACAAAAAATATAGTGGACAGCAGGAGCAGTTCTTTTTATGAAAATGCATCGAGTTGCTCCTAAAATAAAAAAGGCGATTCTTTCGAACCGCCTTTGTAATTATTTCAAGTGTGAAATGCACTAAGACAACTTTTGTAAAATTGTGTTTAATGTTTCACTTGGACGCATTGCTTTGTCCGTTAACTGGTTTGCCGGATGGTAGTAACCTCCGATGTTTTGCGGCTTGCCCTGAGAACCAATTAATTCATCATTGATCTTTGCTTCGTTAGATAGTAATTCAGTGGCAACAGGAGCGAATTTAGCTTGTAATTCGGCATCTTTATTTTGGTTTGCCAACGCTTCAGCCCAGTACATTGCCAGGTAGAAGTGAGAACCTCTGTTATCGATTTGTCCCACTTTACGAGCGGGGGATTTGTCAGTTTTAAGGAATTTATCGTTCGCCTCGTCTAACGTTTCTGCCAATACCAATGCTTTAGTATTGTTTTGTGTTTGACCTAAATGCTCCAATGAAGCTCCTAAAGCTAAGAACTCACCAAGCGAATCCCAACGTAAATATCCTTCTTCGATAAATTGTTCTATGTGTTTCGGTGCAGAACCTCCGGCTCCGGTTTCAAATAAACCACCACCATTCATCAACGGAACGATAGATAACATTTTCGCTGAAGTTCCTAATTCTAAAATAGGGAACAAGTCAGTTAAGTAGTCACGCAATACGTTTCCGGTAACAGAGATAGTGTCTAAACCATTTTTCAGTCTGTCCAAGGTAAATGTAGTTGCATCAACGATATTTAAGATACGGATGTCTAAACCGGTTGTATCGTAATCTTTCAGGTATTTCTCCACTTTCTTGATCATCTCACGATCATGAGCACGTTTGTCATCCAACCAGAAAACAGCAGGAGTGTTAGATAATCTTGCTCTGTTTACTGCAAGTTTAACCCAGTCCTGAATAGGAGCGTCTTTAGTCTGACACATTCTGAAGATGTCACCAGCCTCTACGTTTTGCTCCATGAAAGTAGTGCCGTTTCCGTCGTGAACTCTCATGATTCCTTTAGCAGTAGCCTGGAATGTCTTGTCATGTGAGCCGTATTCTTCTGCTTTTTGAGCCATCAAGCCAACGTTTGGAACTGATCCCATAGTTTTAGGGTCGAAAGCACCGTTCTTTTTGCAAAAGTTTACTGTAGCCACATATAAACCAGCGTAATTTCTGTCCGGGATTAAAGCTTTAGTGTCTTGTAATTCGCCTTTTGCGTTCCACATTTTTCCTGAAGAACGTACGAAAGCCGGAACTGAAGCATCCACAATTACGTCAGATGGAACGTGGAAATTCGTGATTCCTTTATCAGAGTTAACCATAGCCACGGCCGGACCGTTATTTAAAGCTGCTGCAAGTGCCGCTTCAATTTCAGCCTGTTGAGGGTGTCCTGCGATTTTTGCATAAACATCACCCAAACCGTTTCTCGTGTCTACATTTAATGATTTTAAAACATCAGCGTATTTTGCGAATACTTCTTCGAAATATACCTCTACAACAGCAGAGAAGATGATTGGGTCAGAAACCTTCATCATCGTAGCTTTCAGGTGTAATGACAATAATTGTCCTTTTGCTTTAGCGTCAGCGATTTCTTTTTTCGCGTATGCTTTTAAAGCTGACAAACTCATAACCGAAGAGTCGATTACTTCACCTGCTTTTAATTTAGAAGCAGCTTTTAAGTTTGTTACGTTTCCGTTTGCGTCGATAAAGTCGATTACGAATTGAGTATCGTTTTCAACAGTAACTGATTTTTCGCTTCCGTAGAAATCACCAGCCTCCATGTGGGCGATTTCAGTGATAGAATCTGCAGACCAAGCGCCCATTGAATGCGGGTTTGCTTTAGCATAATTCTTAACTGATTTTGGCGCACGACGGTCTGAGTTTCCTTCACGTAAAACCGGGTTTACGGCAGAACCTAAAACTTTAGCGTATTTTGCTTTGATTTCTTTTTCTGCATCGTTGGCAGGATCTTCCGGATAGCTTGGCACTGCAAAACCATGCGCCTGTAATTCAGAGATGGCTTCTTTCAACTGCGGAACCGAAGCGGAAATATTTGGTAATTTGATGATATTCGCTTCAGGTGTAGTGGCTAGCTGGCCAAGTTCTGTTAAAGCGTCACCAATTTTCTGATCGTCTTTTAAAAATTCAGGGAAGTTAGCTAAAATACGTCCTGCTAAAGAAATATCGCGTAATTCGATATCGATGTTGGCAGGCGCTGTAAAAGCCTGTACAATTGGTAAGAATGAATGAGTGGCTAACATTGGAGCCTCATCAGTCAAAGTGTAATGGATTTTTGATTTTTGTGCCATTTTGTTGAATTTTAAATGCTATAGCTGTGTTTTTAAAACTATTTGTTGAAAGATGCTTAAAAAAGCATAGCAAATATAAGAAAATCAGTCCGAAAAGCGGTTGGGAAATTGTCGGGAAATGAACGAATTGCGAGATTGTTATTTTGGACGTTTTAATTTATCAAAATGATAATTTGAGGTTTAATTTTTTGCATAAAAAAAGCCCCGAGGTTATCGGGGCTGATCTTATAAACTTCAGAAAGTGAATTATCTTCTTCTTTCTTTGATTTTAGCTTTTTTACCAGTAAGTTCTCTGAAGTAGAAGATACGAGCTCTACGAACTTTACCTCTTTGGTTAACTTCGATTTTTTGTAAAGCCGGCATGTTTACAGGGAAGATACGCTCTACACCAACAGCGCCTGACATTTTACGGATAGTGAAAGTTTCAGTTACACCAGCACCTCTTTTTTGGATAACAACTCCTTTGAAGAACTGAGTACGAGTTTTTTCACCCTCTTTAATTTCGTAATAAACAGTGATAGTATCACCAGCGTTGAATTGAGGAAAATCTTTTTTCGCTACGAATTCGTCTTGAACAAATTTTAATAAATTTGACATGATTGTTAAAGTTAAATGTTTGAATCAGAGCAACATTCACGGTTATCGTCAGAGGTTGGGCTGAATGTGGGTGCAAAATTACAAATTTTATTTTGAACTACAAATTTTTTACAGAGTTTGGGAAAATAGAGAATAGAAAATAGAAGCGAGAGACAAGAAGATGTCTGAAATTAAAAGTTCTTTCAAACCTAATTTAGTGACTGCACTTTTGATTTGCTTTCTGTAATCTGTCTTCTGCTATCTGTCCACTGTAAATTACTCCTCCAACAAATCAGGTCGGCGTGTTTTAGTATGTTCATACGCCATATCCTCACGCCATTTTTCAATTTCAGCAAAATTACCACTTAGCAATACATCTGGGACTTTCCAGCCTTTGTATTCCGCAGGTCGTGTATAAATAGGAGGGGAAAGCAGATTGTCCTGAAAGCTGTCCGTTAAGGCAGAAGTTTCGTTGCTCAAAACGCCAGGTATCAATCGGATAATGGCATCGCATAAAACGGCCGCGCCCAATTCACCTCCGGATAAAACATAATCACCAATGGAAATTTCCTTCGTTATGAACTGATCCCTAACTCGTTGGTCTACGCCTTTGTAATGGCCGCAAAGGATAATGATGTTTCCTAAAAGCGATAACGAATTGGCCATTTGCTGGTTAAGCGTTTCACCATCGGGCGTCATGTAAATTACTTCATCGTAATTGCGCTCGCTTTTCAGTTTTGAAATGCAGGCGTCAATCGGTTCGATACTCATTACCATGCCCGCACCGCCACCAAACTGGTAATCGTCTACGTTTTTGTGTTTGTTGGTACTGTAATCGCGAAGATTGTGCATGTGAACTTCCACCAATCCTTTGGCAATAGCTCTTTTAAGGATGGAAGCTTCAAACGGACTTCGGATTAAATCCGGTAAAACGGTAATAATATCGATGCGCATTTTTTTTGAGTTGCTGAGTTATAAAGTTGCAAAGGTAGTGGTTTTGAGGGAAAAAGGAAAAGGGAAAAGGGACTTGCCATTACTTATCCCTTTTCCCTTTTTTTACTTATGTTTAAAAATTTTAAACTCCGAACTGTCTCAAATGATGATCCAAATGTTTCCACTGAGCGGTGTCCCATTCTTTTTCAGTCATATGTCCGAAGAAAGGATGTTTAAGATTTTTAATCGTTGAGGGACCTTTGCTGAAACGAGCGATGCTATTGATGAGTTCGGCTTTTGCTTTTTCAAATTCAGGTTCGTGTTTCACGATGAATTCTTTGGTAGTAGGTAAATTATGGTCAAAAGGTCTTCGTGAAACCAATGTCTTTTTAGCCATTTTTCCAAAAAGTAACCCCATAAGCCCTCTTTTTATTTGTATTTCGCCGAATGCTACTTTTAATGGGCCCTGGCAATGTTCCAGCATTTGGCCAACCGTCATTTTTCCCCACTGTGATAATGCTGTAGGCTGAAGTTTGTTGATTCTTTCAATAATGTCTTGAGTACCCTTAGGGTCAAATAAACTTTCCATAGTGTTACGTTTTTTTGATGATGTGTGATTTTATGTATTCGACGGCTTCGTCTGTATTGTCTGTCAATAACATTAAACTCAGGTCTTCTTCGGAAATAGTTCCTTCCTGAATCATAGTGTCGCGTATAAAATTACTCAATTTTTCCCAATAATTTTTTCCTAAACAAACGATGGGACGGTGGGGAAGTTTTTTGGTTTGAACAAGTGTCAGGACTTCGAAGATTTCATCCATGGTTCCCAAGCCTCCCGGCATCAGGACGTAAGCAAGGGAGTTTTTTCGCAAAATTGTTTTACGGGTGAAGAAAAAATCAAATTCAACCATTTTGTCTACGTATGGATTGGGTTTTTGCTCGAATGGCAAAACAATATTGCATCCTAAAGAAGTGCCGCCGCCTTCTTTTGCTCCCCGGTTAGCGGCTTCCATTACGCCCGGACCGCCGCCGGTCATTACAGTAAAACCGTTTTCAGCTAATTTTTTTCCCATAGCTCGGGCCAATTCATAATACTTGTGTCCTTCTTGGAACCGGGCCGAACCATACACGGTTACACAATTGTTTATTTCCTGAAAGGCAGCTATTCCTTCCCATAAATCGGCCATGATTTTAAAGGAATCCCTTATTTCATCGGAAAGATCCCTTTTTGCTTCAAAAAAAATTTTTTGGCTTTCTTGTTTCATGATGTCAGATATTTTTAAAGAGTTCAATCTCATCCATGTAAGATGGGACTTGGGCATTCCATCCCTGTTCTTTTAAAGCTTCACATAAAGCACCGGCACTTTCCTTTTCGCCGTGAATCACGAAAGTTTTCATCGGCGCTCGTTTAAATCCGCTTAACCATTGTAATAGTTCGTTCCGGTCCGCATGTGCTGATAATCCGTGTATGGTAAATATTTTGGCGTTAACGTCGATTTCCTGGCCGAAAATCCTGATGGTTTTGGCTCCTTCCTGTAAAAGCCTTCCTTTGGAGCCTTCTGCTTGATAGCCAGGTATCAGTACAACGTTTTTTGGGTCTGAAAGACGATGAAAAAGATGGTGCATGATTCGTCCGCCTGACATCATGCCGTTTCCGGCGATGATAACCAAGTCTTGGGTTATGTCATTAATTTTTTTGGAATCATCTGAAGTTTTAGAAATGATAAGGCATTTTTTTAGTATCAAAAAAGCCTCGTCCTCTTCCAAATCGATGTCCTTTAATTTATGATAGTCACTGTGTTTCCGGTACAATTCCGTTGCCGAAATAGCCATAGGGCTGTCAACTGCGATTTTGACCAATGGTATTTCCTTGGTCATCATGATGTTTTTAAGGTACATCAATAATGTTTGAGTGCGTCCTACGGCAAAAGCAGGTACCATAAGATTGCCGTCTTTCTCAAACGTCTCGTTCATTATCTCAATAATATCATTTCTGTCGGTTTGTTTAATTATTTTATCGCCGTAAGTAGATTCCACAAAGAGTATATCAGCGAAATCTATGGTTTTTGGCGGGTAGAGCAAGGGATCATTGTATCGTCCTAAATCTCCGGAAAAAACAATTTTTTTTGTTTCAGTATCGCCAATGAGAGTTATTTCTATAATAGCAGCTCCCAAAACATGCCCAGCGTTGTAGAAGGTGACAGCTATTTGTTCCGTGATTTGGATTCTTTCCTCAAAGGAAGCGGTCCTGATCATCGGCTGAATGCACTCTACGTCTTCCTGTGTGAATAAAGGTTTCGGGTTTTCGTGTTTGGAATAGCCTTTTTTCTTAGCAAATTCAGCGTCTTCAACCTGAAATTTGGCAGTGTCCATTAGCATAAGGTGCATTAAATCTGCGGTAGCACTCGTACAATAAACAGGGTTTTTATAACCTAAACGGACTAAACGGGGCAAGTATCCTGTGTGATCGGTGTGGGCGTGAGTTAATACTACAGCATTTATTTCTTCTGGTTTTATTGGGAAGTCCGCCCAATTCAGTTCTTTTAGTTTTCGTTTTCCCTGAAACATTCCACAATCAACCAATAGGTTAAAATGGTCTATTCTTAACAGGTATTTCGATCCCGTTACTTCGCTGGCTGCTCCTAAAAATAAAATACTTACGTCCATTTTGATACTGCTTGTTTCAGGTTAGTTTGGGCAGCGATGATAAGAGGTTTTTAAAACTCTTTGTGTTGTGAAATCGTTTTATGATAAAACCCTGACTGATAACGCTCAGTTTTCGAACAGTAAGTTAGTAAAATTTTTCTTAAACTATTGGTTTGTAGTGTGTTAATTTTTTAAAGGAATGCTTTTTTAGGATTTCTTGATTTATTGCCTGGGATTGTGCGCAAGAGAAACGAACTGACAAAGTAATATGCTATTGTGGTTTTATTATTTTTTGACTGCTGTCAGAGAATAGACCATTGGGATTTTATTTCCTAAATGTTTAATTCTGAATTTTCCTTTCTCAAATTCTTCCGTTTCATTGAAACAGTTGTAAGGAGAATAATCATACTCGTTAAAACTGTCGATTGTCAGGCCGTTGCTGATTAAAGCGTTTAAAACTTCCGAAAGTGGATGGTTCCATGTTACTGTCTGCGCCGAAATTTCCGCATTTCGGTCGGCATACGTTCCGGATTCGTCTTCGATTATCGTTTCGACATTAAAATAACTGTAGAACACCTCTTTAAAATCATTGTCAAACATCCAGACCATCGGGTGGAATTCCGCGAAAACTAATTTGCCGCCCGGTTTCAGGAAATGGTTAATCACTTTGGCCCATTTGTCCAAATCAGGAAGCCAGCCAATGGTGCCGTAACTGGTGAAAACGATGTCGAATTTTTCGTTGAGATGATTCGGCAAATCGTAAACATCACAAGTGATGAATTGGGCATCAAGATTCATTTTTGTGTTGAGTTCTTTTGCTTTTTCAATGGCTTTATCGGATAAATCCACACCGGTCGCTTTCGCGCCAAGTCTTGCTAACGAAAGGGTATCCTGACCGAAATGACATTGCAGATGCAGGATTTTCTTTCCGGATACGTCTCCCAAAATAGAAAGTTCAATCTCGTTTAAGGTGTTTTTCCCGTTGAGGAAACCTTCTACATCATAGAAATCGGAGGTAACATGCACGTCGGTTTTGCTGTTCCAGGTTCTTTTATTGATGTCTAAATAATCTTTCGGGATTTCCATGGTTGTTTTTAATTTGATTAAAGGTACAATTCCATTTGGATATCGGCACGATCGTAGTCGGTTTCATCCATCGGTGTTTCCTTGAAATTATATTTTCGGTACAGACTGAGCGCCGGGATTAATTTGGTACTTGAAAGCAGCATGATTTTTTCGGCTTTTTTCGACTTAGCAAAGTCAATGCAGGCATCAATCAGTAAATTGCTAAGTTTCTGACCCTGGAATTTCTTGTCGACGGCCAGTTTCGCCATTTCATATACCGTATCGGATACTTTTTGCATCGCAACAGTACCGGCGACTTCATCATCAACCAAACAGAAAAAAATCTCACCACCGGGCTTAAGTACGACATCTTCAATATTTTCAAAGACATCCAAATCGTGCGGCTCTACATAAAAGTATTCTTCAAGCCAGGCAGTATTTAAATCGATAAAACTCTGTTTGTAATGTGGTTGATACGTAATTATTTTAGGTTTCATGTTGATTTATGCTTGTAAGCAAATATACTTTTATCGGATGAACTGCGATAGCTCTCGAGATAATTTTCGGAAATATTTAGGATTTAATTAAGAAAGGTCTCCTTTACTTTTGTGGTATGAATTTATCTAAAACAGACGTTGGCTTCATGGCTGTTTGCACTGGTCTGATTGTTGCCAATCTATATTACTGTCAGCCTTTAATCGTTTTAATTGCAAAAGAATTTTCAGTTCCAGAGAATGTTGCCGGAACAGTTACTTATCTTACTCAGGCGGGATATGCGGTTGGAATGTTTTTCATGGTTCCGCTAGGGGATAAACTAGAACGGAAAAAACAGATACTATTTACCACATTAGCCGCTGTATTGGCCTTATTTTTGGCGGCATCGGCTACTAATTTTGTGATGCTTCAGATTGCCAGTTTTTTAATAGGCGCTTCATCGATCGTTCCGCAGTTGATTTTACCATTATCGGCTACCATGGCTTCTCCAGAGCAAAGAGGTAAAGTAATCGGAACTGTTATGAGCGGACTGCTGTTAGGTATTCTTCTTTCAAGAACTATTAGCGGATTTGTTGGTGAATGGTTAGGCTGGCGCGGGATGTTTTGGATCGCGTCCGGGTTGTGTTTCCTGATAATTCTCGTGATACAGAAACAATTTCCAGTCAATAAACCTGATTTTAAAGGAACTTACGGTCAGTTGCTAAAATCGTTATTCACTTTAATAAAAGAACAACCGATGCTCAGAGAAGCAACGCTGATCAATGCGTTGAGCTTTGCGCAATTCGGAGCCTTCTGGACGACCATGGTGTTGCTCCTTTCGGGTGAGCCTTTTAATTTCAACAGTGCAACCATCGGATTGTTCGGGATTGTTGGGGCATCGGGAGCTTTGGCAGCTCCGTTGGTCGGTAAATTGGGTGATAAAGGGCAACCGAGAAAGGTAATCGGTTACGGACTACTGTTTTTACTATTGAGCTTTGTGGTTTTTTATTTTTCTTCGGAAAGTGTTATCGGAATTCTTATCGGTATTGTTTTGATTGACGTCGGATTACAGTCGGTTCACATTTCCAACCAAACAAGAGTGTATGCGCTTTTGCCTGAAGCGAGAAACCGAATGAATACTGTTTATATGTCTTTCAGTTTTTTAGGAACGGCTTTAGGATCGGCCTTCGGATTATGGCTTTGGAAAGTAGGAGGTTGGGAGACTTTTTCTATCGGATGTGCTTTGCTTTCCATTACTTCTTTTATAGTGTATTTTGTTACTTACGAAAGGAAGGTAGGAGCAGTACCAAAAAGAAATATATTTATAAAATAGCCTTATATTTGCAATTCAAAATTAAAATCAAAATAAGATGCAAGACGGAATTTACGCAAAATTTAATACTTCTAAAGGAGTTATTTTGGTGAAATTAACTCACGATAAAACACCTGGTACGGTTGGAAACTTTGTTGGTTTAGCCGAAGGTAAATTAGAAAACGATGTAAAACCGCAAGGGAAACCATATTACGACGGATTGAAATTCCACCGTGTGATTCCTGATTTCATGATTCAGGGAGGTTGTCCTCTTGGAACTGGAGTTGGCGGTCCGGGTTATCAGTTTGATGATGAATTCCACCCGGAATTAAAACATGATGGTCCCGGAGTTTTGTCTATGGCCAATGCAGGTCCTGGCACAAATGGTTCTCAGTTTTTTATCACGCACATTGAAACGGCTTGGTTAGATAACAAACACACTGTTTTCGGACATGTAGTGGAAGGCCAGGATATAGTGGATGCTATTGCTCAGGGCGATGAAATTGAAACATTGGAAATTGTTCGTGTTGGGGAAGAAGCTCAGAAATGGAATGCTGTTGAAGCTTTCAGAACTTTCGAAGGATCAAGAGAAAAACGTTTGGCTGAGCAAAAACAATTAGCGGAAGAAGCATTGGAAAAACTGGCTGCCGGTTTCCAGAAAACAGACAGTGGTTTACGTTACCAAATCATCCAAAAAGGAAATGGTAAAAAAGCTGAAAAAGGTAAAATGGTTTCGGTTCACTACCAAGGAGCTTTGGATAACGGAATGGTTTTCGATTCTTCTTATAAAAGAAAGCAACCTATCGAATTCGCTTTAGGCAGAGGTCAGGTAATCGAAGGATGGGATGAAGGTATCGCTTTATTACAAGTTGGTGACAAAGCTCGTTTTGTAATCCCTTCTTATTTGGCTTACGGTTCACGTGGTGCTGGTGGTGTAATTCCGCCGGATGCAACATTGGTTTTCGATGTGGAATTGATGGATGTGAAATAGACACTATTGAAAAATAAATTACAGTAATGTAATCGCAAAATAATTTCCATAAAAGCGCTCCTTCAATTTTTTTGATTGAGCGTTTTTTTTTATTTTTGAAACTTAAAAATGTAATTTTTTTCTTAAAATATGAAAAGTAGAATTTTGTTAGCATTGTCAGTTGTTTTGGTTTCTTGTGCCAGCAAGAAAGAGAAAATAACGAAAGCGACGGCGCAAATCCAAATTGATGAGCGAATATCACTTTTTAGGAATGCCTATAATATGGCGGTGGAAGATAAAGAAGCCGATTCCATTTATCGCAATATGGTTAATGATTACTATTTTGAATCCCGAAAAAAATACAGCAATTTAAGGAATCATCCGTTGATTGATTTTATAAGAGGAGGAAAGTATTGGGGAGTTGATCTGCCTTCCATAGCTTTATGTTTTGAAAATGAGACTTACGAAATCAGGAAAAATGTTGATTTTGAAGATTTGAATGATAACTTCAAATGGTATGCTGCCCGAATGGATACTCTTTCAGTTTTATTGGCTGATTTTCACCAAAAGAGTAAAAATACTGTTGTAAAATTAGAAGAAATCAATTTTGAGAAATTCAATAATGAGTTGCTTTTAAATAAGGTAGACGAGAAATTCAATGACTTTTTCAGGACAACAGTAAAAGCCAAAGTCAATATTTATTTCGATCCGTTGAATAGCTATGTAAATAAAGCGATTACGTTTGTTGATGACGGGCCAAAAATTACTAATTTTCTTATTGGTTACTATTCAAAAGACATCAATGATACTCCGAAACATTTTGATGTGCAATGGGATGAAAATTACAGAAGAGCCGTTTTTCAGGGGATAACAAGTTCTTTTACAGCCAAATTGTTTCGAAAATATTATGATAAGGAGTTGAAAACGGCTTTGCTTCGTCCGAAATACCTCGACGTTGATTTGGAAGCAGAAATAAACAGTGGAATTGCCGCTAAACTTATAAGTGTTTATTATCCAAAAGAAGTTGGAGAGAAAGAATATGAAAGATTATCTCCAAATACAAAAATTGTCTTTGATATGATGGGGAAATACGTTGATGATAAAGAGATGAGCATCAAAACCATATACAAAGAAATAATGATTGAAATGAAAAACGCTTACAGATAAATTCGCTGCAAAAAGTCTCCCGACTTTGAGCAAAAATTAAAATCAAAGTTGAAACAATAATGTCGCAGCTTTTTTATCTGTTTTTGGAATTGAGCCACAAAGTTGGGAGGCTTTGCGAAGCGGGATTCGTGTGCCTCGCAGAGAGCGTGCAATATTAATTTTTAATCAGATTTGTATTTTATAAAACTATAAACTAAATCAAAACTAATCTTATTTTGTTATAAATCAAGTTTTAAACAAATTTTTACATTTTAACGTTTTTATGATGTACTATAACAATTATTTTTTTGCTCTTTAGAATTAGCTTATATATTCGTTTTCACAATACCACACAATACCAAATTTAAATACAACAAAAAATTTCCCAAAATAATTTTGCCTATACGGTTCATATTGCGCATCAGAAATTTTAATATGAATTATTAATCAAAATTATTAATCAAAATTATTAACCAAAATTATTTCAATTATGAAACAAGTTAAATTTTTATCCGTTTTAGCAATCTCAGCATTGCTGTTTGTAAGCTGTTCAAAAGAAGATGCGGTTTCTTCAGAATCTGATCAAAATTCAAAAGCTTCAAAAACTTCAATGGAACGAGGAACTGGTAATGGTGCTCCAAGTGGAACCCACTACAATCTGAACATTATTGGGGTACCCCAAAACAAAACAGCCGATATGACCGGAAACAACGGTGGTCGTATTTTTGTCAAATTGAACGGACAATCAAACATCTATCTTACTCCATCTACTGATGGAAGCTTTTCCGTTTTGGACGCTAATGGCACCGACGCTAACGGTGCTAACTTTCAACTTCCAGCGCCCGGTCTTTTCGTGGATGGTGTTTCTCAAGTGAGCTACACCGTATTCGCACGTGCGCTAGGTAAAACAGAAGGATCTGTAGTAATCAGAAACTGTGCTACTTTCGAAGGTGAAGTGATCTGTGAAACAGATACCGAGAATATTTTGGAAATGACAAGACCAAAAGGGAAAAGCACATTTACCGATGTGACCAGAAAACTTCTTTACATTAATGTTGACATCACAGACGACGATAGGGACAATCCTAGATTATACCCTATTTTTGATCCTGCAATGGAAGGTTATTTTTGGGAGTATAATGATACAGGATTAAAACTTTTACAGTTAAGATTTTATCCAATACCAACTACTGTCTCTCAATAAAATTAACATTAAGATTTTGGATAAACCCATCATTATACTGGATATTGATGGGTTTCTTTATTTGCGATTTATTGGAAGCACTGTAAGTTATATTAGTATATCCAGTACCCTCTAATTAATCGGGATTTTTTTATTATCCATTATCTGGATAATCCTTCAGATGCCTGAACTCGATGGCACGGATTGCAAATCCATGCTATCGGGTTTTATTTATAGCAATTTTTAAATTCAATTTTTATATTACAAAGTAAATTCAGCATACTGTGGTTGAGTTTCTGAAGGCCAAATGTATCATATTAAAAACGAACTGAACTGATTGCACGCGAGTTAAGAGAACTGACGAAGTAAATCCGCATTTTCAGGTTGATGAAAGTCAAATAATTTAAAATATTTATAAAAGTAAGGTTTTTCTTAACATATAATTTTTTTATTAGATTTACCGTCTAAAATCAGTCAAACTATGAAATTTAACGTATTTGCAGTGGCAATTACTTCACTGTTCATTTATTCCTGTGCCTCCAGACAAGTGGTGCAAACTTCCCAAAAAGGAGAAGACGTAAAAATAACTCGATTTGTAGTAAAAAAAACTATTACAGTACCTAATAAAGCTTTGACCGAAAACCAGGCTCATGGCAAACAGGTTTATGAAAATAACTGTGCAAAATGGCATAAATTGTTCGAACCTTCCAGTCGTACAGCGGAACAGTGGAAGCCAATTTTAGGCAAAATGCAGATTAAAGCCAAAATTTCAGATGAAGACGCTGCAAGTGTTTACAATTACCTGACTGCTCAAATCTAATAGGAATCGTTTTGAAGATATTTAAATCCCGAAGACTTTTGTTTTCGGGATTTCTTTTTGAAATGTTTTTGCTTTTGTATTTTTGATGCCAAATTATATACAATGCGTTATCTTTTATTCCTTTTTTTGATATCTGTTTCTGCCAAAGCGCAGCTTCCTGCCATGCATTGTGGTTATGACTTTACATCCTATTTGGTTTTGGATGTGCATGAAGACGGGAAAAAGGAAAATATCAAAAATCTGAAAATCACTGTAGTTGACAGTTTAGGGAAAGAGGTGGTGAATGTGAATAATATTTACAGTTTTAGGAATAGTAATGAACCACTTCAGTTTTCCATGAACTATCAGATTGACGAAAACGGAAATAAAATAACTGCTGAAAATCCAAAGGCCCGTTGGTTTTTTCCTTACGCTAAAGACAATTACTTATTATCAATTGCAGCTACTTTTCCGGCGGATAAATTCAGTGTTAAAATAGAAGATCCTAATAAAAAGTACAAAACACAAACCATACAGTTGTTTGCTTTTAATATGTATATGCTCTGTTCGAGTCAGGCAGAAAAGACGGTTCAATTCGGACGCAAGGCAAACCGGCCGATTGATATTGTTTTGGAGAGAAAATAAAAAAAACACCTTCAAAAAAATGAGGTGTTCTTAAAGAGGTCTAATTGTCGGAAAGGTTTTCAACAGCAATTATTTTTAACATTTTTGTTCCTGCTGGTAATTCCCATTCTACCTGGTCTTTTTCCTTAAATCCAATTATGGCAATGCTTAACGGTGCCAGAATAGAGACTTTATTTTCTTTTACATTGGCCAATGACGGTAAAACAATTTGAAATTTCATTTGCCTTTTGGCAGACACATCTTCTACCGTTACAAAAGAATTTATGCGGATTATGTTTTTTTCAATCACTCCGTCTTTAATTATAACAGCTCTGTCCAATTCGCCGTTTAAAAGATCCATGTCTTTGGCATTGCTGGAGGTAATACTTTGTTTAGCCAGATTTCGAAGCAATTGATACTCGGCTACCGTAAATGTTGGAATAGGTTTCATAGGATGTTAATTTAAATTAATAGTTTCTTTTTTTGATTTTATGCGGTCACTAAAGTAGATTTCCGTAAAATTCTGATTGGAGTTAAGATTTGTCCTTTTGTAAAATACATCGGGAGTAATCTTCGTCAGAGTATCAAAACCGCAGGCACCAATAAATTCACCGAGTGCTTTTAAAGTGTTTTTATGGAAATTTGCTACACGTACACTTTTATCCGTTACATCAAGTCCTTTGTATAATGATCTGTTCTGGGTTGCAATGCCTACGGGACATTTTCCACTGTCGCATTGCAAGGCCTGAATGCATCCTAAAGCAAACATCATTCCCCGCGCACTGTAACAGGCATCGGCGCCTAAAGCTATCGTTTTGGCAATATCAAAAGCGGATATGATTTTTCCTGAAGCTAAGATTTTAATATGTTCCCGAAGCCCGAATTGGCTTAATGTTCTGTTTACGAATACTACCGCATCAGAAAGTGCCATTCCCATATAGTCAATGAATTCCAGAGGTGCTGCTCCGGTACCTCCTTCGGCGCCATCCACAGTTATAAAGTCAGGGTAAACTCCGGTTTTTATCATGGCTTCGACAATGTCTATGAATTCATCCTTACGGCCTATACAAATTTTAAAACCAACCGGTTTCCCTTTGGACAAAGTGCGCAGTTTGTCAATGAAGAGTATCAGTTCGTTAGCATTAGAAAAGGCAGTATGACCAGAAGGGGAATGAACTGTTGTATGTGGTTTAATGCTTCGGATAGAAGCAATCTCCGGCGTGTTTTTTTCAGCGGGAAGCAAACCTCCATGTCCGGGTTTTGCTCCTTGGGAAAGCTTCAGCTCAATCATTTTTACCTGAGGGTAGTTGGCTTTATCGGCAAAAAGGGTTTCCGAAAAACCACCTTTTTCATCCCGACATCCAAAATATCCGGTTCCGATCTGCCAAATCAAGTCACCGCCCTGCAAGTGATAATCGCTAATGCCGCCTTCGCCGGTGTTGTGTGCAAAATTACCCAATTGTGCTCCTTTGTTCAAGGAGGTTATGGCGGTTTTACTCAAAGCGCCGTAACTCATCGCACTGATATTATAAATACTTGCGCTGTAAGATTGCAGGCATTGTGAATTACCGATAAGGGTTCGGAATTGCTCAATATTTGCTTTTTTAGGGTACACGGAATGAGCTGCCCATTCATACCCGACACGATTTGGGTCGTCCTGCATGCCGAAGGAAATGGTTTGCTTTTCGTTTTTGGCTCTTTGGTAAACAATGGATCGTTGTCTTCGGTTAAAAGGTTTTCCGTCCAATTCCCCTTCAAAGAAATACTGACGAAATTCAGGTCGGAAGGATTCGAAAATATAGCGTAACCGTCCAATCAGCGGATAATTTTTTCGGACGGAATGCTTTGTCTGAAAGCTATCTGTCAAAACAATTAATAAAATAACCATAGGTGCGATAAGGAATGTGAAATATGCTTTGTACTGATATAACAAAAAAATAGTTCCCAATAGAAACCCAATGGAAATCATCCAGATAATTTGGCGTGCAGTCAGTTTGCTAAAAAGTTTTTTTTGAGCCATGATAAAAAATATGATGTAAAAAGAAATATCGCAGAAGATTACTCTTTTGCAAAAAAAATAGTGAATGTTAAAAAGTAAACCCTCCGTCTAAAGAGAAATCAGAAAGCAGACGGAGGCCTAATTGATGAAGGCTTTGTCGTTTGAAAACAATAGTGTTACACCACTCTTGAAGCAAGAGTGTCCCATAAGAACTAAAGATGTAGTTGTAACTTGCAAAGTTTGTAGTTTTTGTTTTACAGTGCCAATTTAGTCAAAGTAAATGATTTCCTGTGAATTTTAACTCCATTTTATGTTACAGCCTAAACTCGGTTTTTGGTTCGGGTTGATGCTTCGGTTGTAAATTACCCCATCAATAGCGCTACGTAAATCAGAGCCACTTAAAGGGATACCGTTTCCAGGTCGGCTGTCGTCCAATTGCCCGCGATAAACCAATTTGTTCTGATTGTCAAATAAGTAGAAATCCGGTGTACAGGCTGCGTCATAGGCTTTGGCAACTTCTTGTGTGGCATCAAAGAGATAGGGAAACTCGAATCGGTGTTTCATTGCAAAATCCTGCATCAGTTCAGGAGCATCCTGTGGATAATTCACGATGTCGTTACTTGAAATCGCAATAATGCCAAGCCCTTGTACGTGATAATCGTTGGCAATCATCACTACTTCATCAATTACATGGTGTACAAAAGGACAGTGGTTGCAAATAAACATTACTAGGGTGCCTTTTTTACCTTTTAAATCAGCGAAAGAAAAAGAATGACTCGAATAAGTGTCTTTCAGATAAAATTCGGGTGCAATCGTGCCCAGTGGTAACATGTTAGAAGGTGTACGTGCCATGATGATTTTCGTTTACGCCAAATTACGATAAAAATAAATTTCCCGAAATTATTTTTTACATTAGTAAGATAAAACCCCAAATGACATGAAAACATTGCAGCAATGGTTTGATGAGTACGGAGTTAGTCATCAGAACCCCATAAACAAAAAGGTTCACTTTATTTGTGTGCCGGCCATTTACTTCTCTATTGTCGGTTTACTGATGAGCATACCGAGTGGTATCCTGATGAGGATTTCACCTTTTAAAGAACCCATGATTGATAACTGGGCGGTAATAGTTTTGCTTTTTGTGTTGTTTTTTTATTCCAGGCTGTCATTAATGATGGCGATTAAGATTTCGATTTTTTCAGCGATTTGTATCGCAATCAATTACATAATAAGTTGGTGGTTACCGCTAAGGGAAGTTTCTCTGCTCATTTTTGTTTTGGCTTGGATAGGTCAATTTTACGGACATAAGATAGAAGGGAAAAAGCCTTCATTTTTGAAGGATATTCAGTTTTTGCTGATTGGTCCGGCTTGGTTTATTGAAAATTTGTTTACATCTAAAAATAAAGAATAATGCTTAGTTGGGAAGAATTTGAAAAAGTGGAAATGCGAGTGGGAACCGTTATCGAGGTAAACGATTTTCCCGAAGCCCGAAAGCCGGCCTATCAACTCACCATTGATTTTGGTGCCGAAATAGGTAGCCTGAAATCATCGGCACAAATAACAAAACGTTACACTAAAGAAGAATTGGTCAATAGGCAAATTGTAGCTGTTGTCAATTTTCCTAGAAAACAAATCGGAAAATTCATGAGTGAATGTCTGCTTTTGGGTGCTGTCGGTGATGATAATGATATTGTTTTACTGTCACCGGATTTTAAGGTCGAGAACGGATTGAGGATAGCTTAAGTTGATGTTGAGGTTCTTTCCCAGATCGCATTTATTTTGAAAAATGGATTTAGTCAAATCAAGAAGGTTTGATTATGTAATAAAAAAGTCCAAAGTTGAAAGGCTTTGGACTTTTTCAATATATGTTTATGACGGATTATTAAATGTCATCAAAATCGATATCAGTGTAGCTTCCGGCAACTTTTACTTCTGCTTCTACATCTTCTCTTCTTTCACTGAAATATTCTTTTTTGAAATCTTTTTGATGTCTTTCGGAAATCACTTCTTCTCCTTTGTGGTTTAATACATAAGAAGTCATTTCGTCCAGAATATCTTTAAAGGCTGCGAAATCTTCTTTGTATAAGTAGATTTTGTGTTTTTTGAAATGGAAAGAACCGTCTTCTTCAGTGAACTTTTTGCTTTCGGTAACTGTAATGTAATAATCGTCAGCTTTAGTTGCTCTTACGTCAAAAAAATACGTTCTTCTTCCGGCTCTTAAAACTTTAGAAAAAATTTCTTCTTTTTCTAACAAATCATTTTCTCTCATAATCCTTCTGTCAAAATATTAATTGTGTTAAGTAGAAACCAAAAATCTGAAAAAAAACCAAGATAACAAACATTTTATTGCATTTCTTTTTCGGAAAGTTGCTTATAAAACAATTCTTTGTAATAACCTTCCTGATTTACAAGCTGATAGTGTGATCCTTCCTGAATTATTTTTCCGTCTTCCAGAATAATTATCTGATCGGCGTTTTTGGCTGAGGAAACACGGTGGCTCACAATGATTGTGGTTTTGTCTTTACAGAATTCCATCAGATTGTTCAGGATTGCTTCTTCTGTTTCGGTGTCAACCGCTGAAAGACAGTCGTCTAAGAGTAGGATGGGAGCATCTTTAATCATTGCACGGGCTATGGAAACCCTTTGTTTTTGTCCGCCCGAAAGTGTAATCCCGCGTTCGCCTAAAACCGTATCGTATTGGTTTTTGAATTTCACTATATTTTTATGGACAACTGCTTTTTTGGCTGCTGCGATAACTTCTTCATCGGTAGCTTCTTCTTTTCCGAATTTGATGTTGTTTTTTATGGAATCCGAAAACAGGAACGCATCTTGGGGAACAAAACCAATATGATCACGAACGTCATATAAGTTGAGGTTTTTGATGTTGGTGTTATCGATTTTTACAGCGCCGTCTTTTACATCATACAATCGGCTGATAAGGGAAAGAATTGTCGATTTTCCAGAACCTGTTTTTCCTAAAATAGCAAGCGTTTCACCTTTGTTGATGGTGAATGAAATATTTTTCAGTGCTTCTATATTGGTGTCATCGTAGGTAAATGAAACGTTGTTGAAAGTGATTTTTCCTTTGATATCGGATTTTTCATTTACGGTATTCTGAATTTCTGGAACGACTTTCAGGAATTCGTTAATGCGTTTTTGTGAAGCTTCGGCTTCCTGAACCATTGAAGAAACCCATCCTAAGGAGGCCACCGGCCATGTCAACATGTTGATGTACAGGATGAATTCGGCAATCACACCAATGTCCGGAATCGAACCGTTAATGTACATCATTCCGCCTACATAAATAACGACAAGGTTGCTTATTCCTATCAGTAAAATCATAAGTGGGCCAAATAAGGATTGCACCCTTGCCAAATCGAGGTTTTTGGTTTTGCTTTCTTGGGAGAGGTTTGCAAAATCGTTCTGTTTGTTGTTTTCGATGGCATAGGCTTTAATAACCCTGATACCTGAAAATATTTCCTGTGTGAAAGTGGAGAGTTTCGATAAATTTTGTTGGTAAGCTGTACTTCGTTTATTTATTTCGGAACTGATTTTGAAGATGCTATAGCCTAAAATCGGTAGAGGCAAGAGTGAGTATAAGGTTAACTTCGGTGAAACAACATACATCTGAACCGTAACCACAGCAAAACGGATGATGGTATTTATGGAATACATTACCGCCGGCCCCACATATTGGCGCACTTTTCCAACATCTTCACTGATGCGGTTCATTAAATCTCCCGTTCGGTTTTGTTTGTAGAAATGTTGCGTAAGCCTTTCGTACTGCTGGAAAACCTCATTTTTTAAATCGAACTCAATGTGGCGTGACATTACGATTAATGTCTGACGCATCAGAAACGTCAAAAAACCGGCAATAAGAGTTGTGGCAAGAATTAATAAGATGTTTTTTAATAAGATTTCTTGCGTGGCGTTGTAAGATAATTTGCTATGTTCTAGAGTTTTAATCGAGTCGCCGACTAACTTTGGGGTGTATAAAGTGAAAAATTGAGCAGCAACCGTAATGAAAACACCCAGTAGGAAGCTGTATTTGTATTTGATAAAGTATTTATTTAAATATTGTAGTTCTTTCATTTTTGGTTTTGCTTTATTAAAAAAATCTCAATTTTTATCTTAAAAAATTAAATAAAAATTTTAAAAAATAACGTTTAAGTCTTGAAAATAAATATTAATTAAAAATTAAAATAGGCGAACTGTATTGAAATATTCTGAATAAAGGTGTAATTTTGCTTTCTGTTTTTGAATATAATTCAACTTTAAAAAAGATTTACAACATGATAACAGAAGTAACAAACGCTAATGAGCTTCATAAAATCGACCCTGTTTTTGGTCAGGTTTCATTTGATAATCATGAGCAAATCGTATTTTGTCACGACAAAGATACTGGTTTAAAAGCAATTATTGGTGTTCATAATACAGTTTTAGGGCCTGCTTTGGGAGGTACGAGAATCTGGAAATATACCAACGAATGGGAAGCATTAAATGATGTATTGCGTTTGTCTCGAGGAATGACTTATAAGTCAGCGATTTCAGGTTTAAACCTGGGTGGAGGAAAAGCAGTTATTATTGGAGATTCCAAAGTGGATAAAACTCCGGAATTGATCATTAAATTCGGTCAGTTTGTTAATTCACTAAGCGGAAAATATATTACTGCTGAAGATGTAGGTTCTACTACAGCGGATATGGATTTAATCAGAGATTATACTCCTTATGTAACAGGAATTTCTGAATCAAGAGGTGGTTCTGGTAACCCTTCTCCTGTAACTGCTTACGGAGTTTACATGGGAATGAAAGCTTCTGCTAAATACCAATTCGGTTCTGATAACTTAGAAGGTAAAAAAGTATTGGTTCAGGGTATCGGTCACGTAGGTGAAACTTTGGTTGATTTAATCACTAAAGAAGGTGCGATTGTTCAGATTGCTGATATCAACGAAGCTCGTCTACAGGAAGTTGGTGCTAAATATGGTGCTAAAGTTTTCAATGGCGGCGATTTGTACAGTGCTGATGTGGATATCTATGCACCATGTGCTTTAGGAGCTACCATTAACGACGATACTATCGAAAAAATCAAAGCAAAAGTTATCGCTGGTGCTGCTAATAACCAGTTGGCTGTTGAGCAGGTTCACGGCGCAAGATTACAAGAAAGAGGTATTTTATACGCGCCAGACTTCTTAATCAACGCGGGTGGAATCATCAACGTTTACGGTGAAATTGCTGGTTACGGTAAAGAAGAAGCGATGCGCAGAACTGAGAATATCTACAACACTACGTTAGAAATTTTCAACTATGCTAAAGAAAACAACATCACTACGCACCAGGCGGCTATGAGAATGGCTCAGGAGCGTATCGATGCAAGAAAAAAAGAAAACGCAGGAAAGTAATTTTCACTGTCAATAATATTTCATAATTTTGCGGAGCGGAAGATATTCTTCCGCTCCGTTAATTTTTAAAGTTCTTACAGCAGATGTTAAACAGAAGACATATCCGTGTAAAAGTGATGCAGTCCATTTACGCCATGCATCAAAACAATTCCGATAATCTTGATAAGGAAGAGAAATTCCTGTTTCAGAGTATCGAAAACATTCAGGATTTATATCTTATCATGCTTTCCGCTTTGGTGGAAATCAGGAAGTCGGAGGAAGATTTTATCGATAAATCCAGTAAAAAACACCTTGCTACAAAAGAAGAACGCAATCCCAATACAAAATTTATAAAGAACCAGGTGCTTGAATTATTGGAAGAGAATAATTCATTGAGCATTGCTTTGGAAGACAGAAAAATCACGAATTGGAAAAACAACGATGATTATATACTGTTGCTTCTGGAGGAAATAAAAAACAGTGAACTGTATAAGAAGTACATGCAAACGACTGTCAATGATTTTGAAGAAGACAAGCAGTTTGTTGTGGATATCTTTTCGGAAATTATTGCGCCGAACGAAAAGCTGTATGATTATTTAGAGGATAACAAATTAACCTGGGTTGACGATATCCCGTTAGTGAATACAATGATCCAAAAACAGCTGAAGCAAATAAAATCGGCTGATGATACTTCATTTTTTGTGCCTCGCTTGTATAAGGATTCGGATGATAAGGAGTTTGTGAAAAATCTTTTCCGTAAAACTGTTCTTAACAATAATGAATTGGCCAAAGAATTCATGGATAAAACTCCAAATTGGGATGCTGACCGTATTGCCGAAATTGATACTATCATTCTAAAAATGGCAATTTGTGAATTTTTGAAATTCCCTTCAATCCCGGTTAAAGTAACCATTAACGAATATTTAGAATTGGCGAAAGAATATTCTACACCAAAAAGTAGTATTTTTATCAACGGAATTTTAGATAATTTAGTCAAAGAATACCAAAAAGAAAATAAATTAATCAAAACCGGAAGAGGTTTAATGTAACTAACTTTTTTTAAATTATGATCAAAAGGACTTTCGGGATGTTGGCAATCGCTGCTTTAGTACTGTCAACTTCTTGTAAACAAGGAAATGCATCGGAGAAAACCGATGAAACAAACGTTGAAAAAGTAACGGCTGAAAATGCAGTTAACGGAAAATTACCTGTTGTGAAATTTGATAAGACGGAGCACGATTTCGGAGATATCAAAGAAGGTGATAAAGTGGAGACTGTTTTTAAAATTACAAATGAAGGCGAAGCCGATTTAATTGTAATTAATGCTCAGGGGAGTTGCGGATGTACCGTTCCTGAATGGCCGAAAGAACCAATCAAACCGGGAACTTCTGCCGATATGAAAGTTACTTTTGACTCTAAAGGAAAACCGGGACAACAACAAAAATCAGTTACTTTGACAACGAACACAAAAGAAGGTGCTGAAAAAGTAACTATCAAAGCAAATGTTTCACCAAAATCAGGTCAATAGGTAACGAGGCCAATAAAATAATAAGAAAATGGGACAAATAAGTCAGTTTTTACCAATACTTTTAATGTTTGTGGTTGTTTATTTTTTAATGATCAGACCACAACAACAAAAAGCCAAAAAAGAAAAAGAATTTGAAGCTTCCGTAAAGGTGGGTGACAAAATCATTACTAAATCTGGAATCCACGGTAAAATTGCCGAGTTGTATGAGGATACAGTGGTAGTCGAAACGATGGCCGGGAAAATTAAAATGGAGCGTTCTGCTATTTCTATGGAATTGAGCATGAAAGCTAATGCTTCAAAATAATTTTTTAAGAAGTATAAAAAAAGTCCCAATTAGTGTTGGGACTTTTTTTTATCTGTATTTATCATTTAAACCAATACCTTCCAAAATCATCGGTTTTATTTTTTCGATTCGGGTAAGTTTGGTTTTCTCCTGTTTGGCTGTTTCAATGTATTCAAGAAATTCACGTTGCTTATAGGGTGAAAATGCTTCAAATGCTTTTACCAATTCAGGATCCTGCTTAAATTCTGCTTCCAACAGTTCTGAAACGATGGCTTCTTTCTTTTCCGGTTTTTGGGAAATTCCGGCTTTTTCATTTGCAATCGCTTCATTTATATACTGAAGGATGTATTTTTCGTTGTTGATAATTTCCTGCTTCGATGAGAATCTCCATTGACGGAGCGCTTTGGTCACACCTTCATTGGCATTCATAAGAACCTTTCTTTCGTCTTTCAGGAAAACACCGTTGAAAAACCAAATGCCAACATAGGATTTGAATCCGCCAATACCCACTACGTTTTTTTTATTGACAGTATAAACCGGTCCGCCCCATTTAATCATTTCTTCCAATTCGGTTTTGGAGATAATGGATTTTACTAAATCGAGTTCTTCTGCCCATTGGTCGTTATTGATCCATGGATTTTTTTCTTCCATACTGCAACTATTTTGTCCATTCGATTTTGACTGCCGAAATGATATCCAGTTCCAAGCGAATGACGTTGTTTATCTTAAATTGATTTCTAATGTAAAAAATTATTGGCGATTTATAAATGGAACCATCACTTTTTTTATCATTGTTATGATCAATTACCCAACCGTTGAGTGTGTTGGTTTTGGATTTCAATCGCTCCAATAATTTTGATCCCAATCCTTTTCCCTGAAAGGAAGTATCAACAATGATGGCAAACCAGGTTTCCTTTGCCCTTTCAAAAAGAAGTGCCCAACCCGCGATTTTTTTATTTTCATCCTTCAGTAAAAAATGGGTTTTATTATCAAGTTTACCGAGATAGTCTTCAAAATCGGACAACGATGGATAACACAGTTTTTCCGGATACTCGTTGTTCCAGAGTTCAAACAGCCTGAGTTTTTGTTCATTTGACAGGTCTTTTATTTCTGCTATGGTATACATTGTGATTTTCAGTAGGGAATTTAAAAAACCGCAACTTACAGATTTTTAGTTTTTAAATCTGCAGGTTGCGGTTAAAATTTATGGTTCTAGATATTTAGACGTTTCTGCTAACTGATCATTGAATACTGATCATTGTTTATTTTTTATATTTCTCAGCAGTCAATTCAGCGATTTTGATAATTACATCTATTGCCTTTTGCATGCTTTCTACCGGAACATATTCGTATTTACCGTGGAAATTATGTCCGCCTGCAAAGATGTTAGGGCAAGGTAATCCCATGAAAGATAAACGCGAACCATCTGTACCACCACGAATAGGTTTGATTAATGGCTTGATGTCTAGCTCTTTCATTGCCTGTTCGGCTAAATCCACAATATGCATAACCGGTTCAACCTTTTCGCGCATGTTGTAGTATTGGTCTTTTACTTCAATTTCAACGATGTCGGTGCCAAATTGCTTCATGTATTTTTTGTTGAACTTATCGGCGATTTTCTCAACCAGTTTTTTGCGTTTTTTGAATTTCTTGCGGTCGTGATCACGGATGATTAACTGCACGTTGGTTTCTTCAATGCTTCCGTCTAAATGCACTACATGGAAAAATCCTTCGTAACCTTTGGTTCTTTCGGGCACTTCGTCCTTAGGTAATTTGGAGATGTATTTGGTAGCCAAAAGCATCGAGTTGATCATTTTTCCTTTGGCATACCCAGGGTGCACGCTTTTTCCTTTGAATTTCAGTTTTACGCCGGCTGCATTGAAGTTTTCATATTCCAATTCGCCAATCTGGCTTCCGTCCATAGTATAAGCCCAATCACATCCGAATTTCTCTACGTCGAAGAAGTCGGCACCACGTCCGATTTCCTCGTCAGGAGTGAATCCAACTTTTAATGTTCCGTGTTTGATGTGCGGATTTTTTATAAGGTATTCCATCGCCGTTACGATTTCAGTAACACCTGCTTTGTCATCGGCGCCTAAAAGCGTTGTTCCGTCTGTTGTGATTAAAGTTTGGCCTTTGTATAACAACAGATCTTCGAAATAACTCGGAGATAAAACTATGTTTTTTTCTTTGTTCAGGATGATATCGCCACCATCATAATTTCGAACGATTTGCGGATTTACATTGGCTCCGGTAAAATCAGGGGTAGTGTCAAAGTGTGAAACGAAACCAATGGTTGGAACTTCGTAATCTAAATTACTCGGCAAGGTCGCCTGAATGTATGACTTGTCGTCAATTGTTACATCCTGCAAGCCGATTGCTTTTAATTCTTCGACTAATTTGTTGGCTAAATCCCACTGTTTAGCAGAGCTGGGTGTTGTATTTGAATTTGGATCGGCTTCTGTATCAATAGTTACGTAACTGATAAAACGATCGATTATATGTTGCATAGCATTTTAATTTTAAGAACACAAATATAGCGTTTATGCATCAAAATCTAGTTGTAAAAAAAGTTCCGAGAATAAAAAAAGCTCCAAGAAGGAGCTTTATATTTTAGTGTAGATTGTTTACCAATCGCTTTTGGCAGCACTTGATTTTGCCATTTCTTTTTTGATGTTTGCTTTGATGTTTTCGATTTCAGCATTGATGGCTGCGTAGTAGGCTTTAAGCGTTTCAGCTGCCTTAGGTTTTTGAGCCGCTTTTTCAGAAGCAGTTTTGTCAAACATTTTCTCTATTGGCGTTTCTGATACCTCTGTTTTAGTAAAGATGTTTTTTATATCATACTTGTATTTGTTGTCTTTTGAATAAATGTCAATAGTATAAAATAATTTCACTTTAACATCGCTTGCGTTTATTTTTACCGTCATGATGGAATACTGTGTTCCGCTTACTGATGAAGCTTCAGCATTTTGTTTTATTTTGTCCTGTGTGACTTTATAAGTGTTCACAAAAAACATTTTGGAGTTAGTATATAAATCCTGTTTTGTTTTGCCTTCAGCCGGTACAATTTCAGTGAAAATAATCTGTCCGTTTTCGTTCAACGGGAATTCGAATTTTTCTTGCGCACTAATGTTTAAGGCGAATAATACCAATAATAAGAATATTTTCTTCATGTCCTTTTTCGTTTTAGTTAATAAATTTTAATTTAATGATTGGGTTAGTTTTTTATAGCGTTACAATATTAGTGTTTTTTTTAAATCTTTAATAAAAAAAGAAAGCTCAGAGAGTAATTATTTTGGTCTAAAAGCAGTAGGGTAGTGGATACTTCAGTATGTTTCGGAATGTTTTCAAGAATAATACTGAGACCTTTTAATTTACACTTTCACAGATAATTTTAAATGCCTTGCAGTCCGAGAAGTTCTTTTTTGAGATTTCCTTTCTCTTGAATTAAGACCTTAAATTTCATTCCCATATCCAATATAAGAGATTGTGTGAGTAGTATTTCTTTTTGAATGGTTTCAATGAGATTGTTTTCATGTATTGTCATTTTATGAAGGTATTCCTTAAAACCAAGCGACAGTAAAAAATTGGCTTGTGAGGTCAATCCGCAACAGGTCAATCCGTTTTTTACTCCCCAGTGGCACAATGCGGAGAAATTTACATGGGATGTTATATCTTGATTCCCTATGTTTTGGTACGGATTCGTATTTGTGGTATGATTGGCATAACACATAAGGGTGCCATTACTTCTTTCTTTTTTGTATAGTTCGGAAGAAGGGTAACCGTAATCAATCGTTATAACATATCCTTTTTTCAATGATTTGGCGATTTCCTCTATCCATTGAATGGCCTGAAGATTTATTTCGGTTTGAAATCCTTTGGGTAATTCAATATTCAATTCAGATAAATACTCCTTGAGTTCTTTTGAAGCCGGTTGTAGCACTTCAACAAAATCATTTCGGTAATCCACAAAAATTTCCATGAGTTGGTCTTGCATTACAACACGGTGAACGGCAAAATTATCAACCAATTCGTTAGAAAGTATGCACCCTGTAATATCCGGTATATCTTTAATAGTATCATACCAGATTACTTTTTCATGAAGAGAAGCTTTCTCTATTTCCTGTAGCACCGAACTTTTCTCAATGATGCAATAGTTTAGATTTTCATAGAAATCAGGTTTGTTTTTGAGGTAATTCAGGATGTCATGACAGAGTTTTCCCGAACCGGCTCCGTATTCAAAAACTGTAAATGGGCCTTTTCCGACTATTTTCCACATTTCCTCGAGTTGACGGGCAATCATTATTCCAAAAAGGGGAGTGAGATTAGGACTGGTGTAATAATCACCTTCAAATCCGGTTTTTTCTCCTGCAGAAGTGTAATAGCCCAATTCCGGGTAATATAGGGACATGTCCATGAAATCCCGAAAGGAAATCGGTCCTTCATTTTGAATTTTAGCTATTATGATATCAGACAGGTGCATCATCGTTAAGCGGATTTAGTATCGTTCTGTTTTGTAAATAGTATATAAAGTTAGGAATACTATTTTTTATAGAAGCTGATTTTGTGGGTAATGCAGATATGCAAATAAATGCAGCATGAGCAAACAAAAAGCAGAGAATGTTTTTCGGCAGAACATCAAAGTAAATCCGAGTCTACATTTTATGAAAACCTCCCATCAACCCTATATAATACCGTACAGCAATTAATATTTCTTTCCGCCGTCATTTGCTTCAGAGTCTTCGGGTTTTTTGTAATCATTGTTTAAGAAATATTCCAGTTCTTTTTTATCCTTTTCATTTCGTATAATTAAATATAACACCAATAATTTAAATATAACACCAATAATAATGAAACAATGACAACTGCTGGGCTTTAATTAGTTAACTCAATAATGGCGGGGGTATTAATTATTCCGGCATCGGATAAGCCTATTCTTTCGGACGATTTTTCTTATTCTCTTTTCGAAGAAGCAAAAGACTCTCACCCAAATGTTTCATCTTCTCATTTTGCTTTGATAAATATTTGTGTGTTTTGCTTATAAGTTTGGAATAATATTTTTAATTAGTGTTTTTTGTATTATTTTTTCATAAATTTAACATACTCTTTTGAATTTCATGATATTTAAAACCTTAAGAAGTTCGTCGGCATTTTTTCATAAAAAAAATTAGGATAAGGATTTTAAAGTACAAATGAGTTATTGCTGTGTTTTTTATTGATTTTAAATACTTTTTCAATATGACAAAGCCCCGAATTCTCTTAATTAGTCCAACAGGTTTGGATAAAAACGGAAAGCCTATTATACAACGCAAAACGTATCTGCCTGGCTTAACAATGCTTCAATTAGCAGCAATTACTCCGGAAAATTTTGAAGTTACTTGTGTATCTGAAACTTCAGAACCTATCCCTTGGGATGAAGATTGGGATATTGTTGGCATGAGTGCTATGGGAGGGGCTGGATTAATTCGTGCCTATCAATTAGGCGATGAATTTAAAAAGAAAGGTTCGTTGGTTGTAATGGGCGGAATAGCAATTACATTGTTTGACGAAGAACGAACCAGACCGCACACTGATGTTATTATAAAAGGGGAAGCTGAGGACACATGGGTAAGGTTTTTAAATGATTATTTGAATAAAGAGGTGAAGCCCCTTTATAAAATGGAAGCTGTGCCCGATGTAAAAACTTTTCCTGTTCCTTCATATCATAAATTCAATTTAAAGTATTATGGGTTTTGGAGACCTGTTCAGGCTACAAGAGGTTGTCCGTTTCCTTGCACATTTTGCTCAATTTCTGAATTCTTCAAAAGAAGCTATCGTAAACGTCCTGTAGACCAGGTTATTCGTGATGTCCGTGCTGCGAAAGCCAGTGGTACTAAATATATTGCTTTCATCGATGATAATATTGGTGTCGATTTTAATTATTGTCGAGAATTATGGACAGCACTTATTCCTGAAAAAATAATCTGGATAAGTCAGTGCAGTCTTCACATCGCAAAAGATGATGAAATGCTAAAGTTAGCATATCAAAGCGGATGCAGGATCTTGTCCTTTGGAATTGAAACAGTTAATGAGGTAAGTTTGGCGCAGATAGAAAAAGAGTGGAATGAACCTACTAAATATGAGGAGGCTTTTGCTAAAATAAAATCACACGGGATAGAGATTTCCACAGAAATGATCTTGGGACTTGACGGGGACGATGAAACAGTTTTCGAAAAGACTTTCGATTTTTTGATGAGGAATAAAATCGCTGTTCCGAGAATGTATATTTTAACTCCGGTTCCGGGAACTCCGTTGCATAAACAGTTTATGGATGAGGGTAGGATTTTTGATCACGATATACAAAAATATGTTGGAGGGTCTGCGGTTTTTTATCCCAAGAATATGACAGCACAAAGATTAGAAGAAGGATATTGGCAGCTGTACAAAAAGCTGTATTCTACAAAAAATATTTTAAAAAGGTTAAATGGTAATGATGCAAACTTAGAATTATTCATGAGACTTTTTGTTTTTGGAACAAATATGACTTACAGAAATCACATTAACAGAGGTATAACCCCTGGAATTGTATAATAGCAGACGTTTTGATGATTTTTTATATCAGATCAAAAATGTTGATTTTTACTTAAATCAAAAATCATTTTCTCGTAAAATAATTGCGACTTAAATTTTGCAGTATTCAGTTGAAAACCTTAAAAAGTAAAGACGATGAAAATCTTATTAGTACGTCCGCCTGTCCCTAAACACACTATTGGGCTAAAACATATCATGATTTGTGAACCTCTGGAACTTGAATATATCGCAGGTAATCTTGAAGGACATGAAGTAATAATATTTGATCATTTAGTCGAAAAAAGGTTTGAAAAAAGATTTATGGATTTTAATCCGGATGTGATAGTTAGCAGCTGTTATAAATCAGGAACTAATGAGGTCATCAAAATTTTCAGATGGGTAAAATCAATTTATCCTGAATGTATAACTATTGCAGGCGGAGTTCACGCGACCTTGGTACCGGAAGATTTTGCAGATATTGCAGTAGATATAGTTGGTATTGGAGACGGAACATTTTTGCTGTCAGAAATAATAGAGAAAATTAATAATAAAGGAACTTTAGTAGACGTTCCGGGAATTGCCATTCCGATTGCGGCTGGTCAGTTAATAAGGTCATCTCAACGTCCTTATATGCCAAAAGCAGATACACTTCCTTTTCCACGAAGAGATCTTGTTTCTCATCTGAAAAACAAATATTATTATTTAATGCATAAACCTGTAGCAACAATTAAAACTACATGGGGTTGCTGGTATAAATGTAATTTTTGTTTTACCTGGAAAATAACGGATGGTACACCCTATAGCCGTTCACCTGAGTCCATAGTGCAAGAATTATTGACAATAGCGGCTACAGAAATTTACATTGTCGATGATATTTTTTTAATAAATAAAAGTCGTCTTGCCAAGCTTGCAACTTTGATTAAAGAGCATAACATAAATAAGAACTATTTGTGTTATGCAAGAGCCGATTTCATTGCTGAGAATGAGGAGGTTATTAAAGAATGGGCTACTCTTGGGCTCAAAGCAGTTTTTATCGGCTTGGATGCCATAACAGATGAAGAACTCCAGAATATGAATAAACAATCGCTGGCAGATTATAATAAAACCGCAATTGAAATATTAAGGAAATATAAAATTGACACCTATGGTTCTCTGATCCCGGGAGCCGATTTTGAAAAGAAAGATTGGGACAGACTGTGGCAATTTATTAAAGAAACCAAAATATACTATGTGAATATTTCTCCTGCTACCCCTTTACCGGGAGCTGAAAATTTTCAGAGTCTAAAATCTCACCTTACTGTTCCTGAGGATGCTCATAGTCTTTTTGATTTATCTCATCAGCTTACAACTACTAAAATGCCCTTAAAACAATATTACAGGGAATTACTCAAATTATACGCGAAAACACTTTTAAATCTTAACAGTGCCAGTAAAAATACCTTTAGAACGCTCCCTTCAGTTTGGAGTATTAATTATTGGAAAATAATGGCGGGAGCCTTAAAGATTGGTGCTCAATTATTAAATGGGCACAAACACCATTCAGATAAGGAATTAGCAATATCAAGATATAAAGGAGTTGCTTTAGAGAATTATGATTTCAGCAATAAGTTTGAGCATCCCTCATTTAAAGATTTTATAAATCAAAAAACCAAAAAAATCTCAGTTCAGGATAAGATTAACATAGTTTCCTGATTAGTGATGAATCTTAAATTTGTTAGAAGATGTGAAAACAGTAATTAAAAATTCTGCTAGTAAAATTGACCACGAATGGGATAGTTTAAGTAATAGTGTGTATCAAAATAGGGATTTTTTGATTCACTCAGAAAAACACAATCCCTGCAAGCAAAGATATTATCTCGGATATGAGGATGATGTTTTTGTCGCTGGAGCTGTCGTGTATTCATTAAAAGTAAATGTCTTGACTTTTGCTAAATATTGTATTAATCTTCCAATGACAGTCATAGGAATTCCGATATCGGTCGACGCTCACGGCATGGTTGGCAATATTGTTTTTTTTGAAGAATTAATATCTGATATCTTAAAAAAGGAAAGAGGAATAATTCTTTGCCTGAATTACAATACGTCGCTAAATATTAAAAATATTGTTGAAATGGAGACGCTTCCTACTTTGATTTATGATAAATACAATCATTCATGGGAGAATTATCTGCAAAGTTTAAGGCACAATTACCGACGGAGAATTTTGAATGCAGAGAAAAAATTTTCAGGAATAAAACATGTGGAAAGTTTATGTTCTCAATTCACACAGGAGCATTATCAACTTTATTTGAATATCATTAATAGAACACAAACAAAACTGGAGACATTGTCTTTTGATTTCTTTTCAAAATTGTCTGAGGAATTTCACCTTCATTCTTTTTATAAGACGAATCAATTGATAACATGGCATATCACTACTTTAGATAGAGAAATATATTATTTTTTATTCGGGGGACTTAAATATGATCTTCGAAATAAATATGACTCCTATTATAATAATTTGATTCAAATTTTAAAAGGAGGTATTAAATTAAACAGTACTTCGATAAACCTGGGACAGACAGCTGAATTATCAAAAAAAAGACTGGGAGCTCAGCTAATAGAAAAGAAAATGTTTGTCTTTCACAGAAATATTCTGATTAGGACACTATTTCGTTTATCTAAAAAAATGTTGACATACAAAATGAATCTTTGCGAGGCTAATGTCTTTAAATAAAGTTTTACAAATCTCGTGTTTATGGAACGTTATGGATGATTCTAATTTACTTAACCAAAAAAAGAAATGGGGTATGGATAATTTTGTTTCAGAATATTATAAAAAATACTCAAAACCGCTATTGTCGGAATTGCTTGAGCTTTTGAAATTGGATAAAGTTTACTATAAAGCAGAGGGTGACTTTATGCATTATAAAAATAATGGCAAAGAATCAAAAATACTTGATTTGGTGGGCGGTTATGGCTCTTTGCTTTTAGGGCATAACAATGAGGAATTGATCGATTATTTAATCCAATTACATAAAAATAAAATTCCTGTTCATGCCCAGGCATCGATTCGTTCGGGATCTGCAATTTTGAGTAAAAAATTGAGTGACATCATTTATGAAAAAAGTGGAAAAACATACGTTACTACATTTGCAAATTCAGGCGCAGAGGCAGTAGAAGCAGCAATTAAACACTCATATTTATCATATAGAACCAAAGTAAAAGGTTGCTATAATTCACTTGAAAATGCTTTTTTAAATATTGAGAATTACATCGTTAAATATGAAAAAGATTTCAATTTCACATTTAACGATAAAATCTATACGAACTTTCAAAAATTTAAGAGAGACATTTTTGAAATTAATAACAATGTTGTTTCTTTAAATAAAATTAAGATTTTAGCTTCGCAAAAGTCATTTCACGGAAAAACAGTCACAGCTCTTTCGATAACATCCAATCCTATTTTTCGGGAACCTTTTTTATCTGAAGATCAATATCAAACAATCTTCTTTAATTGGAATGAACAAGAAATTGAAAATTATATCCATCAAAATGAATATTTTTTCATTTTACCCGACATCAATTCCAAAGGAAGGATTATTATCAAAAAAATCAAACTGAATTGCATTACCGGAATCATAATTGAACCTATATTGGGTGAGGGAGGTATCCATATAGTACCGTTTGAATTTCTCAGATTTCTCAGAAAACAAGCAACAATAAGCGACATTCCTTTAATTTTTGATGAAATTCAATGTGGCTTTTACAGAACAGGTGATTTTTTAGCTTCTTTTAAAGCCAATGTCTTTGCCGATTATTACGTTATTGGAAAATCTTTGGGTGGCGGAATATCTAAAATTAGTGCGTTTATTGTCGATAGTGAAAAATACTTTTCAGAATTTGGAATTACTCATACGTCAACTTTTGCAGAGGACGATATTTCGACATTAGTTTCGATCAAAGCTATTGAAATAGCTGAATTACACAAAAAAGAAATTGCAGAAAAAGGTTCGTATATATTAGGCAGATTACTTGATATCAAAAATAAATATCGAGATATAATTTCTGATATAAGGGGTAGCGGGCTTATGATCGGAATTTCATTCAAAGATTTTAGTTTGAGTCTGTGTAGCGGTCTTCAGTTACTCTACAGAACCAATTATTTGGGATACGTTATTGCGGGTTTTCTGTTGAATAAAAAAAATATTAGGGTCTCAGTAACGCTTTCTGATCCTGCAACCGTTCGAATTCATCCAAGCCTTTTTATTTCAAAAAAATCCATAAATGACTTTTTAGATGCCATAGACGAATTGTGTTACATATTACATTGTTCTGATTTGTATTCTTTAATCGATTTTATGCTTGATGAGGACAAACAAAATTTGAGACCTGTTCAGAATTATGGTCAAAATGATATCATCGTAGAAAATGCTGATAATATAAAATCTCAAGTTGGCTTTTTAGTGCATTTTATTAATTCAAATTCAATACGGGAGTCTATGCCTTCTCTGGAAATTTTGGATGACGAATCTCTTGAGAAAATAATGAGAATGATTATGCCGATTGCTCAACCGGTTTTACTGGGGCGTAATTGTGTGATGAATGCAAAAAGGGAAAAAGTTTTAATAAGTTTTATCGGCCTTCCATTTACATCAAAAATGGTTAGAGATGATTTATCTTTTTCCAGATATTCTATCAGTCAATATCGGAATTTATGTAACAAAGCGATTAAATATTTAAAGTCTAATAATATAAGAACAATTGGGCTCGGTCAGTTCACTTCAATAATAATGCAAAATGGTAAAGCTGTAAATGACTCAAAAGTAGTTATAACCAGCGGTAATAGTTTTACGGTTCATACTTCTTTGATGGCTATCAAATCTGAAATCCAAAAAAGAAAATACGATCAGATAAAAACAGCAATCATAGGCGCTGGCGGAAATATTGCGACAGTAATTTCGTCTGGTCTAATGGATTGTTCGGATTCAATTATTTTGTTGGGAAGCTCTGAAAATTCAGAAAATAAAATTAAAGAACATGCAGGGTGTTTATTAAAACAAATCTTGAAAAAAATGCTATTTAATAATGCCCCGAAAAGCACATTGGAAAAGACTTTTTTTACCAGTAATTTATTTACAGCTGTCAAAAATAACCAAGAACTTTTAGATTCAGATTTTTTATGGGACATGTATCTGGGCGAATTTAGCGCTAATCTGCCAATAAAAATCACATGGGACCTAAGTCATTTAGCAGAATACAATGTGGTTGTAGTAGCTACTAATCAGGGAACTCCGTTTCTTGAATCAAAGCATTTTAAGTCAGGAACTCTTATTTGCGATATTTCAGTTCCCTCAAATTGTACAAAAGAATTATTAGAGGATAAAAATATAAAAGTTATTCATGGAGGCATTGTTGCCTTACCTAACGAAGAAAAACTTCATTTGAGAGGACTTCCATTGCAAAAGGGACAAGCTTTCGCCTGTATGTCTGAAACATTGCTAATGGGATTTGAACAAAGTAAAAAATCTTATTCATTTGGAGAATTGCTCACGTCTCAGGTTAATGAAATTGGAAAAATTGGAGAAAAACATGGTTTTTTTAGCGAATGTCAATCTGATTCCATAAAAATGGATCATTCAATTTAGAAAATATATAATCGAACTGAAATAATAAGAAAGTTGTGTCGAAATGGAAGTTGAAGTAAAGGAAGTAAAAACAAGACAGGAATTAAAAAAGTTTATCCAGTTTCCACAAAAATTGTATAAAGAAGATCCAAATTATGTTTCAGAACTGCAATTGTCAATGGAATTTATGCTTACAAGGAAAAATCCTTTTTTGCAACATTCTCAGATTGCATTGTTTTTAGCAACCATAAATAAAGAAATTGTGGGAAGGATTGCTGCTATACATAACACAATCCATTTAGAAGTTTATAACGACAATACTGGCTTTTTTGGCCTTTTTGAAGCTATTGATAGTGTTGAGGTAGCCCAAGTTCTTTTTCGGTCTGCGTCAGATTGGTTAAAGGAAAAAGGTATGACTCAAATAGTTGGTCCGACTAACCTGACGACAAACGATTCCTGCGGATTTTTGTTTGACGGATTTGAATATCGACCTATGGTGATGATGCCTTATAACTTCAAGTATTATAATGAATTATGTGAACAGTGCGGTTTTGAAAAAAGAATGGATTTATATTCATATGAAATAAAAGAGAAACCGGTATTAGAAAAATATGAAAATGTTTTAAAAAGATGTTTCCAGAAAATGAATGACAGCGGTTTAAAAATACGCTCTCTATCGATGAAACATTTTAATGAGGATATTACTAAGCTAAGGAATGTATATAATAAATGTAACATAAACAATTGGGGGTTCATACCGTTGAATGAAAAGGAGTTTTTTTCGATGGCAAACGACTTGAAGAGAATAGCTCCAACTGATTGCGCTCTGGTGGTTGAAAAAGATGATGAATTTATTGGTTTTGTTGTAGCAGTACCCGATATAAATCAAGCGTTTCAGCATGTTGCAAACGGAAAATTACTCCCTTTTGGTTTTTTAAAATTATTATGGTACAAGCAAAAAATAAATGAAGCACGTATTATGATTCTGGGCGTTTTAAAAGAATATTCGGGGCAGGGTATAGATTTGGCTTTGTATCATAAAATAACTGAAGTACTACATAGCCACAATATTTATAGGGCTGAAGCAAGTTTTGTTCTTGAAAACAATACGACAATGAATTCTATTCTACAGAAAATAGAAGGCAAGAGAATTAAAGAATATAGAATTTACGGTAAAAAGATCTCCTTTGAGGCTATTTCTTCAGAAATTAAGCAATAATGAGAGAAGCATAAATAACCTAACTTGATGAAAGGTCGATTATTTAATGAAACTGTGATTGATTTTGGATGTTAAAGTTAAATCACATTTTAAGGGGCAAAAAAAGGTTCTGTATTAAAAACTCAGTTTATGAATATAAAGAGTCTATCACTGATTAACCTTCTTTCGAGAACAAATGAATATCCCGCTTTTCTTTTTCATAAACTGATGAGGGAATACGGAGATATTGTGAACTGCGGTTCTCTATTTTTTTTAATAAGTGAACCCGATATTGCTAAGCAGATTCTTAATCGGGATCAAAAAGACTTTAATCAGGAAGATTTTATCGGGCGACGGATTAAAGCGGTTTTCGGAAATGGATTAGTGATAAGCTCAGGTGAGATGTGGGCAAGTGAACGAAAACTTTTGAATCCGCTCTTTAAACCTCAAGCTATTCATTCTAATATGAATGAAGTTATCCATGAAATTGATAAGACTTTAGACCATTGGGAAGCCTATGTCACAAGCAATCAAACATTTGATCTGGTAAACGAAATGAACATCATGACAATCATGGTTTCCGGGAAAATTTTCTTCGATATCGATTTAAAGGATAAACAATCGGAAGTAAAGCAAATGTTGGAAATAGGTACAAAATATATTGTATCAGGGCCTCCGATTTATATTCCTTCTTGGATACCAACAATTCAGCATCTTAAGTTAAGATGGATAAATCGTAAATTAGATAAACTTTTTAAGCAAATTGTGCAAAACCGGCTTGAATCAAAAGTAGAAAGAAATGATTTTGCTGATATAATGATAAATGCGCTGGCAGGTTCTGATGCATCGACCGAGGACAGGAGATTAATGTTAGACGAAATGAAAACAATGTTGGCAGCGGGTTATTTTCCAGTAGCATGTACATTATCAATATTTTGGCATTTAATGGGAAAACATCCGGATTATCTTTCAAAAATCACTCACGAAATTAGAAGTAAACCTGCGGACTACAATTTCACCGAACATTTCTATAAGGATTTTCCGCTTTCTATGCAGGTTGTTTTTGAAACTTTGAGGCTGTATCCTATCGCTTTTTCTATTTGGAGAAAATCTAAAATTGAACAAAATATAGGGGGGTTGAATCTTTCAAAAGGTAAAACTATTTGCATCTCTATTTTTAATATCCATAGAAATCCAAACATATGGGACGATCCGGATAAATTTTATCCTGAGCGATTTGATGAGGAAACTCTACGGACTAAACCTAAACATCATTTTATGCCATTTGGATGGGGCAGCCGAAGTTGCATAGGTGACAACCTAGGGTTCATGATGGTTTATTTGGCAATCATCAAAATCATTCAGAAGTTTGATGTTCATGTGTTGCCGGGACAAAAATTAGAGGTAAAGGAATCGCCTTTACTTTCACCAAAAAAAGTTTATGCAAAAATTAATTTCAATAATCATGGTTAATATAGATGTGTTTTGTAGATTTTTCTTACCGATATATATAGTTGCTTATATGGTAATTCTATATGTAGTCAATGTGAGATCCTTTAAAAAAAAGTATGATTTTGATCCACGAGTAATTACAAAAAATGATAAACTCATGTATTTCTATCAGCGTTGTCGGGATTTAACTTTCCTGTTCATTCTGGCAAATATCTTTTTCTATTCTTTTCTTCACGAACTCTATTATTTGTTTGTTCCTATAAAATATTTAGATGTTGAAATTTTAAAATTAGCTGGTATTTTTATTCTTTTAGGTTCTGGGGTATTGACAAGAGTATCTCAAATCCAACTGAAAGGATCTTATAGAATTGGCATCGATAAGTCAGAGACAAAGACTGATTTGGTAACTGATGGGATTTACAGCAGGTCGAGAAATCCTATCGTTTTAGGAATGATATTGAGTTCATTGGGACTTTTTTTAGTGACTCCCAATTTGATCACGTTTGTAATATTAGTACTTGCATATGTCAATTGTACAGCAAGGATAATATTAGAAGAAGAACATCTTTATAAGCTACATGGTGAAGCATACCTTTCGTACCAAAAAAAGACCAGGAGGTGGTTTTGATTCGCGGACAATATTTGATAATTTATTTTCTTTTACGTCTGAAGGTCAAAATTGAAAAAACAATACAAGCGATTTGTAACCAAGGTATAAACGTAATTAATACAGATGTGTATGAAATCGACAGAAACCGAAAAACTTATACTTTCTCGTAAAGGAGATTGGATTTTTGATCATAATGTGTCATTGGTTTTTGATGTTCACGTGCGAAAATCAATTCCTTGCTATGAAGAAGTTCAAGAATTAATCGCCATTATTTCCAGTAAATTACTACCTGATAATGCTCTTGTATATGATTTAGGAACTGCTACGGGAGAAATTATAAAGAACATTTTTAAAGCAAATCAATCTAAAAACACAACTTTTGTAGGGATTGACCATTCAGTTCAAATGTTGGAAATAGCTAGGAATAAGTGTTCAAAAATTAAAAATGTAAAGTTTGTTAATGAAGACATTGAAGATTTTAATTATGAATTTTCAGATCTTATTGTTGCAGCTTTTACAATACAATTTACTGAAGTTAAAAACAGGAAGAATATTTTACAAAGAATAAAAAATTCACTTAAGGAGGACTGTTATTTTATTTTTTGCGAAAAAATAAATTTCCAAGATTCAAAAATAAATAATTTATACACTCGGATTCACGAGGATTGGAAATCTGAATACTTTTCAAAAGAGGAAATAAAAGCGAAAAAAGAAAGCTTGAAAAATGTCATGACGCCCCTGACCTTAAATGAAAATATTAATTTATTGAAAGATGCAGGTTTTACGGAAATCAATATATTCTTTCAATGGTGCAATTTTGTCTGCATACTGGCAAAATAAATAAGGCATTTGAGGATTTACTGAAAGGTTGCTTATTCGATCAATAAATCCAGATCATAATATCACAAAAAACTGTATGAAGATGTTTCCGTTGAGAAGTTCGATCAGCTTCTTGTCTGAACAACCATAGTAGTTTTTGGGCATCATCAAAGCGACTTTGCCCTTTGGAATGAATGTAAATCGTCAGCAAAAAGTGGACTGATTTAGTTACGTTTCCCCTCAACTGTGACTCTTAAATAAATTTGGACTTACCCTTTAGCAATAGTTTTGGCTCTCTTTGCATAAAAGAGAATAGATATTTTTGCATTCATAGTTGGTAACCTTTTTTTTGATTAAACAAATTAGTTAATTGCATTGTTTTTTTCAAGATGTTTATTCTCTGAACTGCCTGTGTTTACTGGTGTTCGTGAGAAATTCGGTTACTCTGTTTTGATTTTTTTTAAGGTAACCGATTTTGTATCTTTCCATTAACGATTTTTCGAATAATCTGAAGGATTGAAAAACAAAAAAACCTGTAAATAAACGATTTACAGGCTTTTGCTTCAAAATGAATTTGTTTAAGTGGAGTCGGAGAGAATCGAACTCACTCCGTATCCCTATATTTTGAAGGCGTTTTAAAATCGAAATTTAAAAGGTAACCGAATCTGTAACCTTAAAAATGGCTCTTTTTATTGTCAAATCGTATGATGTAAATTTATAAAAATTTGCGGTTAGTTGCAATGGTTAAGTTCAGTATTTAGTCTGGTGTTGTCTATTTTATTGTAGGGGATACTTCTTCATAATTAAGTCCCGTATAACTGCAAAACTCTCGAATACTGACAAAGTTTTCTGCAGACTTATTTAGGTCTTCTTTTATCTTTTGCAGCATTCTGGTACTTTGCCGGTAACTCTTGCCTGTAATGAGCTGTATGTCCTTTGGGTAGATGCATATTCTTTTAGGTTCATTCTTCATACTTTATCTACGGCTTTACTATAGCTTTAGTATGCTATAAAGTTTATTGGTAACCTTTTGACGTTGTATAAATTTATGAAAAAAACGGATTGCTTATTTTCCCTCAAACAGGATGTGATATCTTTCTTCTAAGAGTGTTTTGTACTTTTCTTTATACTCAGCTGAAAGAAAGGAATTGTCAACCCATTCGATGGCGATGGGTTTGTTTTTTTGGAAGCGTTTTGCGATTCCTTTTAATTGTTTTTCGTTTAGACCAAGGCTAAGACCTAATCTTTCGAAGTGTTCCCATTTGAGTTTTTTCTTTTTTCCTTCTAAGGTTAACGCTAACTCTTCAGTGTCGTCCGGGTTGACTATGGCTACGTTTAATAAATCGTAGGCTGGGGCCAGTGTCCAGGTTTCACCGGAATGGATCATGGAGAAGTTTTTAAGGTGCATGTCGTTGTTTCCGGTCAGGAAACAGAAAATACCCAATTCTACAAAATACAATTTGTCCAGCAAGGTGTTATCTGAATACTCATTAAGTGCCTTGCCTACTTTTTCCATCGAGCTTTTGTATTTGTCAAAAGCTTCGGTGATTTGGAACATATCGAGCATGTGGATTTTCTCTCCTGTTTCGGTACGGTCGATACGCTTTGTGATGTAAGACAGTTCTCCCGATTGCAATCGAATCAGGCTTGACTTTACCACATTGATTCCGAAAGCTTCCGCGATGCGCATGGTTACGTGTTCGTTTTCGGGCATTTCCGGAAAATGGTCGGATGGCGGTTTGAAAATGTAATTTCCTCCCAAAGCACCCACTACCGTTAAACGTCCTTTGTTTCCATCCTGTATGGTATCGCTTACGATAGATAATGACAATTTGGGTTGTACCCCGGGCACAGCGACACTTCTTTCCACTACATTTTTAGCCAGTTCTGCCATTTGTTGCAACGAATGTTCGAATACCGGTTGCTGTTTGGTGCCGAAAAATTCTACGCTGCATTGCTCGTGGAAATCACCCACGATGGTATCGTCTAATGACTTGTAACAATATAAACACTTCTTACTCATTTTCATTCGAGATTGGTTGTACACTTACGGCTCCGATACAATTTTGACAACAGGCCAACAATAATCCCATACGGTCGTTTTGATTGATCTTCCAGTTTTTAGAAGCGATGTCCAATAACCAGCCTTCCGGGATTAAACCTTCAAAAAAAGAAAACAAACGCTTGTCGGTATAGGCTTTAGTGCTGACCGGCATGGTTAAGGTTATGCTTTCTTTAGGATGCTCCTTTACGTACTTTTCCTCGTATTGGAAAACATACTCCCCTTCATCGGTTTCGGTGAGGATACCGGCTAGGAATTCTTTATAATAGATAGCTGCTTTTCTCATACGTCTTATTCGTCATTTTTTGCTAATTCTCTAGCATTTACCGGAGCCAATGTATGTCCGAACATTTTAAGCACCTGATTTACTTTTTCAAGATTCAGGTTTTCTTTGCCTTGCTCTATTTTACGGATTACGGTAAGTGCCACTCCGGCACGTTCTGCGAAGGCTTCCTGCGTGAGTTTTACTTCGTTTCTTTTCTCTTTTACAAAATCTGCCAGTGTTTTCATAGGCGGTAAATTATTGTTTTTTATTGAACCTATGTAATCGCCATTTTAAGGATTTCAACTTTATTGTTGGCGATGCCATGATTATATGCTTTTGCATTGATTTTAAACAAATATAGTAAATTATATGTAAAAGCATATAGTTTTATTGAATAAGATATATTTATATGCGAATACATATAAAATGCATGTCGTTAAAACTTAAAAAAGAGTAGGTCATTTATGACTATATCGGTCATTTATATCATTATAAGACATATTGAACTGCAGTCTTATCTAACTGATTACTTTAATACTAAAATTTGTATTCGAACAATCGAAAAGTGTTGCAACAGAATGATGATTGTAAGTGTTTGAAAACGAATTTCAATTTAATTTTTTAAGTTATGGCAAGGCAAAGAGGCATAATCAAGTTGAAAGGTACTATCGGAGATATTACTTTTTATAAAACACAGGACGGGCATTTGGCTCGTGAAAAAGGCGGTATCGATGCGAGCAGAATTGCGAGTGATCCTGCATTTCAGAGAACGCGTGAAAACGGTTCGGAATTTGGTAGGGCAGGGAAGGCCGGTAAAGTATTGAGAACGGCATTGAGAGGCTTACTTTTGAATTCTGCAGATGGCAGAATGGTAAGCCGATTAACGCAACAAATGGTAAAAGTTATCCAGGCTGACACTACCAGTGTACGTGGTTTACGAAACGTGATTGATGGTGAGGCGGAATTGCTTACCGGTTTTGAGTTTAACATCAGAGGGAAGCTTGGTACGAGTTTGTTTGCTCCGTTTGTGGCCACTATCGACAGAGTGACTGGTGAAATTAAAATCGATTTGGCTTCGTTCATTCCATCGAATATGATTGCCGCTCCAACCGGAACCACGCATTACAAAATCATTTCGGCCGGTGCTGAAATTGATTTTGAAGCGGAAAGCTTTATGGAAGCGCATTCGGAAACGGCAATCTTGCCGTGGGATGTCACTCCAACGGCTGCAATTAGCCAAACCAATATGGTAACACCAAACAGTGTTCATCCGTTGTTTTTGACTCTAGGTATTGAGTTTTACCAGCAAGTGAACGGACAAATGTATCCGTTGAAAAATGGAGCATATAACCCATTGGCATTGGTTTCCGTGAGTGGATTGTAGTATAGTCTAATCTTAAAATGGTGTATTATGAATGTAGTAGAAAGGGCAAAAGCGCCCACACCGAAGTTTTTCAGAGTTTTGAGAACCATTGGACTGGCCTTGTTGGCCGTTAGCGGCAGTATTGTGGCTGCTCCGGCAACTTTGCCGGCTGTGGTGGTAACGGTGGCCGGTTATGCAGCAGTCGCCGGAGGTGTTTTATCTGCCGTTAGCCAGGTTACAGTAGATGAAGATGTCAAACTAGAAAAAGAATTGGTAAAACGTCTGCAGAAGGAAAATAAAAACCTGCCCCGTGATGGAATCAAATAATTCCATTCCGGTTGGAACTGCTGCCGGAACTTTTTTAAGCATCATGCCGAGCATCACCTCCGAAGATGTTATAAAAACCATTATCTTAGCGGTAGTCGGAGCGTTTGTCAGTTTTTCGGTTTCGATGGTTTTGAAGAAGTTCACAAAGTCCAAAAATAAATAGTACTTCGATGTACTCAGTAAACATCCGGTTTTGATTGGTAACCTTTTCCGGATTTAAGAAAGCCTAGTCGTAGGACCAGGCTTTTTTTATTTTCTGCAATAGCGTTGCAATATGGTTCTTTTTAGGTCATTTATGAGATTAATATTTGCATGAAACTGTTGTTCCTGTTTATGCAATAGACGTAAGGCCTTTACCGCCTTTTGATGTGCTTCGAAATCCTCCATCAGTTCGCGAGATTTGCTATTAAACTCTTTTTTGAATTCATCCAAAGTAACAAAAGGAATAACCGAGCCTTTTAAGAACTGGTGCCAGAATTTGGACAGCCAGAGGCTTTGTGAGATCCAATAAAAGTTCTCGCAATCTTCTGAAGTGGAAAATTGGATGACAAAACAATTCACATAAGGTGTTTTTTGCGGTTTTCCGCTGTTTAGGCCTTTGTTTAGTACGAAAAAATGCGGTTTTGCGTAAACCGTTCCGGGTTTGTGTGTTTTCACGATGTAATTTGTCATGGCTTTCATGTGTTAAAGGTTAAGCTCCGCTGACGCTGCGCGCCAATTTTCAAAAGAAAAAACGGAAAAAAAGAAAGCCACCCGCCCTTTGTAGGGTTTCAGTAAAACCGGTTTTTTTCTAAAAATACTACCCGAACGGGTGGAGATTTTTTGAAAAACCCGTAGGGCTTGAATCGGTTTTTCTGATAACCCGGAAAAATAAATTTGCCTTCTTTTTTTCTGTTTTTTGTTTTTAGAAAATTGATCATGATTTTGAAATCCGAAATCAAAAAAGGTGATTGATGTAGTGGTCGTGTTGAAAGGGTTTTGAATTTTCGGAATGTTTGAAGTGGAAATACTTTCAGCTTAAAGTAGAGGTTGTTTCAAACAGTACGGAAATTTAAAACGCTTTCTTAGGTTTGATTTTTGGGGATGCCAAGACAGTGTGCAGTGAAGAGTTAGCAGTATTCAGTAGAGTTTGTGTTCTGAAAATGGATGGCATCTTCAAAAAACAATGCAAATACTACGTAGTGCGGTGGCAGTAGCGGGAGCAAGGGTATTGTTTTTTTATTTGTGATTGCAATACTTGTGATTGCTTTTGTGCCGGCTTAATACCTTGGCGAGTGAGAAGTGGATAAGTGGTTTGCGTTATGAAATGCTGTGGCATTAAGACGGCGGGGAAGCAATTAAGAAGATGCTCCTGACAAATGAAAACAACAATACTCTTGCGGGCCATCTTGGCTTTGTGGGTGCTGAATACTTGAGTGAATTGGCGCAGTCACAGTTTACAGCGGATAGCGTTATGTAAATACTGCAGCACTTACAAAGGCAATGCAACTACTACCGATTTAAACACAAACTACTTAAAAGACAATGGAACTAAAAGGTTTTTTAAAAGAGAATAACAGTAAATTCAAGCTGAAATGAAGGGCGTGTAAAGGGCCTCGCGAAATGCCGGTATTTTGGCGGCTGGGTGGTGTGATGGAAAGCTGCCAAAATGTTGGCGTTGAGTGAGGGCTCGCGCGCAATGGCCGAGGGGCTGTTTTACATAATGACATCTTATAGTTCTTGGCTTTCCAAAAAAACAATAACCAGGTCTGACATGAACTATAAGACTGCATTATGTAACACAGCTTGGGAGAAAAAATTATTGGCGCAAGTTGCCTGCATACGTGTTTTTGGATTAAAACTGTGCCAATAATTTTTTTGGAGGGGGGAAAAGGAATTTTTTGGATTAACTGAAATTTTTTCTGTCAGGAATATATCAGTGTGATTTTGTTGAGTACAGAGTATAACGATGAAATATATTTAGTTAAGAATTAAAGAAGTATTGAGGTTCAGCTTAGGGATCTCATATTTCCAAATCCTTATAGATTAACGATGGTGAAATTTCAAAAAACTAAAAATAATTTTAGCGAAATATTTAGTAAGTAATTAAATTGTAAATAGCATCAATTCAATAGTTTAACAAAATGTTAAATCGTTTTTAAAAAAAACGCGCATTTTTTTAAGTCCTTTAGATATTTTCACGTTTGTTTTTTTTACTAAATTACCACAAAATATGGTAAATGATATTTTTTGTACGAAGAATAGCCCCCATCTTCTTAATTCATCGTTTACCAAATTGGATTTTCAGTCAATCTTACTCTTGCCAAAATTTCGAAGGATATTATGAACTATCGAAAAGGCAGAGAGTGCACGGAAGTCATTAATTAAATGCCTTTTTTTTGAAAAACAACAAAAATAAAATGTAATACCTAAAAAGCTGCTATGCAAAAAAAATGCATTTGTTAATTTTTTTTGCGTACATTATAATGAGATTTGAAAAGCCGCTCAAAAGCGTATATTTTAATTAGTGGATTACATATTTACTTTGCCTTAAAATAAAAATTATGAATCTGATCGCAAATACAGGAATTCAATATTTTACATTCCCATTAGAAATTAACCTAAATGATAATTTCAAGATGTACTTTCATGAATGGTTCGATATTGAAGATAATCAATTAAAATTAGAAATAGCTCATCTCTTTTCGGAAGAAGAAGTGTGGGTGAAAAAACATAAATTAATCGAACTCGGTTATGCTACTTTGCGAAACGAATATAAAGTAACTGAATCTTGGGAAACAATTCAAGCAGATGATGAATTTGATGCAAGTCATATCATTCCGATTGATACAGATGAGCCAGTAGATTCGGGCTGTTTTCAAGAATCAATTAGTCGCATAAGTTGGGACAAATTTGAAAATACTTGGTTTCCAATGCCATTTTTCCTTTTAAAGGGCAGGCAGTCTGAATTTGGGCCCACAAATTGGTGCCGTTTCAAACTTATTCCGGTTGAAACAAACGGTAGAACAAGGAAATACAATCTTTTTTTAGCTTTCGATACAAGAACTGTATTTAAGGAAGAAGGTTTTGAAGATGAGGATTTGCAAGAAACGCCGATTTTTACAAATGCAGCTGACAGACAAAAGGATTATGCACTTTGTAATAACGAATCCAAGTTGGTGGGTTATTGTTCGGAAGCATTTAACTGTGATTGGGTTGATAGATATGTGCTTAAAAAATTTCACGGCAGTGAGTTTAATAGTATCGGTGATTTGAGGGGGTTGCAAAAACCCAAAATGGATTATTTGGCTCAATACATTTTCATTATCAGGTACATTCAGCAGTTGAAAAAAGAAAACAACGAAGCTCTTGTGCCAAAAATCACATTGCATTCCAATCAAAATGCAGTTTATGGAAATGTAGATTTGGTAGTAGATATTGGCAACTCCCGTACTTGTGCCGTGTTGTTTGATAATAGCGATTTTACAAAATCAAGCCCGCTAGAATTGCAGGATTTTACTATGCTTGTAGCAAATGGCGAACTCAATAAATACCGTGATTCTTTCGATATGCGTTTGGCTTTCCGCGAAGCCGACTTTGGTGGAAAATTCGGTATTGATAACAGCCGTCAATTTGTTTATCCATCTATGGTTCGTTTGGGAAATGAGGCAAATCGATTGATACATAAGGCAACAAATCAGAATACCGGAGTCGAAAAGACAAGCACGTTTTCAAGTCCGAAACGTTTTTTGTGGGATGTTAAGCCACAAAAGCAAGAATGGGAATTTGTACAATTGGAAGGTGAAACTGCCAAATCGATTTATATTGAAGGAATTTCAGAACAGTTAAATAGTGATGGTTCTTTGAATACTGAAGGTAGCGGTGGAATTTTGACACATTATTCACGTAAAGCATTGATGACATTTGCATTCCTAGAAATTCTGGCACAGGCAAAAATGCAAATCAACAGTTACGAACAACGTAACCATTGGGGCAACGAATCGATGCCACGAAAAATTAAACGGATTATTGTTACTTGTCCTACGGCGATGTCACATATTGAACAGATTGCCTTACGCAGATGTGCTGAAGATGCTGCCATTATGCTCGACCGTTTTTTTGAAGATATTTATTACGAACAAGTTGATGAAAATGAGGCGCGTAAACAAATTCAGGTAATTCCGTCGGCTAAAAAACTCTCTGCTAGAGAAGACCGTACCGAATGGATTTATGATGAAGCTACTTCTGCACAATTTGTTTTCCTTTATGCTGAAATAAAAGAGCGCTATCAGAAAAATGTGAAGGAATATTTTGATTTTTACGGGAAACTGCGTAGCGATTTGGAAGACTACAACAAAAAATCGCTCACAATCGGTTCGGTGGACATTGGAGCAGGAACAACTGATGTAATGATTGCGGCCTACAAATACCATGATGAGGCTCAATGCACATTAACTCCCGTACCACTGTTTTGGGAAAGTTTTTATTTGGCGGGCGATGATTTACTCAAACGACTTGTACAGCAAGTTGTTATAGAAGGAAAACATTCGCCGATTGAAAAGAAACTGAAAGCATTGGGCAAAAATCCTGTTGAAATATTGCAGCCATTTTTGGGTACGGACAACGGCGTTTCGTTCCGGAATCGTCAGTTACGTAGCGATTTTAATTTGCAGGTTTCAGTTCCTGTAGCTTCATATTTTCTCGAATTGTTGAAACAAGACAATGTCGAAAGTCAGATTTTGTCGTATAGCGATATTTTTAGCAATAATCCACCAACTCCAACTGTTCTCAATTATTTCAATTCTCATTTTGGTTTTGAATTACAGTCCTTGCAGTGGCAATATGACAAAAAAGTTGTTTCATATATTATTGAACAAACCTTTGACACACTGATTGGCAAAATATCTTCACTGTTGTCGTACTATGCTTGCGATATTGTACTGCTTTCAGGACGCCCAACTTCACTTAAATCGCTTACTGATTTATTTTTGAAGTATTATGCTATTTCACCAAATCGTTTGAAAACGATGAATGACTATCGTGTCGGGCGTTGGTATCCCGAAGATAAACGTTACAAATTTATTGATGGAAATGGCAAATTTATCAACCCAAAATCAATCATTACAACAGGCGCCATGATTGGCCAAATTGCCGAAAACGGAGGACTAAACGGTTTCTCATTAAATCTTTCGGAACTTAAAAAGAAACTTTTGCCAACTACTTTCTATTTCGGTAAATTAAATGAAGACTCATTAGAGTATCTCGATACAATAATTACGCCTGATAATAATCACGCAACGTTACAAGTGACTTCTTTGCCACTCCGTATTGGTGTTCGGCAGTTGAATATTCCTGCATATCCTTCTCGACCATTTTACACGCTTAATTTCAATGATTACAAAATAGAAGACCGTGTGCGTGGGCGACTTGACGATGATGTAACTGAAGCAGAAGTACAACAAGAAATAGCCGATGAGAAACAGAAGATCCGTCAGAAGATGCCGCTAACTATCACTATTGAACGCAATTTTAACGAAGATGCTGAAACCCTTCGACTCGAAGAAATTACTGATAAAGAAGGAAATTCATTGAACAAAAACTTTATCAGTCTACAAGTGCAAAGTATGAGCGAAGTGGAAAATTTTTGGCTTGATTCGGGTATTTTCAATCTGAATATCAATAATTCACAAAATTAAGAAAAGCTTAATAATGGAAAATAATATACAGAATCAACTTGAAATAATAGAAAAAGCCAACATCTGGATAAAAACATCGTTGGACGGAAATAAAGCAAAAGATGCTTACCGCAATATGGTTGATTGCCGTCGTAAATTGAACAAAAAGAAGTTCGCTTTGGGAGGCAACCCTGCAGCGGCTATGTATGGCGAAAGTCAGGTCGGCAAATCATATCTTATCAGCAGTTTATTGTCGGAAGAAGGTAAGCCGTTCAGTATTACCGACGAAAACAATATTGTACATAATTTTATCGAAGCAATAAATCCTCCGGGAGGAGGGTCTGAATCCACAAGTTTGGTATCTCGGTTCTCAGTCAATTACAAAGCAATAAATGAGAGATATCCGATAAAAGCCGTTTTGTTGTCACCTGCTGACATTGTGCTTGTTTTGTGCGACAGTTTTTATAATGACATAAATCTGAAAGCTTCCCAAAATATTCATTTTTTGTCGAGCGATGAAATCAATGCCGAAGTTTATCAGTTAAAAGACAGATTGAAAGATTGCCAAACTCAACAAAATGTATTTGGCGAAGACGATGTGCTTGATATACAGGATTATTTTGAAGAATATTTTCAAAAAGCTGACAAGGTAATTGATTCAAAGTTTTTTGATGAAATTTCTTTGCTGATTACAAAAGCAAGACCTGACCAATGGAAAGATATTTTTTCTCTTTTGTGGAACAAAAACGAGATTTTCACAACATTGTTTGCTACGTTAATTTCGGAGTACGAAAAATTGAATTTCGCAAACGTTGTTTACCTGCCTTTGGCAGCAGTGTTATACAAATTCGGAACTTTGCTCGATGTTAAGCGTTTGAGAGAAATCTATACAGAGCCTGACAGAATTGAGCCAAATTATACAGCCAATACGAAAGCATTTTTGCCTGGGAAAAATCAAGAAATTGAATTTGCTAAATCGTATTTGTGCGCTTTGTCTGCTGAATTGGTTTTTGGACAATCGGAAACATTGCTCCAAAGTAAACCTTTTTTGAAAGAAACCGATTTGCTGGATTTCCCAGGCGCAAGGTCGCGCATGGAAAAACCGTTAGATGCAATAGAAAACAATACAATCCCAGATTTGTTATTACGCGGAAAAGTGGCTTATTTATTCAATAAATATTCTGATGCTGAGAAAATAAACATTTTGATTTTCTGTGCAAAGCACGAACAAACAGCCCAACGAATAATGCCTAGGCTATTGAATAACTGGATCAATAAAGTAGTGGGTGAATCACCAGCTAAAAGAGAACAATTTATTGATAAATCAAAAATTTCGCCATTGTTTGTTATCGGCACTTTCTTCAATGTCAATTTACAATACGACCCTCTACGAGACGGACGGGATAATTCTTCCCTAAATTACAGATGGTTGCAACGTTTTACGACTACAATGGAAAAAGAATATTTTGAGAAACAAACATATTCGTGGTTTGACAATTGGACTAATTCGCAACCATATTTTCAAAATATTTTCCTATTACGCGATTTTGAAAAATCTGAAACTCCAAGCAATCTTTTTAAGGGATTTAATGCAAAGAAGCGTGAAGAGGAAGAAATTTTTCCGGAAAATTTTCCTGATTTTCGTTTAAAACTTCGCCAATCCTTTATAGACTACGATTTTGTCAAATGCCATTTTGCTAATCCTGTCGAATCGTGGGATGAAGCGGCAAGTATAAACAAAGACGGCACAAAGTTGATAATTAACAAACTGACCATTGCCGGGAACAATATAAACAACGCCAGACGCGAGAAAATACTTAGCGAACTCAACGAAATTTCACAAATTATTCTTGCAGAATTAGTCAAGCATTTTCAGAGCAACGATAAGGACAAGGAACTTCAAAAAGCAAAAGCTACCGCTGGTGATATTCAACATAAGCTTGATGTTGCTTTTAGTGCCGATGGTATTAAACTATACGGTCAACTAATGAAAGAGCTTATGCTCAATGAAAGCGATGTACTTGAGCTTTATCGAAAAAAAATTGACGACATTGAACATCGTGATGTAATCAATATGGATATTTATAGTACTTATAGAATGCAAGTACCAGTCATTGATGGAGATACAGTTGAGCTTTATTTTGATCGTTTATGCATACACTATGAAAAAACAACAGAGGAACAAAAACAGCAATTCCGTGTCGAACTTGAGTCAAAGAAAATTGATTTGGATGAACTCATAAACGGCAATTCTGGGTTAATAAAAAACAATGCACAACAGCTGGCAGATGCGTTACTTGAATATTGGTATGTATACATTACTCTGACAGACAAACATACTATTCAGCAAATTTTGGCACAAGACGGCTCAACTGCTTTGCAGGAAATTAACGATATGTTTCAAAAATTGTTTAAAAAGTTGGGTATAGCAAAACGAATTGCTGAAAAAATTCGCCGTTATGTTGATGGACATAACAAAACGGACTTGCCTTACGAAATCGTTGCCGATATTAGCGCTGAAATCTTGAATAAATGTATAAATACAATTGGCTTTGAATATTTTGACGAGTCGGAAATTAGTGATTTGCGTCAAGCAAATGAGAAAAATAGTTTAGGATTAATATTAGACCAACATATCAATTCGACAGAAAAATCTGTAGCTGATTTATTTACAAGTATCGAAAATCATACTGTCATTATTCAATCCCAACCCGGAGAAATGAAATCGTTGCCTAATTATCGCAATTATTTATCATGGTACAACCGATTAAAAGTTGGTTTTGTCTCAGTTTGCGATATTCCGAATTATGATGTGGCAGCAAATGAACAATTAGGGAGAATAATTGATGAATGCAAAACTGTAAAACTGTAAAAAACTGATAACTATGCCAATAGTAAAAGGAAAGAAGCCATTATGTACTACAGAATTGAAGTATTTTAAGGCGATACAAATTATCAGCGAAAAAACCATTTTCGATCGTTACAGTGCATTGCAAACAATTATAATTAATAAAATAGACACTAAATATCAGGATTTTATAGCTTATCCGGTAAAAGAAGACGATGTAATTACTTTTTTTGGCCCACCAATGGAAAGTGTTCGGATTTTATCCGATTTACATGGCGAAGAGGCGGAAAAATATCAAAATATAAAAGCCGAAACGCTGTCGCATTATAGAGGTAAAATCGACGAACTCAATAATTCTGGAAAAACCACTGAAGCAGATTTTTTGACTGTTTCGGTAAAATATGTTGATGACCGTTTTGTGTATTGTTATGATGACAAAGTTATTTTGGGAGTTTGGGGAATGTCATTGCGTGATAATGTGCGAGAAGATATTAGTGAAATCCGTAAAACGCTGCCACCTATAAAAAAAACAAAGTCGGAAACTCCTCCGGAAGAAACACCATCAGGTCGTGAAGAAACGCCGATCACATCTTTTATTGTAAGTTACAATGCAGGCGAAAACGGATTTTTGAACGGCGATTCGTCTATTCATAAAGAAATAAATTCTCAGCTTTCGGATGATGATATTCCGGTGGTTGAACCAAAAGAGGGCTACGAATTTGTTGGCTGGAACGAAGATCCGAAGAGTTATCAAGTTACCGGAAACAAAGAATTTAACGCACAATACAGACCAAAGGAAGTTGTTTCTCCATTACCAGCACCAATATTACCTTGGTATCTACGTTTTTGGAATTGGCTTAAAATGTTGTTTACCGGTAGCGGATGTTTAAAATGGTTGCTATGGTTGCTATTAATTCTTCTTTTGCTATTGTTGTTTTTTTGGTTATTTCGTAGTTGTAACGGACACAACTTGCGGGGAGGTGCTGCACTTAATAATAATGATTCTACTTGGTTAAAAGATGATTCTCGTGTTGGTAATGACGGCGGAATCTATGACCCACACGATCCATACAAACCTGTGCCGACTCCTCCAGGTTATGAAGATATATTGCCACCACAACAGGGGGTATTACCTCCAATAGAAGATGATCCAGAGATAATCCCGGGAAATCCAACGATTATTGGAAACCGTCTTAATATCCTGATGGAAAATGAGGACAAATCTATTATGGATTTTGCCAAAGATTTTAAAGTAAAATATCCTGATGAGCGCTATAAGGTGGTTTATTACGACAATGTAGTAAAACGATTGCAAATCGAAATCCCATCTGATAAGCGGGAGCAGTTAAAACAGGAAATTCCAGATAAATTTAAACCTGATTACAAACTTTTTGTCTTTGACGAAACTTTGTTCGAAGGAAAATATACTCCAAACGATCCTGCTGTAAAAGACAACAATAAAAATTGGTATCTCCATAAAATCAAAGCACCCCAAGCATGGGATATTACTCGTGGTTCAGATAAAATCACTATTGCTATAGTAGATAATGGTTTTAATCTGCAACACCCGGAATTAAGAAGTAAAGTTGTGCAACCTTATAATGTGTGGACACATTCAGATGAGATTTTCCCACAGCAGATTGATCATGGAACGCATGTTGCGGGAACTGCTTTGGCTATTGGCAATAACGAACAAGGTATTTGTGGAATTGCACCCAACTGTAAATTTATGCCTATTCAGGTTGCTGATGAAAAAGGCATGATGACAACAACTTCAGTATTGGATGGTGTATTGTACGCCTTATATCAAGGAGCCGATGTAATAAATGTTTCATTAGGAGGTCAATTTAGCGGTCTTTCGCAAATTTCAGAAAGTGAGCAGAGGGATTTAATACAAAATCATTTCAAAGAAGAAGAACGATTATGGCGAGAAATAATGAGGATAGCAGCAGGTCATAATTCCACAATTGTGCTAGCCGCGGGAAATGATAATGTATTGGCAGGTATAGAAGCCCTGCAACGTCCTGAACTATTCATTACCGTTTCTGCAATAGATAAGAACAGCCAAAACTTAGCTAAAGCCAATTTCAGTAATTATGGCTCTTATTCTAAGATTTCCGCTCCCGGTGTTGGCATATATAGTACAGTTGGAGCTGATAATTATGAGACAATGGATGGCACAAGTATGTCCGCTCCCATTGTTTCCGGTGCTGTTGCTCTGATGAAAAGTCTTAAAAACTCGCTTACAACCAAGCAGATTATTTGTATTTTACAAAGTACAGGATTATCTACTCAAGGAAATATAGGCAAGTTTATCCAGTTGGATAAGGCTTTGCAAAAAGTTAAGTCCGGCGAAGAATTTGACTGTACACCAACACCTTCAACCGGCGATGTGCAAATACAATTAAATTGGAATAATTACAATGATTTGGATCTGTATTGTACTGACCCGAAAGGAGAAACGGTCTGGTTCAAAAATAAAAGCATTCCAAGTGGTGGACAACTTGAAATAGATATGAATGTAGAGTACCCCGACAGTAAAAAACCTATTGAAAATATATATTGGCCTACTGGTGGAGCTCCAAACGGCACTTATAATGTTTATCTTCAGTATTATAAAAAGCAAGAACCGAACATAAACGAAACACCATACACTATTGATGTAAAATATGGTGGAAAATCAGAAAATTATAAAGGACTGATAAGGAAAGAAGACAATGCTTTACATATATGCACTTTTACAATAGGGGGTGAAAGCAATACTCGAAATCCTCCCAATGCTACTCGTAATAGTCCAAATAGTCCTGGCAGTGACAGAAGAAATACCCTTTTGCAAAAACGTGATCGTTTACAACAGGAATTAGACAGAATTGACAGGGAATTAAAAGATATTGGAAATCATAGATAATAACGAAAACAGAAATAAATATATATATGACACAATCAAAATTTTCATTGGCCGACGTGATTGCATTGTTGACAGCTCTTGCATTTAGTTTCGTGTGTTTTCTCGGTACCAACTTTTATACACTGGGCAATACAGAACAAAGCATTCTTTTATCGACAATTATTTTCTTGCTTTTAAGTGGAACTGCGCTTGGTGCGAAGTTATTAAAACGTACGAGTAGTAATTTCAAAACCTGTTTCATTTGGGAAATGATTTTACTGGTTTTGTTTTCTATCTTAACAGCTTACTTTACCTATTCGCCTTTTTCTCACTATTTTGTGGTTTCGGACCAGAAGCAAGTAATCCAGAGTAAGCTTACCGCAAGTATTCAGCAAGCAGCAGATATGTATCCCGAATATGAACTTTATGCACAAAAAAGGGAAACTATATATATAGGCAAACTACGGAGTGTCGTGATGGCTAAACATGTAAGTCCCGGAGTATATTCCGATTATGATTTCAAAAGCAGTGGAGGTTCTGATAATAAACAAATTGATAGCAAAATGTTTACTCTACACGCCGATTTGTTCCCGTCTAACTACGGTAAAAAGAAAACAGCGGATTCAACCTGGTTAGCAGATTCGAGGAGAATTGTTAATGAGTGGAAGGCCATAGGTATAGCGGATGTAATAAAAAATGTAGAACAAAACTCAAAAGATTGGAAAACTGAACTTGTCAGGCTTTCCAGGATAAGAGAAAAAGGAGAGAATGCCAATGATTTTGATTACATTCTTTCGTTCAACGATGTGAAAACACACTTTACAACTCCTGATAAACCCACACCTCTTTCTATTGGATTGGCAATCATAGCATACTTCCTGATGCTGTTGCCTTGGATAGTCACAAAGCGTAAAGGGGGTAAATCTGGGGACATTCTAGGTCTTTTTGGACTTGGGAAAAGTGCAGCAGATAACGAACTTTAAGTTAGACTTTAAAAAGTAGATACCATGGATAAAAATAATATTTTACAACATATAGAGGATTTTACAGCAGACCAACTTTTTGGATTTATAAAACAGGGAATAACTACACTTGATGAATTAAAACAGACAGGCAATTTAGACTCGAGCAAGCGTAAAGCAATAGTAGCTCTGCAAACCTCAATAGACGAGGATGATGATGCTGCGTGGGAAATAGCACGCTATGGCAATGAAAGTAAGCTTTCTGACTATATCACAAATTTTCCCGCAGGTAAACATGTTTTGGAAGCAAAACAAAAGATTGATACTTTAGTGCAACAAAGGGCAAATGCTCAAGCGGAAAAACAAAAAATTTTAAATAATATCCAAGGAAACCCAAATTTCTATGCTCCATCTAAAATTCTCGAGTATTTACAAAGTGGAACTTTCACAGAATCTGACCTGATAAACAGTGGAATTCCTCAATCTGCTATTGATAGTTTGGGCAACATTCAAACCCCAGAACTTACGATTGGATTAACTCCTTCATCGATTCCTCCCGATTACACTGAAGTATATTTTTGGGGTGGAACCGGTTCGGGGAAGACGTGCGCTCTTGGAGCTATTCTACAGGTAGCTGAACAGAAAGGTTATTTGAATATTGCAACAGGACCTGGTTATCTGTACGCCAATCAACTTAAAAATATTTTTAGTGATGATGGTGTTGCTAATGATTTCCTTCCTGCGCCAAGTCCTCTTGATACTACGCAATATTTGCCCTTCACGGTAAAAAAACCAAACGAGAAAAACAGTCGTTCAGTTTCGCTAATTGAACTTAGTGGTGAAATATTCAAATGTTTTTTCCTTAAAAATTCGGGACATGGCTTACCTACTCGTGATCATGAAAACACATTTAATTCATTGAATAGTTTTTTAAGTAGTACTAATCGAAAAATCCACTTTTTCTTTATCGATTATGATAGAGAAAATAAACCTGATGGCAGTGGACTTAAACAAAGTGATTATTTAGCTGCAGCCTCTACTTATTTTAAAAATAATCAAGTTTTTGGGAAAACAACCGATGCAATTTTTGTTGTTCTTACAAAAAGTGATTTATTAACCGATGAGCAAGGCAATAATATTCCTGTCGCTAAAAGAGTGGAGTACGCCAAAAAGCATTTGAATGAGAAAAACTATAGTGCTTTCATTAATACCCTGAAAGATAATTGTAAAAAATATAGTATTAATGGAGGTAAATTAACCGTTGAACCATTTTCATTGGGTAAAGTTTATTTTCAACAAATATGTGATTTCGATGGTAGTTCAGCAGGGACAATTGTCGAAATCCTAATGGAAAGAATAGCTCCAAGTAAGAAAAGTCTTTTAGATATATTTAATAAGTAAACAGATATGAAGTTATTTGTTCAAGCAAGAAAAGATGGATACAATGTCTTGTACCCAAAACCTACACCAACCGAGTTTTTTCAGTTTGCAGGAGACATTATACGCATTAGTAATCTGGATAGGAATGTCCTCGGAAAATATATCTATTCAATCGCATTTGCAAGTGGTGGGTGTATTTTTACAAAACATATTATTGTTCACGATGAACAACGTGGCGGTTTAGGAAATGTTGGTTTTTCTATCTATATCCCAAACGGAAAACAAGTTTCGGGTGTTGATATGAAACTATTGTTAGATGAACTTGTAAAAACATATTGTCAAAATTATTGTCCTGATTATTACCTTAACAACAAGCAGGAAGACTGGTTGTTATTTACCTCATTAGCGAATAGCTATGATTCTAAACTTCGTGATGTTTCTAGTAATGATTTTGAAAATTTGCAGTCTGGTAACGTGGATGAAGCTTTTATTTATTATACTTCTGATTCGGAGCTCCAGAAATATTTCGACAATCCTTTTCAGGAAGAATATGCACCTTATCGACAAATTCTTTTCATAAGCAGTGATTTAAATGGTAAATCAGAAAATCCGCTCAATGCTTTGAGAAATTCTGGTGAAAATTTGACAGGAAAAATTGATTTGGAAAATGGATACTACTTCCTGAATAATTATAACAGGAGCAAAGGAGTGACAATCATTGCCAATGGTAAACCACGTTCAGATGGAAAGAATAACAACTGTATTAGAGCAAAATGGCCGATAGAAATCAGATATTCAAAAGATGAACAATGTTTTGAACCAATAGAATCAAAAGGAACATTGTTTGATCCTGAAATTTCTCAGTATTTAAAAATAATAAAAGGAAATCAAATTAATGTAGAATATGATGCTTTTAATATACGTACACCAAAAACCAAAAAAAATTCTTTCGTAATTAAAGACCGAAAAGGAAACTTTAAAACTGATGCAGAAATTCAAATTGGGATGCAACCTTGGGAAAAAATAAGCGGGTACCAATATGAATATACTTTTAAAGGCGAAGAACTAATAAAACAATGGAATATTTCTGTAAAAAAAGATGATTCTTTAGCTAAAATTGAGATTATACCTATAAACCAAATAGGGAACGTTGATTTAATTTTGGAGGAGCGTCTTATCGTGACTATAATTGTTACAGATGAAAATACAGGGGTTAATCTTGACGATTTTGAGATTTCGACAAAACTTAAGAATGGTTTCCATAAGACCAATCAATTAGAATTTGTTGATGACCAAATAATTGATAGTTATACTATTACAATTCGCAGAAATGGTTATGAAGATAAAGATATTAAAGATTTTCTGCCATACAAACAAAAGCGTATTGAAACAACTCTTAAAAAGAAAACAATCCTCGACGGAAAACTGTTATCACCTTACAATGTCAGCGCAGGTAAATATGGGACGTTAAAAAATAATTATAACTATTCATCTAATAGTGACGATGGCTCTGATGTTAAGGACTGTATTATTCCAAATGAAGGGTATGCATTTTCTCATTTTATACTTCAAAATGAAATACTGATTGCTCAATACAAAAAGAAAGAATCTATTTTCCGTAATCCAAAACTTATTGCGGGACTATCAGTTGGGACAATAGTTTTAGGCCTAGGTATTTGGTTGTTAATTTCATACTTGAAACCAAGTAAAAAGGAAGTTTCAATAAATTTACAGGAGATTCAAAATTATACCACAGGGGATTCTCTCTTACTTAATAAACTACAAGTTTATAAGACAAGTTTAGAAAATCAAGTACCTAAAATAGAAGAAAAAGGCGGTGGTATTCTTGGTCTTTTGGGTATTGGGGAAAAACAAATTGATTCTGCTGACTACAAAGAATGGAATAACGCTATGCAAAATCTTGACAATACAATAACCAAAAGGAAATTGATTAATGATAAGGATTTCGCAAAATTGAAAAAGCTACCTTATTTTTCTCGCCAGGAAGAATTCAAATCCGCTATCGAAAAGATTGACAGCAATAAATATGGCGAAGTTAAAATTCAATTAGGTGATATATCTAATTTAACATTAACTGAAATTAGCGCTAAACTCCAAAAAGAATCACCGAAAGAATCACCGGAAAAAAAGATGGAGGAACAAAATAGAAAAACATCAAAGGAAATGAAAGAGACAAAAAAACTAGAGGGACCGAAGTTGTCAAAAGAATCTAATAATATTAATAGTAAGCTAATAGAAAAACCAGCTAAGACGCTTCCTCAAAATCAAGAATCAGTTAAAACTAAAGAAATCAAAAAAGAATTGAAAGGTGGTAGTATAACAAAAAATAAATTAGAAGAATACGGCAAAATCTATCCAGAATTTAAATCAAGTTTTCACCTGTATTTAGATTTTTGGGAAAAAGTGAAAAATAAAAATTCGAAAAGTGATTTTGTGGCATTATTGAAAAAAGTCAGAAAAGACGATACTTTAAAAAATAGCGAATTAGAAAAAATCTTAAGTAAAATCTGTGAAGACGATAATTCATTTCAAAATTTCAGCGATGCCCCTGGTAAAGCAAAATGTGAAACATTAGATGAATTAAACAATAAGATAAAAAAATGAAGTCCATAAAAATTATTTTGGCTGTAGTAGTAGTAGGTTTAATAGCTCTTTTTGTCTACAAATCATCTGTAAGTACTGAAAAAAGAGGTTTATTAGCTGCTCCAAAAAATCAATTTACAGAACGAATTGAAAAGGAAATTACGGAGTTGAGCAAATTGCCCGACAATAAATTTTGTAAAGATACATATGATGGAGTTAAATTCATTATTGATGATTACTACAAGCCTCACCCTCCTCAGCATCCATATGGGCGTTTGGGAAAGACACAGCTAGAAAATGACCAATTGAAAGAAAATTTTTCCAAAAACCTTTATTCCGTCTATGCTGATAAGTTTATAAAACAGGCATTTTATGTATTTGGAAGCTCTGAATGGAAAATTGAAAATATTGCTTTTATAAGAAGTGAATGTCTTGAATTAAGAAAATCTAATTTTCTTGAAAAAGGAAGTCCTGTAGATAAATCGTTTTCAAAAATTCAACAAATTTTACTCAAGTATGATGAAATTAATAATTTTATAGAAACATCAAATAATTTTTCTTCTCTTGATGCCAATCTAAGTTCAAAGTTCCCTTTTGCTGATCTAAAAATTAAAATTTCTCGGATAGACACCTATAAAAGAAATAAACTCGATAATATTTATGTAAATAAATGTGCACGTTTACACAATAAACTAGATAGTACCAAAAGAAATTTAGTCGATACTTATTTAAAGTATTTGGAAGTGAAAATCAGCAAATGGATGGGTTTTTACTATCAATTTAAATTTTCTACATTTAATGAATACAATAATATGATTTATGATCCGCTAAAAACGGAATTAGATGATTTTGCAAACAATTGTAATTATTATCACTATTCTTACGACAGTAATCGATATAATGCTTTGCAGTTAAAACTAAAATATGATAGACAGGGCGCTTATAAACATATACGGGACTGACAATTAAATTTTGCTAAAAACCATGAAAAAAAAGATCACTATAATATTGTTTTTATTTAACTTTTTTACTGTTTTCTCACAGGAACAGCAAATCTTAAAGGAGTATAGTAAACAGGTTATTACAATCGACAGTTTAAAAAAAGTTATAAAAACTGAAAAAGAAAAAAATAGAATACAAAACGATACTTTAATAAAAAAGGACGGCCAAATAAAGAATTTGAAATCTAATCTGTCAAAATTGGATAAGTTTAAAGAACAAAAGAAAAACTTTGAAATTCAAATCAAACAAAAAGGCGACTCGATTAGTATTTTGAAAAAAGAAATTTCTAAAACAAATCAGCAGCTATTAGATGAAAGAAAAATATGTGAACAAAAAAGCCTTGATGAAAAGGGAAAAATTAAAAGTGAAATATTAACTACAATATCTAATACATACAAAAACAAAAAATTTGATGAATTGATATTGTCTTCAAATAAATTATCAGTACAACGTGATTTGCGTCTAATTGGAGAAAATAATGAATTGAAGTCAATATTAAGCGATTTAAACTCATATTTTGAGGGTAAAGAGTTGCTTGATAAAGCATTTGATTCTAAACAAATTACAAATATCCAATTAGAATTAAACAAGATCAAACAGCAATCGGAATTACTTGGTAAATTGAAGGAAAAGTTAAAGAACTATGAATCGCTCTGTGAGGGACTTAAAGTTTGTCTAAATGATATAGTTTCTATAGATAAAAAGGAAACGGTATCAGGTATGGATAAAGAATTTAAACAGCTAAAACTAAACAAAATTCTAACTGAAATTTCCCAATATATTTTTGATTATGATTTTGATTTTGCTGAATATCCTTACTTATCAAATGTTTTATCTCAAGTAATAAAAGTAAAGGTTCCAAATCCAGACCGTGATATTTCTAATTTGCTAAAAAGCTAGAATGTAATGAGGCAATATATAACATTAATTTTCTTTTTAATATGCTCACATATAGCTTATTGTCAAAACGTTTTCCAGGCAGGTGATAAATGTTTTGATGATGGCGACTACATTTGTGCTGAAACTAAATACAAAGAAGCATTCAAGGTAGCTAGTGAAACCGATAAGCAGATTGCTGAAATGAAAATTCAAAGGGCTAAATGGTGCTCCGATCATTTAAAAATTGCCGATCAGGCATTTACTTCTCATAATTATTTAAAATCTAAGAAAAATTATCAATCAGTATTGGAATCAAATCCTAAAGACAATTATGCAAAAAGCCAAATAGAAAAATGTAATACTAAATTAAATGCTTCAAGTACTGAAGCAAATAAGTCAACTACTATAACAAATACGTCAACTACTACACCATTAAAACTTTCAAAAACTAATCTTTCTTTTAAATCACCGGGAGGAGGTGATTATATTGATATTAATTCAAATTTATATACAATAGAATTATTGCCAGACTGGTGTACTGTTGAGAAGTATAGTGGTTATTTTGTAGTGCTTTGTAAAGCAAATAATAAAAGTTCTATAAGAAGTGACTATTTCAATGTTAAATCCGGGAATAATATTATTAGGGTCAACGTTACTCAGCAAGGATCTTCTTCCCAAGGAAAGGAAATTGTTTTAAACGTATCAACAACAAGTTTAAACTTTTCTTCTCCAGGCGGTGTTGGAGATATTACAGTTACAACAAATGCTGATAACTTTTCTGTAACATTAGTTCCTTCATGGTGTAAGGTTCAAAAATATAATGATCACATCATTGTTTCGTGTTTAAGAAATGAAAGTGATCTATCACGTAGTGATTGGTTTACTATAACTGCAGGGGATAAAGGAGTTAAAGTATATGTAAATCAATCGGGAACAAATAAGAAGGAATCTATTGCAGATGTAGAGTCAGCATCGACAAAAAAAAATCCAGCATCGGCAGAAAAAAGTAATAAACTTAATTCTTTCAGTAGCATAGGCATTCAAAGTGGTGAAATAGCACACTATGGTTTGCTTTACGAAAGAGGTGGTAGAAAATTTATGGGTCTTCACATGTCTTTAAGGAGTAGTTTTACTCCAGAGGAAGACATTGTCAATAGGGTTGTAAAAGAAAATAAAACCGAATTTGATATAGGGCCCAATTTTAAAATATTTCAGAGGCTATATTTAAACCTTGGTGTTGGATATGGGTATTATAATTTTATGAACATTGACGATTATGCCCATACAGCTACCTACGATAAAGAAGGTTATTTGGCGGCAACAGGAGGACTAATGATTAGAATAAGCAGACTGATAAACATTAACGGAGGAGTGTCTTTTATGGACATTGATAAAGAATTTTATACTCCAGAAATTACTTTTGGTTTGTCATTTAATTTAAGAAACAGATATAAATATTAATTTTACAGAAGCATTGTAAAAAAGGAGAGAGTATGAAGTTTTATTTGAAAAGCAAGGCTGTTATATATTTAACATTCGTTCTATGTGCAGTTTTATTAAATAGCTGTGAAGAGGAACATCCCTTTGGAACTAAGCCTAACTCGGTTGAGACATTAGAAGTTAGCGATATACAACAAATTACTGCAACTGTTTCCGGTAATATAGTATCTGATGGAGGAAGGACGCTGGAGTCTAGAGGAATTTGTTGGAATACGGACGGAAATCCTACAATTTCCAATTTTAAAATTGCAAATTCATCTACCTCATTGGGCAGTTACAGTTGTAAATTACCAAACTTAAATGCTAATACTACGTATTATGCAAGAGCTTATGCTACCAATAGTGCTGGAACTGCTTACGGTAAGGATGTGACTTTTAGAACGAAACCGGCAACTCTTCCTATAGTGGCCTCAACGGCAGTTGTTTCAAACATTAAGCAAACCACCGCTACATCTGGTGGTACAATATCAAGTGATGGGGCTGCTATGATTACAGCTCGAGGGGTATGTTGGAATACAACAGGAAATCCGACTATTGGAAATCCAAAAACGGTAAATGGAACAGGAATAGGTACATTTAGTAGTCCAATGACAGGATTGACTCCTAGTACCAGATACTATGTAAGGGCGTATGCTACAAATAGTGTAGGTACTGCCTATGGAAATGAAATAAATTTCACTACAGCCGCTCTGACAATTCCAGTAGGAGTGATCACAAATTCGATTACTTCAATTACCCAAACATCGGCTTCCGGAGGAGGTTCAATTTCCGAAGACGGCGGTGCTGCAATTACCGCAAGGGGAGTTTGCTGGAGCAGTACAACATCAACCCCTACAATTTCAAATTCAAGGACTATTGACGGCTCTGGTATTGGTACATTTTTGAGTACATTATCTTCTTTGTCACCCGGAACAACTTACTATGTTAGGGCTTATGCTACCAATAGTGTCGGCACAGCATATGGTTTAGCTAAATCATTTACTACTGTATCTGCCACTGTACCAATAGGGGTTACTACTACTACGATTTCATCAATAAGTACAACAACAGCTTCTGGAGGTGGTTCAATTTCCGGAGATGGTGGGTCCGCCATTACCTCAAGAGGCGTTTGCTGGAGCACGACATCAAGCCCTACAATTTCAAATTCAAGAACCATTGACGGTTCAGGTACTGGTACATTTTCGAGTTCATTATCCGGTTTGTTACCTGGAACAACATACTACGTTAGGGCTTATGCTACTAATAGTGTAGGTACAACATATGGTTCAGCTAGGACATTTACCACATCAAACGCTACACCGCCGACAGGGGTCGTTACTTCTTCCATTTCATCGGTAACTCAGACAACAGCTTCCGGAGGAGGTTCGGTTTCAGGAGATGGTGGTTCAGCAATTACCTCAAGAGGCGTTTGTTGGAGCAGTACAACATCGAGTCCTACAATTTCAAATTCAAGAACCACCGACGGTTCAGGCATTGGTACATTTTCGAGTTCGTTATCCGGTTTGTCGCCTGGAACAACCTACTATGTAAGGGCTTACGCTACCAATAGTGTTGGTACAACGTATGGGACGGCTAGAACATTTACTACTGCTAATTTAACTATCGGACAAAGTTACCAGGGGGGAATAATAGCTTATATTTTTCAATCTGGTGACTCTGGTTATGTTGCCGGAGAGACTCATGGACTTATAGCAACTTCTTCAAACCAAAGTTCAGGTGCTTCATGGGGGTGTTCAGGCACATCTATTTCTACCTCAATATCATTAGGTACTGGCCAGAACAACACAACTGCGATAGTAAATGGATGCTCTACTTCAGGTATAGCCGCAAGAATATGTAATGATTTAGTTACTGGAGGGTACAGTGATTGGTATTTACCAAGCTATAATGAACTTGGAAAGTTGTACAGTAATAGAACATCTATTGGAGGATTCTCTTCAGGATCCTACTGGTCTTCCTCTCAGCAGTCCACGACTACAGCATACGGAATAAATTTCAGTACAGGTGCTGCAAGTAATTCTTCAAAAAATTCAGCATTATATGTCCGGGCTATAAGAAAATTTTAAAATTTATAAGATTATAAAGTAGTATTTCACAATTGTGTAAGAGGAAATCATGATAAAAAAATGGCTGGTAATAATTTGTTTTTTGTTTTCTGCAACCATTTTTTCTCAACTGAAACTTGTTTCCTGGAATATTGAAAACTTTGGGAAATCAAAATCTGATGTTGAAATTAATTTTATAGCTAACACCTTAAAAAGTTATGATATTATTGCTATTCAAGAAGTTGTTGCAGGTGATGGTGGTGTGCAAACTGTTGCTAAACTTGCTGATGAGCTTAATCGAAAAGGAAGTAGATGGGATTATGTTATTAGTGATCCAACGAGCAGTAGCTCCTATAAAACAGAGCGGTATGCCTTTATCTGGAAAACTGCATGTGTAAAGAAAATAGGCAAAGCTTGGTTGGAAAAGAAATATCATTTAGAAATAGACAGAGAGCCTTTCTTTTGCACTTTTGATTACAATAGCAAACAATTTACTGTTGTAAATTTCCATGCGATTACCAAAAGCAAGCAGCCCGAAACTGAAATCAAATATTTCAAATTTTTACCCGCTGAATACCCTGGTTTAAATTTAATATTTGCGGGTGATTTCAACTGCCCCCAATCACATACCGTTTTTAACCCTTTAAAGAAAATGGGATATAATCCAATATTAGTAAATCAGAAGACTTCTTTAAAGAAAAGATGTGAGAATGGCCAGTATCTTTCTTCAGAATTTGACAATATATTTTACAGCCAAAAAGTAAAAAAAAATAATTATGGCGTTATTCTTTTTTACAAAAATTTTAAAACATTAGAAGATGCTCGCGTAATTTCTGATCATATCCCCATTTGGTTGGAGTTTTCAATTAATTAATTTGAGTGATCACGGTTTATCAGACATATAAATGAGTTAACAGTAAATTAACAATGTAGTCCTATGATAAAAAGAATAATGTACTACGGTCTACTATCTATATCAATAGTTTTTCTTTTACTACTTTTTGCAAAAATTCAACAATGTGAAGAAGAAAGCTGGGGGTGGGAGGACAGCGATAATAATATTGAGGTTCTATTACTTTTAACCGGTTTATTTCTTTTTATTGAATTTATAATATTCAGCATTGATGGCCTTATACTTTTGATAAAAAAAAATAGGAAAAAAGAAGTTAATAATTCCGAACTACAATGTTTAAGTGGTTCTGTTTTAATGCTTATTTTTTGGGTATTAATTTTAAAAAAGTACATTAATAATGGAACGTGCGATATTATTATTGGTCCAGCTGATACTGGTTTATTTCTTGCAATGTTAGCAAGTACAATTATTAATTTTTGGAAATTAAAAACTCTAAAAAAAATGGAAAATATACCTTAAAATAATTTTAGTCCAGCGAAAAAATAATAAAAGTGATTTAAAACATTAAATGAAGAATAATAATATTCTGCTAACTACGGTAGACATTTAGAATAGAACCTTTGAGCAATAAATAAACGGTGACGTTTGGAAACAGTTTGCGGTTTCAAAAGTCCACCAATGCAAAGCAAGGAAACGTGATGCGTAAACAAACAATTTTTACGATGAAAAATAAAACGACATGCTATATTCTATTATTTTGGTATTTCTATTTGTAAGTTGCAGTACGGACAAAAAAAGAAGCTGTATTTTGGATATACTAATTTAGAAGGTAAAACAAAGAAATGTCTCGCCAAATACTAAAGATGATAACAAAGTATTTCTAAAAGCGGACGTGAGTCAGACGCAATACTATTGAACAGATGAAAATAATTCTACATTTGCAATTCTATTGTGGGGTAGTGTTGAAAATCCCATGTCTTACTTAATACCCAAAACTTAATACCCATTAAAGTATGCAAATCGGAAATCCTTCATATAAAATATGTCCTCATTGCAAACATAAAAATAAATTCTATCCAGGGCCATTTCATGTAAAATATTATGGATTAACTGAATGGTCTGATGGTGAAACATTTGAAGAATTGCCAAATTTAAAAAAAACAGATTTGCAGAAGTGTGACAACTGTAATCAATTTTATTGGTTTAAAAAAATGTTGGGTGGATTGTCATTTGAAGATTATGTTGAAGCTGCAGATTATTTTGAAAAGAAATATTCACTAATTACAATAAGTAACATAATTTATAGGTCAATAAACAGAAATAGATTGCTCTATATCCGTCTAAATATTTTGAGAAAATATAATGACCAGATTAGAAAGCATCCATTAGCAAATGGAGAAAATTCAAAAGCATCAATTCCAAATGAAAAAAAGGAAATTTTTATAAATAATATAAAACTGCTTCTAAAGCTATTGAATGAAATAGAGCCAAACAACCACTTATTGATTGCGGAGTTATATAGAAACATTGGAGACTTTGAAAAAGCAAGAACTATTTTGGGTAAAATACCTGACAGTATTTCAAAACAATTATTATTAAGTGAGATTGAGAAAAGAAATTGTGATGTAATAATAATCCAAACACCACTTATAGCAATTAGCTGCCATTAAAATGGGAGGCTAAGCGAACTGTTAGGTGCCAATATTAAATTGAGAAAATGTTAAAGGGATTTTTAAAAATATTTATTCGTGAAAATGATTATTCGGTCCAAAATTTACCTTTCCTTTTAAATTATGAATATTATAGTCTTGCGCGGGGTTTAGAACACTATGGCTATTTTATAGATTCATTAGGGAATGTACTTCATTATAATAGGCCCAAAAATTGGAATGATTTCACCACTGTCAATAATGATAATTCTGATGTCTTTTGGGGTTATGAAATTGATGGACAAATCACACCAAATGCATTGTTTCAAAATTTAAATTGTATAATAAGGAAGAGTAAAAGTTCTACTATTATTAATATTGACTTAGTTGAAATTCTTAAGATCTTACTGATGCAGGATTTGAAGAAACTCTCAGAGGCTGTGATATGGGGATTCATTCTTTTACTATTTTAATTTATGATAATACCTGTGATTTATACAGACGAGTAATTCTTAAAACAGATGGCGATACTTATCTAATAAATAAATCGATACATACATTAGAACTTTTAAAATATTTCGAAGGAAACATGAAGTCAACTTGGTAAAATAGCTGAGGAGGCATTATTGTAAGATATTTGCGCTAAAAAATCCTTAGATTATTACGGTTATCTTAAATAAAATAGTCCTTGTTGTATATTGCAAAAAAAACAATCCAATGTCAAAATTTCCTTTTCCAGATTTCATTATCACTGAACTTGTTCCCAATCCGGGATATATCCCAAGTAAAAAAGAATATATTCGATGGGTATTAAATTATATACACTTACATGTCTTTCCAAATATTACCGGTATTGAAAATTCAAGAGAATTACTCGATATTCTAAAGCAATTGAAAAGTTTTGTTCTGTATTTTGAGAGTGAACAGCGATATGTGAATCTTCTAGATATGTATCGAAGGTTGAATCTTGAAGACGAAAGGGAATTGTTAGTATGGCTGACTGAGGGGGAGGACTTAATTAAAGACGAATTGTTTTTTTTTATTAATTGACTATTATACTGAAGAAGGATATATACAAGATGGTAAAATTATAATTAGTAAAGAACATGATGTAAAAATAGAGTTGTCTGATTTCGGTTTGCAATTAGAGTTTTATGGTCTATATTATCCAATATACTTTAGTTATATTGAAAAATATAATTTTGAAAGTGTGAATAATTTTAATAGGGGTGAAGTATCCTTTCTGAAATTATTAATAGATAACAATATTTTAGATGATGAATGGTATTCTTCTAATTGGTTTAGAATCGTGATGGGTTTAGATTTGTCTAAGGTTAAGTATTCTGCTTCCCGTGAATACGTGGATTATTTTAATAAAAGTGAAGATTTGGATGACAAGGTTCCTTTTTAGTTATAAGTGATAGTGTTTAAAATACAGCCTCTCTTAAAGTGATTTAAGGGAGGTTTTGTTTTTTTATATATTAGTTATTTTAGTTAGATAAATTTGAAATTTCATAATAAACCTAATTGGTTTGTTATGAAAAATATGGTTAATTGTTTTGTTATTCTAATGTTTTTATTGATGAGTAATGAGAAAATTTGATATAGTTTGGGAGATGACCAAATAATGTTTAAATGAGGTCGTTTGATAATTTAGGTTGAATAAATTAAACTATCAAATTGATTTAAAATGGTTTCTTTTAGTAAGTAAAGTCGACAATTGTCTATTGTACAATTGTCGACTTTGTGCGTATTTGGCTAGATGGAGGATATAAAAATTAAGTTTGGTCAACGTGTTAGAGAATTAAGAATATCGAAGGGGTATTCGCAAGAAAAATTAGCTGAGCTTTCTGATTTGGATAGAACATATATACCTGGCATTGAAGCAGGAAAGAGAAATGTATCCTTGGTTGTTGTTGAAAAAATTGCAAAAGCATTCAATATTACTATCTCCGAATTATTAAATCAACTTTAATCATAAAATATCTAATGACAATAGACCCATTTATTGAGGAATTAAAAAAATTACGAGAATCTTCAAAGCATGCTGTAGCTCAAGGAACCTATTCTAACTTAAATGGATTTAAAAAATACCTGCATATTGATAGAGAGGTTGAGAAAAAGTTAAAAAATATCATTTCTAAGGCGAGCCAAAAGACTACAGCTCAATTGTTGCTTGTTTGTGGAAATGTTGGAGACGGAAAATCACATATTTTATCTCATTTGCATGATGAACTTAAATATGAAATCAGTCAATTTACAATACATAATGATGCTACCGAATCTCATAATCCACATGAATCTTCTAACCAAACCTTATACAAATTATTGCAAGGTTTTAAAGATGATGCAATAAGTACTGCAACAGACAAAATAATACTGGCTATCAATCTTGGAACACTCAGTAAGTTTATTGAAGAATTTGGATCTGAGTTTACACAACTAAAAGCATATATTTCTGTTAATAAAATATTGGATGCCGATATTGTACATGATGATGCTTTTGATGATGGTAGTTCTTTTCATCATGTAAATTTTACAGATTACCATTTGTATTCCTTAACTGCGGGAGGTGCTGTTTCGGAACTAATTACTACACTATTTGAAAGGATTGTTGCGAATAATGATATTAATTCTCTTTACAAAGCGTATGTTTCCTATAAAGAAAGTTTAGCCGAAGGACTAAATTGTCCTATACTATACAATTATGAATTCCTTTTTAGTGAAAACAATAGGCAACTAATTGCACAACTTATTATAAAGGCGATTGTAAAGAGCAAAGAAATTGTATCGTTACGAACCTTATTGAACTTTGTCTATGATTTAATTGTACCGGTTGATTTAGCAGATTTGAATGTAACTGACTATGCTCATCGTATCACTAATTTTAGCAGTACAGAGTTTTTAGCTAACCTATTGCCTAATTATATCTTTGAACACCCTGAGCTTTCCAGTTTGTTTGAAAAGATAGAGCGTTTAGATCCTTGCTTAACTAGAGATGCTGCTACTGATGAAGTTTTACTTTCTTTAATTAATGCTTCAAATCCGGTTCCTCTTTTTGAGTCACATATTAATAGTGACTATATCAATACTATTCAATCGCGATTAGCTAGTACACCAATTGTAAAAAGTACACTTGCCCGTTTTTTTATTCGATTGAATTACTTCAGCAATTATTATGAACAAGATAGCTTAAAGGAAGTAGATTATGAAGAATACTTAGTGTGGCTGTATCATTACAATAACAACAACCCTGCCTATATTCAAAAGATATATGGTCTTGTTGAGGTGGCTGCTAGAAATTGGAATGGAGATGCAAAATCTAATGGAAAAGTGATAATCAACGTTGGTAAAAAACAGACGAAATACAGAGTATTTAAAGACTTTGACCCTATACCAGACTTAAAATTAAATTCTAAAAACAGTGATGATATTTTACACAAATTCACGCAAGAGTTTAGCTTGGCATACAAGATAAACCAGGAAAAAGAAAGTCTTAAAATACATGTGGATTATAGTTTGTTTAAAACCTTAAAAATGGTTTCCAAAGGCTATCGTCCTAATAAAAAAGACAATAACAATTTTATATATTTTGTCAATACTATCACGACACTTACCAATCAAAATAACCACAAAGCTTCACTATATATAGATGAAATTAATATAGGTAAAGCGGTAGATTATCAATTTTCAAAAAATCCTTTTGGAGGCTATACTTTTCAAGTACTATGAGAACTATAATATTACATAAAACTGGAGATAATAGCCTAGAGAAACGCTATTTTAAAAATAAGACTTTTAGCCATGTTACTGGAAATCAAATAAAGTTGTTGCCATTTAAAACTAATCCCAGTGGTGATTCGTTTGGCGATGATTTTAAATCGTTTCAAGGTATCGTGGGCGAGCTTTATCGCCTATTGCATTCAAAAGGACAAGTAGAATTTCCAAACAGTGATAATTCTTTTAAAACGGAGTTTAAAGCGACCATTTTAAACAACGCTTTATCAAGAGTTTCAACCGAAAAACCGGAAGAATTAAAGAATTTGATTAGCACTCTTTTTTTCAATGAGGATCAAGGGCTGATAAAATTTAACAGTAAAACCTTATTGTATATGAATTTTATCAATAACCATAATGCGATTAAAGAACTACCAAAATTTATCATTGACCTATTTGAATTGGAGGATTATACCGAAAATTTGAATACAGAGTTTGAAACGGATGAAAATATACTTCATCAATTACTACTTGAAAGCTTGCCTGAATTACCTGAAAACAAAACAAAAACTAAAGTCAGTGGTTACTATAATGTGGTTCCAGAATTAAAAACAACTTTTCAAGAGGACTTTTCATTTCTACTTAACAACCCGGCTTTTTTACTCAAGTATTCTGAAGATTTTTTTAAATACTATTATTTTCATTACTTAAATCAATTCCTACTTCATTTGAATGATTTTGGCTCTGGAGCTGGAACAGTAAAAGCTGTTTACTATACTATGGATTGGGAAACCCTATCAGAAAATAGGTTGTCTAATCATCTGACAGGATGGAAACAATTAAATCGTGTTTCAGAAGCAGCCTTTGCCCATGTAAATGCCATAGAATTATTAAACTATATCACCATTGATGAAAAGAATATAGGTGACTATCATTCTATTATCTCAATATGTAATGATCTAGCTTCTAATGAACTTGAATTGCTTCAAGAGAAATTAAAAGAACTCACCGCTTTTTATACTGATAGTATCACTGTTTTTGACACCGGGAAAAATTGGGAAGATTGTGAACGCCTTTTAGCATTAGATATGGTAAATAAATCTTTTTCAAATGCTATTGAAAAGAATATTTATTCCCTTTGGTTTAAAATTAAATACCAGTTTGAAAATTCTTCTCGATCTAAACCCTACAGTGATTATGCGAAATGGTATGTACAATTTGGAAAAACGAATTACACCAAAAACAGAGGTCGTTTAGGTAATACCATGGTTTTGTCACAAGAGCTTTTACTTTTCTTGACTAGATTGTGTATTGGTAAGGAGGATAAAATACGACTCAAAGTATTATGGGATAAATTTAAGGAACGTGGTATTGCCTTTGATGAAACCACCAAATTAGAAATTACCAAGCTGTTTGAAAAAATTAATTTAATCGAGAAAAAAAGTGATAGCGGAGATGCACAGTACGTCAAGTCAACTATATAAGAGTACACCAAGTCAATTATATAACTATGTTACGAATTTAATTCTGAATTATTTTCAGACGCAAAAAATTCAGTATGGTGATCGTTTTAATCTTTTTTTAGAGGACCCAAAAACCATTGAGCAACTTTATTCAGCCTTACAGGAGCAAGACAATGTAGCTACAGTACCTTTTTCTTATACGCACCCTGATGGTGGTGAAGCCTATACTACTTTTTGCTTACTGATTGATAACGCTAAAGTGATTATCGCTTCGAGTGCTTATGCCTCGGAAGACTACTTTACTATGTTACGAAACAAAGTAGCTGACCAAAAGGATGTGTTTGAAGGTACAGCCATACTTATTTTATTTAGTGGTAAACTGGATAGTTTATTGGGTGGTAGTGGTAGTTTGAGCAAGGAAGGTATGCCTTTGCATTTTTCGCGTTTTAAAAGTCAAATTGAACAGGATATCGACCAAAATACTTCTTTACAAAAGCACGAGAAAACTATTTTAAAAGCGGTTTTAGAGCGAAAAACTAAAAGTGTTGTTGAGGACAATAATACCATTTTTGATTACGAACAGGTTATCAATTCACTTGAAAAGGGTGAGATTAAAACTAAAGATTATCGCTACTTAGGACTTTTTCCACAAGCGGAATTAGCGAGTAAAAATGGTTCTTTGGAAAAAGATTTAGCGGATAATTTTAAGCTTTACGAAAAATTTGAGAACATTTTTCTACATGGAAACCCCGCTTCTGATTTAGAGCAAGATTTACCTGATACTGCCGTCACAAAATTTATAAAAGAAGATTGGCATGAATTTGACTATGGGCAGATTGTAACCTGGATGGATAAAGAAAAAGAGAAAAACCCTCCTGTTTTCCAAGCTCTAGAATACAATAACCTCTTTCAGACTATTTGGAAACGAGAAGATGGTGAAAGTGTGGCGAAAAAGAGAAATATCAATTTAATTGTATTTAATCCTTCCATCGAAACACCATTTAATGTTAGTGTTCGATTTGATCAATTTATCAAAAAAGAAGGACTTGCTGTAAAGGTAGGTTCTAAAAATATTAGTGTTTCTAATAGTGGGTATTCAATTGTACTCGAGTTTACCAATTTTGAAGCGGATGACTTATTTAGTTTAGTTGAATATCGAGATCCTGATACTGATAAGCGTTATGTTATAAGAATATTACACCTTCCTTTTGAATCGACTGCTCTTAGTGCTTTTGAAGGGACCTTTCAGTTAAATGTGCAGAAAAACAATTCTTATTTATTATTAAAAGAGCAATCTACCTACGTTTTCAATCCGAATGGGAGTATCGCTACTCATGATACTATAAAATTGGATACTACTTTTAGTGTTCAAGAAGACCAACATTTGTTATTGGATTACGAAAATTCATTAGCCCAAGAAGACTTAATTCATTTTAAGGTTGATTTACTTGGAATTGCCATTCCTATCGCCATCAAATCAGATTTTGAGGCACTTAAACCGATAACGGGTATTGATGTTTGGAAAGAAAAAAGAGAAAATCGACTTGATTTCAAATTCATAAAAGAAGATGCTGTTATTAAATTGTTGTTTAAAAACAATGAAAAGACCGTTAGTGGTGAATTCAGGACCAACTTATTACAAGAAGAACAGCTAATTCAATCCAAAGCTTATTCTTGGACATTGGGTAATGAAAACAAAATCGCTGCAAACGATTTAGTCCTACCACCAACAATTAAAGAAGCCTTTGATAAGTTGCGTTTATACTATCAAAAGAGAAACTTGTTGCCTAGTTTAACCTATTTAAATGATGAGGTAAAGGAGTTGGCTACTGCCTATGTAAGCTGCTTTATCCAACAGTTGGACAAATTGGAAGAAAATAAACCTTTATCTCAGGAACAAAAAAATCTTTTTTGGCTTGGTGTGGTAAAAGAACAAGGTGGAGAAGAAAAGATTAAATTCAGTCCATTGCATCCGCTTAATGTAGCTTACCAATTGCAACTGCAGAACAATTTAAAAGACGAAGCGGTTTATAATGCCATTTTAAAAAGACTAAGTCCGTATAATTTGGCGCCTTATATTGAAGGTAAACCTGATGAAATTTACATTCCTATAGAATCCAGTCATTCACCAGAATGGTTGTATTATACTGTTTATCTGAATTCTAAACAGGCCGTACCCAAAAGTTTTGTCTCTGACTTGGTAAGCGATAAAATAAAGGACTTCACGACCAATTTTGAATTTCTTTTTGACGATTTAAAGCAATCACCGCTGAAAATCAATGTGATCAATCTTGGCGATTGTAAAGAAGTAGTTGAAGGTATTTTTAACTACTATCGTAAATATTTGAATTTGCATCTTACTAAAAGACTGAGCGATTTATTACCGATTGAAATTCATATTTATGGTTCGGATAAGATTGTTACCAAATTTGAGGAACTCACTTTTTACGAAAATGTTGAAGACATTAAAAAGCATTTAGGGATTGAATTAAAAACTAAGAATTTTGGAGAAGATGATTTGTTGTATGCTTTTTTAGAAAACGTAAAATTTTATAGCAAAAAGCTGCCTACCAAAGCGGAACCGTATGAGTATGCCCATGTTACTTTCTATCAGTTTGATGTTACCAAAACAGGTATTTCTTATGATGATATGAGTTTGGTTAAAACTGGAATTTCGTTCAACGGATTAATGGCAGATGTTTCATCCACACCAGGAACCGAAAATTACCGAACGGGATTTGGCGTAAAAGATTTAGTAGAGCAGCCTAACGCTTTAATCCAACTTTCTAGTCTGTACAATGCGTTTGTTCGAGTGTCACTAAACAATGACCCCTTTGAGCGTAATAAAGCTATTTGTACGACAATTGATTATGATGTAAAAAAACAGTTGGAACAACTGTATCGTGATTCGCAATGGGTGACTTATATTGATCCAAAGGTAGATTTGGACTTTTTTAAAGAAAACAAAGATTTAGTTATTATTCATTACAGTGATCAGTATCATAATTCTAATGGTTATGATGCTATAACAGTTAGCCGAAAAACCAGTCAATATGAGTTTGTGGTTAAAGAATTTTTAGAAAGTCATAACGTTCAGTTTGATTCGGCCACGGATACCCTTGCCATTATCAATTTCTTTAATGCGATTAATGGTGAATGGTTGTTAAAACTTATTCGACAGCATAGTCATTTCCCGAAAGAGAAATTAAGCTTGTTGTCTGGAGTTAAAACCGCCTTGACATTTTTATACCATCCTAATATCATTTGGATTCCGATATCTCTTGAAGAAATATTACGGGTTTCAGGTAATGCCGGATTGGATATGGGAGAAGGTTTGTTCTCTACCAAAAACTTAGGTGCCATTGGTTCCTTTAGTGATGATCTATTGTTTATTGGATTGGAACACTATGAGGGAGAATTGCTAATGCACTTCTATCCGGTGGAGTTGAAAATTGGTGGTTCAGGTATTGTGAAAAAAGGCATTGAACAAGGTAAACGAACTGCAACTTTATTGCAAGAACACCTCAACAAGGAAGGATTTTTAAGTAGTTTCTATAAAAACTTTTTTGCTAAACTAGCTTTAACCAATGCTGAAAAGATGAAACTTTTTCATGTTTGGGACAGCCAAAATTGGGATGTTATTTTAAATAATTACCGCCAAGATTTATTAAACTCTGATTTTACAATTAGCAATCGTTTAAAACCTGCTATTGGTGTATTTGGATTGGTTTATTTTGGGAATGATATCTATCAGCGAAAAATCAATATCACCGATAACTTTATGCGTGTTGATTTGCGTGAAGAGGACGGTTATAATTTCTTGGTCCAATCAGTTGATGATTTAATCCATCTTTTTCATAAAACGCAAACCACTATTGAAAAAAGTAAATTGTTGATTCATTCGATTTCTGAAATGGCTGCAGTTGATTTATTTTCATTGGAAGAAACTTCAATATTAGATAAAAATCCAACAGCTACTCAAACTATCTCAGCAGAAACTAGTACTCCTGTACCTGCTGACCAAGTGCAAAAAACTACTACTCAGCATAATACAGGGGGAGGAATTGAAATCCTTTTTGGAACTGATTTGAACAGTTCAAAACCGGTAATCTGGGAGCCAAATAATACTAATAAGGTGATGCATACCAATACGGGGATTATTGGCACCATGGGAACTGGAAAAACACAGTTTACGAAGTCGCTGATTAGTCAGTTGGTTTCCAATTCGGATAAAAACATTGGCGATGAAAAACTGGGCATTTTAATCTTTGATTATAAAGGCGATTATATCAAAGAAGATTTTGTAAGCAAAACAAATGCTAGAGTTTTAGAGCCGTATCATTTGCCGTACAATCCGTTATCGTTGGATGCTACCGAGCAATCAAAACCGATGTTACCCTTGCATACGGCTAATGATTTGAAAGAAACGATTTCGAATGCTTTTAATTTAGGGAATGTACAAAAACAGCGTTTGCGCGATGTTATAGTTGAGGCGTATGAAGATAAAGGCATTCAAAAAGCCAATCGAGATTCTTGGTTACTTACTTCCCCTACTTTAGGAGATGTTTGTGACATATATTTGGCTAGCGAGAAAAACTCTCAAGACAGTTTGTATGCTGCGATTTCCAACCTTTCCGAATTTGAAATATTCGAACCCGATTCCTCTAAAACCCAATCATTGTATTTTTTGATTGAAGGTGTTGTGGTTATTAATTTATCGGGTTATGATGAATCGATACAAAACTTGATTGTAGCAATTACCTTGGATGCCTTTTATACCCAAATGCAACGCCATGGTCATAGTACGATTAATGGGCAAATGCGTGAAATTAAGAAAATGATATTGGTAGATGAAGCCGATAACTTTTTAAGTAAAAACTTTACTTCTATTCGTAAGATTTTAAAAGAAGGACGTGAATTTGGTGTTGGGACCATACTTTCGACACAGTTTTTGAACCATTTTGCCACCAGTGAAAATGAATACTCCAATTATATTTTGACTTGGGTTATTCACAGAGTGAATGAAATTAAAACCAAAGAGGTCGATTCATTATTTTCGTTAGAAACAAAGCAACAAAATGAAAACCTAATCCGAACCATTAAAGGTTTGGAAAAACACCAAAGCATCGTGAACCTAGCCGGCTCTGAGCCGATTTTGATTAAGGATAAGGCTTTTTGGGAGTTAACATAATTTTTTAATAGTTATAAAAAGATATAGTGGAAGTAATAAAAATAACTGATCGAGAATTAATTGGCAGTGGTGGCAATTGGAAAGTTTATGAAGGAAATTTATTGAATGAAACAGATGATCCAGTAATTATAAAAACTAATGATAAGATAAGTGAATACAAAATTAATGGAAATATCAAAAATTATGAATTAATAAAATCATTAGGTCTACCAACGTTGAAATTCTTCAGAAAAGCGAAAATTGATAAGGAGCTTGCTATTGTAGCTGAAAACTTAAATAATATTTCCGATGTAATTTATGTTACGCCAAATAGTGTAATAACAATCCAGAATAAAAAGATGGATCAAATTACGGGTAAAAAAAGAATTGAGTCAAAAGCAGAACAAAAGCTTTACGACAATAAGATAAGTACAATAAACAACCTATTAGAATTCATTCAAGATATCAAAATAAAATTAGCAGAAATTAGTCGATTAAAAGTTATATTGGAGTATGATTGTTACTTTTTAGGGATATCAAATCAAAATATATTGGATTATAAAATTGCTGATTTTGATACAATTTTTGAATGTGACGATAAATCAACTGAAGAGTGTTATCAAATAAATCTTGATGAATTAAAAAGAGTTTTAATGCTTTTTATTGAGTATTTTATAATTGAAACAGAACAAAGTGAATTATCAAAAATCGTAAATGAAAATTTATTAAGTTAGTAACTTAACTATTTGTGTAAGTATAAAAAGAGGAGTTTGCAAACCCCTCTTTTTATAAGTAGTTATAAATTTCAATCAGAATTTTACTAGCATAATTTCGGGCATAATCCCAATCTTTATTTGGTATTGATTTGGGGCAAGTTCTTGAAGTATCTGAAATGATTTCAAAAGAATCGGTATAAGGATAATACTTTTCATAATAATTTTTCATTAAATTAGTTCGATAACAAGACAATTCTTCATGTATTGCATGTTCGACAGCTTGAGTAATAACTTTCCACCTATTTTCACTATAATCATTTCTAACTTCAGTTAACTCAACGGAAATTAAGTTTAAATCATTTAGATATTCACTAATTTTCAGACCTTTATTTTCAATTTTTTTATAAAAAGTCCCCTTGTAGTAAAAATGCTGAATCCACCTTGAAAAAGTAATTTTTTGGGTTTCTCCAATGTAAAGTAATTCTCTTGAAAAAATTAAATAAACAAAAGAGCCTTCTAAATCTTCTTTAATTGAACTCTTAATTTTCATTATCAAATAAATCCCAGTTATTGTTTACCCAATTATCCAATTGATGTGAGGTTGATCTCAGAAATTTTTTAAATATTTTTAATACTAATTCACTTTCAGCCTCGTAAAATTTTTCAATTGTCTGGTTTTGTCCCACAGCCAAAGAATGAAAAATAGCCTCTAATGCTTGTCTGTATGGAGATTCAGGTTCTTTTTTACTTATAACTAAATCGTAATAAGGATGATTTTTATCAATTAAAACATAAGTACCTTCAGTAGTATCATAACCCGCTTCCCATAATGCCCTATCTCTATTACCATTCCAATATCGAACTCGTCTAAAAGTATCCTGGCTTTCATCATCTTCATATTTAGGCTGGGATTCTTCTTCAAAATCTTTAGAACTATTTTCTAATAATTCTTTTCGCTTTTTACTTTCTTCGGGATTTACAGGATTTGACTCATCTTCATCTTCCTCAAGTGCAGAATTTGTATTATTGAACTCTGCACCTTCATTCTCATGTTTTTTAGAATCTTTTATTTTTAAATCACAAAGTTCAAATAATTCTTTTGATTGATTTCTAGGTACAGTGATTAATCGATTTAATGTAGTTTCAACCTCTTCTGAAATGGTTAAATGTTGTTTAGAAACATCTACATCAAACAATTCATCATGTTCTGTTTGAAAAGATACTTTTATGCGTATTCCAAATTCTCTATTTAGGAATAATTTTTCACCCCATTTAATTAATCTTCCATTTCTATAAAAGTAAAAACCACTATTTTTTAATGATACATCATACTCTTTAATCTTTGCTCTTTCTTCATCTGTGAATCCAACAAAGTTTTTCATTCCATCTTTTGGGAAAATTGTAGCTTGAATTTTTATTTTCTCTCCAGATGGATCTATTGGGTTTTCAAAATCTTTATCTAATACTTTACATGGCTTTTTACAATCGTAATCTTCCTTCTCAAAGCTATCAAGAGCGTCTGACCAAAAGAGTAAGTCTTTTGGAGAAATTTCTTTATTTCTTATTTCCTTATTTCCAGAATCAAATATTTGCAATTTAAAACTAACACCATCTTTTTCAAGAAATTCCGAATAGAAAACACCAGCTTTATTTGATAAATCTTCACTTAATTTTTGTGCGCTAATTCTACTAGTATAAATTAGATTGTGAAAAGAAATAACAGTACCCGAAGCATACTCTTGAAGAAAAGATGTTACTAATTCATCTGTTGATTCAACACCATAGCCAAATTCACCAGAAGATTTGATTAAATCTCTATCTAGAAAATATTTTTCAGAAATAGCATTATCAACTATTTTACTTGTAACCTCAATTCTTTTTCCTAAAGAAAAACCTGCCGACTTGAGGCCAAGACCATATTTTGAAAGACTATTATTACCGTATTTAACATCAGAACCTAATTCTAAAGCTTTTTTTATACCGCTTTCATCCATTCCATTTCCATCATCAATAACATAAATTTTTTCTATATTTTTTATGTTATTGATATTCATACCTTCTTTAAGATAAATCTTAATTAAGATGTTTTTTGCACTAGCCATAAAAGAATTATCAATGATATCCATTATTGCTGAGCTTGGATTATAACCTATTTTAGAAATTGCTTCACAGATTCTATCTGCATTAATAGGTAACGATTTGAAATTACTCATTTTAAAATATATTTTTAAGACCTAAATCAATCTTCTCACTCAAAAAATCAAACCCATCCATATTGGCCAGATTGTTAACTTCTTCGTTTAACAATTGTAAACCATCATCTACATGCATTTTGATATAACGTCCAATGTCTTTATCGGTTTTGTATAGGCCGTAGTGTACACAAAGTATCCCTAAGTATATATCGTAATTATCACCAAACAGGACTGACTTGGAATATTCTTTACCACCGGCATCCAAAATATCATTTAAATCCAATTTTCTATCCTGAGATAACGAATACGAAAAAGCCATTCGAGCAATAATATTTTCGGTACCTAAACCCAGTTTACGAGTCAATACCGCAACGACCTCTTTATTTTCTTTACTGGTTTTAATTTGCGTAAACATCTTGCTCTTGTTTTAAGTGGGTGAATAATTGGTCTACTGCAAAAGGTTTGAAGCTGGAACTGTTGTTGTTATTTTCGATAACGAATACTTTATTCACGTTAGGTTTTAAGTAATCGTATTCCAACTCTGATAGCTCTTTTTCTAACAATGGGAACAATACCACTTGCTCTGAAATCGCTGGGTAAAACTCTTTAATGATATTTTTAGAATGGTATTTGTCAAACTTTTGCAATGGGCTATCGATAAAAACCGGGAATTTGATTCCGGATTCGTCTACCAAAGCTTTTAATAAGGCTGTAGCATACAATTGTTGCTCTCCTTTAGATAAAGAATCTTTATCAATCACATTATCGTTTTTATCTAACAAATCGATATCCATTACGTCATCAACCACATTGACGCGAATGTTGTGAATGAAATCGTTTTTATGCATGATTTTTTTCAACCCAAGCATAATCGATTTTTGTAAAGAGTACTTTTTATCTTCTTTAATCTTTTGAATAATGGTACTGATTTTAGCCAATAACTTCTCGGTTACTTCGTACTTCTTACGGTCGGTTTCGACCAATTTGAAATTCTTTTCGTATTCTGAAAGGACTTTTTTAACGGATGCTAACCGTGTATAGTAATTGTCCAATTCATTGATTAACGTTCCTTTGTTTTGTGCCAGCAACGTGATTTTGTCATCTGCTTCCTTTTTATCTTGACGCAGTTTTTGTGCTAATGGATTGTCCTTTCTAGCTTCGGCTTGTTTGATTTGGTTGTACACTTTTGAAAGGTACATTCTGTTGTTCTTTTCTTCCTGTACCACTGCAGAAAACTGACTTGAAAAGGCTCCTTTTATATTGTTGAATATGGCTTCGAAATTACGGAATTGCTCATCAGAATAATCTAAAAGGATATTCCCCGAATTTGAATCACTTTTCTTAACCTCTTTTTCAGCTATCGTTTTATTTAAAGCTTCAACCACTTTTGATTTTGATCCATTATCTAAACTTAAGGCTTCGATATTCTTTAGTAATGCTACTGAAAAGGCGTTTAATTCTTTGCTTAATACTGATTGATCAATAGATTTTGAAGAAGTCTTTTGCTCAAAAAGTAATTGTTCTCGTAATTGCGTTAGTTTTTTACCGGCCATTACTAATGGCGCAATGTCCATTAGCTTTTTCAACTTGTTTTTAATTTCAGCTGATTCGGCTTTTAAACGCTCGCGATCCAACTTCATTTTTTGAAGTTCTTCCAACGTAATCCCATTTCCTTCACGAATCAATTTTTCCTGAAGGTTGTCGCTAATGATTTTTTGATTGGCAATATCGCGATCAATATTGGCTTGTTTTTCAAGGTTTAGTTCGATGAATTCAGTAAGCTCGGTTTCGGTATCAGTAAGTTCAAACAATTTGGTTTGCTCTACTTGGGTAGCACCGTTTCTACGAAGTTTGGTCAATAAAGTTTCGAGATTCTTTTTTAAATCTTCGTACTTTTTAATTCCTAAAACTTCTGAATAGGCTTTGCTCAAGTTTTTTAATTCTGATTTCGATTTTGCCTCAGCCAATGAAACAATTTTCTCGGCATCAAAGAAGAAAAATTTTGCTATTTCACGTGGTAGGATGAAATCATTGATGAATACCTCTAAACCTACTTCTTTAGTTAATTCGTTTTCAATTCCATCAATCTTTATCGTTAAATCTTCCGTATCGGATTTTAAATCATAAGCACGTTTAATAACCACAGACTTACATGGTATCGAAGGAATCAGAATATCTTTTAATTCGATTTCAATAGAGAATATGGCGTTACTTGTTACCCCATTTTCAAAATCGGACTTTATATCACGATTGATTAGAGATTTGATGAACTTTTCGTAACCACCTGCATTTTTGATGTCTTTTTTATACTTGTCCTCAACCTCACTCATCATCTTACCGTAGAATACCCAGATCAATGATGTCAAAAAAGTAGTTTTTCCAAAACCGTTTTTACCGGCAATGATATTGATGTTTTTGGTATTATTTGGAGATAATAAAATCTCGTTTTCGCCCTTATAAATTCTGAAGTTTTGGAATTTTATTTTGTTAATTTTCATAGCCCATTATCATTTACAAAATTTTCAATTCTCTTTTCTACATCGTTATGCAAACCGTATTTGGTAATCATTAATGTTTTGGTTTCTTGCAAAGCGATTAAATTATCAATCAAGTGGTAGTACTCTGGATCTTCAACACAAACGTCTCGTAAAATTCTACGTTCGGTATCGTCTAATGACTTAATGTTGTTGGTGCTGATGTCTTTGTTGTAAATTTCTTTATATAAATCCCCCACAGTATGATCGAAATAGCCATCGCGATTCCACGTTACTTGAATAGCAATTAACTCCTGATTATTGATTAAGGTAATATGCGGTCTTTCTTTCTGAATTTCCTTTTGAACTTGTAATAAGTCTTTTAAAATTTGGTATCGGTATTCAGCTGTATAATTTCCATTATTGGTCCCATCTTCACGTACTGCTTCTTGACCATTTCTACGAGTATCCGAGCGGTTTTCAGAAATATTTCTTCCTTCCACCAATCGGTTTCTAAAGTCTAATAGAGGCTGCATCCAGTTTTGACCATTATTGACCAAAGAAGTCATAGATTTATCGTTTTTCACGACAGTACACGTCCAACAACCAAAACGGCTTTGTCCACAAGAATTGTGTTCTTTGTTTACGACAACAGTAGGACACTCGTAATCGTCTGCACTGGCATCAGCATAAATTTGAAATAAAATGGAATTGTCAAAGCCCCACGGCGATTTCACTGTATTGATTAAATACCAAACTTCCTCCAAAAACATTTCTTTTATGGGAGCATAGGTATAGGTATTCACCGAAGTTTGGTGTTTGGATAAACGTTTACCTGTTACTTCATGACGGCGGATGGATCTTTCACGAGTAGCACTTTCATCATATCGGGTCCCTAACAAAACGATAGCTTCACCCATTTGGTCGACTTGTTCTACCAAGAAGTTGGAAGTAGGCCGAATTTTGAGTTTATCGGTACACCATCTGAAAGCACTGTTTGGAACCGGATATCCTTTTCCAATAACATTAATCCAAAAGGTTTCTTCTAATTTAGGAGTTGTTTTTTGAACAAAAATTGGTAAATCTTGGTCTCTTGCTGCTTCGCTAATTTTAGCTAACACATCTTCTACATAGTTTGCGATGATAGGGTTTTCAACCATAGTATCATTACAAACTACATAAACCTTTCTTTTTAATTGGAAAGGAAATGGCAAATCTTGTCTGATTCTTTCAAGGGCAATCCAAACAAGCATCAACAAAACTGTTGAATCTTTACCGCCACTAAAACCAATAATCCAGGGTCTATCTGATTGATCTGCATATGCATACTGATCTATTATTTCGGTAATTATGCCTTCTATTTTTTTGTTTTTTATGGAGGTCATTCCAGTTTTTTATTTGATATAAAAATATATTTTTATTATTTATTTTGTGTAAAATTAAATCATATTTATACAAAACTTATTAATATGTTTTGAACCGTTTTTGATTATTAAAAACTTGTTTTTTTTTGATAAATCTTTCTGTTTTAAAAGGATTACGTTTGTGTTTTAGCTAAGGATCAAACCTTATTAAGATTAAACATAAGTCGCATCCTGGAAGAAAGATGATTTTCTTGACAGGCTTTTATTTCAAATGTAGATAGGTTTGTAGATGTGTCAGTTGTGTGAAATTATAAGTTTTTGAATATAAACAACTGAAATACAGATAAATATGGTTTGGTTTTTGTTTTTATAGAAATAAATGATTAACTTCAATGAAAGAATAGAATTATTTTATGAATTGCAGTAAAATGCAGAAATAAGTACCATAGTTATGACTATTAAAGCAAATAAAGAAAATATAGTATCCGATATATTGTATTTGTTGTACGCAAACACAACCTATTTAGAAAGTTTTGCGCAAATCAGCGCAAAAATGCCGATGGGTAGAAGAACATTTGATAAGTATTGGAACGAGGCCAACCTACGATATAGAGAAGAGCGTCAAGCCATCCAAATGGAACTGAAAGAAGATAGTAAGTTACAGGCAAAAAAACACCTCAAAATGGCTTTAATGACGAAAGAAGAAGCGCTCATAAAATTACAAGAAATTGTGATAAACGGCAAGAGGGACAGTGACAAAATCAACGCAATCAGAGCAATTGTTGAAATAGAAGACTGGAAAGCTTCGATTAAATCCGATGTTATTATGGCTGGGATATCCCCGATATTTCCCCAAAACCCACTTATCGATAATATTTTTGAGACTTAGTGAATTTACTCTAATTTCGGACAGGACATTCTAATAAATAAAGGCTTATTATGAAATTGCGCTGATTGGAAGTGCGATAAATGCGCGAAATGAAGCATAAAAAAAACAATTTTATTCTCTCAAAAAATAAGGTTTTAATCTGAAAAATAAATTTACCGTACAATAATCGTACAATTATAAAAATAATAAAACCGTAAATATCTAAAAATAGTCTATTTACGGTTTTTTAATGTGGAGTCGGAGAGAATCGAACTCTCGTCCAAACGAGCAATCGAAGAGCTTTCTACACGCTTAGTTTCCGATTGGGTTTTCGACAAAAAGCAAGGCCGGAAACCGCCACTTTTTGCTTAGCTTTTTAAATGTCAGAAGGGATTTAAAGCGTTACCCTTCCTAGGTTTACTTTTACGGTTCCCCTAAGCCGAACGCCATAAACCAAGGCTTTCGAGGAGAATCCAGCTTTCCTACCTGGTAGGAACGAGGCAAATCTTACTATGATTCAGATTAAGCAGCTAAAGCGTAATTATTTTCGCCGTGTAAAATTTTGAAACCTTTTATTAACGAGAATTGTCCCAGTTCTCGGCGTGCTTACTTTCCAATTCCACCCGCTGTCAAAACCAGTCGACCCCAATGGTAATTGTTATGATTATAGCAATAAATCATAATGCAAAGTTAAAGTATTTAAAATTCAATTGAAAATTATTGCGCCACTATTCTTTAAATGCTACATTTGGTCGAAAATAAATAAAAACAGACAAAACTAACCTATAAAAATTAAATAATTGTCACTTTTTGTGATATTTTATTGATAATTGTTGAAAGATTGCAGAATGATGAAATTTGGAATTATTAGAGAAAGAAAAAATCCGCCCGACAGACGTGTGGTTTTTACACCTTCAGAATTGGTTAAATTAAAAGAACAGTTTCCGCAGGCAGAAATTAAAGTGGAATCTTCCGATATACGTATTTTTTCTGATGAAGAATATAGAAAATTAGGATTTGATGTAACCGATGACCTTTCGGATTGTGACGTATTACTTGGGGTAAAAGAGGTTCCCATTGATGCATTACTGCCCAATAAAAAATATTTTTTCTTTTCCCATACAATTAAAAAACAGCCCCATAACAAAAATTTACTTGTTGCCTGCCTGGAAAAAAACATCCGTTTGCTTGATCACGAAACCATAGTGAACGAATCCAACCACCGTTTGATCGGATTTGGGCGTTATGCCGGAATAGTTGGCGCTTATAACGGATTCAGAGCATTCGGGATAAAATACGAATTGTTCAATCTTCCTAAAGCAGAAACTCTGGCAGATAAAGTTGCATTGATTGAACGTTTACGTCGTCCAATGTTGCCGCCAATAAAAATTGTTTTGACCGGATACGGAAAAGTAGGGATGGGAGCCAAGGAAATTTTGGACGCCATGAAAATAAAACAGGTTTCTGTTGAAGATTATTTAACTAAAACCTACGACAAGCCAGTATACACCCAAATTGATGTTTTGGATTACAACAAACGCAAAGACGGAACTGTTGTGTCAAAAGAAGATTTTTATCAAAATCCGCAGGAGTATGTATCCGATTTCGAGCGTTTTACTAAAGTTTCCGATATTTACATTGCCGGACATTTCTATGGTAATGGTGCACCAGTTATTTTAACCAGAGACATGTTAAACTCTCCGCACAATAAAATTAAAGTGGTCGCTGATATTTCTTGTGATATTGAGGGGCCTATTGAATGTACTTTGCGTTCTTCCACAATTGCAGAACCTTTTTACGGATATTATCCAAGCGAGGGCAGGGAAGTAGATGTTAACCATCCCGGAGCAATTGTTGTGATGGCTGTAGATAATTTGCCGTGCGAATTGCCAAAAGACGCCAGCGAAGGTTTTGGACAAATGTTCCTGGAGCATGTTATCCCCGCGTTTTACAACAATGATAAAGACGGTATTTTGGAGCGTGCAAAAATTACCGAGAATGGTAAGCTAACCGAAAGATTTAAATATCTACAGGATTATGTAGATGGTAAATAAAAAAAGTCCCGATCAAATCGGGACTTTTTTTATTGTTTTTTGAAAAAATGAAAGTTTTTAAATTATTGATTATTGGAGTTGTTCCAATCAATTTTTCTCGAGAAGTACATTACCAGGCCTAAGATGATAAACAGACCGATGCTTCCAACAAGAAGCGCATAATTCTCTAATTGTATTATCACATAGATGAACGCGTAAATGCCACTCAGGGCCGTTCCGATAAATAAAGGGAACTTCTTGGTTTTTAAAAAGGTAATGGAGTATAAAACAATCATCCCGATTACAGCGACCGATGCAATCAGATAGGCTAGAGAGAAACTCGAATGTTCGGTTATGGCTATCAGTAGTGTATAAAACATAATAAGTGCCAGGCCTAACATGGTGTACTGAAAAATGTGAATGTTTATTTTATTGATCAGCTGAATTAAAAAGTAAACTAAGAAGGTGAGTCCGATTACTAGGAATCCATATTTCGAAGCACGGTCATTCTGCTGATATTCGTCTACTGTTTCAATCAGTTTTACGCCAAAGGAATATTCATTGAGATTCGGAAGTTTTTTTGTGTATTGTTGCGAAAATGAACGATTTACATCCATTATTTTCCAGTCGGCATGGAATCCTTTTTTGCTGATTGATTTGGTTGCATCGTTTGCTGCAAACATGCCTTCAAAACTTGGTGAATCCCAGTCTGAATTTAGGTTGATCTGCGTCGTTTTTCCAATCGGGATGAATTTTATGCTATTGCTTCCGTTGTATTTCATCGCAAAACTGAAATCCAGTTTTCCGTTTGGTGCCAATGTTCTATAGTCGAAAGTTCCTGTTTCAAGCATACCATAAAAATTATCGTCGGATTCTTTTGATTCAAAGTTGAAATTCTGTTGATTGAGTTTAACGGCCAAATCACTTTTAATGCTTTTCAGATTAGTTGTTTTGACTACCAATGATGCCTTGTCCCATTCTAAATCTTCGTCTGTTAAATCTAGTTTTTCAAAATTCAGCTTTCCGAAGTGCCCGTCAAATTTCATGTCGGCCGTATAGACCACATTGCTGTAAATACCTCTCTTTAATGAGGTGTTTTTTTTGATATCCGAAATATTGCTGATTTTATCCGGAAAGAAATAAGCATATTCAACACTGGTTTTTCTTTCAATGCTGGTTTGATTCGTTTTAGAGTCAACTACGGCAGTTTCAGTGTAACTTTTGTAAGGAACTTTTAGTATTGGTCCATAAAAAAACACGTCTTTTCCCCATAATTGGGAGACTTCATTTACGACTTCCTTTTTTCGTTCGGATCGTTCGTGGATCAAGTCATTTACAAATGCGAGCGGAATCAGTAATACCAATGTCAGCATACCAACCATTATCATTTTGATGGTTGTTGACTGTAGGAATGATCCAAGGAATGATCCTTTGTTCTGATTGATGCTTTGATTTTCCATTGTGTTTAGATTTTTGGTTTTATATTGATGATTTTCTTTATTTTAAAGTACTTTGAATTTCAAAGTTTAAGATTAAAAAAATATCTTAGCTCTTCTGTATCAATTTTTCAAGAGCTTCAATGTGATCGCGAAACGCCTTTCGGCCTTCAGGAGTTGCCTTGTAACTTGTATTGGGCTTTTTTCCAATGAATTGTTTTTCTACAACGATGTAATTTTCAGACTCAAGTGCTTTGGTATGGCTCGCTAAATTCCCGTCAGTTACTCCCAATAATTCTTTGAGAGTAGAGAAATCTGCCGATTCATTGACCATCAATACCGACATGATTCCCAGTCGGATACGGTGATCAAAAGCTTTGTTGATATTTTGAATAATATTTTTCACGGTTATTTTCTGTCGTATTTAAAGTACATGACTGATCCGTAAATAATATGACAAATCCCAAATCCGATAACCCAGAAATATAGGCCATATCCTGAAAATTCAACGGCCATAAGCCCTAAAATCACTTCGGTTATACCTAAATAGCGAACGTCTCTTAATGTGTATTTGCTGGCATTAACGCAAGCCAAACCATAAAAAATAAGTGTAATAGGAGCCACCAGTCCGTAATAACCATTTCGCAGCAACAGTATGGCAAAAATACCTCCGGTAATCAGTGGAATGAAAAAATTGATTAATAATCTTTTTGAAGAGGCATTCCATACTTCTTCGCCCATCTTTTTGGCTTTTTTTACTGTGAGTACATAGGAAGTGAATAAAGAGGCGAGAAGTACTATCATGGCTGTCAGCAGAATCAGTTTGAAAGTGCTGCTTTCAAGGGTAATATAGTTTTCCGTATGGTTTTCAATCAGATAATAAACATAGCCAGCTCCGACCAAAGCGTAGATTCCGGCCAAAACGCCAGACAAACCACTTAAAGAAATAAACTGTGTTGATTTGTTCATCAAATCTTTTATTTCCTTAATATCCTGCAAATAATCTTGAGTGTTCATATAAAGTACTTTGAAAAACAAAGTAAGTTATAATAATTGAATTGGACAAGTTTTTTTTAATGTTTTTGATGAGTGAAATTTTTAGATGGTATTATAAAAAAAACCGGCTAGAGCCGGTTTAAATTTTATTAAAATTTGTTGATTGTTTGTCTGATTGCAACCAGTTTGTCCATCAGGCCTTCAAATAAATCCAGGTGAAGCATGTTGGCTCCGTCACTTTTTGCATTTGCCGGATCAAAATGGGTTTCAATGAAAATTCCGTCCACACCCACAGCGATACCAGCTTTGGCAACCGTTTCAATCATTTCAGGGCGTCCTCCGGTTACACCAACCATTTGGTTAGGCTGTTGTAATGAATGGGTAACATCCAGAACGGTAGTAGCAAATTGCTGCATTGTCGGAATCCCGCGGTAATCCACAATCATATCCTGATATCCGAACATGGTTCCTCTGTCGGTTACCATAACGTTCTGATTGTTGCAGTCGATTACTTTCTGTACTGCGTGTTTCATGCTTTCTGGACTCATGAATTGTCCTTTCTTAAGATTTACGGTTTTTCCGGTATTTGCGGCAGCTACAACCAAATCGGTCTGGCGTACCAAAAAAGCCGGAATCTGAAGTACATCCACATATTCGGCAGCCATAGCTGCATCTTCATTGGTATGGATATCGGTTACGGTCGGTACACCGAATTCTTTGGATACTTTCTGAAGGATTTTTAGCGCCTTTTCGTCACCAATACCAGTGAAGCTGTCTATTCTGGAGCGGTTAGCTTTTTTAAACGACCCTTTAAAAACATAAGGGATTTTAAGTCTGTCGGTTACGGAAACCGCTCTTTCTGCAATTCGCATTGCCATTTCTTCTCCTTCAATGGCGCAGGGACCCGCCAACAAGAAAAAATTTCCGCTGTCTGTATGTTTGATCTGTGGTATGTTCTGTAAATTCATGATTGTATCTAAAAAAGTTGTACAAAGATATAATAAAAAAACCTTCTAATGAAGTCGTTAGAAGGTGTGAAATCTTATAAAAATCTTAAAGTTTTTATTGTTTATTCTGAAAATCTTTAATCTTGAAACCAACCGGGCACATTATTTTGCCTCTTTCGTAAATATTAAAATACAAACGAACCGGTTTGTTCTGACCTTCCCATTTAACTTCATAAATCGATAACAGTCCTCCGCCTATTTTGTTGTATTTTGTTGGAAAAGGGCAACAGGTTTCTACTTTTTCGTAGGTTACTTTTTCTCCTTTCGGACCGGTGATTCCATTGAAAAAATAACCAAGATACTGCTCTTCACTTTTTTCCTGGATAACGCCTATATTAATCGGATAGTCTTGGTTATAAGCGTATTTTTTTGAATCGGCATATTCTTTTAACTGAAAGGCACCATCTTTAACAGCTGGTTTAATAGCATTATTGTCAATGTTTTGTATGGTCGATTTCGTGCTGATACATGCCGTCAGACCAATAAAAAGCAGGTTTAGTAAAAAGACTTTTTTGAACATAATTATTGTGATTTTGTAAAAAATGCCATAATTGCCGAAAAACTAATTCCGAATGATAAATTGTCTGAAACTCCTTGAAGCATAGAGCTTCTTAAATTGAATCGTGCTGCAGCATCAATTGGATTTAATTTTCCGCTTTCTGTGTATAAAGCAATCGCTTTTTTGAAAAAGTCAGGCGCTATAAGTTCATAAGTCACATAACTCAATACAGGAACAAATAAAGTAGCCAGGACAATTACGAGACATCCAGAGATGAATCCTTGTTTCCACATCATTTTATTATTGAGGAAATTCTTTTTTTTATCCGTTTGTTCGAAATAAAAGAGCGGTATCAAAACCAAAACAATCAGAACTGAAAAAAAGACATGTCTTGAAATATTGCTATCAAAAAAGCCTAACGCTTTCTGAATGAATATCCATATAAAGGATACTATTACATAAACGATTGCCCATTTAATTTCAATACGGTAATTCTTCATTCGCTAGTTTTTTAATAGTCCAAAATTAAAGGTTTATTTCATTGTAACGAAAAATATGTAATGTTTGTTACACAAAATTTTTAAGCAATAATTACTTTTGCCAAAAATAAATTAACTATGTATTCATTTTACGGAACGTGGCCTTGGTATATTTCAGGGTTTTTGATAGGGGCAGTAATGCTCACCTTAATATTCTTCGGAAAGTCTTTTGGAATGTCTTCCAATTTAAGAACACTTTGTACTATGGCGGGAGCCGGTAAAAATGTGGATTTTTTCAAATTTGACTGGCGCGAGCAAAAATGGAATTTAGCCGTGGTTTTCGGAGCAATTCTGGGAGGCTTTTTTGCAGTTCACTTTTTAAGCGACGGAAGCGGCGTGCAACTAAATCCAAAAACCATTGAGCAATTGGCTGCTATGCATATCGAGGCGCCTAACGGAAAACTTGGTCCTGATACTTTATTTAGCTGGGAAGCGTTGCAAAATCCTAAAATGCTTGCTATTCTCTTCTTTGGTGGCTTGTTGATAGGTTTTGGTACCCGCTATGCCGGTGGTTGTACTTCCGGTCACGCTATTACCGGGTTAAGTAACCTTCAGAAACCGTCTTTAATTGCTGTTATCGGATTCTTTATTGGAGGGTTGGTTATGGCACATTTCATTTTACCATTAATTTTCTAAGAAATCATATGAAATTTTTCAATTTAATCAAGTTTGTTTTAGTAGGTTTCGTTTTCGGAATCGTATTGACTAAAGCAGAGGCCGTTTCATGGTACAGAATCTATGAAATGTTCCACTTCCAGTCGTTTCACATGTTCGGGATTATTGGTGTAGCCGTAGTTACTGGTGTAGTGGGTGTTCAGGCTATAAAAAGAAATAATCTTAAGGATATTAAAGGACTTCCTATTGTAATAACCGATAAGGAAAGAGGATTCGTTCGTTATGTTGTGGGCGGAATTTTGTTTGGTTTGGGATGGGCACTGGTTGGGTCATGTCCTGGGCCAATTTTCATTCTCCTTGGTGCAGGTTTTTACGGTATCATAATCGTTTTGGCAGGAGCTCTATTAGGAACTTATCTGTATGGCGTTTTCAAGGATAAGCTCCCTCATTAATATTGAGATTTACTTTTTTTAGGAGAAATATGTTGCGATAATCCTTAATTTATCCAAATTGTAGGAAAAAATTGTTTTTTAAGGGTGTTTTGTTATATTTGTTGCTTAACCTTAAAAAATAAAATATGAAAAAAATTAACATTTTATTCGTTTCTGCCTTAACTTTAGGCTTGTCATTCGCATCTTGTAATAATGATGATAATGGTGGTTCTTCTTCTTCAACTCCTTCACTTGAAGGAAAATGGATTATTGCCAAACAAGGAATGGTCATGGATGGACAGGAATCTCTAACTAATCATCAAAATGAATGTTCTACTAAAAAGGACTTCATGGAGTTAAAAAGCGGGGGAATCATAAAAGATGTATATTACCCTGAAGACTGTACAGCAGATATTACAAATGGATCATGGTCAAAAAACGGAAATAATGTAACAATCTCTTTTGAGGGAGAAGATCCTTTTACAGCTCAGATCGTAACTTTAAATGAGACAAATTTGAAAGTTAAATTTATAGATGCCGAAACTCAAATGACATTGGTTGCTGTTTTTAACAGAGGATAATTTGAATTTACGCACATATATAAATGAAAAGTCCCGAATAAAATTCGGGACTTTTTTATTGTATCTCAGCACTAAGGCCGGCGTCAAGCAGTTTGCTGCACTGCGGTTCCAATTCTTTATAAGAGCCTGATTTTACACCGCATTTACCGGTATAATGAACCAAAATCGCACATTGTTCTGCTTGTAAAGGTTCATGATCACATACATCTATCAGTGTATCAATCACATGATCGAATGTATTAACATCATCATTAAACAGAATAATTTCGTAATTAGAAGAAAGCAATTCTTCAATCGAAACCTTTTCCAGTACTTTTTCTTTTACACTCATAATCTAATTGTTAGATTGAAATTAACTACTAAATTACATATTTTAAAGCAACCCAATTATTCTTTTGGAACTTTTTAACATAAGTCAAACCTTTCTCAGTGCAAGAGGCATCGATAACCGGAATGTCTTCGTTGTAAAATCCGCTCAGCAATAAAAATCCGCCTTTGTTAAGACAGTTTACATACGTTTGCATATCGTTCAGCAAAATATTTCTGTTGATATTGGCAATGATCAAATCATATTTTTGTCCCTGATTCAACAGTGAAGCGTCGCCTTCATAAACCGAAATATGCTGGCAGTTGTTTCTTTCCGCATTTTCAATCGAATTCAGATAACACCAGTTGTCAATGTCAATCGCGTCAATCGGTTTGGCACCTTTCATTTCGGCTAAAATCGCTAAAATCGCAGTTCCGCAGCCCATGTCCAACGTTTTCATATCCGTCACATCCATTTCCAGAAGATGCTGGATCATCATGTGTGTAGTTTCATGATGCCCGGTACCAAAACTCATTTTTGGCTCAATGACGATATCATATTTAGCATCGGTTTTTTCATGGAATGGAGCGCGAACATGACAAACTCCGTCAACATCGATCGGATCAAAATTCTTTTCCCATTCTTCATTCCAGTTCACCTGCTCTATTTCTTCAAATGTGTATTCAATCTTAAATTCATCCGAATGTAAAATCTGAATATCATCCAAAATATGCTCGTTCCAAAGCGCTTTTTGTACGTAAGCCGAAATTCCGTTTTCGGTTTCTATGAAGCTCTCAAATGCTGTTTCACCCAATTCGGCCACTAAAATTTCCGAACCCAGTTCTTTAGGCTCCACTGTAAAATGGTACCCGATATATGCGTTTTCCATGATATTTTTTTTGCAAAGTTAGTAATTCCGAGCAGTCGGCAATATATAGCGGTGTTTGTTTCCTGTCGTTTTTTTATGTTTGGAAGGGAAAAGGGGGGATGATAATTGTCAGTTGATGTTCCTGGAAATCTGCTTAAGTTTGTATTAGTATACCTCGTGTTATGATTCTTACTAATAAAGTAAGTTTTTAGCTCAATATTATATTTCTTAAAATTCGTTAAAATGGGGTTTCAAAACTTTGTTTTTAAGTATCTTCGCGACAATTTGTAAAAACCGATTTCCGTCATGGATAAAAAAATATTTTCCTTCCTTTTTTCAACCCGTTTAATGGCTGTTTTGTTCATCGCTTTTGCTACAGCAATGGCAGCCGGAACCTTCATCGAAAGTGAATACAATACCGATACTGCCCGTATATTAGTGTACAATTCCAAATGGTTTGAAGTAATCATGGTGTTTTTTGTGATTAATTTTATTGGGAATATTAAGAGATATCAGTTGCTTCAATGGAAAAAATGGGCTTCATTATTGCTGCATTTGTCTTTTATCCTGATTATAGTAGGGGCCTTTATCACCCGTTATATAAGTTTTGAAGGCATGATGCCAATTCGGGAAGGGGAAGCGTCCAACCAGATTTTTTCCGACAGAGTATATCTGAATGTTTTTGTGGACGGAAATTATCAAGGAGAGTTGAAGCGCCGGACATTCGAGAAACAATTATTGATGTCGCCAATCACCGATAACCATTTTTCAATCGCTGAAAATTTTGACGAAATTCCTTTTGAAATTGAGTACAAGGATTTCATAATGGGGGCGAAAGAAGAGATTAAGGAAGATCCGCAAGGCGTTTTGTACTTAAAGATTGTGGAATCGGGGGATGGAACACGTCACGAACATTTTATCAAAGAAGGCGAAGTGCAAAATATCCATAACGTACTTTTTGCATTCAATAAATTCACGGAAGGCGCCATAAATATTACAAAAATAAGTGAGGCCTACACGATTCAGGCTCCTTTCGAAGGAAACTTTATGCGAATGGCTGACAAGTTTCAGGGGAAAGTGGTGGCAAACAAAGTGGAGGCTTTAATGTTACGCTCGCTATACAACATGGGCGGAACACAGTTTGTTATTCCGCAACCGGCCATAAAAGGGAAAATGGTGATGGAATCAAACGGCGATTATAAAGACCAGAAGACCGATGACGCTTTGGTAGTGACCATTAAAAACGAAGGAAAAGAGAAAGAGGTTACGCTTTTGGGATCCAAAGGAAAAATGGGAGAGCCGCAGTCGTTTAAATTAGGTAACCTGGAATATACCCTGATCTATGGAAGTAAAGTCTATGAAACCCCTTTTAAGATTAAACTGAATGATTTCGTTGCGTCCAAATATCCGGGAACAGAGAAAAGTTATTCAGCTTTCGAAAGTAAGGTAACGGTAGACGATGCGGAACAAAAAAATAAATTTGATGCTCGTATTTTTATGAACAATATTTTGGATTATAGAGGATATCGTTTCTTCCAGGCGTCTTTTGACCCGGATGAAAAAGGAACCGTTCTTTCTGTAAACCACGATTTCTGGGGAACCTGGATAACTTATGTTGGTTATTTCCTGTTGTTTGCCGGATTACTCGGAATCCTGTTTACCAAAGATTCCCGCTTCGGTGATTTAAAGGATAAACTTAAAAAGGTTAAAGATAAAAAAGCGGCTTTAACAACGATTATCGCGTTGGTTTTCAGCACGGGAATGATGGCACAACATCAGAACGAGCAGAAGATGCCGAACGAAAAACAAATCGATTCACTGATTTTAAGATACAAAGTTTCGGATGAACATGCGGCTAAATTCGGCAGGTTGATTGTTCAGGATCAGGGAGGACGTATGAAACCTCTCAATACGTTTTCATCGGAATTGTTGCGTAAAGTGAGCAAAAGCGATACCTATAAGGGAATGAATTCCGATCAGGTTTTCCTTTCTATGACGCAGTTTCCACAGGTTTGGTATAATGTACCGATCATATTTATAAAAAAAGGAAACGACAGTATTCATAATTTGATTGGTGCTGAAAAAGGGGCAAAATATGTTTCCTTGATGAAATTCTTTGATGACAGAGGAAATTATAAATTATCCCCATATTTGGATGAAGCTTATAAGGCACCAGTTCCTAATCAATTTCAGAAGGATTTCATGGAAACGGATAGAAAGGTAAATTTACTGTATTCGGCTTTAAGCGGACAGATTTTAAAAGTATTTCCTATTCCATTCGACAAAAACAACAAATGGGTCTCACACTTGGAACTCAACGAAGCGAAATTAACAGGAATTGATTCTTTGTTTACCAAAAATGTAATTCCGTTGTATTTGAATTCATTGGATGAAGTTCCGGTTAAAAAAGATTACAAAGCTGCCGAGATTTTCCTGGATGGATTAATCAAGTTTCAGCAGAAATACGGAAAAGAGGTTTATCCGAGTGAGGAGAAAATCGATTCGGAAATCATGTACAATAAGTACGATATTTTTAAGAAATTGTATTCGTGGTATATGATCGCCGGCGTTTTGATGTTCCTGTTTGTGATTATCAAGATTTTTAATTCGGGAAGAGTCATCAATACTTTGGTAAAAGTGAGCCACGTCCTTATCGCAATATTTTTCTTATTGCACACCATCGGGTTAATTGCACGTTGGTATATTTCCGGTCACGCACCATGGAGTGATGCATACGAATCGATGATTTATGTAGGATGGGCAACCATGCTTTTCGGTTTGGTCTTCGGAAGAAAATCGGAACTGACAGTAGCTTCAACAGCATTCGTAGCAGCGATGATTTTAATGATCGCTCACTGGAACTGGATGGATCCGGCCATTGCAAACCTGCAGCCGGTACTGAATTCATACTGGTTAATGATTCACGTGGCTGTTATTGTAGCGAGTTATGGGCCGTTTACCCTGGGAATGATTTTAGGAATCGTTTCATTGCTACTGATCTTGCTGACCAATAAAAAGAACAAAGAAAAAATGGATCTTAATATCAGGGAGATTACCATTATCAACGAAATGGCATTGACGGTAGGTTTGGTGATGCTGACAATCGGTAACTTCTTAGGCGGTCAGTGGGCTAACGAAAGTTGGGGGCGTTACTGGGGTTGGGATCCGAAAGAAACATGGGCCCTGATCAGTATCATGGTATATGCTTTTGTAATTCACATGCGATTCGTTCCGGCATTAAGAGGGAAGTGGATTTTCAACCTAATTAGTGTTTTTGCTTTTTATTCGATTATGATGACGTATTTCGGAGTGAATTTCTATTTAACAGGACTGCATTCTTATGCAAAAGGAGATAAAGTGGTGACACCGAATTTTGTTTATGTTTCAATTGTACTTGTTTCATTGCTCGGAATTGCTTCGTATTTTCAGTTCAGGAAATACTACAAGAAATAAAATGGAAAACCCATGATCAAAAGATTGTGGGTTTTTTGTTAACAAAAATTTACAGCTGTAAAGTATTTGAAAACCGTCAATTTGATTAATTTTATAAAAAATAGAACAAATGAAAAACTTAATTATAGCTATCGGCTTGTTGTTTATTCCGGTTTGTTATGGACAAAAACAAACTAATAAAACAACAGAAAAAGCAGAAAAAAACAAAATCATGAAACAGAATATTTATCAGTTTAAAGTAGAGGATATCGAAGGAAATACCTTTGATTTCGCTACCTTAAAAGGAAAGAAAATCATGGTGGTCAATACCGCTTCCGAATGTGGACTGACACCACAGTATGAGCAATTGCAGAAAATATATTCAACATATAAAGCCCTTGGTTTTGAAATTGTTGGTTTTCCGGCCAATAATTTTGGTGCCCAGGAACCGGGAAACAACAAAGAGATTAAATCATTCTGTACCAAGAATTATGGAGTCACTTTCCCAATGATGGCAAAAATTTCGGTTAAGGGAGACGATATGCATCCGTTGTACCATTTTTTGACCGAGAAAGCTAAAAACGGTTTGGAAGACAGTCAGGTGGAATGGAACTTCCAAAAATACCTGATTGACGAAAAAGGCGAACTTGTAAATGTAATCAGTCCAAGAGTGTTACCGGATAATCAGGAAATAGTCGATTGGATAAAAGGATAATGTCTTAATAAGACGATAAGAATGAAAAAAGCCAAAATTGAATAGTCAGTTTTGGCTTTTTTATTGTAGTGCCGATTTAAATTTCGGCCAAGTAATATATCATAAAATAAGTTCCACAAATACGGAATCCAGCCAACGGTCAAATTTAAAACCGGTTTCTTTAAGCTGTCCTGCTCTTTTAAAACCTTGTCGTTCATGAAAAGAAATACTCCCGGTGTTTTCGGAATCAATAACGCCAATCATCGCATGCATTTTCTGCAATCTCGCCATTTCGATTAATTCTTTCAGAAGGGTTGAGCCAATGCCATTTCCGGTATAATCCTTATGGACATATACAGAATGTTCAACAGTAAATTTATAAGCTTCCTTAAACCGGAATGGGCCATAGGTTCCGAAACCAACAATCTTGTCATTTTTTTCGGCAACAATAAAAGGAAAATTATGGTCGTTTTTGTCTTTGAAAACAGCTACCTGTTGTCCCAGAGTTCTGGGTTCGTAGTCATAAATTGAAGTTGAATTCAAAATCTCATGATTGACAATCTCCAAAACGGAAGCCATGTCTTCAACAGTTGCGGGACGGATGCTAATGCTCATTTTGATTGGTTTTACTTATCAAATTTAACGATAATAATGTACAACTCAAAAGAAAGAAGATTATATGTGGGTACTGGTAGGAAGTGGAGTTGTTTTCGAAAGAATAGAAATGGAAATGTTTTTAAAAAAAACGTAACTTTATGTATGACTTTTCAAACTAAAAATAATGTAATCAATTGGTTAAGTATTCTGTATTTTGCTGTGATTGCAATTTACAGCGTTTGTGTTTATTTAGATTTTCAGACATTTAAGGAGATCATTGGATTTTTTAGAATTCCGATTCTTATAGTTCTTTATTTTTATTCTTCTAAAGAATGGAATTATATATATTTTTTTGCTTTGCTTTTTTTTCAGGTCTCGGTGGTTTCTTTCAGAATTAATTCTGAAGCAAGTTTGTTGTATGGGGTTTTGGCTTCCGTTGTCTTTAAATTTTTGCTTTTTGTTTTGGTTTATAAGGCTGTCGATGAAAAAAAATGGACAATAATTATCATCACAGCATTGCCTATTTTGTTTGTGTACCTGTATCTGATTGACTTAGTAAAAGATTCACTTGGGGATGGGCATTATCCTTGGGTGATGAATGGATTTCTAACAGCATTCTTGGGAGGTTTAGCTGTGTCTGATTTTATTACTACAGCGAGTAAAAAGAGTTTTTGGCTGTTGATAAGCGCATTATTGTTTGTAGTACAGACGGGTCTTTTTTTTATCAATAAGTTTTATTTGAAGCAGCAGGTGTTTCTGCAACTGATCATTCTTTTTTATGGTATTTCACACTACACATTTTACAAATTCATGATTATGCATGAAGAAAAAGAAAATTCAACCAACAACCAATCAAAATAAAAATATTAAATACTTGGGTAAGGATGTTTTGTGACAAAAATAGTATAGATGTAAGAATATTTAACATTTAATCGCTATTTTTAATGTAAAAATGCTAAAGGAAGCGGAATTTGAAAAACATTACTAAAATATTACTGTTTATTTATTTTCTGAATCTTTTCCTGTTCAGCTTGTTTTCTTTGATGAGCATTGAGGAAATGACAGAAGTTTTTTGGTTTATCAGGATTCCGATTTTATTAATTCTGTACTTGGTAACTTCTGTAAAAAGAAACCCTCTTTATATCATTGGATTGGCTTTGTATCAATCCGCGTCCGTTTTTTTTTATTTTGATACGCCTCAGGCTTTTATTTATGCGACTTTTTCATCCATGCTTTTTAAATTGTCTATGGTTTTGCTGATTTTAGGCCTGGTTACCCGAGAAAACTATAAAGCCGTAAGTATAGCTTTTATTCCTTTCTTTGTTATCTATCTCTATATAATCGAAATTGTTGTATCATTTCTGGGCGATACTTATTATATATGGATTTTAAATGCTTTTTTGACTTCGTTTATCGGAGGAGTTGCCATTATCAACTATGTAAATAATTCGGGGCGAAAAAACTTCTGGCTGCTCATTAGTTCCATTTTGTTTATCATTCAGATAGCTGCATTTTTCATCAATAAATTTTATATTAAAAACGAAGGGATTTATCAAATGGTGATTTTGTCTTACGGTATTTCACATTATACTTTCTATAAATTCATGATGATGCATGAAGAAGAAAAACTGCTTTCCAGATAAGAAGACTTTGTGTTTTTCCAGCATCTTAATATTTGTATCTTTGTGACTTAGCAGTCTTAAAAATGATTTACCCAAAAATACCTTTAGCTCAAAGTTTAATCGAAATCTGCAAAGCTAAAGATCTTCACGATGTTGTAATTTCACCAGGATCCAGAAACGCCCCGTTAACCATTGGGTTTGCCAGTAATCCCGAATTTAATTGTTATAGTATTGCCGACGAACGTTGTGCCGCTTTTTTCGCAATGGGAATGGCACAGCAAAAGCAAAAACCGGTGGCTCTAGTCTGTACGTCTGGATCTGCATTGCTTAATTATTACCCGGCCGTAGCGGAAGCGTTTTACAGTCAGATTCCATTGGTTGTGATTTCCGCCGACCGTCCTAAAAGTAAAATCGACATTGGTGACGGACAAACCATTCGTCAGGAAAATGTATTTCAAAACCATATTCTTTTCAGTGCCAATTTAAGTGAAGAAGCTTCAGAAGAAAACGATCTGAAAATCAATCAAGCCATTAATGAAGCAATAATTCAAAAAGGTCCGGTTCATATTAATGCACCTTTTGAAGAGCCTTTATACGAAACGGTCAGAGAGCTTTCGGTACAACCGGTTGTTGTTGATTGTCAAAAAGACGAAAAGCAATTGTCAAATCTGGACGTTTTCGTAAATCAATGGAATACTGCTAAAAAGAAACTGATTCTTATCGGTGTAAATAATCCAAATGAAATCGATGTAGCGGTTTTAAATCAGTTGGCAAATGATCCTTCAGTTGTAGTTATGACCGAAGTGACTTCGAATGTGCATCATCCGGATTTTATCCCCAACATAGATACCATTATCACGCCTTTTACCGATGAAGATTTCAAAGCTTTTCAGCCTGAAATTCTGGTTTCAATTGGCGGAATGATAGTTTCAAAACGAATCAAAGCATTTATTCGGAAGTACAAGCCCAATGAACATTGGCATGTTGATACGCACAGGGCTTATGATACTTTCGGTTGTCTGACACAGCATTTTGAAGTGAGTCCGAATGTGTTTTTCAATGAATTTCTTTCCAAGGTGAATCCAACGGAAAGTGATTACCGACAGATGGCAATGGATTTAAAAGCGATGCGAAAACAAATGCACAATAAGTATCTTAAAACGATTCCGTTTTCGGATATGAAGGTATTTGAAAAAATTCTTCCGATGCTGCCAGAGAACAGTCAGCTGCAAATAAGCAACAGTTCGCCAATTCGTTATGCCCAGCTGTTTGATATTCATCCAAGCATAGAAGTTTTTTGTAACCGAGGAACGAGTGGTATTGACGGAAGTACAACTACAGCGATTGGAGCGGCTTTGGCGTCCGGAAAACCTACGGTCATGATTACCGGTGATGTGAGTTTCTTTTACGACAGCAATGCGCTTTGGAACAGTTATATTACGCAAAATTTCAAAATCATCCTTATTAACAATCATGGAGGGGGAATTTTCAGGATTTTGCCCGGACACCAGGAAACAGCTGTTTTCAATACTTTCTTTGAAACATCACATGCATTAACCGCAGAACATCTGGCAAAAATGTACGGTTTCGACTATTTCAAATGCGGTAATGAATCAGAATTGAACGTTGAAATGAAAATGTTTTCGGCAGCCGAAAAACCGTCGATAATTGAAATTTTCACTCCAACTGAAATTAACAACCAAGTGTTGTTGAATTATTTTAAAAATTTAGTGACGGAAGAAATTTATAAGTAATGCCGGAAAATTAAAGATGTATTAGTGTTAGTTTACAATTTTGTTTTCAAGCATTTTTCCGTCTTCGTCAAAGACCATCAGTCTCATTTTTGAATTGGACAATGTCATGGAAAACGTTTCGTTTTTTTCCAATAAATAACATCTGTATGGTACTTTTTTGGAATAATCTGTTGATTTTAGCAATTCTTCATCGAAATACAATGTTGCCTGAACATTTTTGGAATGGTTGTTCTTATAGCTGAAATTGCCTTTGTTTTCTTTAAATGGAAGGTTGTTGATGATTTTATAATCCGTGGTTTGGTATTTTTTGTCCAAGTCAACGCTTTTTAATAGAGTTACAGATTCCGTTAAATTTGAATAAGAATTTAAATCGGTTTGCGAGAAAGTAATAGTGTTTATTCCATATTTCTCTTTAAAAAGGGCTGCCATCCATTTTTTTTCATTAGAATCAGGTTCTTCCATGATATGTGAAATCCCTGCCAATACTAATACTCTGGCATTACTGTCTTTTGCAAAAGTGGCGTTGTAAAGGTTGTCAGCTTGGCTGGTTTCCCTGTCTTTTACCTTCTCAAAATTCTCATAAGTTACAAAGTGAAAACCCAATTCTTGAGCCGTTCGGATGAGTTCAGCAAAATGTTGTTCACGAGTATAAAAACCACTTTCCATATCTAGCTTGCCACCATTGTTTAAAATGCTGTCCTGTTTTTCAGCCAAGGTTTCCAGTGCAATATAGTTGAAACCTGCTTTTTTTAGATCCGGCAGCAGTTGGGTTACAAGAATTCTGTGGTTCGGATAAAAATGATTTTCATTAAACATGATTATTTTTTCATCCTTTGCAATTTCCAGAATTTCTCTTTCGACATCTTGTAATCCGTTGATGGATTTTTGTTTTATAAGCGCAGCAATTGTGTCATTGGTTTTGTTTGGACTCCATTGTTTTATGAGTTTATTATAAGTGTTGTTTTGCCCTAAAAAAGAAGCAAAAGTAAGCTGCATCTGTAATTTGTTCCAGTTTTCCGCTTTTGTATGAGAAGGATAATTGTTGAATTCGGTTAAGCCTTTCAAAAACTGATTGGATGATTTATTGGAACGGATAATGTCAAAAAGGGATGGGAGTTTTTTTGTGTAATCGGTTCCGGAGGTAATTTTTTTGGATAACTTGTTGAAGTCATCAGCCGGATTATGTTTATCTAAAGGAATTCCTATGAAAGTAAATTTGTGATTATTGATTAAAGTGTCTTTCTGGAAATAATCAGCGCTCTTATTCAGAGTTTTTTTGGAATCAACCAGAATATAGTATTCATAAATTGGGTCTATCCAGGTTTTGCCATAAACCAAGATATTGTCATAGTGAAATTTAGCTGTTTTTAAATGTCTTTTTAAGGAAGATTTGTCTTTGAGGAAATTTACATCCCCATAGGATTCATGCGAAAATTGGAGGTTGTCATTTATTACCCAGTTATCTTCGTTGATGTATTTGTTCGATTCAAAATAAGGGCTGATCGAACTGGAGCAGCTGTTGAGCAAAATTATAACTATAAACAAACTTATTTTTTTCATCGTATAAAAGTACTATTTTTCTTCTAAACTAAATATATTGACGTTTATTGTTTCCTGAAATCAGATGTTAAAACTAGTTTGTATCTTTGCAAACCAGATATATTAGAGAAATGATCGAAATAGGAAAATACAATACGCTTAAAATTGCCCGAGATACTAAAGTTGGTTTATATCTAACTGACGGGACCGATGATGTTTTATTGCCAAACAAATACGTTTCCGAAGATTTTAAAATTGGTGATGAAATTGCCGTTTTTGTATACCTCGATCATGAGGAACGTCCTGTTGCCACTACATTGGAACCGTATATTTTTCTTAATGAATTCGCTTTGCTTAGGGTGAATTACACCAACAAATTCGGAGCCTTCATGAATTGGGGAATGGAAAAGGATTTGTTCGTACCGTTCAAAGAGCAGGCACGTCCGATGGAGCAGGGGAAACGCTATTTGGTCTACATGTATCTGGACGAAAAGACCAAGCGTTTAGTAGGTTCCAGTAAAACCAATCAATTCCTGGACAATAAAAATATTACCGTTAACGTAGGGGATGAGGTTGATTTGATTGTCTCTCATATCACGGAAGTCGGAATCAATGTAATCATCAACGAAAAACATAAAGGACTTTTGTATAAGAACGAAGTTTTCGAAGATTTGCGTACCGGAGACCGAATTGTCGGATTCATTAAAACTATCCGCCCTGACGGTAAAATCGACGTATCCCGCCAGCCTTTCGGTATGGAGCGTATTGATGCTTCTGCTCAGGCCATTCTGGATGAATTGAAAGCCAGCCGCGGTTTTCTTCGTTTAAATGATGATTCACATCCTGAAGATATTAAAACCGTACTTCAAATGAGTAAGAAAACGTTTAAAAAAGCCATCGGAACGCTTTACAAACAAAAACTCATTGATATTAAAGACGACGGGATCTACCTGTTGTAAATCAATTGCTTATTGTTAAAATTGCTTAAAAACTAGTTTCAGTTTGTTTTTATTATTACATTTGTATATACAATTATTGTATAGTAATGAAAAGAGAAGAATTTATTAAAACGATAATAGGAGGAGCGGTTATGGCAACGTTACAACCATTTTATAACTGGACAAAAGAGTTAAGCGAAGAAGATACAAAACTTCCGGTTTTGTTTATTGGTCACGGTTCTCCGATGAACGGAATCGAAGACAATCAGTTTTCGCAAACCTGGAGAGCAATGGGACAGAAAATTGAGAAACCGAAAGCAGTTCTGGTGATTTCCGCCCATTGGTTAACCAGAGGGACTCATATTACTGCTATGAACCAGCCGAAGACGATTCATGATTTCGGAGGCTTTCCGCAGGAACTTTTCGAAGTACAATATCCGGCGCCGGGAAATCCGGAACTGGCCCTGGCAACAAAACAATTAATTACAAAGACTGATGTTGGCTTAGATCACGACTGGGGGTTAGACCACGGGACATGGACCGTAGTTCGTCATATGTATCCCGAAGCGGATATTCCGGTATTGCAGTTAAGTATTGATTATAGTAAACCGGCGGAATATCATTATGAATTGGCAAAACAACTGGCATCGCTTCGCAAAAAAGGGGTTTTGATCATAGGCAGCGGAAATATGGTACATAATCTGAGAATGGTGGCTTGGGATAAGTTGAACGAACCCGAATATGGTTTTGACTGGGCAACTGAAATTAATTCGATTTTCAAAAGTAAAATTGCCGACGGAAATCACAAAGCCTTAATCGATTATGAGACTCTGGACAAAGCGGCAAAATTGGCGATTCCAACTCCAGATCATTATTATCCGATGCTGTATTCTTTAGCGTTACAGGATAAAAAAGATGAAATCAGTTTCTTCAACGATAAAGCCGTTGGTGGTTCGTTGACGATGACTTCAGTAAAAATAGGTTAATTATAAAAAAAAACAGGGAACATTTTTGATCCCTGTTTTTTAATAGTATTTGTTTCCTACTCTGATGATTATTCTGCACCGATATCCTCTTTAAATTTAAAAGGATAATCACCAAAATGAGCAGCCAGTTTTTTGGTCTGATATGTTTTGTGCGTGTATTTGTTTGAAAGCGAAATGATAGTCACATTTTCTTTTCTTAAAGTCACTAAAGAAGAAGTGTTACCGTGCCACCAACCATTGTGAAAGAAATATTTCTGTCCAGTTTCAAATTCCAGCATACGGATTCCAAGTCCGTAATTGCGTTGTCCTTTGGTTTCATAACTGTATCCTTTGAACATTTCGGCTTTCATTTTCTTGCTTAAGAAAGCATCGGAATACGTAGCTGTTTCAAATTTCAGCAAGTCTCTCGGCGTAGAGTAAATATTTTTATCTCCGTATACCTGATCCAAAAACTCAAAGGCTAGTCGTAAATAATTGTTTTTATACGATTGGCTAACCTCGTCTTTCTTTTTTAAATCATCAAAAACAAAAGTGTTTTTCATTCCCAGTGGTTTGAAAATCATTTCGTTCATTGCAGCTGAGTATTTTTTACCTGTTGCCTTTTCAATGATTAATGCCAATAAAGCGTAATTAGTGTTACAGTAGCCAAAACGGGTTCCGGGTCTTGATTCCAATCCGATTGGTTTTGTAGCCAAAAGGTTCAAAACATCCTGATTGGTCAATGTTTGTTTTTTGTTCCAAACGCCTTTGTCATCTGTAAAGTAAGCATAGTTACGTAATCCGCTTCGGTGGTTTAATAACATACGGACAGTTGTTTCCTTGTGAGGGAAACTCGGAAGATAGTTTTTTACACTGTTGTCCAGCTTGATTTTGCCTTCGTCAACCAGTTTTAATACACAAACGGCCGTCAGCGTTTTACTTACCGAAGCAATGTGAATAGGTTTATCAGCGTTAATTTTGTCGCTTTTTTCTTTATAAGCATAACCGCTGTAGTTTTCGTAGATGATCTGTCCGTTTTTGGCAACTAAAAATCCACCACTGAAATCCTTGGGATTGTAGTGTTTGTTGTAGAAGTTTTCTACAAAGGCTCTTTCTTTTTCAGTGTATCTTGAATCCAGTTTTGGAAAGCTGACTTCGTATTTTTCGGCTAAAAGGACAGTGTCGTTTTGATTGTTGCCGTTTTTTCCGTCTTTTCCATTGCAGCTGAAAAATATAAAAAGTGAAAGTATAGGGATATATCTTGAAATCTTCATTGTAATTATTGGTAAAGGGCAAATATAAATAACCCAAGCTATTTACAAAATCCCAAAACGAATTAAATTTGTTAAAAGTCACAATTTGTTAAAAGTCGCAGAAGGGACACTGATTCCGATATAACAAAAAGGCTAACCTTTTGGGTTAGCCTCATTGTTTTATTAAAAATAAATTCTAACAATTGCATCAGCTGAAAAATAGCGCTGAACCTCAATTGTTTTAAAATTTCTTTGTCTTTAAGCAGAGTGTTGAAACTTCATCATCACATTAATCCAACATTCACGTCATTACCTGTGGTTTTATGAAAATGTCTTCTAAAGTCTTTGACTTATTTTTTAGTCAATGTATCTCCCGCCACTTCCACAGGTGCTACTTCGTCAGTTTTAATGCTGTCAGTTGCAACCGAATCTACCTGCTCTTCCATGACTGCTTCAGTTGTTTCCTCAGGTTTAACTTCAGAATCTTTTTTACAACTTGTAAATAATACTACAGATAAAAGAGCGACAAAAATTACAGATTTTTTCAAAGAATAACTTTTTTAATTAATAAATCAGTGAACTAACTTCTTGTGAAAGAAGTACTTAAAATTACGAAATTTATAATTATCTTCTTTAAAAATCAGCTTCTTTTTTTTGCACTTAAACACCTAAATTTTTTGCAGTGTTTTTCTGTAAAGCATCCTTGTGTACCAAGACAGAAATTGCTTTCAATTTCATGTAAGCGACGCTCATATATACGTAACCGCCGTTTGCCACTCGTTTTTCATCCGTTCCCCAGGAGTTTTTTACTTTATAGTATATGTTCCCTTTTTGGTCTTTCATTTTTCCTACGATATGCATCAAATGATCATCGGTAGTAGTTAAATTTTCAAATTCCTGCTGACGGAATTCAGGCGTGATGTTCTTTTCAGGCTTGATTTCGGTTAAAATAGTTTTAGCATCCTCATCACTGGCAGGGATAACAGCTACACCGCTTTTTCCGGAAAAAGTAGGCTCGCTAACGTCGCAATCCAATTCAACCGAATAACCGTTTGCCAAAGCGTTATCAATAGTCGCCATAAATTCATTTAACGGAAGATTGTAAAAACTTCCATTTGAAAAATTGTCCGGAATATTTAAAATGAATGATTTGTAATTAGGAACATGGGTAAACGAAGTAACCGTTACATAATCCTTCGGATTGATTTTTGCCATCGCCATGAAACTTTGCGGCGTGTATTTCTTTCCTTCAAAAGTAAATTCCGACGGGTTTTTTCCGATGTACACATCCAACATCGCATCGATTGCTTTTTTCCAGGTAGTTGAAAGTTTTTTTGCCGGATTATCTACGTAAGTTTTCAGCATACTTTCAATAACGGCAACCATTTCAGTGTGGTTGTGGTTCTCGGACATGCCATTCAAACCGCTGTAAACCGAATTGGGTACCAAACCATAATCCGCTGCCGAATTAATGACATCATGCGCCAATCCGCCTTCGCCAAATTGCGATTTCCCCTGACGCATTACATAATTTTCCGCCTTTTTCGGATAGGTGTTTCGTACCTGATACATTTCCGAAAGATCGATTTTTTTACCCGTAAGACGGATGATTTCCGATTCTAAAAATGAAGTGGTCGAAAAACTCCAGCAGGTTCCTGTTTGTCCCTGACTGATAACCGGTAACGATTCTAAATCGCTAACCGTTTGGAATTCATATTTTTGAGCATTTGCAGTGAAAATCAAACCTAGCAAAGCGGCTGAAACAAATATTTTTTTCATTGTTTTTAATTTTTTGAAAGCGCAATATAATGCAAAAAATGGTTTATTTTTACGTTTTAAATTTGAAAACATGAGTGCAATTAACTGGAAAACAGTAAAAGAATTTGAAGATATAACTTATAAGAAATGCGACGGGGTGGCAAGAATTGCTTTTAATCGCCCGGATATCCGCAATGCGTTCCGACCAAAAACGACGAAAGAACTTTTAGAGGCATTCCACGATGCGCACGAAGATACTTCAATTGGAGTGGTTTTGCTTTCGGCTGAAGGGCCTTCTTCTAAAGACGGAATATGGTCATTCTGTAGCGGTGGTGATCAAAAAGCACGCGGTTACCAAGGGTATGTTGGAGATGATGGTTATCACAGGTTAAACATTCTGGAAGTACAGCGACTGATCCGTTTTATGCCGAAAGTGGTTATTGCTGTTGTTCCGGGATGGGCTGTTGGAGGCGGACACAGTTTACATGTGGTTTGCGATTTAACGTTGGCAAGCAAGGAACACGCAATTTTCAAACAAACAGATGCTGATGTAACGAGTTTCGACGGAGGATACGGTTCGGCTTATCTTGCAAAAATGGTCGGACAGAAAAAAGCCCGTGAAATTTTCTTTTTAGGCAGAAATTATTCTGCTCAGGACGCTTACGAAATGGGAATGGTAAATGCAGTTATTCCTCACGCCGAATTAGAAGATACAGCGTATCAATGGGCGCAGGAAATCCTTGAAAAATCGCCTATTTCTATCAAAATGCTGAAATTTGCCATGAACCTTACCGACGACGGTATGGTAGGTCAGCAGGTTTTCGCCGGTGAAGCTACTCGTTTAGCGTATATGTCGGATGAAGCAATCGAAGGTCGTAATGCATTCCTTGAAAAACGCAAACCTAATTTTGAGAAGAAATACATTCCTTAATAGATAGATAAGGGAGAAAAGAGAAAAAGGAAAAGAGAAAAGAGAAAAAGGAAAAGAAAAAGGAAAAGGAAAAGGAAAAGGAAAAGGAAAAGGAAAAACTTATATACTATCCTGCTTATCCCTTAAAGCTTATCCCTCACAACTCATCCCCTGTGATTTAAAAAAAGATCAAAATTGAATTTTACCAACGAAACCATAAATATCACGGAACTTCCCAAGTTTGAGGAAGTTTCGTTTTTACCGTTGCATAAAGATTATTGGAAAATCATCCTTATTGGTAATTTTATTTTCCTTTCGATGATGAGCCTGGGGCTGGGAATCTTTTTGTTTTTTAATGAAGAAGCCCGGGGATACTGGTATTTGTTTTATGCAGCTGCCTTTCTTTTGTTTTTACTTTCTGTCGGATTCGGAAAACTTAGTTTTAAAAAACGAGGCTTCGCTTTTCGTCAGCATGATGTATTGTATAAAAGCGGAGTAATTGCCGAAACGACAACGATTATTCCTTACAGCCGCGTACAGCACGTTGCTTTGCATGAAGGTTTCATAGCAAGACAGTTCGGACTGACTTCAATACAGATTTTTACAGCCGGAGGAGGTGACAGCGATATCGAAATTCCCGGAATTGAAAAAGACAAAGCGCAAAACATCAAGCAATTACTGATGTCAAAGTTAACCTCTGATATGACTAATACTGATGTTGAGAATGAGTAGTTCCGATTTTACACTTCCCCAACGGCAATCCCTGATTGGTGTTTTGGTAATGTTTGCCGATACACTCCGAAAGATTGTTCGCGGTTTGTGGCCTCTTTTGGTAGTTTGGTTGTTTAAGTTCAACGAAATGAACAAGCTGTATCTGGGCTTGGGGGTTATCGGAGTCGTTTTGGTAGTCGGAATTATTGCTTATCTTCAGTACCTCAATTTTACTTTCCACATCGATGAAGAAAACGACGAATTCATTATTCATGAAGGGGTTTTGAATAAATCGAAAATTGCGATCCAACTGCATAAAATCCAGCAGGTAAACATCAATCAGTCGCTGATTCAAAAAGTTATCGGTGTTCACGCATTGGACATTGATACGGCAGGGAGTTCAAAAAAGGAAGTTTCCATTCGCGCCATTTCCCATGATTTGGCTATTGCTTTGAAAGATAAGTTACTGGCAGAATCAAGAAAGGCTTCACAACACGAACAACCTTTAGATGTTACACAGACAGAAACTGAAAAACCTTTTATAGCTATTAGTTTTTTAAGTCTGGTAAAAATCGGAATCACTTCCAATTATGTTCGCAGTTTCGGTTTATTGCTCGCATTTTTCTTCACGGTATTTGAGAATATCCAGAATCTGGCTCAAAATTCTCATACCATGGATAAAGTAGATGCTGAAATCGAAAACTATATCAATCAGAATATGGCGCTATATTCGGCTATGATTTTAATTGCCGTTGTATTTTTTCTGATTTTGACGATAAACCTGTTTCGTACAGTTATTAGATATTTTGATTTCAAAATGACAAAGCAAAACAATTCGTTGTTGCTTTCATACGGGTTACTGACTACCAAAAGTACAATCATCAAACCTAATAAGGTGCAGATTGTTGCTTTGAGTCAGAACTGGCTGCAAAAGAAAATGGATGTGCTGAACTTCAAAATCAAACAGGCATCGGGAAGTGAATCAGAGAAAGAAAATAAAAAATCAGCTATAGAAATTCCGGGCTGTGATGAGGTTGAAAAAGAAGCTATCCTTAAACTTTTGTTCGGACAGATTCCGGAAAAAGGAGTGAAGCTCAAACCTAATTTCAGAAAATTATTATTTCCGTCCTTCTTTTTGATTATCCTGCCGGTTTCCATAGTTTTTGGATACGGATTTACAACAGACGATAAAGTGTTTGATTATATCTTAATCCTGCCTTTTTATCTGGTTTTTGTTGGATTGCTGCTTTACTTCGGATTCAGGAACTACCGTTTGTTTGTGAATCAACAGTACATTATCAGACAAAGCGGCGCTTGGGATATCGACAACGAAATCATCGAACCTCACAAGATCCAGGCGATAAAAGTCAGTCAGTTTTTCTGGCATAAACGAGCCAATGTCGGAAGTGTCACGATAACTACGGCAGGAGGGGATTTATCCTTTCATCTGGGGAATTATACCAAGATAAAAGAACTGGTTAATATGTGGTTGTATCAGGTGGAAACCACAAAGAAAAACTGGATGTGATGTTGTTTTAAATACACAATAAAGAATTTGAATTATTATAAATGAAAAAATGGATACAAGCCGCAAGGCTGAGAACGTTACCGTTATCGGTTTCGGGAATAATTGTAGGAAGTGCTTATGCTTATTTTCAGGGGTTTGAAAATTCACTGATTATCGTTTTTGCCTTATTAACAACTTTAGGATTTCAGGTGCTTTCCAATTTTGCCAATGATTACGGAGATGGTGTAAAAGGAACAGATAATGAAAATAGGGTAGGGCCACAACGTGCAATTCAAAGCGGAGCCATTTCCGTGGATCAAATGAAAAAGGCAATCATTATTACAGCAGTTTTATCGCTGATTTCAGCTGTGACGCTGATTTACATTTCCTTCGGAAAAGAAAACTTCGGTTATTCGTTGCTTTTTTTCTTCTTGGGGATCGCTTCAATAATCGCAGCCATTAAATATACAGTTGGAAAAGGTGCTTACGGTTACAGTGGGTTCGGCGATGTTTTTGTTTTTATTTTCTTCGGACTGGTAAGTGTTTTGGGTTCTAATTTCCTCTTTACAAAACAGTTTGATTGGATTCTTGTTTTACCGGCTGTTGCTGTAGGTTTACTGAGTGTTGCCGTTTTAAACCTGAACAACATGCGTGACATCGAAAACGACAGAAATTCGGGCAAGAACACAATAGTGGTAAAAATGGGCTTGCAGACTGCGAAATACTATCATTACACAATAGTAGTTATAGCAGTTTTAGCAACTGTTGTTTTTTCTTTTTTGGTGGGAATAAACTATTTCGCCGCTTTATTTATCGCAGTTCTTATGTTCCGACATCTGAAAACGGTTCAGAAGGCAAAAACGTACACCGATTTCGATCCTGAACTGAAAAAAGTCGCCTTGGGAACATTTGCTTTGGCAATTCTCCTTTCATTAACTTTGGTATTCTTCTACTAATCAAAAAAAATAAGATCATGAAAATTACATTTTACGGTCACGCCTGTATTGGAATTGAAGTAAGCGGCAGACACATCTTAGTCGATCCGTTCATCACAGGAAATCCAAAAGCGTCTCATATCGATATCAATACTTTAAAAGCGGATTATATCCTGGTAACGCACGCGCATCAGGATCACGTTCTCGATGTGGAAGCCATTGCAAAAAGAACCAAGGCTACGATCGTTTCCAATTATGAAATCGCTACGCATTTCGGTCACAAAGGTTTGAATTACCACCCGATGAACCACGGCGGAAGCTGGAAATTCGATTTCGGAACCGTAAAATATGTAAACGCTATCCACACTAGTTCTTTTGCCGACGGAAGTTACGGTGGTCAGCCGGGCGGATTCGTAATCGAAGGCGAACACAAAAATATTTACATCGCTGGCGATACGGCTTTAACGATGGACATGAAACTTATCCCGATGCGCACCAAACTTGATTTGGCCATTCTGCCAATCGGAGATAATTTCACTATGAATGTTGATGATGCCATCATCGCTTCCGATTTTCTTGAATGTGATAAGGTTTTAGGATATCATTATGACACATTCGGATTTATCGTAATCAACCACGAGGAAGCTATCAAAAAGTTCTTCGACAAAGGCAAAGACCTGATGCTTTTGGAAATAGGAGCTTCAATAGAATTATAATTTTTAGGAGCGGATGGTCTGTGCTAGTTTGCAGACCATATTCCCGCTTTCCGTTTTACTTCGTGCCACTGCAATCGGGGCTAAAGGAGAAACCATTTTCATATTTGTAAAGTTAATGATTAAAGCAACCTACCAAAAATACCTACTCAATTTCAAACGTCCCTCGGGAACCTCCCGTGGTGTTTTAACCGAAAAAGAAACCTGGTTTATCATTCTGGAAAAGGATGGAAAAAAGGGAATAGGCGAGTGCGGAATTCTGCGAACATTAAGTTGTGACGATCGACCGGATTATGAAGAAAAACTAAAATGGGTTTGCCAGAACATCCATTTGGGAAAAGACAAACTTTGGGAAGCCATGATGGAATTCCCTTCCATTCAATTCGGAATCGAACAGGCTTTTTTGTCGCTGGAGGCTGAAAATCCGTTTTTGTTGTTTCCGTCTGCCTTTACAGAAAGCAAAGAAAGTATTGCTATAAACGGCTTGGTTTGGATGGGCGATGAGGTGTTCATGAAACATCAAATCGACGAAAAATTAGCCGGCGGATTCAAGTGCATAAAACTCAAAATCGGAGCCATAGATTTTCAGAAAGAACTGGATTTATTACGTTTCATCCGAAGTAATTATGATGCCCAAACCATTGAAGTCAGAGTCGATGCGAATGGTGCTTTTTCTTCAGATGACGCTTTAGATAAATTGAATCAGTTGGCTGGGTTTGAATTACATAGCATAGAGCAGCCTATTGCTAAAAATAATACTGACACGATGGCAGAGCTATGCAAATCGACGCCTTTTCCTATCGCCTTGGATGAAGAGTTAATAGGCGTGTTTTCCCTAGAAGAAAAAGAAGCATTACTCAAAAAAATCAAACCACAATACATCATTCTAAAGCCGAGTCTAGTGGGAGGATTCCGTGGTACACAAGAGTGGATTGCCTTAACCGAAAAATATAAAATCGGTTGGTGGATAACTTCGGCTCTGGAAAGCAACATAGGATTAAATGCCATCGCGCAATGGACCTACACCCTCCAAAATCCAATGCCACAGGGCTTAGGAACCGGCGCACTTTATACCAATAATTTTGATTGCCCGCTGGAAGTCAAAAGCGGACAACTCTGGTATGAAAAGCATAAAAATTGGGATACATCAAAATTAAATTTTTAATAGAACCTGAACTTATAAAACTGCGTTATGCAGTTTTTTTTATTCCTTTTATCGAAAACTTAACGTCTTGTTAAGATTCTTACAAAACATAATTCTAAATTAGAGTTCAAATTATCGAATTTTTACTGCAATTGGTTTAAAAGTGCTCAAATACCACAACGGGCACTTAAACCTCTACAAGTTTACCCCATTTATCGATTTTAGGGATCGGACGGATATTTTTGTCGCTATTCCTTGCAAGTCTTACTTACGACTAAACCGTAACAATTTCGTTATGGTCTTAAATAGAGTTTATTGTTTAATAAATACCACAACTATGGAAACATTATTACGTACAAAAGGGTATTGGAGTAGTTTGATATTACTCACGAGTCTGTTGTTTTCGACGCTCACTTTTGGGCAGACCGTAACGCTTGATCAAGCCGATTTGGATTATGCGCCAGGGGAAACAGTTTATATTACTGGAACTGGTTGGCAACCAAATGAAGTAATTAACTTAAGAGTGGATCACCTGACGGAACCCATACCCGATCACGGAACTCCCAACCCCCATCTTCCTTGGACTATTACAGCGGACAACTCTGGCAATTTCAATGCTTCATGGTTTGTTACTCAGTACGAATTAGGAGCATCACTTTTGCTGATCGCCAATGGTATGGAATCCGGTTTTAGTTATGAAGTGTTTTTTACGGATGATGCATCTATTACAGTAGGTGGAGCTGGGGTTTTGCCAGTTTTACAAAGTATTTCAGCTGATAATGCACAAAATGCAGCTACACCAACATTTACAAATGTTGGTAATATTGTATTACGTGAGAATAATAATTCAAGTGGTAATAATGATTTTCAAACCTCTTTTAATCAAATTACTTTAACTGCACCAAGTGGCTGGCAATTCAGAACTACTGCGGGTACTGTTACTGTTAGTGAAACAAGTGGTGGAGCAGATGATATAACTGGGTTTGGTACAGTAAGTTTATCTCCTACAGTTATAACGATACCAGTTACAGTAGGTGGTACTATTAGTAGTGATGAAATTACAATTGTTGGTGTTCAAATCATTTCAACAAATGGAGCAACTCTTCCAAATTCTGGAATTGTTACCTTAGGGTTTACTGGTACAATTGAGACTTTAACATCTCCTGTAAATATTATTTCACTAACACAAACACTTGGGACCGCCTCTAAGTTGGTTTTTACAACCCAACCGGGAGGGGCAACAGCCGGCTCTCCTTTTGCTCAACAGCCAGTAGTAGAAACTCAGGATCAGTTTGGACATCCGGTGACAAGTGGTTTAGGGAACAATAGAGATGTTGTTATTACCAAAACTTCAGGTGATGGAACTTTGTCTGGAACTACATCCTTGAACATAGGTAATAATGGCGGAGGCGGAGACGGAGTGGTAACATATAGTAATTTACAAATAAGCACAGCCGGAATTAAGCAGTTAACGGCTTCAGTAAGTGGTGGTACGCCAGCTTTGGCTTCGGCTGTAAGTGATTTTTTTACTGTGAATCCAATTCCTGTATCTTGTACAACACCTACAATAATTACTGTTAACGCATGTATTGGCGGAGGTGATGTTACATTCATCCAAACCGGTGGAAACACAGGTGGCACATGGTCGGTTAGCGGAGGTGGTTCAATTAATGCGACTAGTGGCTTATTTACTCCATCTACTGCTGGTTGTTTTACCGTAACATATACAACACCCACCGGTGGTTGTAGTGATACAAAGAGTTTTGTAGTCTTCCCTTCGAAGCCATCCGCTCCCGTAGTAACGAATACTTGCAATGCAGCCTTAACGATACCGGCCTTAACGGATGTAGCAGGCTTTACCCGTCAGTATAGTTTTGATAATGGCGGAACTTGGGGGACATTGAATACATCAATCACAACAGTTGGCTGTTATACGATGAAGGCAAGATATGTACTGACGGCAAATTGTGGCGGAACGTTAGCAGGTGCTGAAGCTCCATGTGGAGCATCGGATGCAAGTAATGCATTGATCTATCCGTCGACACCACAAACCCCGATATTATCATCAACAAGTACCTGCGGTGCTGCAATAGCGGTGACCAATTCACCATCATCTGCAACAGGCTTTACGCTTGAGTATAGTTTTGATGGCGGGACAACATGGGGTACCAGCAATTCGTCAGGAACAACGCCAGGCTGTTATACAGTATCGATGCGTTGGAGCAATGATGCATTATGTGGAAGTACGGCTGCAAATACTGGATCATGTACCAGTGGATCAGCAACAGGAATCATTTATCCGTCGACACCACAAACCCCGATATTATCATCAGCAAGTACCTGCGGTGCTGCAATAACGGTGACCAACTCAGCATCATCTGCAACAGGCTTTACGCTTGAGTATAGTTTTGATGGAGGAGCAACATGGGGTACCAGCAATTCATCAGGAACAACTCCGGGCTGCTATACAGTATCGATGCGTTGGAGCAATGATGCGTTATGTGGAAGTACGGCTGCCAATATTGGATCATGTACCAGCGGGTCAGCAACAGGAATCGTTTATCCGTCGACACCACCAACCCCGACATTATCATCAGCAAGCACCTGCGGTGCTGCAATAACGGTGACCAATTCACCATCATCTGCAACAGGCTTTACGCTTGAGTATAGTTTTGATGGCGGAACAACATGGGGTACCAGCAATTCATCAGGAACAACGCCGGGCTGCTATACAGTATCGATGCGTTGGAGCAATGATGCATTATGTGGAAGTACGGCTGCCAATACTGGATCATGTACCAG
>NZ_AVCS01000012.1 GCF_000498495.1 Flavobacterium enshiense DK69 | reverse complement strand
TTGCGTAACTCCTAATTATTTCAGGTCTTTTTTTAATCTTTTTTTTGCTTGTTCCCCTTAACTCTCTGATAACCATTTCTTAAACCCTGAAAGTTTTTTTTAAAAAAAATCGCAAAGAAGCATAACAGCGGAGTGATCAACTTTGCTTCTACTATATTATATATAGGCAACAGTATCAAAAAAGTTTACCGGTAAATCAACAAAGCCCATCCCCTAGCCCCGATTGTAGTGGAAATCCCGCAGCGCAGCGGAGGAATTGCAACGGAAAGCGGGAACAGGGAAACCAAAAAAAAGCCCGAAACTTTCGCTTCAAAAAGAAAATTATACCTTATATATATATTGTATGTCTTTTATAAACAATTATATTTGCATCTTATTAATTACAAAATATGATAAAGATTACTTTACCGGACGGTTCGGTTAGGGAGTTTGCACCAGGTGTAACTCCTATGGATGTTGCAAAAAGCATCAGTGAAGGTTTGGCCAGAAATGTTATTTCGGCTTCTTTTAACGGTACAACCATTGAAACCACCACCGCACTAACCACGGACGGCGCTCTTATATTATATACCTGGAACGATGCAGACGGTAAAAAAGCGTTCTGGCATTCATCTTCTCACGTAATGGCACAAGCCTTGGAAGAAATGTATCCAGGAATCAAACTAACCATTGGTCCAGCTATTGACAACGGATTTTATTATGATGTAGATTTCGGTGATAAAAAAATCACGGATGCGGATTTTAAATCGGTAGAAGACCGCGTATTGGAAATCGCAAGAGAAAAACACGAATTCAAAATGCGTTCAGCTACTAAATCAGAAGCATTGGAGCTATACAAAAACAACGAATACAAAACGGAACTGATCCAAAATCTGGAAGACGGTACGATTACTTTCTGCGATCACTCTACTTTTACCGACTTATGCCGTGGAGGACACATTCCGAATACCGGAATCATCAAAGCGATGAAAATCTTATCGGTAGCCGGAGCGTACTGGAGAGGTGACGAGAAAAACAAACAGTTAACCCGCGTTTACGGAATCTCTTTCCCTAAACAAAAAGATTTGACGGATTATCTTGAATTACTAGAAGAGGCAAAACGTCGTGATCACAGAAAACTTGGAAAAGAATTGGATTTATTCCACTTCTCCCCAAAAGTTGGACAAGGTTTACCTTTATGGTTACCAAAAGGAGCTGCTCTACGCGATCGATTGGAACAATTCCTGAAAAAGGCTCAGAAGAAAGCCGGTTACGAGCAGGTAGTTTCGCCTCATATCGGACAAAAAGAATTATATGTGACTTCCGGTCACTACGCAAAATATGGAGCAGACAGCTTCCAGCCAATTCACACACCTGCGGAAGGAGAAGAGTTTTTATTAAAACCAATGAACTGTCCGCACCACTGTGAAATTTACAACGCAAGACCTTGGAGTTACAAAGACTTACCGAAGCGTTATGCGGAATTCGGAACCGTTTACCGTTATGAACAATCCGGAGAACTACATGGTTTGACACGTGTTCGCGGATTTACTCAGGATGATGCGCACATTTTCTGTACGCCGGATCAATTGGATGCCGAGTTTAAAAATGTAATCGACCTTGTATTGTATGTATTCGGATCGTTAGGATTTGAAAACTTCACGGCTCAGGTTTCTGTTCGTGATTTAAATAATCCTGACAAATACATCGGTTCGGTAGAAAACTGGGAAAAAGCGGAAAACGCTATTATCAGTGCCGCAAGAGATAAAGGATTGAATTATGTAATCGAACCAGGTGAAGCCGCGTTCTATGGTCCGAAATTGGACTTCATGGTAAAAGATGCTTTAGGAAGAAGCTGGCAATTAGGAACAATCCAGGTAGATTACAACTTACCAGAGCGTTTCGACTTGTCATACAAAGGTTCAGATAACGAATTACACCGACCAGTAATGATCCACCGTGCACCTTTTGGTTCAATGGAGCGTTTTATTGCTATCTTACTGGAACACACGGGCGGAAACTTCCCTCTTTGGTTAATGCCGGAGCAGGCTATTATCCTGTCTTTGAGCGAGAAATATGAAAATTATGCCAAAAAAGTTTCAGATTTGCTGGAAATTCACGAAATTCGCGCCCTAATTGATAACCGAAACGAGACAATTGGTAAAAAAATCAGAGAGGCAGAAGTACAAAAACTTCCTTTTATGCTGATTGTTGGTGAGGAAGAAGAGAAGAACGGCACGATTTCTGTCCGTCGTCACGGTGATGCCGGGAAGTCGAACGAAACGATGACTGTTGAGCAATTTGCTTCTTTGGTGAAAGAAGAAATAAACAAAACACTAAAACAATTCTAAGTTTAACTTAAAATTTTAAAGCCATAGCAATAAGAAACAACAGAGGTTTTCAACCTCGAGTAGAAAAAAAGGACCCACACAGAATCAATAATTTTATCCGTGTGCCGGAAGTACGTCTTGTAGGTGACAATGTAGAACCGGGAGTATTCAAAACCGCAGATGCTTTACGTTTAGCCGATCAACTGGAATTGGATTTGGTTGAAATTTCACCTAATGCAGAACCGCCAGTTTGTAAAATCATGGACTATAAAAAGTTCCTTTACGAACAAAAAAGACGCGAAAAAGAATTAAAAGCTAAATCGACACAGATTACCATTAAGGAAATTCGTTTCGGACCTCAAACAGACGAGCACGATTACGAATTCAAAAAGAAAAATGCGGAAAAATTCTTAAAAGAAGGTTCCAAATTAAAAGCATTCGTATTCTTTAAAGGGCGTTCGATTATTTATAAGGAGCAAGGACAAATCTTGTTGCTTCGTTTAGCACAGGATTTGGAAGATTACGGTAAAGTGGAAGCACTACCGGTTCTTGAAGGTAAACGTATGATTATGTTTATCGCTCCTAAGAAGAAAAAATAGTACTCAGTTGGCATTTGTCAGTTTGCAGTAAAAAAATAGTAAGTAAGATAAATCTAATACCTAGGAAGAAAATGCCTAAAATGAAAACTAAATCTAGTGCTAAGAAACGTTTCAAAGTTACTGGCTCTGGAAAAATCAAAAGAAAGCACGCTTTTAAAAGTCACATTTTGACTAAAAAATCTAAAAAGCGTAAATTAGCTTTAACTCACTCAGCTTTGGTTCACCAGTCTGACGTGAAGAGTGTAAAAGAACAATTAAGAATTATCTAATCGACAATTTTATTGTCAATTAACCCTTAATCGTTCTTTCGGTTAAAACAATTCAATAACCCTGGAGTGGGCTGTTCCGAGCAATCGGAATTAGAAGTACCGAAAGGTCGCCTTACTGCAAAAAAAATTTAAAATTATGCCAAGATCGGTAAATTCAGTTGCTAAAAGAGCAAGAAGAAAAAGAGTATTAAAACAAGCCAAAGGTTTCTTTGGAAGACGTAAAAACGTTTGGACAGTAGCGAAAAACGCGGTAGAAAAAGCAATGCAATATGCTTACCGTGGTAGAAAGCAGAAAAAGAGAAACTTCCGTGCATTATGGATCATGCGTATCAACGCTGGTGCACGTTTACACGGAATGAGTTATTCTCAATTCATGGGTAAAATCAAAGCTAACAATATCGAATTGAACCGTAAAGTTCTTGCTGATTTAGCTATGAACCACCCTGCAGCTTTCACAGCTATCGTAAATAAAATTAAATAAACGTTTGTTAAACATATTTATCTTACTTATTACAAAAACCCCGCCTAAAGCGGGGTTTTGTTTTTTATCACTTGTTCTAAAACTATAATACCAAGAACGGTGCGATAATACCAAAGCTCAAAACACCGGTAGTATAATCTTTTACACCATATGCCGCTTCCGCATAACTTTTATAATCATATTTTCTGTATATATATGACAGATAAAACTTCATGTTGTAGTCTTTAAATGGAAAATACTGAACTGTCGGAATTAAACCATAACTTACAGACAACAAATCATCTGCACCCGGATCAGGATTATCCTTCCAATAATGGTTACTATGCATAGCTGTCATAAGCAAATTTACCTTAGGAGTAACAAAGTATTCTGCCCGTAACCAGTTTTCCACATATAATGCATCCCTAACGGCGATAGGAGTAGCTAGCGGTGTACTTACTATACTGGATACTATGCTTGTTCTATCCAACCCTTCATCACTGTATTGAAAATCATAATACAAAACAAATTTGTCATTAAACTTAAATTTATTTCCCAGCACTATATAATTCATATGTGCGCCGACTGCCTCATTAAAGTAACTATAACTATAAGTGGTTTCAAATTTTCCATTAAAAAAACTCCCTCTCCAGTTTGCCACGAAAGCCAAAGGATATTCCGAAGTCTCCAAGCCTGCTGGAGCTGATGTACCGTAAACTTCTTCAAAAGTTTTGGTGCGGGAATTCAATACCGAAAATGAAAAACTATGCTTTTTACTTTCAAGTGTATGAGCAACGCTTGCCCCCACTAAATAATTATCGGCAAATTCAACGATATCATTATAAGCTAAAATATCGATTGGATTAAAGTCAAACTCATATCCTCCCCAATCGGCACATAATTTCCCCAATGAAAAGTTAGTTCGTGGCCCCACATCTATACGTACAAAAGCCATATCAGTTGCCTGGCTCATATGGTCAATACTACCTATCTCAACATCCTTAGTGAATCTGTGTCTAAATCTGAAATAAACTTTGTCGTGAATTTTACCCTTAATTTCAAAACGAAGCTGGTTTACATTAAAACTCGAATAATCATGTCCCTCATCACCATCAGGTTGTAATGAACTGAAATGACTGTCATAGGCAAAACGCGAGTTAAAAATCACATCAACATTTGACAATAATGATTGCCTGTCAATCGGTATTAAACTGGGTATGGAATCTACGTACTTATTCCCCTCCGAAGTTTGCTTTTCTATAACCTGCCCTTGTATAAAGAAGGGCAAATTAAGCAACAATAAAATAAATAATTTCTTTTTCATAGGTTATGGTTTTAGTTTAAACAAATTATTATTAGCATTTATAATAGCAGTGTTCCCAATAAAAAACCAATGGCTATAGCTACGCCAATGGCCACCACGCCAGGAATAAGGAAACTGTGATTGATCACATACTTCCCAATTTTCGTACTTCCGGTTCGGTCAAAATTAATTGCAGCTAACAGCGTTGGATAGCCTGGTAGCACAAAATCACTATTAACTGCAGGGAAAATCGCGATCAGGGCAGGATGGGCCACGCCCAAAGTCATCCCTAAAGGCATCATGGTCTTTGTTGTTGCCGCCTGACTGAACATTAAAACTCCCATGATAAAAACAGCGATGGCAAACGTCCATGGGTACTCAGCCACCGCTTCGCCTAACACTTCGGAAATAAGTTTCTGATTATGATTCATAAAAGTAAAACTCATCCAAACCACACCAAAAACCGACACTACTGCAGAGGCCATAGCTGTAAACAAACTTGCTTTGGTCACTTCAGCCGCACTTGTTTTTGTAAGCAGCATCATCATCGCTGAAGCCGTTAAGGTAACCACTCCGATAATAGTCACCATTGTTAAAGACCCATCTTTGGCAACAGCAAGAGTTGCTGCTCCAGGGCTGAAACGAGGCAGTAAATCAGGGAAAGCCCCAGCAATCACGATCATCAAAATGGCGACTCCAAAAATAACAACCGATTTTTTAGCACCCGGTTTCAACGGAGTTCCAGAAGATTCGGATTCTGTGTCCAAACTTTTTGCAAACTCAGGATCTTTCATCTTCTCAATAAAAATGGGATCATCATTCAGTTCCTTTCCGCTTTTGAAAACAGAGAAACAACCGATCAACAGCCCTATAATACTGGATGGAATACATATCATCATAATATCCACTAATGCTCCCGGATAAGCCAACACTACAACAAATGCCGCCGTAGCCGCACTCATAGGACTTCCGGTCAGAGCCAAGTGGGAAGCAATTACCGAAATACTCAAAGGTCGCTCCGGACGAATTCGTTTTTTAGCAGCTACTTCTGAAATAATCGGCAATAAAGAATAAACAATGTGGGCCGTCCCGGCGAACAAGCATAAAAAGTAAACCGTAAAAGGCGCTATAAATGTAATATTGGAAGGGTTTTTCCTGATGATTTGTTCGGCAAGATTTACCAGATAATCTAATCCGCCTGAAGCCTGCAAGGTTGCAGCAGTTGTTACGATGGACATGATTATCAACATCACATCAATAGGCGGATCGGTGGGTTTCATCTTAAATACAAAAATAAAAATCAGGAGACCTACCATCCCCATGACACCCAAACCGATGCCTTTCATTTGTGACCCGATGAGAATCATCCCCAAAAGAACTGCTATTTCTAACCAAAACATATCACAAAGTTTATTTAGTTACTATTCAGTGAAAATTCTGAAATCACGTCATCAAACCAACAATAACAGGTCCCCAAGTCGTCAAAATAATATTCCCTAAAGCATAAGGAATCGTATATCCCAAAACCGGAAACTTACTTTCCGAAGCATCCTGGACTGCCTTAAGTCCAATAGTCGAAGTTCCCGCTCCTGTTTGAGCTCCCAGTAATATTATCGGATTCATCTTTAACACGTATCTTCCGAAAAGCAAACCAATTATATGAGGAATTATAGCCACAGCAAGTCCGGCAAATATGATACTGAACCCTATTGCTTTTAGTCCTGCTATAAAAGTCGGGCCGGCCGTCATGCCTACAAGCCCGATAAAAGTCGCTAATCCCAGATTGTCAAAAACCCACAATGCCGCTTCGGGAATCCTCCCCAAAACAGGAGTCCGCGAGTGCAGCCATCCAAACACTAATCCCATGACCAACGCACCTCCACTGGTGGTTAAGGTTATGGAAATATCAAAGAGTGACACTGAAAGCAATCCTACCAATCCTCCTAAAACAATACCCAAGCTTACGAAGATGATATCTGTTTCGACACTTAAACGATCTAAGAAACCTGCTTTTTTAGCCGCTGCTTCCAAATGCACCAATTTACCCGATACTTTTAAAATATCTCCTCTTTGCAAAACAGTGTTTAAATCAAAAGGGATTTCATGATATTCTCTCGTGATTTTATCCAGCATAATTCCTTCCGCCCTTCTACTGTCACGGACCTCACGAATTGTCTTTCCGATAACATCTTTATTTGTAAGGGTAATTTCCATGTGGGCAATAGGAAAATTCAGCAACTCCTCATCCAAAACTTCGGGACCAATTTCCCAAATACGTTTAAGGATAATTCCATGTTGAGCCATAATTACCATTACATCATCCTTACTGATCACGGTCTCCGGTGTCGGATCTATCAAAATTCCGTTATGCCGTATCCGCTGAATAATAATCCCTAGGTCTGAATTCTCTTTCTCAAATTCGGCAATTGTCAGTCCGATCCACTTTTCGTTGGTGAATTTGTACGCACGGATAATCCATCTTTGGTAGGCTGAGTCAACACCAGGCTCATGTTCTGTTTCTCCGGTTAAAGACTGGCTGAGTTTTTTACTTTCCTCTACTAATTTCACCCGTAATAACTTAGGAGCGATGGTAGTCAAAAAAAACACTAATGCTGTTGCCCCAATAAGGTAAGTGGCCGCATAAGCAACCGGAATATTATTTATTAAATGAGATTTTTCAGCTGCAGAAATAGGAAGTTCCCTAATTGATGCCGCAGCAGTTCCGATAACCGTCGATTCCGAAAATGCGCCCGCCAAAAGACCGGCGGCCGTTCCCACATCGTAACCTAAAAATTTAGACATTGTAAATGCCACAAGCAGACAGGAAACACAAATTACTACTGTCAGCATTAATTGGGGAAGTGCATTTTTCTTGAGTCCCTGAAAAAATTGGGGCCCTACTTTATACCCTGTGGCAAAAAGAAAAAGATCGAAAAAAATTGTTTTTACAACTTCAGGCACCTCAATAACCAACTGGCCAATAAGCACACCGGCAAACAGAGTCCCTAATACAACCCCAATTTTAAATGAACCAATCTTGATGTGCCCCAGGGAAAACCCCAATGCCAACATCAAAAAAACCGCCAATTCCGGATGTTCACGCAAAATAGTTGTAACAGTTGACATTTGTTGTATTTTAAAATTGATAAAACGACAAAAAAATGATAACCACTAACTTTCAGTCAGTTAAAAAACATGCGTAGGAAATGCAATAGAGGGGGGCTTTTCAAATTAACTTGAGTAAATATAATATTTTTTTTAACACATTTACATATATTTAACAATATTATACTTCTTATTTTCAAAATAAAAGAAGATCAGTTCGTTTTTTAATAGAAATAATCCCTACACTACATCTTAAGGATAAAATGAACCGCCTCAGAATAAAAAACTGAGGCACATAAATTCTGAAATAATATATTATTCGTCCCCGGATCTATAAGGCATATGTGAAATACCTTTTTTTAAGACTGAATTATAGTAAAAAAACAATCGAAAGGTGTGATTCATATCGTATTGATAGCCGGAATATTTTTGTTGAAAAACATTCATATACCCAAAATCAAAACTCAACTTGGAATTTATATTTTGCTTGATACCAATAAAAAACCGATTTTGTTCAAACGTATTATAAACCACTTCTTCTCCAAAATGTACCAGAATTTCGTCTGATAATACTAAAACCGGAAGGTTCTTTTTTTTAAAAATGGGAATCCCAAAAAGAGCCAGATAGCGTATTCTATTAGTAAACCTGAGTTCACCGGACTCCTTATCATCCACAATTTTTTCCTGCCAACGATGCTCGATCCTAATTCTTTGAAGAATTCCAACGTTCTCGAACAATGTGTTTAATTGAAACTGCTCGTAAATTCTGTTTTCGTCGGCATACGTACTCCATTCGGGGTTAGATGGAGCCAGCCACATGTGGGCATAACCACCCGTAAATGTCATTTTCGCATGTGGAATAAAGGTAAAACCTCCTCTCAGAAAATAAAAATTGTTATCCTTCAAAAATTCGTCACTTCTGATATGAGCATCCGCAACAATTCCCCAATGCTCATGAAATTTAGTTACCGTATTTATGGAAAACCACAACTGTGAATTTTGATTGATTACCTTTTTCTGTTGCTCCTGACAAAAAGAAGTCAACGGCAACAAAAAAAACAAGGTTTTGATTATACTTTTCTTCATTTTCACAGTGAAATTTATTGGAATAAGTAAACACATCCTAACAAATTTACATATCTCTATTCGTTTTTAAACTCTTCAAAAGCAAAAATTTCCTGCAAAACAAATATTAATACCGTTTCTGCCATGGTGACTTCCAGAAAAATAACCACTAATTATTTATAAAACACAAACCTTTACTACTAGTTTTTAAATGGCTTAAAGCAGAGAATTCAGGAGCGAATGGCTTGGGCACTGTCTACAAACCATGATCCCGCCATCCGCTCTACAAGATGCCGCTCCTATCGGGGCTAAACGGCAAACCATTTTACTTTTTGGAATGTTTATTTTAAGCTACCTTTGACAGCAATACGATTCCCATGAAAAACACGAAAAACGATACTGCGCAAAAAAGTCTGCATCCGAGAAACAAACACCACGGCAATTACGATTTTACATCCTTAATCGAAACTTTGCCGGAACTGAAACCGTTTGTTACCGTAAACAAATTTGGGAATGAAAGTATTGATTTTGCCAATCCTGATGCAGTTCGCGCTTTAAACAAAGCTTTGCTGAAACATTTTTACAACATCAGTTATTGGGAATTGCCAAAAACCAACCTCTGCCCTCCCATTCCGGGGCGCGCCGATTACATTCATTATATCGCGGATATTTTAGCCGAAGTCAATAGCGGGCAACTACCAACCGGAAAGAGCGTCCGGATTCTGGATATCGGAACCGGTGCCAATTGTATTTATCCTATCATCGGACATCAGGAATATGGTTGGGAATTTGTGGGTACTGAAGTGGATAAACCAGCAAAACACACCGCCGAAACTATCATCAACAACAATCCGGAATTAAAAGATGCGGTTTCCATCCGACTTCAGGAAAGCAAACGAAATATTTTCAAAGGAATTATTCAACCGGGAGAAACTTTCGATTTCACCATCTGCAATCCTCCGTTTCATAATTCCAAAGGTGAAGCTATAAAAGGAACAACCAGAAAACTGAAAAATCTTGGCAAAACCACGGAAGGAAAACCCATTCTGAATTTCGGCGGCCAAAATAACGAACTATGGTGTGAAGGCGGGGAACTGGCATTTATCACCAACATGATTTATGAAAGCGTTCATTTCAAAACACAATGCAAGGCTTTTTCGTCACTTGTTTCCAAAAAAGAAAACCTGAAACCTTTATATACGGTACTGAAAAAAGTAAATGCAAAGAATGTAAGAACCATCGATATGGAACAGGGAAATAAAATCAGTCGTTTTTTGGTATGGCATTTTTAAGTTAACCAGCCAACTTTGACAATTAACAATCGCATGTATACCCAAAAATATCGGATATATAAAAACAAAAAAGCCATCTCTGTAGAAGATGGCTTTTTGTTTTATTACGTTTTCAATTTTTTCTTTCTGGCTGCCGGGAATAAAACATTATTTAAAATCAGGCGATACCCTGGTGAATTAGGATGCAAGTCCAAAACTGTTGGCGGATCTCCCACCTGATGCTTGTAATCTTCTGGATCGTGCCCTCCGTAGAAGGTGAACATCCCTTTACCTTTGGTACCGTGGATATATCTTGCTTCGCCGTTTTGTTTGTTTTCTCCCATTATCAAGATGTTCGATTTTATCAAATCAGTGTCGAAAGCAGTTGACTGTCCCATGAATCCTTTCACCAATTGGGTATGATTTTGGCATAACATGGACGGAATCGGATCCCATTTTGCAGAATATTCCATCAATGTAAAATAATCCACATCCGGTAAGACTTTTCGGGTATTGGTCACGTCTATATTTGAAAATTCGTAGGCTACAGGATTACGCTCCAACGTGAAATCCTTAAAAGCGAATGTATTATTGTAATCAATTTTGGTTTGGTAGTTAGCATCACTCGGATCTCCGTCAAACATCGATTCGCAGATATCAACTCCTTCTGCCGAAAGTGCAATATCAAAACTGTCTGTGGCCGAACACATGGCAAACATGAATCCGCCTCCAATCACAAAGTTTCTTATTTTTTGGGCTACCGCTAATTTTTCCTGTGACACCTTACTGTACCCAAGTTTAGTGGCTAATGCTTCAGCATCTTTTTTCTGTTCGATGTACCAAGGTGCATTTCGGTAAGCTCCAAAGAATTTTCCGTATTGGCCTGTAAAATCCTCGTGGTGCAAATGCAGCCAGTCATATAATAGTAATGCATCGTTCAGTACTTCTTCATCATATATTGGGGTGAAGGGAATTTCGGCGTATGTCAGCACTAAGGTTACGGCATCATCCCAAGGTTGTTTTCCTTTTGGTGTGTAGACTGCAATTTTTGGGGCTTTTTCCAAAACTACGGTTTCCATATTTTGGGAAGGGGAACTGATTTCTTCAAGAATCCCGTTGGCTACACCATCGGAAAGGACTTCAAAAGACACACCGCGAATCTGGCATTCCTTTCGGATTTCCGGAGCATCGGGCAATAAAAACGAACCGCCGCGGTAGTTTAGCAACCAACTCACTTTGTACTGTTTCTCCAATGCCCAATAGGTGATCCCGTAGGCTTTTAAGTGATTTTGTTGTGTTTCGGGATCCATCGGCAAGAGCACGAAAGAGGCCTTTGCTGATAATGAAACCAGAAACAGAATAATATATAGTGTTTTTTTAAAGTGCATCCTGAAAAAATTTACCGTCCCGCCGGCTTTGTATCCGTTGAGGATTTTTAGTACTGATGTTGTACAAATATAACGAAAGTTTGTTAAGAGTTTCATTTACGCAGTAAGGAGATTTCTCTCCGCAGTAAGAAGATTTCTCTCCGCAGTAA
>NZ_AVCS01000011.1 GCF_000498495.1 Flavobacterium enshiense DK69 | reverse complement strand
AGATTTCTCTCCGCAGTAAGGAGATTTCTCTCCGCAGTAGGAAGATTTCTTTTTGTAGTAAGGAGATTTCTCCCCGCAGTAAGGATATTTCCAAATCAGATTTAGAAATATCCAGATGCAATAGGGAGTTTGTTAGAAGAGGATTGGTTATTTCTTAATTTTTCTGAATTCGATGCCTTGTACCTGTGCGAATTCCGGGCTTGATGGGCCGAAAAGCGATTTAACGTATTTCTTTACTTCCAATGCAGTTTCTACCAAACCGGTTCCGTCGTCGTATAAGGTTTTGTCCCTTGCGATTCTTGAATTGCTGATTGCTGTATAGGCGGTTGCCACAGCGTTGTTCTTAGCTACTAAATCTACTTGTTTAGCGGTTAAGGCCGTTAGTTTCAGCTCGACCTCATTGGGCGTGAAGCTTACTTCGGATTGCAGTATCGCGACTAAGCCAGCAAAGTGCTGGATTTGTTGGTCGAAAGATAGCTGGCTTGCACTGATCGTTTTTGGAGCTGGCGCATTGGGGTCTGTTGGTGTTTGTATTGCTGATACTCTTTTGCCATGCATTTTGCGGTTGAATCCTTTGGCGTCTTTGATTTTCTCTTTGGAAGCATTGGTGGTTTCTAAGGCGTTGACTAATCTTGTTGATAAGGTCTTTAGCCCATTGAAGGAATTGATCCTGTCGTTAACGGCGTTGTTAAAGGCGGTGTTTTTGGTAATGACATCAGCCAATTTGGTGTTTGAATTGGTAGCGATGGTGTTTAGCTGTGGGATTTTCAGGGTGTTTTTTGACGGATTGTAGGCCGCGCCGTACCCGACAACGAATTGGATAAGGCTTTGAAAGTTAGCGATATTTTTCGCGTGTCCAGTCTCGTTAGTTGAACTCATAAATACTATTTTTCTGATTAAATTAATAATTTCCAAAAATAGTAATTTATCATAAACAGAAGAATTATACTACATTTTTTGTGATACTAATTTTGGTTTTACTACAGTGTTGTGAAAAAACAAATTACTTAACCGTCTTTTGAACTCTGATGGATATAAAAAAACTACATCGTTGGGGATGTAGTTTTTTTATATTTTGTGGGTGTGGATTCATTTGGCCGTCACTATGCTTGAGTATAAATCCTTCATATTTGAGTTGTATGCCGCAAATTCAGGAGACTTTGGGATCGAGGATAAACATCCCCCGGCTTGACGCGGTTACTATCACGGAACATTACAAATATTAATAAATTTTGATTTAGAAATTAACTTTTCAAAGAAGTCCAAAACCAGCAAGTCAAACCGCTGTTGACGTTTTTAAAAAGCTTCTGCAATAAGATTATGATATACATTTATATTTCGATTTATTTGTTTTACACAAAGCTCAAAATTTCTTTTATTACGAGGTTCAACTTCAATTTCAATTTGAATTCTAAACGCTAAATTTTCATCGATATCTGCATTTGCCATTCTGACTACATTCTCCATTACAAACCATCTATTATGACTTCTTCCAAGTTCAGCAGCTGAAATTACGCAATTTGCTTTTAAATCATTATTGTCAATTTTATTATAAATATTTTGAATTAATCTGATAACAACATCACAATAATCAAAATTAAAAGAAGTGTTTTTAACCCATTCAACATATATTAAACAGAATTCTATAAATAAATCAATATCAACCGCATAAAGTTTATCTAAAATTTCATTATTTAATTCTTTAAATATGCTATATAAATCAGAATCTTCTTCTTTTAAATAAAAGACTAAATCAATAAATTTTTCAGAATTGAAATTTTCTAAATCTTCAAATTTATCAATTTGTTCTTGGGAAGTGGAAGATAAGGTTGTTGTTCCTTTAGATAATATGTATAAAAGTTTATCCCTTAAAATACCAATATTATTGAATCTGTCTTTAGGTTCCTTTTTTGAGCATTTTTCTAAAATAACACCTATTTCACCAGAACAACTAAAATTTGAAAATGGGATTCTTGAAGAATTGCCATAAATATCATGAAGAATAGCACCAAAAGAATAAATATCAGCCCTTCTATCAACACGCTTAAAATTTGTATGTTGTTCAGGAGCCATATATATTACAGTACCTGACCACTCATTTGATGATGTTATAGATAAATCTGTAATGTCTTTATCAGGAGTAACAAGTCCTAAATCAGATAGCTTCCAAAAACCATCATGATATAATATATTTCCTGGTTTTAAATCTCTATGGACATATCCCAGATTATGTAGATATTCAAGAGCATTTAATATATCACCTAAACCATCAGGTTGTTTTGGGGTTTTCTTGATTAGTTCTATCTCATGACCATAATCATAATCAGCAACAGGCATTAAATACCAAGGAAAACTTCCTGATAAATCATAATGAATTATTGGAATAATATATTCTTTTTGAAGTTGTTTTTGAATTTTAATCTCTCGAATAAATCTATTTCTACACTTATCAACAACGTGAGAAGATATTTTATGGTTAGGAACTAAAGAAAATGTTTTTTTAGCATAAATATGCCCATCATCACATAACACTTTTTCAATTATACCATTTCCACCAGTATTTATTGGTTCAATAATTTTAACTACATTCATTCTAAATAAATAATATTTTTTTATTTGTTAAATCTGCGATTGTTAGTTTTCCGAACTCTTCTCCTTTAAGATATATTCCATTATCTAAATTGATAATATTACTATTTTGAAAATTGTCTAAAATTTTACTTTTTTCAATAGGAGTGTGTCCATGAATGATTTTTTTCGAAGAAAATGAAGAATTTTTATATAGATCAATAGAAACATCTCTAATCCACATTAATGAATGAGTATCTTCTAATGGATCTTCCAATTCAAAATTTAATCCTGCATGAACGAAAAAATAGTTTTCAAGTTCATAGTATAATATAGAACTTTTTAATAAATCTATATAAATTTCAGGAATTTGATTTGAGTAATTAGCTCTGAAACTTTTCAGAGTTTTATCTCCTCCATTTTTAATCCATATATATTCTTTGTCCTCATTTTCAATTGAATCTAACAACATTTGTTCATGATTTCCTCGAATATATATTATGTTTTCAAAACCATTACTCTTTAATAATAAAAGAGTATCTAATACATTTTTTGAATTTTTTCCTCTATCAATTAAATCTCCAAGCAATACTAATTTATCTGTTTTCTTTAAAGAAACAGATTTTAGTGCTTTTCTAAACTTTTCATCATCACCATGTATGTCAGCAACTACAATTATTCTCATTCAAATCTAAAAATTACTTTTTTATGCAATTTACACAATTTAGCTTATTACAATTTGCTGTTTTAAAATATCTAACGTCCAGAAGCCTTTATGCAGCGGCGGTTTTTGGTAACTGACCATGCAAATATATCGAAAAAACTGAAAGAAAAAAGCTAAAAAAAATAAGAAATACAAACACTGACCATTACCGATAAATCCCTAAAGCTTCCATTTTTTAAAACAGCTGTTAGGCGATGTTTTATTTTTTTCTTAAATATGCTTCACCATCAGAAGTAATGTGTTCTGTCCCATTTACTGAGTATTTTATTACCAAAGGAACAGAGCATTTTGTAACTTTAATTTCACCGTTCTCATCAATCTTTCTGTCTTGAACTAATATTGTATTTAATATAACCTTATTGTTTAAAGGTATTTGACCGTGTTGAACCATTAATTTAAAATTAGGATCGGTCATTTGGAAGTTTATAATTTCATTGTTATGAAAACCTTTCCAATAGAAGTTTCCTGATTTCAGAACTGGAGAAATTAAATCGATGATTGCCTCTTCAATTTCATTTTTTGGAATTTCATCTGATGATAAAACAAAATTATAAAATTCATTTTGGGGAATTTCACGTTCGTTACCAATAACTTTTCCATCTAATAATCTTTGATTTGATATTTTGTATATTCTTTTATACTGCGATACTTTTCTATAGAAATTTGATCTTCGCCAAACTATTTTATAATTTATCATAAGAAGCTCTACCACTTTCTTAATTAAGTCTTCATCAATTTCATTTTCATTTTTTGATTTTAGCTTTAACTCACGTAGTTCTTCTTTTTTTAATTGATTATCTAATTTCAAGTTTTCAATTTGAAGTTGAGTTAGTTTTTTATTTTCAACAGGAATTCTTGAGAGAATAAGTGCAATGGCACTAACAATTAAAGTTACTTGATTAGGATTATCACCAATAAACTTCCAAAGCTCAATAAAACCACCATCTTTTGGAGGTTCGCTTTGGACAAGCAGTTTAAAGTCTAAACTTTTAGCTACGTCATGATATAAATTAAGAAGTTCTTTTTCGCACTCATTTCGAACAAGAGCATCAAAGCCGTGTGAATTATCACTGAAAAAATAATGAAGTTCTAATTGATTTGATTTTGAGACCATTAATTCTTAGAATATTATAATTACTAAACTTATATAATTTATCCGGATTTTCAAAAATGTCATCTAACTCAAAAACATACACAACAGAACCATTACATGATAAAAGTTGAATACGCTATCTTCGAGTTGCCCAAAAGTAAAAATTATAAGAAAACTTTTCAAAATTAGTTTTCGACAAATGAGGTTAATAACTTACGTGATGGTTGTGTAAAATGAAAATCCCCAACTTATGCCGGGGATTTGGTTCTGTTGCTTACAAATACAGTAAATTATTGCAGATAGTTTTTTTGTTCATTGTGGGTACGAGCAAGATGCTCGCGCCAGTGGGGGAATTTTGCACTTCTGCCCGCCTGACTCAAAACCCTTGTTGGCGGTAGTTTTTATTTTATTCGTTTTGCTTCTATCTTATTGCCATTCTGCAATAAATATAACTTCACAATTTCGTCCTTATCATTCTTTTCAAATTGTAATTGTGCATCTACAACTTTTAAGAAAAATAACTGTTCACTTTCTGCAAATATTGGAAATGCATTTTGTCCTGTAAGTTGAGTAAATAATTGGTTGTTTTCCAGTTTGATTTTGATTTCAAAATCTTTTTCCACTTCATATACCCCAATGAGTTTCTGTAATTGTTCTGTCGGTAATGCTACTTCTTTTCTAACAATGGGTTTTGGCAAAGGTTTGTTATATAAAATACTTCTAATTGATTTTACCGGTATTGATACGTTATTATGATTTTGAAGAATAATAATTGTTTTGTCATTTGTAATGTGTCTGTCTATATAAGTTACATAACCTGGCCAGCCACCACTGTGAGATACAATTTTCCCAAAGTCTGCGTTATCATCAATTGCCCAACCAAAGCCGTATTTAGTTTTGGACTTGTCATTCAATGTAGCAACTTGAAATAGTTCTGCCATTCCTTCCTTTGAAAGTAACTTATTAGTGTATAAAGCTCTGTCCCATTTTAATAAATCATTTACAGTTGAATTTACACAACCATCTCCAACAATTCCATCTAACCAAATGACCATATTTGTTTCGGTTAAACTGTCTGGTAAAAAGTATTTTTTTAAACTGTCGGAATAAACATATCCAAAAGCATAGTTATCAACTTTTTTCGGAGAATACCTTCGTGTATAAACAAAAGATTTTGTCATTTTCAAAGGGGTAAATATTTTTTTTTGTAAGTAATCAGCAAATGTCTGTCCTGACGCTTTTTCAATAATTGATGCTAACAAAGCATAACCTGTATTACTATATTCATACTTTGTATTAGGTTCAAATACTATTTTGGGTTGATTTTTACTGAAAATTGAAATAATATCTTTGTTTGTAGCAATTTTTGATTTATCAAACAAACTATCCATTAACACCATATAGTCAGGCAGTCCACCTGTGTGGTTAAGCAAATTTCTAATTGTGATGTCTTTGTAATTTGCTAATTCAGGAATGAATTTTGAAATATTGTCATCTAAATTTAGCCTTCCATTTTCTTTAAGCATCATAATCGCCATTGCTGTGAACTGCTTTGAGCAAGAAGCTAATTCAAAAATTGAATTTTCGTCTAATTCCTGTTTTGTTTCTTCATTAGAATATCCAAAACTATGCTTATAAATAACTTTCCCCTTTTCTGCAATTAGAACACTTCCATTAAGTTTTTCGTTTTTGTGCATTACAGTTAATAAACTGTCAATTTTTTGAACTCGGTTTTGTCCAAATAAAATTTGTCCAATTAGTAAAATTGATAATGTAGTGATTAATCTCATATTTATTTTATGTTAAATTGTTTGTTGTGGTTCTGCAAAATTGCCACCAACTCAAATATATATATAACAGGACCTTTACATGATAAAAGTTGTATATGTTATCTTCGAGTTGTCTAAAGTAAAAATTATAAGAAAACTTTTCAAAATTAGTTTTTGACAAATGCCGTTAATAACTTAAGTGATGGTTGTATAAAATGAAAATCCCCAACTCATGTCGGGGATTTTTAGTGTTGTTGTCTGCAAATACAGTAAATCACTGCTGATGTAGTTTTTATTCTCTTTGTTAGTACGAGCAAGATGCTCGCGCCAGTCAGGGTTTGTTTTTTTCATAATCCCATCCACCATAACTTTTTGTCCATCCATCTGTTTTATACCTGTACCAGAAGTGCAATAGTAAACCCAAAATAAATATAATGCCCAAAATAATCCAAAACAGAGGACTATGCCAAAAGAAATAAATACAACAACACAGCACGACATACTTTAAAACCCTGAACCATATTGGTTGTGCGTTCCTGGAGAATGCTACTTGAAATTCACGCTTTATGATTTTAGAAAACATCACTTTTTGTCTTTTTAAACAGCTTGATAGTTGGGTTTTAAAAGTCGTTTTATTGGACTTGCATAAGCCTACTAATATACTTTAGGGATATTATGTTTTGAAAGCAATTTGTTCAGTAAAGCAAGAAATTGATCGAATTCTTTTGGATATTTATTCGAGCCATGTGATTTAAGCGTCGTATCCATAAATGCAAATTCAAACTCCCACTGTGTTCCATCCAAAACATCTGAGCGATAAGAAGATCTCCATTTCAGGTTTCTGGTAAATTCAAGCAATGCTACCCAATCAGGATCATCAGCTACATGAATGGCTTGAAATGGCGCTACCGACTCACCCGGATAGTCTGGAACAGAACAAATCAGGTAATTTTCATTATACTCAACCTCATTTTGACTACCGAAATATCCTCCGATGTAAAACTTGAATTTTATTGCAGTATTGTCCATTTGTATTTATTAAAATAAAAGATTTATAAGGAATGTCAATTATTTAGGGAGCGGGGTCATTCCATCCAGCGTCCCGCTGGCTTTGTGGAAGTGGGGATTTTTGCTCCTTTAGTTTATTTTTTCACAAAGTCAAATATACAAAAAGACGTCCCTTTATACACCAAACCCCACTTGCTCAAAACCGCTGTTGTGCAATCGTGCTATTGTGCATTAGATGATATTATTGAGATGAAATTGTTCGGTTTCATTTTAAAACTACTTTTGAGAATGTAACAATTCCAGTGATAAGGACTAAAATCAATACAATGGATTTAAACTGTTGTTCAGAAATTTTGGTTAATATTATTTTTCCGATGAATGTTCCCATTATGCTTACTATAAGTAAAATTGGAATGAGATAAAGGTCGTGTTTGTGCACATATCCATTGAGGGAATAAACAACACTTCTGCTTGCGTCAATTGCTAAGTCAATAATGGCAGAGGTTGCAATGAACACATCAATTCTAAGATTATAAGCTGCTAAGGTTATCCCTCTGATTGCTCCTCCTGTTCCTAATAATCCCGCAATCATTCCTGAAAAGGTTCCACCCATAATTGAATTTGATAATGTTGGTTTCACTGTAATCTTTTTAAATATGAGAAGAGTCAAACTGACAACAATCAAGAATATTGCAAGTGAGATTTCAAGAATTTTTGTTTCAATGAATTTACTAAGAAAAGCTCCCACTATTACAAAAGCCACAGCAGGAACACCCATGGAAATAGCAAGCTTTTTATCAAATCCCTTTCTGAAAAATGCAATCTTTGAAAGGTTGCTTAATACATGAAACAAAGCTGTTATTCCCAATACGGAATGAAAATCTAAAAAGTAGCTGGCTATAGGAACAAAAAATAATGAAGAACCAAATCCTCCGACTGTTCCAAGAATTTCAGCAAGTAATGCTAATAGAATAAATAATAGTAAATTTTCCAAAGTCAGTTTGCGTTTACTTTTAGCTATTATTTTTCATTTTACTTAACCACATATAAACTGACCAAATTACGGTAATGCAGAAAATGATAAAAACAGGAATATAATAATCACGAAAAAAATTGTGAAAGTAAGTTCCAATTAAAATATACGCCGTAGCAATGCAAAGTTTTAATGGAATAAATTCTGCGTTTGACCAGCTTGTTTTGATTTTGAAAAAGTTCATATCGTTTTAGTTTGTCAAAGTTAATTTTTAGTTAGCAATGTCCGCAAGTATGTCACACAACTCTAATATATACGTGAATTTAAAAAGAAAAAACCATACAAAAAAAGCCTGCTAAAAGCAGGCTTAGATTTTTATTTAGAACGGGACATCGCTGTCATCGTCAAAACTATTCATATTGCTTCCGAAAGCTTCGTTGGCCGATGGAAGGTTTTTGGTTATAAACGGATTGTTATCCATATTCATGCTCGACGGCAAATCCTCAAAAGGAGAACTGTGATCGTCAAGGTTATCAAATTTACCCAGACTTCCGATAAATTTCAATCGGATGTTATCCAAACCACCGTTACGGTGTTTTGCTACGATAAATTCACCCTGACCTTGCGTTGAAGAACGTTCTTCGTCATCCCATTCTTCGATTTTATAGTATTCCGGTCGGTAGATAAACGATACAATATCCGCATCCTGCTCAATCGCTCCCGATTCACGTAAGTCGGATAACAACGGTCGCTTACTCGCTCCACGCGTTTCCACGGCACGCGATAACTGGGATAGTGCAATTACCGGTACGTTCAACTCTTTTGCCAATGCTTTTAAGTTTCGGGAAATGGTTGAAATCTCCTGCTCACGGTTTCCGCCTCCTTTACCGTTACCTCCTGCTGTCATTAACTGAAGGTAATCGATTACGATCATCTTGATTCCGTATTGAGATGCCAGACGTCGGGCTTTAGCTCTCAAGTCGAAAATGGAAAGCGACGGTGTATCGTCAATATATAAAGGTGCTTTTTCTAAGTCTTTAACTTTGATGGAAAGCTGTTCCCATTCATGTTTTTCTAATTTACCTGTACGCAGTTTTTCTGAAGACAAACCGGTTTCCGAAGAAATCAAACGGGTAATCAACTGAACCGAAGACATCTCCAAAGAGAACAACGCCACAGGTGCTCCGGCGTCAACCGCCATATTTCTCGCCATGGATAATACGAAAGCGGTTTTACCCATACCCGGACGAGCTGCGATAATGATCAAATCGGACGGCTGCCAACCTGAAGTTAGTTTATCCAGATCGTGGAAACCTGTCGGAATACCACTCAAACCTTCTTTATTGGCAATTTCTTCAATTCTCTTTTTCGCCTGAATAACCAAACTTTGCGCCGTTTCTGAACTACGTTTGATATTACCTTGCGTTACTTCATACAATTTTGACTCGGCTTTGTCTAACAAATCGAAAACATCTGTTGTTTCATCATAGGCATCTTCAATAATTTCAGAAGAAATTCGAATCAGACTTCGCTGAATGAATTTTTGAAGAATGATACGTGAGTGAAATTCGATATGCGCTGAAGAAGATATCTTCTGCGTAAGCTGGATCAGATAAAAATCGCCTCCTGACAATTCCAGTTTACCGTTCTTCTTTAATTGGGAAGAAACTGTTAATAAGTCAATTGGCTGCGTATCGTTAAACAGCTGTACGATAGCTTCAAAAATGTACTTGTGTGCGTCTTTGTAAAAAGCATCGGGGCTTAAAATATCGATAACCTCGTCGACCCCTTTTTTATCAATCATCATAGCGCCAAGCACCGCCTCTTCAAGGTCCAGCGCCTGTGGAGGCAACTTCCCTTTTTCGAGGTTGATGATCGTAGTTTTATCCACTTTATAAGGGTTTATATTCTTAAGGTTTTCCATGCCGCTAAGGTAGCCAAGTTTTTATGAAATTTACGTTCGAGTTGTTAATAAACCATTGTTGACAACTCGGCATTCGTTGTTAATAAGTCAAAAAAAATCCGAAGCAGCAAGGCTTCGGATGATTTTATTGAAAAGAGGTGCTTTTACTCGTTGTACTCACCCATTTTACTGTATTTATCCATACGTTGTGCTACTAATTCTTCTGTTGATAAGTCTTTCAACTCATTAAAAGCTTTCATAACATATTCTTCAACTGTTTTAAAAGTAGTGTCTCTGTCATAGTGAGCTCCTCCAAGCGGTTCCGGTATGATATCGTCAACTAATTTTTGTCTTTTCATATCTGCTGAAGTCAATTTCAATGCTTCGGCTGCCTGCTCTTTGTATTCCCAGCTCTTCCAAAGGATTGATGAACAAGACTCCGGAGAAATTACAGAATACCAGGTGTTTTCCATCATTAATACTCTGTCTCCAACACCTATTCCTAATGCACCTCCTGAAGCTCCTTCTCCAACAATTACCGAGATAATAGGCACTTTCAGACGAATCATTTCAAGAATATTACGAGCAATTGCTTCTCCCTGACCTCTTTCTTCTGCTTCCAAACCTGGATATGCACCCGGAGTATCGATTAAAGTAAGCACCGGAATTCCAAATTTTTCAGCCATCTTCATTAAACGAAGTGCTTTACGGTATCCTTCCGGGTTAGCCATACCGAAGTTACGGTACTGACGTGTTTTAGTATTGTATCCTTTTTGCTGACCAACGATCATGAATGATTGTCCGTTGATTTTTCCAAGACCGCCAATCATTGCTTTATCGTCTTTAACTCCTCTGTCTCCAAATAGTTCCAGGAAAGTTTCACCGCACAAAGCTCTTACGTGATCCATCGTATAAGGACGGTTTGGATGTCTGGACAACTGAACTCGTTGCCACGCTGTAAGATTTTTATATATTTCTTTCTTAGTTTCTTCTAATTTCTGTTCGATCTGCTTGCAGGTTGAGGATACATCCACATCCGATTCCTGACCAATTATCTGGCATTTATCCAATTGATCTTCAAGCTCTTTGATCGGAAGTTCAAAATCTAAGTATTCCATTTTGTTTGATTCTTTTGACTTTAATTTGAACCGCAAAGATAAAATTTTCATTTTACAATGCAGAAACTATTTAAATTAGTTTTTAACTTTCTTATAGTTTTTTATGATACCGTTCAATATAACGGTTATCAGTATGATTGAAGCACCGATATAAAATTCGGAACTCATTTTTTCACTTTCGCTGAACACTAAAATCCCCAATATGATACCGTAAATCGGTTCCAGATTAATGGTCAGCATTACAGTATAAGGTGTCAGGAATTTCATTACTTTCACTGAAGCCAGGAATGCATAGGCCGTACAAATCGATCCTAAAACAAACAGCCACAGTAAATCGGATGTTGAAATCTGAAAAAATTCTTTCGTAAACTGACCGGAAAACAGCAGATATATTGACAAAAACCCGATACCTCCGGCAAGTTCATATAAAGTTATAACAGCCGCGTCATTATGTTTGGCAAACTTTCCGTTGATAACAGAGAACAACGCTGAAAGAAAAGCAGAGGTTAGCGCCAATAAAATTCCTTCCACATAATTACCTTCCACTCTAAAGATAATCCCCAATCCGAAGACTACCAATAAACCGAACAGGACTTCATATACAACAATCTTTTTACCATAGAAAATCGGCTCCAAAATCGAAGCAAACAAGGCTCCGGTAGACAGACACGCCAAGGTTACCGATATATTTGAAACTTTAATTGCCTGAAAAAAAGTAAGCCAGTGCAGGGCAATAACCAGTCCGGAAAACAAAAAACCGAACAGTAACCGCTTAGACAGAGCCAAAGGAGTTTTTCTGATCCTTACATAAAGGAAGATAATCAAAACAGCAATCATCATGCGATACCAAACCAAAGGCAATGCATCAAGAGAAATCAGCTTTCCCAAAACTGCCGTAAATCCCCAAATAAATACAATAAGATGGAGATGAAAATAACTCCTTACTTTATCGTTTTGCATTTCTCAACAGATAAATCGCTAATATTCCGAAAATAACATTAGGAAGCCAAACAGCTACAATCGGTGGCATACTCGAAGCTTCTGCCAATGTCCCGAATACTTTATCAAAGAAGATGAACGTAAAGGCCAGAGCAATTCCCAGGGCAAGGTTAACCCCCATTCCTCCTCTTCGCTTCATTGCCGAAACCGCCACAGCGATAATCGTCAGGATAAAAGCCGACACAGGCAAACTGAACTTTTTGTATTTTACAACTTCGTAGGTATTGATATTCGAGGAACCTCTTGCCCTTTCTTTTTCAATGAATTTGTTCAATTCTCCGAAAGTCATTGTTTCCGCAATATAAACCACCGGGGTTAAATCATCAATATCAAAATTCAGCTTCATTGTTCGCTGGTCCACAGAAACTAACTGATCGTCAAGCTCTCCAACAATCCTCTTTTTATAACCAAATAAGGTATAGGTACTGTCTGCTTCGTTCCATTTGATTCGGTTTGCAGTAATTTTATATTCTAACTTATCGCCTTTAAATTTTTCAAGTGAAAAGTTAAAGCCCATCTTCGACATATAATTAAAATTACTAACGTAGATGAACTCGTCTTTACTAATTTGCCTGTAAACATCCAGGTTCTCCCTTACCTTGGGATTATTTTTCAGATAGGTATACCTGAAATCATTATAACCCTTACTCGCATTTGGCACCAAAATAAAGGCCATCAGCAAAGCAAACAAAGAAACTATCGTTGCACCTATAATATAAGGTCTAAGAAAACGAGTAAATGAGATTCCGGAACTTAAAATCGCGATAATCTCAGTATTATTAGCCAATTTCGATGTAAACCAGATAACCGACAAGAATAAGAAAATCGGAAAAAGCATGTTGGCGAAATAAACCGTAAAATCAAGATAATAATTGGCAACTTCCACAAACGGAACTTTGTTCTCAATCATCTTGTTGACTTTCTCCGAAACGTCGATTACAATTCCAATCGGAATGAACAACAATAACATTACGGTGAAGGTTCCTAAATAACGCTTTAAGATATAATTATCGATTATTTTCATTTGCACGTACGGCTTTTATTATAGTCGCTGACTCATGTTTTTCACCATCATTTCTTTCCACTCACGGAAATCTCCGGCCAAGATGCGGGTTCTCGCCTCGCGAACCAACCACATGTAAAAACCTAAGTTGTGAATCGTAGCAATCTGTTTTCCAAGATATTCGTTAACAGAAAACAAATGGCGCAGATAAGCCTTGGAATATTCCGTATCCACAAAAGTGTGCCCCATCTCATCGATAGGTGAAAAATCAGCTTCCCACTTTTTATTTTTGATGTTGATGGTTCCGTTAGCCGTGAACAACATTCCGTTTCTTGCATTACGAGTAGGCATAACACAGTCGAACATATCAATCCCAAGAGCAATATTCTCAAGAATGTTAATTGGTGTCCCCACTCCCATTAAATAACGAGGCTTGTCTTCCGGAAGAATTGCCGTAACCACCTCTGTCATTGCGTACATTTCTTCGGCCGGCTCGCCAACAGAAAGTCCACCGATTGCATTTCCTTGTGCTCCTGCATTTGCAATATACTCAGCAGACTGTGCACGTAAATCTTTATAAGTACTTCCCTGAACAATCGGGAAAAATGTTTGTTCGTAACCGTATTTAAACGGTAAATTATCCAAATGCCTGATACAACGGTCCAACCAGCGATGCGTCATTTTCATGGATTTCTGAGCATAACGATAATCGCACGGATATGGTGTACACTCATCAAATGCCATAATGATATCAGCACCTATAGTACGCTGAATTTCCATCACATTTTCAGGTGTGAAAAAATGATAGGAACCATCTATATGGGATTTAAATTTCACCCCTTCTTCTTTGATTTTTCGGTTAGACGAAAGCGAGTATACCTGATAACCACCCGAATCCGTCAATATGTTTCGGTCCCAGTTCATGAACTTATGCAAACCTCCTGCTTTTTCAAGAATTTCAGTTTGCGGACGAAGGTATAAATGATAGGTATTTCCTAAGATAATATCCGGGTTGATATCGTCTTTCAACTCTCGCTGATGCACCCCTTTTACGGTAGCAACAGTTCCCACAGGCATAAAAATAGGTGTTTCAATTACACCGTGATCAGTAGTTATAAATCCTGCTCTTGCCTTTGTTTGTGGGTCTTTCTGTACTAAATCAAACTTCATATATATATTTTACAATCGGCAAAGATAAAAGAATTGTGAGTTATGAATTATGAATTATGAATTTAATTAACATCCTGCAAACATTTCTTAAAATCGGGCTGCCGAATCTTCCAAAAAATCCATTTAACTCATTATCTTTGCAACAGTTTAACTTTTACACACAAAATGAAGCGTAACACACAACAATTAAGCAATTTAACGATTCAGGTAAGAAGAGACATTCTTCGTATGGTACACGCTGTAAATTCAGGTCACCCGGGAGGTTCTTTGGGATGTACTGAGTTTTTGGTGGTTTTATACCAAAATATAATGGAGCGCAAACCTGGTTTTGACATGGACGGTATTGGGGAAGATATTTTCTTCTTATCAAACGGACATATCTCACCGGTTTTCTACAGTGTTCTTGCACGAAGCGGCTATTTCCCTGTTTCGGAATTGGCTACTTTCAGAAAATTAAATTCAAGATTACAAGGTCACCCAACTACTCATGAAGGTTTACCGGGAGTAAGAATGGCGTCTGGTTCATTAGGTCAAGGTTTATCTGTAGCTGTTGGAGCTGCACAAGCCAAAAAACTTAATAATGACAACCATTTCGTTTATGCATTATTGGGAGACGGTGAACTTCAGGAAGGCCAGAACTGGGAGGCTATCATGTATGCTTCTGCAAAAAAAGTAGACAACTTAATTGCTACCATTGATTTGAACGGAAAGCAAATTGACGGTCCTACCGACGAAGTATTGAACATGGGAAGTGTGAAAGCTAAATTCGAAGCTTTTGATTGGGATGTTGTTGAAATCAAAGAAGGAAACAACATTGAAGATATCATTGCGGGACTAAACCACGCCAAAGCACTTGCAGGAAAAGGCAAACCGGTTTGTATTTTATTACATACTGAAATGGGACATGGTGTAGACTACATGATGCACACGCATGCTTGGCACGGAAAAGCTCCAAATGATGAGCAATTGGCTGCAGCGTTGAGTCAAAACTACTGTGAAGACGAAATCGATTATTAGAAAGCAGACCGCAGAAATCAGATTTCAGAATGACGATTGTATTGAAAGCTGTTGGTTTCAGAAATTTCAATCTTTCAATTTTTCAATCTTTCAATTAAAATTCAAATGAAAAAATACATAAATACAGGAAGTAAAGATACCCGTTCGGGATTTGGAGCGGGAATGACCGAATTAGGTCAGAAAAACGAAAACGTGGTAGCACTTTGTGCCGACCTTATCGGATCGTTAAAATTTGACGAATTCAAAAAGAACCACCCGGAGCGTTTTTTCCAGATTGGAATTGCTGAAGCAAACATGATTGGAATCGCAGCCGGCTTAACTATCGGAGGAAAAATTCCTTTCACAGGAACTTTTGCTAACTTTTCAACTGGACGTGTTTACGATCAGATTCGTCAATCGGTAGCCTATTCTGATAAAAACGTAAAAATCTGTGCTTCTCACGCTGGATTAACTTTAGGAGAAGACGGAGCAACCCACCAAATTTTAGAAGACATCGGATTAATGAAGATGTTACCTGGAATGACAGTTATCAACACTTGTGATTACAACCAGACAAAGGCAGCAACTTTAGCTTTGGCAGATCACCATGGTCCTGCCTATTTGCGTTTTGGACGTCCTGTGGTACCGAACTTCACGCCTGCTGACGAACCTTTCATCATTGGAAAAGCGATCATGCTTAATGAAGGAACTGACGTTACGATCATCGCAACAGGTCACTTGGTTTGGGAAGCATTAATTGCAGCCGAAGCTTTGGAAGCGAAAGGAATTTCTGCCGAAGTAATCAACATTCACACTATCAAACCTTTGGATGAGGAAGCGATTTTAAAATCAGTTGCCAAAACAGGTTGTGTAGTTACTGCAGAAGAGCACAATATCCTTGGCGGTTTAGGAGAAAGCGTTGCTAGAACATTAGCACTAAACAATCCGAAACCTCAGGAATTCGTAGCGGTTCAGGACAGTTTTGGAGAATCCGGAACACCAGAACAGTTAATGGAGAAATACAAGTTGAACAATCAGGCAATTGTGGAAGCTGTAGAAAAAGTAATAAAGAGAAAATAACCTTCTTTTTTATAAAATAAAAATCCCGCTCAATGAGCGGGATTTTTTTATCACTTATTAGTTTTTTATCACTTCTTCTTTAATCGGAGTGCGACAAGTTTTGTCTAAATGTCTTCTTTTCCTGGTTGACGTTGTATAATCAAGCGAACAATCCGGAATACCTTGTGCTTCATTTACCACAGTTGCCGGATCGTCAGCAACAGCACCGTGGAAAGGATAATAGTATGTGTACTCTGTTACTGTCATAGGAGTGACAGTATAATCTTTTACAGTTATAGTATGTTTAATCTCGTTTTTAGTTAAGTAACCGTCATTATCGTCATCCGCATCAAATATATCCGGAATACCATCAGAATCAGTATCTATCAAACTGCCATCCGATTTAAAACCATATTCATATCTTGATTCGATTTTATCAAAATCCTGATCCAGGTAGGTTACCGCATGTAAATTAAATGCAAAAACAAGCGGTGCATATTGCGGAATATTACTTTGATTCTGATTATAATACCCCAAACCAGACGGCAAAAACATCACCCCGGAACCAAAATTCACCGAATTCAAAGCACCAGGATTATCCGGGTTCTCAGGACCAAAAAAACCAGCTCTGAATTCCGGAAACATGTATTCCCATCCTTTCACAACATCAATCAAATTAAATTCAACCGGATTTGGCGCATAATCAAACCTAGGTGTTGAAAAAATCCAATGTGGTTCCGGTTTGTTCTTAAGAATTTTTGACAGTGATTTTCCCCAATAACTCGTCAAGACACGGTCAACACCGCAAGGCTTATTACCATCAGCTTCTGTATCACCTTTATTATCCAATTTCAAATAATACACTTTAAAATTAACCCCATGCAATTTTACAATTTTACTTTGTAAAGGATATTCCGTCTGATCCCATATCGAAACTGTATGGTCCGGATCAAGGGCTGGATTTAATGTATCGATAACCACACTCGTAACATCTCCATTAGCATTTCTACTAACATCTATATAAGCTTCATGCAGATATTCTTCTATTATGGCCAAATTTTCAGCATAAACTTCGGAATGAGGTCTGGCAGGCTCCGGCCCTGCAGGTTCGTCACCTTCACAGTTAGCAAACAGCATCCCCAGAGTCAAAATACCGAATATCTTAAAAATTCTATTCATTATTAGTTTATTTTTAGAGGCCGCAAGATACAATTTTCATTTATTTTTGTAATGTAATTAACACTGATTTTAACGAATTCCCATGAGAATTGACAAATACCTCTGGTGTGTACGCTACTATAAAACCAGAAGCATAGCCACCGAAGCCTGCAAAAAAGGACACATTACCGTAAATGGACAAGAAGCCAAACCTTCTAAAGAAGTATTCCCTTCGGACAAAATTACGCTTCGAAAAGACCAGATTACCTATATTTTATCCGTTTTGGATGTCCCTCAAAATCGAGTGGGCCCTAAATTGGTTGATATCTACCGTAAAGATGAAACTCCGGCTGAAGCTTTTGAACATTTAGAATTACTCAAACTCTCAAAAGAACACTACCGCACCAAAGGCCAGGGACGACCAACCAAAAAAGACCGAAGAGACATTGAAGATTACACCATCGATCCTGACGAACATCATGAAGAACCAACTGAATAGCAAGTATTGGGAAAACCGATACCAAACAAACCAAACCGGATGGGATGTAGGAAGCATAACCACGCCCCTTAAGGAGTATATCGATCAGATTGAAGACAAAAACCTTAAAATACTGATTCCAGGAGCCGGAAACGGTTACGAACTGGATTATTTCCTGTCTAAAGGCTTTAAAAATGTATTTGTGGCCGACTTTGCTGAAAGCCCGCTTCAGAACATCAAAAAAAGAATTCCTGAATTTCCCGAGAGCCAACTTATCCAAAGTGATTTTTTTGATTTGGCTGGAAAATTCGACTTAATCATGGAGCAGACATTCTTTTGCGCACTGTCACCTGAACTTAGAAAAAATTATGTCGCAAAAATGCATTCCCTGCTTTCTGATAAAGGAAAACTTTTTGGCTTGCTATTTGATTTTCCCCTAACAGAAGACGGCCCTCCTTTTGGAGGAAGCAAAGAAGAGTACACAAATCTGTTTTCAGAGCTTTTCAATATTAAAACTTTGGAAACCGCTCACAATTCAATACAGCCAAGAAAAGCGCGCGAACTGTTTTTTATTGTTACACCAAAATAAATCCGATCAACCTTACAGTTAATTTTAAAAAGCACGCAAAACTGCGGTTTAACAAAAAATCTTTATTTTTGGTTTTTATTACAACCGATTCAGCCGGACTCAAAAAACACCACATCACATGAAAAACATCATTTTAACGCAAAGCGAAATCCAGCACAAAACCAAACGTATTGCTTACCAAATCTATGAAACCTTTGTGGATGAAAATGAAGTGGTACTAGCCGGAATAGCAAACAGCGGTTACATTTTCGCACAGAAAATCGCTCGCGAGCTAGCCGAGATTTCCGATTTAAAAGTTATTTTATGTGAAGTGAGAATCAACAAGAACAATCCACAGGATGAAATTACGACTTCTTTAGAAGTGTCCGAGTATCAAAACAAGGGATTGGTTTTGATTGACGATGTTCTGAATTCGGGCACAACATTAATTTACGGTGTAAAGCATTTCCTTGATGTTCCTTTAAAGAAATTCAAGACAGCAGTATTGGTAGACCGAAATCATAAAAAATACCCTGTAAAAGCAGATTTTAAAGGCATTTCCTTATCTACATCCTTACTGGAACACATCCAGGTTGTTTTTGAAGAAAATGACGAATACGCTTATTTAAGCTAAAAGCCGAATTATTTCCTCCACTACATCTTCCGGATTCTTACCATCCACCGAAACAACATGCTTTGATTTGAGATAGAAATAACTTCTGTCAAACAAATGCTTGGCGATAAACTCGTGCAGTTCCTCGTCGCTTTGATGAGCGATCAGCGGACGGTATTTCTTTTGAGGCATCAGACGTTTCGTAAGCTCATGGATCGACCCTTTTAAATATATGGAGTCGACACCCTCTTTTTGCAATTGCAAATGGTTATTTGCGTAACACGGCGTTCCTCCTCCCAAACTTAAAATATAATCATCGTGAGCAGCCATAAAATTATTGAGTGCTTCATGTTCTATTTTTCGAAAACGGATTTCTCCAATTTCCGAAAACAGCTCAGAAATCGTTTTTTGTCCCTCTTTTTCGATTATGACATCAAGGTCAAAAAAAGGAATTTCGGTTTTTTCCGACAATAATTTACCTACAGTCGATTTTCCGCTTCCCATATACCCAACTAACACAATTTTTTTCATAGCAACAACCTCCTATAAACTAATACTTTAAGAATAGACTTTAAAAAAAAGTCAAATTTATAATAAATTTCCCTTGCAAAATAAATAATACGTCTTATATTTGCACCCGCAATCAGGAAGTAATTCTAGACTCGGTAGCTCAGCTGGTAGAGCACATCACTTTTAATGATGGGGTCCTGGGTTCGAATCCCAGCCGGGTCACAAAAATGACCTAAATTATTTTCCTGAAAGCAAGACTCGGTAGCTCAGCTGGTAGAGCACATCACTTTTAATGATGGGGTCCTGGGTTCGAATCCCAGCCGGGTCACAATAAGAAGTCAAACAATAGTGTTTGACTTTTTTTATTTACGGCCACGTGGAGAAATTGGTAGACTCGCCATCTTGAGGGGGTGGTGTCGCAAGACGTGTCAGTTCGAATCTGATCGTGGTCACATTCAAAGAATCGCAATTCCTTTATAAATATAGGTTTGCGATTTTTTTATTTACTCATCTATATAATTTATGCACGGTAAATATACGTCATACCTAAAAAGCAAATTTTTTGAAATTAAATAAGCTTCATAATAACAAATCGCTCCTTTCTGAAGTAAATCCGTACGCATAAATTAGCATATTCAAAAAAAACACTTCAATCAAGCAAACCACCATTAAAAAAATAGTCAAAAGGAATTTGACAAAACACAAATACCGTAAAAGCATACAATAATTATTTATTATATTTGAATAATATAACATACTGAATACCATTAAAATACGATTATTTCCGAGGTAATTTCAAAAATTATGGAAGAAAAAGGTGCTAATGGAAATAAACATAAATCTGTTTATCATTTTCTACTATCCTTTGCTGTAGCTTTAGGAATAACTCTGCTATTGAAAGAACCAAATTTTACCGACTCTCAGGTATATGTAATCTTCCTGTTGTTCTTTGCCATTGGCTTGTGGATTACCGAAGCCGTACCCGCATTTGCGGTAAGCCTTCTAATAATTTCTTATCTGGTATTTGCCCTTGGCAATAAACATTTTAATTCAGCACCCGAAAATATTGAGGATTATGTACAGACATTTTCCGACAGTATAATTTGGCTTTTACTAGGCGGCTTTTTCCTTGCAAAAGCCATGGCCAAAACAAAATTAGATGAAGCGCTTTTCAGGTTCACACTTAAAGTTGCGGGAACAAATCCACGGCATTTATTGATTGGCTTAATGACCGCAACAATGCTGGCTTCCATGCTTTTGTCTAATACCGCTACTACCACAATGGTGTTAGCGGCAATAATGCCATTACTTAAAACCCTCGATAAAAATTCCGGAGTCGCCAAAGCATTGCTATTAGGTATTCCAGTCGCTGCAACTACAGGGGGTATGGCCACCATTGTCGGTACGCCTGCAAATGCAATTGCTGCCGGTGCATTGCATAATGCAGGAATTACTATTGAGTTCATCGACTGGATGATTTATGGGGTACCGCTCGCGATAGTAGTGAATGCGGTTTGTTGTTTCGCTTTGATTAAAGCTCATCTGAAAGATTCTACCCCTATTTCTACTGCTTTTCTTGATGACATGAAAACAGATGTTTCAAAGGAAGCAGCATTGCAACGGAATATAGTTATCGCTGTAATAATCGTCACCATCGGTCTATGGGTTACCAGTTCTTTACATGGAATAAAAGCATCATCGGTGTGTGCTGTCCCACTTGTAGTACTTACGTTAACCGGTGTGCTTATTGGAAAAGATATTCAAACCTTAGGCTGGGACACACTCTTATTGGTTGCCGGAGGTTTGTCGCTAGGCCTTGCACTTGATCATACCGGTATATTAAAGCATTATGCCGAAATACTCATCACCTTGCAACTGGATAGCATTTTACTGCTTTGCATCTTTGGATTTTTAGCGATGGTATTAGCAAATGTGATGACCAATTCAACAGCTACCACTTTAATGGTCCCAATCTGCATGGCTATACTTCCTGATCAAAAATTAGAAGTAGCTTTGATTATAGCACTTTCATCATCTTCAGGTTTACGATTGTTGGCATCAAGCCCTTCTAATGCTATCGTATTCAATACTGGTTATCTTGAACAAAAAGATTTCAGGTTAACCGGATTAATCTATGGATTACTCGGGCCATTAATTGCAATTTTGTGGGTGCTCCTAATGTCGTGAAATTGATAAAACTATACTTGATACCTATCACAAAAAGAATCTGTATCAGATTGGGAATTCCAGTTTACAAATTCATCTATTTCAAAGTTGATCACAGTTTCATACTTCAACATTCAAACAATAAAAAAGTCCCGAAGTTATCGGGACTTTTTTTAAGGTTGCATCAGCGCTTGCAAAGGTTTGAGCTGCTCCATGTCTATGTTGGCTTTCTGCATCAAACGCATAAGATTCAGAACATCTGTCGGATTCATATCATCGCCAATAACCCGGACAACGGCAAAGCCATTTTCTTTTTTGTTGGCATACAACACAAACTCATCAATATGCTCATCCTGACCGACAAAATAAACAGCACCACCTTCTTTACCGGAACCCACACGCATCAATTGCTGATAACTTTTGTCTTTTAATATCGTATTGACTTTCTCACGCTCTTCATTAAACTTATTCTGGTTTAACGAATCGGATTTAAAAGCCAGGACATTAATCCTTTTAAATGATTCCAAAGCCTCTTTTTCTGCTGCTGACAATGATACTTTTTCAACGTTGATGAAAGTCGGCGCCAAATCCAAAGAAATAAAATCTTTATTATCTGAATTAGCCACAAAATATTTCTGTAATGAAGGCTTTTGTTCACATCCTGCGAAAAGCAATGAGGCAAAAAGCACGATGTATAAATACCGTTTCATATATAAATATTATTTTTTAGAAGCCTTATTCAGCGAATCTCCGCCCGGTAATTTCATTTTTTCCGTTAAGGCTGAAATTTCATCAAGATCAAAGTTCCCGGTTAAAGAAAGCAATACCGTTTCGTTCTTAGAACCAGAACCTTCAACAAACATAAGAAGTTCTTTTACCTGATTGCTGTTTGCTCCGGATTTCACATAAATCTTAACGGCTTTACCCCCGTCATTGATACGCATCAACTCATCCAAAGGATTCGATTTCAAATAGCTGTTCATTGTTGCCTTCATTTCAGAAGCCGGTTTAGCACTTGTTGTGGTAAACACTCGCAGATTGTCTAATTTTTTAAGCAGACTTATATAAGCCTGAGCTTCTTTATCGGAAGCATCAACTTTTACTTTGCTCATTAATTCAAACATTTTCTTGTTTACGATTACCGATGTGACATTCTCCTGTCCGTCAAACTTATCAAAAGCGGTTTGAGCAAATATAGTTGCCGAAAACAGTGCTATTACTAAGGTTAAAAATAACTTGTTCATTTTTTGATTATTTAAAGATTGTTTTTGTTGTTTGATTGTACTCATTTACATAGTCGATACTTTTTACGCCTTCATTTACGTTTTCCGAAACCATTTGCAGTGCTTTCTGCGTTTCCTGGAAAGCCAATTCCGGATCGTCGAACGTACCCAGATCTTTATTCGTAGGCTGTTCCGATTGTTGGTTCATAAAGTAAAGCGTACCGGACAAAACTGCAATACTGGCCGCAACGGAAATCCACGCTACATAATTTCGTTTTCTGGGTTGTAGTGGAACCGTTCTGGTGAATTGCTCTTGCTTTGCCTGATTCAAGTAACCAAATATTGCCTTGTATTGTTCCAGATGGGGCGCCACATCCGAAGATGAAAAGTATTCTTTCAATGCCTTTTCTTCTGCAATACTGGTTTCTCCTGCAAAGTATTTATCAACTAATATTTCAATTTTATGCAATTCCATAATTATGTTTTTTAACCAATTGTTCTCTTATTTCTTTTCTTGCTCTTGAAAGGGCAACCCTCACTGCGGTTTCATTCATTTCCATTATTTTTGCTATCTCTGCAAACTCATACTCTTCGATATCCCGCATCTGAATGATCAGTCTTTGTTGTTCGGGCAAGCTTTCAATTATTTTCTCCACCAAACTCCAACTGTCTTTGTCTTCAACCTGCTTCTGAACGCTTGCTGCTCTATCGGAATAATCATTGTGGACAATCTGCAAATTGGATGCCCTTTTTGATTTCAACTGATCAAGGCAGTAGTTTTTGGTCATAGTCATCGCGAAAGCTTCCACACTGGAATAATTCGAAAGAACATTGTTGTTTTTCCATAATTTCACCAAAACTTCCTGCGTTGCGTCTTCAGCTTCTTCAGTGCTCACGAGCAGCCGCTTCGCCATCCGAAACAACTTGTCCTTAAAAGGAGTAATCAAATTCACAAACTCCTGTTGATTCATAATTACTTTAGTTTGGTGTTGGTTTATAATATCAAGACGAACTGCTCTTCAGTTTGTTACAAGTTACAATAAAAAAAAGCAATCTTTTTTAAAACAAAAAAATCCCGATGCTTTCACACCGGGATAAAACATACATAATAAATGTCAATTACTACTAAAATTTGTATGCTATATTTTTCTAGTTATTAAAGTAGAAACCGTTTGGCCCTACCCCTACAGCAACTTGCTTTTGGAGCGTTCCGTTTAATGAGTAAACATAAGCCTTGCTGTTGGCTGTAAAATCACCTCCGTCAGCAATAAAAATACGTCCGTTATTTACAGCAAAACCGTACATCTTACCGTAAGCTGATGATGATGTATAACTTAAAATAGCCGTAGTTGAAGCGGATGAAGCTGTTAAATCCATTGCATAAACCGATGTATCCACTGTATAGTAGATTTTATTTTCGTAGATATCTAAATTTTTAGCATCATTTAATGATTCCGGGAAAACAACATTAGTCATGCTTGAATCCAACAAATCAACTTTTACGATTTCACTCGGATTTCCATAAGAACTTTTCAGCACATACAAAATCCCGTTGTTCACCTCCATTGTATCCGCACCTTCTCCAACAACGATTGGTGTTTCAAGCAAATTTGTTGCGGGATTCACAACCAATATTTTTGTGCTTTTGTATGGTTCAGACACATATAATTTTCCGTTTTCCAAAATAATTCTGTTTCCTGTATTGTTTAACGGAATAGTAGATTCTACTGAATTTGTCGCAAGGTTGATAACCGCCACATAATCATCTGTATTACCAATCGCATCAGCCGGATCTCCAAAATTCGGATAAGTATTAGCGTTAACCACATAAGCTTTGCCGTCTTTTACAACACCATATCGTGGTTTAGCAAGACCTGATTCAATTTTTGCCACTAATTTGAATGTTTTTCTGTTTACCACATTAATTTTATTTGATCCTCCCGCGATAATATAAGCGTAGTCGCCATCAAAGAACATCGATTGCACATATTGCCCAAACAAATCCCCTGGATTAACAGCTCCGTACACATCCTGTGTGAATTTTGACAAATCATTACCTAAAAAGGAAACCGAACCTTGTCCTGACGACCCCTCGTTCAGAATAAAAACTCCTTTTTCATATGTATTTGTTTCATTTGTATTTGAATCAACTGCAGGGTTATCATCGTTAGTACAGGAAACCAGCACGGAAACACTCCCAAGTGCAACTAAAAATAATTTACTTAACTTCATTATCATTAAAATTTAAGATTTATATATATATTAAAATTTCTGCCTGGTAGAGGTCTGTTTTCAAGGCTTTCGTATTTTTCGTTAAATACATTTAAAACCTGAAAACCTAATTTTGAAGAATCAAAGAATCCGAAATCATAATCTATTCCAACATTTGAAACATTATAAGGATCGATGATTTCATTTGGATCATTATCCGAGCGCGTGTAAACAAATCCGTTATACAAAAACTGATAGTTTGCCGCTAATTTTTTATACGAATAAGCAATCGAAGCCGTTGCTTTATGATACGGAACAAAAAACAATTGCTTTTTCGTTTCCTCATTTTCTGATATGGTATAAGCGTATGTACTGTTCAGAACAAAATAGTGCTTATTAAAATTAGTTGCCCATTCCAACAGGACTTCAGTTCCGTAAGTCTGCACCCTGTCCGTGTTTTGTGGTGTCCAGATTCCTCCATCACCTGGTACCCAGCGCAGCAAATCTTTTATTTTGTTATAGTACATCGTTTGAGACAAGGTAATTTTCTTAAACGAAAAAACGTTCCCTATTTCGGCCTGATAAGCACTTTCCGGCTTTAAATCAGGATTCCCTCCTTCTTCCCAATACAAATCATTGAAAGTCGGAATCCTAAAGTTTCTTGAAAAATTAGCTCTTAGCGTATACAACTTACTGAAAACATAGGAAGATCCGGCAGAAAACAACAATGGGCTTTCGTAATTGTCTGTTATTTCCTTGCGAATACCGAATTCATTCTGCCATTTCGGATTGACATTCCATTTGGCCATTAAGGCGGCAGAACCAATCTGTCTTGTATTATTTCCAAAACCAGTTCCATATCCTTTGGTATGATTGTAATCGGCAACACCGTTTAGTTTCAAGCGCTTTGTTACTTGGTATCCAAAATCGAATTTGGTTATAACACATTCTGTTTTCCCGAAACTGAAATAATCATTGCTAATATCCCCAAAATACTGATAATTTTCTGTGATATAAGCCGATTTTAAACTCGCAGTTAACTTATTAAAAACACCCACATATTCAATCAAATTCCGATTGAAGCCATTAACGTATTTTGTTTTGGTATCCGACTCGGAAATCAAAGAAACATTCCTGTCGGTATTGGAAGTCTGACTGTAAAACTTAATACTGCTTGCAGCATTGATCTTATAGCCTAAACTAACATTCAGTCCCGCAGTATAATATTGTCCGTTTGTATTTTTTCGTTGCTCGCCTTTCCAGGTATACAGCCCAACGTAAGGATAGTCGTTTTCGGAACCATTATAAGAGAATCCGATTTGTGAACTCCATTTGGCATTCGAAAACACCATTCTGTAATTTGTCCCTAAAGTCGTGAAACTTCCATAAGAGGCTCTGAAATCGTTTTTAAACTGTTTCTTAAATTCCAGATCATTATTTAAGTGGATCGATCCTCCGATGGCACCACTTCCGTAAATCACGCTCCCTCCTCCTGCTTTTACGCTGATGGAATTAAAATCATTGGCAGTAATCGTATTGAAATCTGTGCTACCGTTAAGTTGTGAATTGATGTTGATTCCATTCCAAACAACGGCGGTCTGAGATGCTGTTGTTCCTCGAAAAGAAACCGAAGACAGCATCCCACGGCCGTACTCTTTGAAATAAATAACACTATTATAATTCAGTAAATGTGTAAGGGAAGGTTGGTTTTTGCTGATTACAGAATCATTTAGAACCTGAATGGATTGCGACTGATTATCTTTTAAGTAAACATCCGAAATTACCAGCTCTTCTAATTTTATTATAGAGTCATTCTGTGCCAATGCAAATTGACCCAGCAACAGTAAAATAAAAAAAAGCAGTTTTTTCTCAGTCATAATTTCTGAACCTTTTTTCCCGAAGGCTCGATATTTGTTACGAAAAAGGCAGGTCTCCTGGCTTGCATCTTGTTGTTTACCTTCCCATCACGTTTTTGAACTTGACAGTGGTTTGCAGATAACAACAAGCTTTAATAGCTTACAGTTGCGGGTACAGCTTAGGCTTTTAACCTAATTCCCTTTTAATATAGTTCGTAAAAAACGAACACATAACCTCAATTCTGGCGCAAATATAACTTTACAATTATGAATTGTGCAAATAATCCTTGATTTTTAATCATCCCATTAAAGAAATACCTAAAATCCTGGCCCGTTTATACGTAAAATACTATTTATTCACCCTACCTGATCATCAAATTTTTAATGATTTTCTCACAAAGTATTATTTAGTGTTTTATAATTATTTTTTTTATCTCCTTATGATTCCCTGAAATTATTTCAACCATATAAATCCCATCGAACAAATCTGAAACTTCAACGGACTTCTCTTTGCTTAAAATAATGCTTTTCACCAATCGGCCAGACATATCATAGATCTTAACAGCATCGGCTGGAAGCTTATCAAAAAAAACAATTTCGTCAGCAGGATTTGGGTACATTGAGAAGTATTCCGATTCAAAATCATCAATATTCAAAACTTGTTGATGCATAACCCCTACTGCCTGTAAATCAAACCCTCCGGAATCAAAAGGTGTGGGATAAGAATCGTTAATAACATTCCCGTAGCTGTCATAAGTAGCATAAGCTGGATCAATACTTCCCACCACATCAATAATTTTCACAAAGGCGATATTTTGTTTGTCCAAAAGAGGATTATCTGGTATTTCACTTAAATCGAATGGCGTACCGTAGCTGGCTTCATACTTCCCTGCCAAATTATACAGATACGGAGCTGACGGGGTTCCAAATGTTCCAATCTGGGAGTTGGTTTGCGTCTGGCTATGATTCGGGAAACCGAAAAAATTAATCCCATCTGAACTGACTTTTACAAGCGCCAATTCAAGATAGCCGGTATTCCCGTTTTCAAAAACTGCGAAATCAAACCCCTGCCTGTCGGCAATAGGTGTATTAAAAGTTGCCGTTGCCTGTCCGCCATCTCCAAGACTTACAACAGCTCCGGATGGAAAGCCTACCGCATTTTCCGGCACACCCGAACTTGCAACTCCCATAGAAGGGTCTGAGATTTTTTTATATCCTCTCGAGATGCTCACATTGGACGCCCAGGCAACAAAAGAAATGTCATTTTTATGAATGGCAGTAGAACCGTTCAAACCTGCGGCCGGCGCATACGATTGTGCCATAAGCTGTGTTGTTGAAAGCAAGACTACTAACAGGGAAATCACTTTCTGCATTTTTATTTGACAACAAGTTTTACAACCTGTTTCTGTTTTTTGTCAACAATTTCCATCAAGTAAACCCCTTTTGGCAATCCGGAAACATTAATCCCTGCAAATGTGTAAGGTTCCGACTTTATCTTTTTACCTGTCAAATCATAAATCGCTACATTTACATTCTTGTCCGTCTGAATGAAAACAGTTTCCGCTGTCGGATTAGGGTAAACCGTAAATTTAACAGCCTTATACTCTTCATTGCTTAAGTTGCTCTGATTCGTTTTGTAGAAGTGATTTGGTATATTTCCCAGAGTGTGGGTAGCAAGTAAAGTCCCTGAATTGTTGTAAACGTGCGCGAATCCGTTGGCTGCATATCCATTGGCATCGGCTATGTAAATTTTATTGTCGATCACATCCATTCCGTAAATTCCCAGTTGATCCGTAACTGGTGTATTAATGAAAACCGTGCTTGGCAATCCTGTATCTGAAAATGACACTCTGTAAACATTTGAATCAATCGTATAATACAGATAATCGGCATCGGCACTAAGGTGTAAAGGGTGTTGAATTCCCGAAAAAACAAACTCCGAAACAACAGTATTGGTTCCTAAATCCACTTTGGATAATTTCCCTGTGGTCTCCGCGTTTGGACTCCAAAAAGGCATCCCTCCGGAAAGCACATACAGGTAATTACCCTTTACAATCATGGAATTAGGCAAATCCCCAACGGCAATAGTGGTTTCAATCGCTGAAGTTTGTGGGTTAACAACAGTGACGGTGGAACCATATCCATAGCCTCCCAGGTGAGCCACATAAAGTTTTCCGTTCACTTCTTCAATTCTCTCCACCCCTTCCGGCATTGGAATAGTGCTTTCCACCTGATAGGTTCCCAAATCAATTACGGCCAGATAATCATCCGTAGTAACATTGCCATCACCCCAACAAGTCACATATGCCTTATTGCCGAAAAATTCCACATAGCGAGGATTCGTCAAACCTGTGTTTATGGTAGCTTCCAAAACAAAGGTTTCCCTGTCAACCACTTTTATAGCATTTGAAAAATTCAAAACAATCATGGCAATATTCCCGTGAAAACCAATACTTTGCCCCACATCTCCCAATGGGCTGTTATTGTTTCTCAATCCATAAATATTATCCACCACCTGATTATTTTGGCTGATAAAGCTCACGGAAGCAGCATTACTCCCCATATTTCCCTCATTAAGAACAAAAATTCCGTCAAGATAAGACTGTGAAAGTCCTTTTAAACTGAAAATAAAAAGGGCAAGAAAAAAAAGGTATTTGTTCATCATTGTATGTATTTAAAAAATTTATGATTAATTAACTGATATAGTATAGGATAATTTTTGAAGTAGGCAGTATGGGCTACTGTAAAGTCCTTTGAAACTGATTTTCTATGAAATACAGATTTTATAAACGAAGACAAAGAATCTTCTCCAAAGCAAAACCCCTTGGAAAAAACTCTGGAACTAAAAAGGTGTAGTCGAATTGAAAAAAGACAGATTTTCTTTAAAACCAAGTAATCTGCCACCTTAAACAATTGAGTATCATGATTTTCTTCAGAGTGTATCTCTGAAATTATATCTTCTCCAAGCAGAGAAATAGACTTTTGCTGTGCTTTTACAGTATAGCACAATAGGGGTTTAATAACCGTTAGGAGATCTTTCTTGTTCATTTTCTAAATCTTTTTTCCCGAAGATTTGATATTTTATTGATGAACTTAGGCAGGTCTCCTGGCTTGCGTCTTGTTATTCACCTTCCCATCTCTAACTTAAACGAGACAGTGGTATTGTAGATAATAACAAGCTTGATAGCTTACAGTTGCGGGTACAGCTCAGGCATTTCACCTGATTCCCTTTTAATGTTGTTTGAAAATTCCTAAAACAACAACCAAAATTCGAAGGCAAATATAATGTTATAATTATCAAAAATGCAAACCAATCTGTGATTTTGAATGGTTTTTTAAAGAATAAACAAAAATATTATTATTTACCATCTTATAATGCAAGTGAATTTTAGAAATAAATTTTGACAGATTATCCGAAATCCACTTAACTCTTAAAATCAATTAACTAAACAGCATATAATTAAAAAACACTTATTTTTCGTACATTTGAATGTATAAATTTTTCCTTTATGAAAAAAATAATCCTCTTTTTACTTTTTACGACTTTTGCTTTTGGGCAAACTGTTGTAGACATTCGATTAGTAGATCCCCAGATTGGAACACCCGTGGGAGGTTCTTGCTGTGGAAACCATGCAACAACTTCTAATGATCCGGGACTTAATGCTATTTTTTCAGCACACGGGGTATATCGTTATGAAACCAAAGCGGGTCACCCTTATCCGGATTATTCCCTAAAAATGTATGAAGTATCTGCGACCTCATCAAATCTCAACCAATTTGTTGCGGATTTGAATGCTTATAGTAATGTAGTTGACCATGCTGTCATATCCAGTTATGGCATTTTCAAAGATGCCGTCAGTACAAAAATCGCAACGCAGGGAATTGGTATTCCAACAGGAAGTTCCAACAACATCATAACTACAAATGACCCTGGCTTAAATCAGATTTTTACAACTTATAATGTTTTTTATTATTCGCAGGCTTATCCTTCTGCTATTTCACCGTCCTTATTACGCTATTATAATGTAGTTTGCAATTGTGACAATTCGCAACTTAAAACCGCTTTAGACAACTATACCGCCGTTATCGAAGCCGCAAGCACGGAATATTATCACGCTGTATATCTTTTAAATGCTGTTGCATTTGACAAAAACACCTTTACAATCTACCCTAATCCATTCAACACCACTTTCGCAATAGAAAGTCAGGAGCAAATCAGTCAATATTCATTATTTGACGTAACCGGAAAACAATTAATAAAAACGACTGAAAAAAGTGAGCTGGACATGCTAACCTCTAAATTAAATTCAGGAATGTACCTTTTACAACTCGACTTTAACAATGGAAAAAGCAGTAATCATAAAATCATAAAAAAATAGTATTATTAAAAAAGCGGCATCATTATTTTGATGCTGTTTTCATTTTATTCCATTACGATTTTAATCACTTGTCCGAATTCAACTTTATTCTGAAAAGCTTCTTTTAATGGCAGATTATTGATTTTACATAAAAAGCTCCGTATTACGCCGGCGTGCGTTACCACCACAATCGGTTTTGCCATATCTGATGGAAAAGCAGTTTCCGCAAAATCAATTACTCTATTGTATAGTTCGGTAAACGATTCACCGTTAGGAACTTTAATATGCACATAATCTTTCATCCACGGATCGAGTTCCTCTGGATTTATGTCATCCCATTTTTTCATTTCCCAATCGCCAAAACTCATTTCCATGAGCCTTACATCGGTTTGATAATTTCCATCCGCCAAATAATCCGTCAGGATGGTACAGCGCTGCAGCGGACTAGAAAAAAACACGGAATCTGTCGGAATTTGTTCTTTTATGTTTTCAAACTGATCAACGAAAGGTTCAAGCAAACCAACATCAGATTGGCCATAACAAATCCCCTTTCTGCAGACGGTTTCTGTATGTCGGACTAAATAAATTTCCATATTGCAATAGTTGAAAGATAAAAAACAACTTCACAAACCTGTTGCGTTGCACCCAAGCAATCTCCGGTATAACCGTGAATCCACTTCTGAAAATAACGCACCAAAAAAAATCGGGTTATAAAAACAGGAATCAAAGCAAAAAGCAACTGCCATTGAAAACAAGACAAAACAAGAAGCGGTAATAACCCGAAAAAGAATGCGCCAGTCACTTCCCTCCAAGTGAATTTCTGGGCTATCGGTTTGCTTTTACTTGAAGCATCCTCACGCGAATACTGATGGGTGAAAACAATTGAAACGGCCGCCAATCGGCTTATAGAGTGTGCTGTGATAAATAGTAATAAAAAAACAAGATAAGGATTCAGGCTACTCATTTCAGCATTTTTTAAGAGTAAATCTGTTGAAATGAATTTTGTCAGCAAAAGCAACACAACGCCAATCGCTCCATAAGCGCCAATGGCACTGTCTTTCATAATCATCAGGATTTTTTCTTTGGTCCATCCGCCACCAAAACCATCGCAAACATCGGCAAAACCGTCCTCATGAAAAGCTCCGGTAACCAAAATGGAAGCTATCATCGAAAACAGCACCGCGATTTCAGGAGCTATCAGATAATCAAAAACGGAATAAGCACAAAATGCCACAGCTCCAACAATCCAACCAATCAAAGGAAAATAACGTGATGCTTTATTTAGATAATCAGGATCGTGATTGATATCTTTCGGACACGGAATCCGGGTGTAAAACATCAACGCCGTAAAAAATATATGTAACTCTTTTTTCATTTGATTTGGAACGTGGACAATACGGATGCAAGCAACACGAATCATCTACGGATTAATATTATGATTAAGATTGCTCTGCCTTCTGATTTCTGCCCACGGAACACTACCTACTTATTACTCACTCCGGCACTTTCAAAACTCGCCATTTCATTCAGAAAAGCCACGGCCGACTGTACGATTGGAAACGCAACGGCACAACCTGTCCCTTCGCCTAACCTCAGATCGAGTTGCAAAATAGCTTTTACTTCTAAATAATTCAATAGTTTTATATGGGCTTGTTCGGCCGATTGGTGACTGAAAACAGCGTTTTTGATAATCGACGGGTTCTTTTTGAAAGCAATCAAAAAAGCCACGCTGCATATGAATCCATCCACCAAAACAAGCATGTTATTTTTATATGCTTCAAGCATTCCTCCTGCCATCTGCAGAATTTCGAATCCTCCAAAATAAGCCAGTTTTTCATCTAAAGAATCATTTCCGTCACAGCTGTCAATTGCTTTTCGCAAAATCTCGTTTTTAAATCGGAGTTTTTCGTCATTTACACCTGTACCTTTTCCAACGCAGTCTTCAATTGGAATTCCAGTGATGACACTCATCAATACTGAAGCAGTAGAGGTGTTTCCAATACCCATTTCCCCAAAACCGATACAATTGCTTCCTTTTTGTGCGATGGCGGAAACAATTTCGCTTCCTTTTTCAAAACAAAGTTCCAATTGTTCTTTGCTCATGGCCGGACCTTGTAAAAACGATTTTGTTCCCCGGTCTATTTTTGCGGTTATTAAATTGGAGATCGGAGCAAAATCGTAATTCACTCCCGAATCCACCACGGACAACTGAATATTATGCTGTCTGCAAAACACATTAATCGCGGCTCCTCCTTCAAGGAAATTAGCAACCATTTGTCTTGTCACATCCTGAGGATAGGCACTTACTCCGTGATTTGCAATTCCATGATCGGCGGCAAAAACCACGATATTTGGCTGAAGGATTTTAGGTTCCAGTGTTTTGAAAACAGTTCCGATTTGCTTTGCCAAAACTTCCAGAATTCCCAAAGCGCCTGTTGGTTTGGTCTTATGGTCGATTTTATGCTGCAATGTAACTTCAAATTCTGCAGAAACATTTTCGAGTGCATTTTCCGCCGGCAAATTATTGTACGAATCGGTTTTATGAAACTCTGAAATTTCTTCCACAAAAGGTTTTTCCGATTTCTGTTTCCATTGCAACTGTTGTAGCATCGGCTGGTTGTTGTAATTCGTCGCGGGTTTTCCGATACAGAAATAGCCCAGCGGCTCAATATGTTCGGGGAAACCCAATAATTTCTTAAACTGATAGTAATTCAGAATCGAAACCCAGCCCATCGAATACCCTTGTTCCGTAAGTGACAACCATATATTTTGGGCCGCACAAACGGCGCTGAATTTTATTGCTTCATTGCTTCCGACAGTTCCGATGGTAAAATTATTCAGAACCGAACGGTCATAACAGATAACCAAACCTAGAGGAGCCTCTTCAATGGCTTCTAGTTTCAGGTTTTTGTATTGTTCTTTCTGATTGGAGTTATCGGTCTGATTGGCCGCTTTTTTATCGTATTCCAGAAATAAGTCCTTAACGGCTTTTTTAATTTCATCTGAAGTAATCAAATAATATTTCGTAGCATCGGTCAGGCCAACGGAAGGTGCCCAATGTCCTGCCTGTAATGCTTTTTCAATGACTTCATTGGGAACAGAATCATTTGTAAAATGGCGTGTGTCCCGGCGCGATTGTAGAATTTCGTATAAATCTGTCATCTTAAAGTAATCTTTATAAATTATGCTTCCCAAACCACAAAGCAGTAGTCGTTATGAGTCGTAGTAGCGTATTTAGGCAGTACAATAGCCTCCGAAAATAACGGACAATTAACGACTAAAGTATGAAATTCGCCATTTTCACCACAAGGATCAATTCCTTTTTCTTCCAATTCAGCAGCCAGTTCCTTGGTTAGTATTTTACCCAAATAGCCTTCTCCCATTTGTATATTACACGACACAATCATGGTTTCAATACCACTTGTTATCATTTCATTTACCAACATGATCCGGTCTTGCTGCCAAAGGGGCAAAACTGCTTTCAACGACGCAGCTTCACAAACTTTGTCTTCCCAGTCTTTATGCGATTGTAAATCAATATCGCCAAAAACGGCTGCCTCCAAATCAAAGGAATTTTTCAAATAGTGGAGTATACCGATAAATTTTTCTTCGTAATCGCCCCAAGTCGCCGGAACCGCCTCAAGTGGCAATTGCATTTTATGTGCCTGTTGCTTTAGAATCGCCAAAGGCAATCCGTGGGAGCGGGAAATTTTACCGTTTTCGTTCATCATATTCAGCAACACCTTCGGGACAAAACCGACATCAACCGCTTTCATCATGGCATAACAACTATCTTTTCCACCGCTCCAGGAACTTACAAAATTCATTACTGCCCTTTTATTTTCACCGGAATTCCGGAAACCATCAGCACAACCTCATCTGCATTTTTTGCCAGATATTGGTTCATCCAGCCCTGTAACTCTGTGAATTTCCTGCCGATATGAGTATCCGCGTGCACGCCCATTCCTATTTCATTGGTAATAATTATGATAGTGGCATCCAATTGATTTGCAATTTTATCGAACTCTGCCTTAGCCTGTTCAAGACTTGCCTGCACATCATTTTTGGTATCAACAAAAAAATTGGTCAGCCAAAGCGTTACGCAATCGACCACAGCCACTTTTCCGGAGAAATCGATTTCGCCCAAGTGCTTTTCGTTTTCTATATTAATCCATCTCTCATCACGATCTTGCTGATGGCGGTCGATGCGTTTTTGGAAATCATCGTCCCATTTCCGGGCTGTGGCCACATACATGGGGCTAGCTGATAATTCTTTTGCCAGATTTTCGGCATAGGAACTCTTCCCGGAGCGTTCCCCTCCTGTTATTAAATAAATCATCTATTAGTATTACTTCTATTTTCTATTCTGTCACTCTATTCTTTTCTCAAAAGTTGTCTGATGGATACCAAATGTCCGAACAAAACAATCGGAACAATAAAAACGGGCAGCCAGATAAACGGAAAATCCAAGAGTGCCACATTCGGTTGATCGAACGCAAATTGCTGTATTGGTATTGGTAATGATAATACTGCATTTACGACAATATTGATTAAAAGTCCGAGACAAATAAAATTCCACATTAAAATAATTTTTCTACTCAATCGTGCTTTTCCGAATCCAAAATAAGCAACAAAAGGAGCTGAAAGCCCCGCAAAGATATCAAAATTACGGCCTGCAAAAGTCATTAATTCGGGAACAGTTTTATTCAGGAACAACCAATACAAAACGAGCTCCACCGGAATCCTTATGGTGTTCAAGTAAATGATGTTCAGTAACGGTAACGAATCGATAAACTTTCGGCCTTTTGCAGTCGCGAACAAAAGAACTATCGTCAGGATTGCAGGCCAAACCCCAAACATCGCAATTTTCGGAGGAAATGAATCCAGATTGGAATTGTAAACATCGTTAAGAGCCAAAACAGCCGTCAAAGCAAGCCAGACAATCATCCCGAAAGCTATGGCGTTTGCTTTTCTTCTGATGCTCTCATTATTCGAATTCTTAATTACGTGATAAAAAAGTAGCAGTGTTGCTAAAGTTGTCAGCACAAAAACAACAGAAATGTAGATTGGCAAATTTGTCATCATAATTTACTATTTTTTATAGTAAATATAAGAGATTTCCGCGACTTCACTCCTATCCCTCCTTTTCAAAACCATACGGACAATGTCGGCATCCATTTTGGCAACAATGTCCTCTTTTTAAATGAAACCAGGCTTTGAAAACATAATTGCCGTTCTCAACATAATAATCGATTCCTTCAATCAGGCTTGTGGTTTTCGGAAGATCTTTAGCTCGATTATCCAATGCAGAATCCGGTGAAACTGTCGTAACGTAGTCTTCAATTTTTACGGCGCAGGCATTCTTAAAACAAACAGGGCAAAGACAATCGACTACATCCGTTGGAGCGAAAATTGGCGGAAAATCATTGCACCAGCATTTGTTTCCTTCCGGTGTGTCTCCACAATTAAAAGCGGTTCCACAACTGGAGCATTTTTTTACTTTTATGGTATTCATGGGGTAAAGATATTATTTGTTCCTTTCTGATGAGTCAAAAATAAGCAGGATTTTTTTGCAAATTCTTATACCTTTGCGGGCATCGAAATACAACATAATGAAGATTTATTTTTATAAAATGATGTTTGTTTTCTTTCTTCTGACCTTCGTAGGATGCAAGAAAAATGAAAAAACAGCAACAGAAAAAAACGTAACTACCGAAAACACAATCAAATATGCCAGCGGATTAGCGATTTACGACTACGATGGTTATTCCGTAGTAAAAGTGACCAATCCGTGGCCTGATGCGAACAAAGACTTCACTTATGTCCTGAAAGAAAAAAACGCCGTAGTTCCCGACAGCTTACAAAATCACATTTCAATTCAGGTGCCATTACAGTCAATCGTTGTTACCTCAACAACCAATGTCCCTTTTTTAGAAATGCTGGGTGTTGAAAAAAAACTGGTTGGATTTCCGCATACAGATTATATTTCATCTGAAAAAACACGTGCCTTAATTGATAAAGGCTTGGTAAAAAATGTAGGACAGAATGAAAAACTTAACATGGAGCAGCTTATCGACTTGGCTCCCGAACTGATTGTAACCTTCGGAGTAGACAATAATAATCCGATGCTGCAGAATCTGGAAAAAAGCGGATTGAAAGTGATGATCCAGGGCGATTGGATGGAGCAGTCACCACTTGGAAAAGCAGAATGGATAAAATTATATGCCGCCTTATTCGGAAAACAAAAAGAAGCCGAAAAATTATTCAACAGCATCGTAAATGATTACAACCAAGCCTTGGAATCCGTAAAAAATTCTAAAGCTGAAACCACGGTTCTTTACGGATCAATGTATCAGGACCAATGGTATGTTGCCAAAGGAAACAGCTGGGTAGCTCAGTTTTTACAGGACGCCAAAGCCGATTATCTTTGGAAAGATGTTGAAGGAACCGGAAGTTTAGGATTGTCTTTTGAAAACATTCTGGACAAAGCCAAAAACGCAGGCTGTTGGATTGCCACAGGTTCTTTTAAGACCTTAGCAGAAATAGAAGAAAGCAATCCGCATTACAATCAGTTTGATGCTTTCAAAAAGAAAAACGTTTATACTTTCGAGGCAAAATTGGGCGCTACCGGAGGAACGGTTTATTACGAATTGGCGCCTAGTCGTCCGGATTTAGTTTTGAAAGATTTCGTAAAGATCTTCCATCCGGAATTACTTCCCGATTATACCTTTACCTTTGCACAAAAGCTGAATTAAGTTGGCGAACAAAAAACGAAATACGATTTTATTTATTCTCCTTGGTTTAGGATTGATTGTACTGTTTCTGATTAACATCAGTTTTGGTTCCGTAACCATTCCTTTCAAAGAAGTTTTCAGCAGTTTGACTGGAGGTCAGGCAACAAAATCAACTTGGGAATATATCATTATCAATTATCGTCTACCAAAAGCCATCACTGCAGTTCTTGTTGGCATGGGACTTTCCATTGGCGGATTGTTAATGCAGACACTATTTCGAAACCCTCTTGCCGGCCCAGATGTCTTAGGATTAAGTTCAGGTGCAAGTTTGAGTGTAGCTTTTACAATATTGGGCGCGAGTTTTATGCCGTCTTTTTTGAGCACCGTTTTACTTTCATCTTATGGTTTGGTTTTCGCTTCGACATTTGGAAGTTTTGTTGTTTTAATAGCTGTGCTATTAGTCTCACAGCGTTTGCGCGACACTATGGCGATATTAATCATGGGACTGATGTTTAGCAGCTTTACCAATTCGTTTGTAAACATATTGACGTATTTCAGTTCAGCAGAGCAGCTTCAGAAGTTTACTTTCTGGTCGCTTGGAAATCTGGGTAATTTGTCCTGGTCTTCCATCGGTATGTTATTCGTTTCGGTAATGATTGGGCTTTTACTGGGGCTTTTCAGTGTAAAACCTTTAAACGCCTTGCTATTAGGTGAAAATTATGCCCGAAGTTTAGGTTTAAATTTCAAAAGAACCCGATTGGTAATCTTATTTGCTACCAGTATCTTAACAGGAAGCATTACAGCCTTTGCAGGCCCGATTGCCTTTATTGGCCTGGCTGTCCCTCATATTGCAAAATTACTGTTTCAGACCAGCAACCATTTTGTTTTATTCTGGTGTACGCTGCTTCTGGGAGCAGCAATAATGCTGATTTGCGATGTCGCTTCACAAATGCCTGGCATGGAAGTTACTTTACCTATCAACGCCATTACTTCCCTGATTGGTGCTCCTGTCGTGATCTGGCTATTAGTTAAAAAAAGAAAGATGATGAACTAACGGCAATACCATCTGATGATAAAAACGATACTACATACCGACAATCTCACTACCGGCTACAAGTCTAAAGCAGGGGAAACTGTCATTGCCAAAAACCTGAATCTGAAATTAAGCACAAGTAAGCTGACCACTTTAATCGGGGCGAACGGGATCGGAAAGTCAACTTTATTAAGAACTATTACCGGAATCCAAAAACCTCTGGCGGGCAATGTTTATCTAAGCGGTAAAAAGGTAACGGATTACGAGCCGCTTGAACTGGCACAAAACCTCAGCGTTGTATTAACTGAAAAATTGCCTCCAAGCAATCTGACTGTTTTCGAATTAGTTGCTTTGGGGCGTCAACCATATACCAATTGGATTGGAACCTTAACCGAAGAAGATATACGTAAGGTACACGAAGCCATGGAGCTAACGCAAATCAGTCATCTTTCCAGTAAAAAACATTACGAGATCAGCGACGGTCAATTGCAGAAAGTACTGGTCGCACGGGCATTGGCGCAAGACACCAACCTTATTATTCTCGATGAACCAACTACCCATCTGGATTTGGTTCACAAAGTATCGCTTTTCAAATTACTAAAGAAACTCACCCACGAAACTGAAAAATGCATTTTATTTTCAACACACGATGTTGATCTGGCCATTCAGCTGAGCGATGAAATGATTGTTATGACGCCCGAAAAAGTGGTTCAGAACGAGCCCTGCAATTTAATTTCGGACGGAACCTTTAACACTATCTTTAAAGACGAGAATATCTTTTTTGACGCAGAAAGAGGTAAATTCATCATCCAATAAACTAAAAATACCTTAAGGTTTTTGTAACTTTATACATCAAAATTCATGATGTATGAAAACAAAAACTCTACTTGTTTTGGTACTGACAATTTCTTCGACAGTACTGGTCCAGGGACAACTGAAAGCTGTTTCTTATGCTGATGGCAATCAAAAATTAGAAGGTTTTTCCGGTAGTCCGAAAAAAAGCAACCCAAAAAAAGCAGGCGTTTTAATTTTACCAGCCTGGATGGGAATCGACGCTCATTCGAAAGAAAGCGCCGAAGCATTATCAAAATTAGGGTATTATACTTTTGTAGCTGATATTTATGGTGTAGGCAACAAACCTGCCAATGCACAGGAAGCCGGAAAAAAAGCCGGTCATTTCAAAACCAATTACAAAGAGTACCAGAAACGTATTCATTTGGCTTTGGAACAATTAATCAAATCAGGCGCAAATCCAAATGACATTGCGGTAATTGGTTATTGCTTCGGAGGTTCAGGGGCTTTGGAGGCGGCAAGAGCCAATATGAATGTAAAAGGAGTGGTTTCCTTTCATGGTGGTTTAGGCCGTGACGCCGCAAGGTCAATTGAACCCATCAAACCGAAAGTCCTTGTGTTGCACGGTGCCGATGATTTTTATGTTTCGGAAACCGAAATTAAAGCGTTTCAGGACGAAATGCGTACCTCGAAAGCGGATTGGCAAATGGTGTATTATGCCGATGCAGTTCACGCATTTACCCAGAAAGATGCAGGAAACGACAAGAGTAAAGGTGTTGCTTACAATGAAAAAGCCGACAAACGCTCCTGGAAAGCCATGCTGGATTTTTTTGGTGAATTGTTTCAATAATAAGTAAAAAAATAGGGTCTTTGAAAACATAACCGACAATACTGGTTCTATATGTTCGCATTTTATTTCCTAAAAAACAGAAAAACAAAAACACCAATTGAAAACGACTTCTCATTATCGCACTGATTGTACCTGCAAAGAAAACGAACTGCATACAACTCCACTCTGGTAGAAAACACTCAAATTATCACACCTATGAGTATCTGAATTAGAGCGTTAAACATATAATATGGTTCCTTACTAAGTATACCTATGCTAAGTTAAATTTTTTAAATTTTAAATTACTATACTATGAATGATGCACATTTACACTTGGTACTGAATCATCTGCCAATTATTATTCCTATAATAGGGCTCTTGGTAATGTTAGGTGGTTTTATTTTTCGCTCTGAAGCTGTAAAACAAACAGCCTATTTCATTTTTATCTTAGGAGCTATTACTACCTTTCCTACATTTAAAACAGGCGGAGGTGCAAAAGAAGTCGTAGAACACTTGCAGGGCGTAGAAAAAAAATTTATCAAAACTCATATACAAGCAGCAAAAACTTTCGCTATGCTTTCTTATGCCTTAGGAGTTTTTTCATTACTTGGTATTTGGGCTAATTACAAACAAAAAAGCTTTTCAAACATTCTTTCAATAGCTACGATGGTTTTTTCAATTATTGTGCTATTCTTTGCAAAACAAACAGGAACAACTGGTGGTGAAATCAGACACTTAGAAATTAGAAAAGATTTTAAACCGCCAAACAAAAATAAGGAAAATACTGAAAAAAGTGATAGTCACTAAAACAAGATAATGCGTTTTCTTTGACGAAATTTTCAAATAAAAAAGGCCCAATAAAGGGCCTTTCTATTTTTTATGATTCCGAAGATTATTTTTGCTCGTAATCGTAGTTAACCATCCAGTTAATTCCGAATTTATCGGTGAACATTCCGAAATAAGCACCCCAAAATGTTTTGTTTAATGGCATGCCCACTTTTCCGCCGGCAGAAAGTCCGTTAAAAATTCTTGTAGCTTCATCTTCACTGTCGGTGTTAATAGAAATGGTAATATTGTTACCTTCTTTAAAATTATCACCAAAACCAGCAGCTGCATCACTCCCCATCAAAACGGTATTCCCGATAGGCAATGAAATGTGCATGATTTTATCTTTTTCTGATTCTGCTATCGGGTACTCAGAAGGCATATCTTTATATTTCCCCGAATAAGGAAAATCGCCTCCGAAAATTGATTTGTAAAAATTAAATGCTTCTTCGCATGTACCGTTAAAGGTAATGTACGGATTAACTGCTGCCATATTTTTTTAAAGTTTTTTGATTAGAATCAAATTTAAAAAATAAACTAAAAGAAGTAAGAAAACCTTCGGTTAATTTTTTCCACGACATACCAAAAAATAATTGCCAGAAGACAAATCATGAAGTATTTCAACACTATGTATTCGAAAGTTCTTTGGGGCAATAATTTGTAAACTAATCGGATTGCATAGGGATGACACAAATAAATTCCCAGAGAAATGGTTGAGTTAATATTCCAATTTAGAGAACTCTGCTTTTCGACCACTATTGAGAATAGTAATAAACTTAAAGGCAATATCGCTATATTAAAATCCAAAGCCCCAATTTTAAGCGTATAATACAGATACACTTCCGAAAACAAAAGCAGCAAAAAAGGCACAAACAGAAAGCTTATTTTAGTGGCAGCTTTGCGCCAATACTCATATAACGTACCCAAGACTAAAAAAGGATACCCCATAAAAATAAAATTGCGCGATGTACCTATCACTTCATATAAAAATTTCAAAGCCGGAACATCATTCAGCAGATTGGTTTTATAAGCCAATTGATAAACATATCCGCCAAAAAATAACAACAGGGCTATTATAATTTTTTTGGATTCCGATTGCATTCTCAGGAAATACAGCATGAAAACGGCGCAGAATGTTGCCTGAAGATACCATAAATGCCAATAACCGTGAATAAGGTATAAAATAAGGTCAAAGGTTGAAAGCTGTCCCAATTTGTAAGGTTGAATCAGACTGAGGAGATAAATAAGCTGCCAGACCAAAAAGAGAATCAGTATCCGTTTTGCATATTTAATCAGATAGGCTTTATCATTTATTTTGTTCCGAAGAAAATAGCCTGAAATAATAAAGAACGTCGGCACCCCAATCCGGGTAATCCCATTTGCTATTTCATAAGAAATCAATCCGGGGATCCCCTTTAGTCCCGAAACCGGAAAAACATGCAATGCCACAATCAGAAAAGACAATCCTAACTTCAGAATATCGATTAAAGAATTTCGTCTTTCCATACTATTATCTTTTCAGGCTAATCTGCCTTTTAGCTTCCCCTACTACAAAAGCAACGGAATTGGCGATATTATAGCTTCTGATTTTATCCGACATCGGGATTGTAAGATGGTTTTCAAATTGACTTAGCACCTCTTGGCTTAACCCTACACTTTCTTTCCCGAAAACCAGCCAGTCGCCATCCTGAAATTCAGTTTCAAGATACGATTTTTCGGCATGGGAACTCATCAGAAAAACGCGTGACAAGTCAGGAATCTGAGCTTTCCATTCGGCTACATTCTGATACTGACACCAATCCAGATGTACCCAGTAATCCAAACCGGAACGCTTTAGGTTTTTGTCTGTGATCTCAAATCCAAAGGGATGAATCAGATGCAGCCTGCATCCGGTCCCCACACATAAACGGCCAATATTCCCGGTATTGTTAGGGATTTCCGGTTCCACTAAAACTACATTTAACATATTTTCTTTTGGTTATTTGGATAGTTGAAAGTCGGAAACTTCTAAAACTTCCCCTGCTTTTAATCCATGTAAATCAATTGTTCCCACACGCACGCGAATCAACCGCAGCGTTGGTAATCCAACTGCCGCCGTCATCTTACGTACCTGACGAAATTTACCTTCGGTCAATGTGATTGAAAGCCAACTGGTTGGTCCGTGCCGCTCATCACGGATTCGTCTGCCCTCGCCTATACAATCCGGTAAATCGGTAATGATTCTCGCTTCACATTCTTTGGTCACATAGCGGATGCCTTTAAAACCGATTTCGACACCGCTTTTTAATCGCATTATTGCTTCTTCAGTTACTATGCCATCTACTTGTGCAAAATATTCTTTTTCGACGGTTTTACTCCTTACGAGTTCACTCATCATTCCGTCTGTAGTTAGCAACAGCAAGCCTTCGGAATCTTCATCCAAGCGACCGATGGCCATTGTTCCTTCAGGAAAATCAAACAACTCTCCCAGCTTTTTCTTAGCGCGCTTCTTCTCATAAATAAACTGACTTAAATAGCCATGGGGCTTATGAAGCAAAAAGTGTTGATGCATTGATTTTTTTTTGCAAAAATACATTTTATGTTTTATCGCTTGGTTAAAGTGTCGTAATTTTATGACTATTCATTTCAACCTTCATCTGACGAAAATAAGAAGCAATGGCAACAAACGAAAGAATAACAATTACAGTCACAACAAGCGTAAACGCTCCTGTCGATAAAGTGTGGAAATTCTGGACACGACCTGAACACATTACCCAATGGAACAATGCTTCCGACGATTGGCACACTCCTCAGGCGACTAATGATTTGAGGCCAAAAGGAAAATTTATATACAGAATGGAAGCCAAAGATGGCACTTTTGGTTTTGACTTTCGTGGTATTTACAGCAACATCAAAATCAATGAACTGATCGAGTATGCCATCAGTGACGGACGGAAAGTACGTATTTCATTTGAAGCCAATGAAAATTTGACAACGGTCACCGAAACCTTTGAACCGGAAGAAGTCAATTCTTTAGAAATGCAGCAAAGCGGCTGGCAGGCAATTCTCGACAATTTCAAAAAATATACGGAATCCAACTAATCAAGATAAATTATGAAATCACAAATTTTTATCAACCTTCCCGTAAAAGACCTTGCAAAAGCAATGGCCTTTTACACTCAAATCGGATTCACCAACAATCCGCAGTTTACAGACGAGACTGCAGCCTGTATGGTTTTCAGCGAAGAAATTTTTGTAATGCTGCTGACCCATGACAAGTTTAAAAACTTTATCGTAAAGGAAATTGCAGACACTTCCAAAACCTGTGCAGTCATTAATTCACTATCCCTTGAAAGCGTTACCAAAATGAATGAAATGGCTGACAAGGCAGTACAAGCCGGAGCAGTAGAATATTCTGATGCCAAAGATTACGGTTTTATGCAACAGCGCAGTTTTGAAGATCTTGACGGTCACTGCTGGGAAGTTTTCTTTATGGATATGAGCAAATTCCCGAAACAATAAATTCTAAAAGCATGAAAAATCCAATATATCCTTGTCTTTGGTTTGAAGGAAATGCCAAAGAAGCTGCCGATTTTTACTGTAACGTTTTCAAAGACACAAAGATTACTGACGAAAATCCAATCGTGGTCATGTTTGAATCTGCCGGGCAAAAATTCATGTGCCTTAACGGAAATCCGCAATTTAATATGAATCCTTCCATCTCATTTTTTGTGGTATGCGAAACGGAGGAAGAACTTATGAAAGCATGGAACATTCTGATTGATGGAGGTTCTATACTTATGGCATTGGACAAATACGAATGGAGCGAAAAATACGGTTGGGTTCAGGATAAATTCGGCGTTAACTGGCAATTGTCTTTTGGTAAATTAGCAGATGTTGGCCAGAAATTCACTCCAACGCTAATGTTTACTGAAAACGTGCATGGTAAATCGGAAGAAGCCATCAATTTCTACACATCGGTATTTAAAAACTCTGACGTAGTTGGGATTTTACGTTATGCCGAAGACGACCATGATGTAACCGGAACCATTAAACATGCACAATTCAAACTGAACAATAATGTTTTCATGACAATGGACAGTGGTTTGGCAAAAGGATTTGGATTCAATGAAACTATTTCTTTTGTTGTGGAATGCGAAGATCAGGGAGAAATTGATTATTTCTGGGAAAAACTAACGGAAGGCGGAGAAGAAAGTATGTGCGGATGGCTGAAAGACAAATATGGGGTTTGGTGGCAGATCATCCCGGAGATTTTAAAAGAATTGATGAGCAATCCCGATAAATCACAAAAAGTTGTAGAAGCCTTTTTGAAAATGAAAAAATTCGACATCAATACATTGGTTAATGTATAATTTGAATTCATAAAAAAATTATAACAATCTCTGTATTTACTACTCTTTTCATATGAAGAAGTAAAATTCCTACTTTGTTTTTTATTCTTACGAAAAAATATATTACTTTAGTTACGCATTTAACATGTTAACTAAATAGGAATCCGTATGAATAAGCAGACCTTTTTAGAGAATTCAAGACAGCCTCTAGGGGTATTCGTTTTAGTGACACTTTTTTTAACATGTTCCTCTTTTATACATTCCAGTCATAGTTCATTAAAAAGAAGCTCTAAAGAACTGGCAATCGTTTCATCGGAATCAAATTTTACAAAGAGGCCAAAACAAATAGTAAACACATCCCATTTAGGTTCGGGCTTTCGAAAAAGATTGGTTTCAAATACACATCTTTTGATGGCCACACCATCTGAAACAGGAAAAAATCAAGTCGTTGCCCCAAATGAAGTCAACTTAAACAATAAAAACTACTTCATTTGGGGCAACGTCATTTTCCTCCTATTGGTAATCTGCCCAATCGTTTTGTATTATAGGTCAACTTTAAAAAATCTTATCCGTTCCAAAAAAGAAACCGAAGAACAAAATAATGATTTAACGGTCGCCAATAAAGAATTATATCGTTTTGTATATAGTGCTTCTCATGATTTACGATCTCCAATCAACTCTGTAAAAGGATTAATTGAAATCGCGCAGGAGGAAGAAGACATTCGCAAGATAAAAGACTACTTAAATTTAATGCATGAAAGTCTTACGCAGCAAGATCAATTTATAAGTGACATTATTGATTATTCCAGAAACAAGCGAAAACAACAATGTATAGAATTGGTCAGTCTGGACAAATTGATTGACGAGATTATCGGCCAGCATCAGTACATGAATAAAGCGCATTCCATTATCTTTACAAAAGACATTTCAGCCGATAATATAATCACAGATAGCTTAAGAGTGAGAATCATCCTGAATAATCTTCTCTCAAATGCTATCAAATATTCCGATGAAAATAAAGATAACAAACAGATTGCAATCAAAACGTATGACCGTAATCCATTTTATGTTATTGAAATTGAAGACAACGGCATAGGGATCAATCGGGAAAATCAGGATAAAATTTTTGACATGTTTTTTGTCACCAATGAAAAAATGGGATCCGGGCTAGGACTTTACATTGCAAAAGAAGCCGCTGAATGCCTTAACGGAAACATTGCAGTACATTCAGAAAAAAATATCGGCACTACCTTTACGGTAACCCTACCCAAATTAAATAAAAACCAAATGTAATTTTCTGCTAAAACTATTTCGGTTCTTCTTAATACTGAAACGTAATTCCGGCACCCCAATTCATATCGCTATCGTAATGCGTTGACAAGGACCAATATTTTGTCATAATATATTTTGCGCCCACAGTCCATTCTTTATCCGTGTTCCACATCCCGCGCAAACGCAATCTTTCCGTCACAGGAATATCATCCCGGGAAAAACCAAATCTAATTTTTGCGTCAGAATCAATTCGGGCATCGGCTACAATAAACCAAGGCATGGTGTACTGCACTCCCATTGAAAAAACACTTCGCTGATCTTTGGTACTCGCCTGATTAAATAAATTTGTTTCGTGTCCACCTCCTGGGCGATATCGAAAATCCCAACCTACATAAGGCATCCAAAATTGGTTTTTACCTAAAAGCCTTCCAAAACGAAGTTCATTTTCATAACCGTATTCTTTTTTAAAACCAACATGCCATTCCGTTTGCAGCATCCATCTGGTATTTGAATACCTAATTTCTCCATCACTGCTATTGCTTTCTAAACCGATTTCTGCTCCCAGATAAAAACGACGGTCGTCCGCGTAGACTTTACGCAACGCTTTTTTTGGGTCGCCTAATTCTGGATTTACAGGCGAATTTTCATAGCTGAAAATCTTCCCCATGCCCGACATCATATGATACAGAATATGACAGTGAAAATACCAGTCACCGTAATTTTCCGAAGCGTGAAACTCAATCACGTTGGTTTCCATCGGCATGATATCCATAACATTTTTCAATGGAGAATAATCGCCGTGCTCATTGACGATACGGAAGAAGTGACCGTGAAGGTGCATCGGATGGCGCATCATCGAATTGTTTTTCAGAATGATACGAACATTTTCACCTTTCTTTATCAGGATCTTATCGGTTTCGGATATCGTTTTATTGTCCATTGTCCAGACATATCGATTCATATTCCCTGTTAATTCAAATGTGAATTCCCGAAAAGGAACATCCGGCAGCTTCGATTTGCTAACCGATTGCAGCATATTGTAATTTAGAGTCACCTTATCTTCCTCAGGAGTTTCGGCGTGATTATGATGATTTTCTTCAACTTTTTTATTCTTTTCTTCCGAATAACTTCCAGTAATCTCAGGATACATTACAGCGTTCATATCCATTTGCTGCAGACTCATGTTCATACCCATGTCGTTCATTTTTCCGCTGACAGTCATCATTTCATTCATCATTTTCATCCCTTCAAAATACTTTAAGCGTTCCATCGGTTTCATTGCCTTTTGGGAACCTTCCCCTAACCAAAGCGACACCGATCCTGTTCGGTCTTCCGAAGTGGCTGAAAATTCATAACTCCCTTTTTCAGGGATAGTAACTATAATATCATACGATTCGGAAACACCTACAATCAATCGGTCAACGGCAACAGGCACAACATCGGCACCGTCACTGGCAACCACTTTCATTTTTCCGCCCGAAAACTGTAGCCAAAAATAGGTTGAAGCACTTCCGTTTATGACCCGAAGCCGTATTTCCTCTCCTGGTTTTAGATCGGAAACTGATTCAGAGAGATTACCATTGACAAGGAACTTTTCATAATAAACGTCGCTCACATCCATGGCCATCATGCGTTTCCATTCGTTTTCCAATTTGGTAGAAAAATGGCCTTCTTTAATCGCCTGGAAATAATTTTGCGTTGCATTTTTTTTTATGGCATACCAATCGGTTGCCTGATGCAATGAGCGCTCAATTTGATGCGGATTTTCATCGCTCCAATCACTCAACAAAACGACTTTCTCTCTTACCCGAGAAGGCTCTTTTTTATGGATGATGAAAGCACCATACATACCACTCTGCTCCTGCAACATGGTATGCGAATGATACCAGTACGTTCCGTTTTGAACTATCGGAAAACGATACACCGCTTCAGAATGAGGCTTGACTGGAGCAGTGGTCAAATAAGGGACCCCATCCATTTCGTTGGGCAAAATAAGTCCGTGCCAATGCAAAGACGTTTCATGATGCATATGATTATGAACATGGATTTCGGCAATATCCCCTTCGGTAAATTCTAAGATAGGCGCAGGAATCTGACCATTAATAGCTATTCCCGGTTTTGTTTTCCCCGTGTAATTCACCAGCGTATCCTTTACATGCAGATCGTAACGTTTTACTTTTTGTCCGATTGCTACAAAAGAGACCGATGATAGGAACAACAAAATAAATAGCCTTTTCATAATAATACTCCTTAATTAATCGTTTTTTTTACACTGCCACATGTTAACATCGCTTTCCCATAATACGGATTCTTAACTGTATTGGAAGCGCTGAGCCAATTAACTTTTTTCATCGGGCAATTCAAAACATATAACTCCTTGCCGGCAAATACTTTTTGCTCCGCCAATGCAATCATGGAACCTGAGATTTTCCCGAATCCGGTTCTTATTTCCTCCAGAGAATCTGATTTCACATATATATCCAGATAGGCTGCCAGAAATTTCAGTTCTTTTTGTTGTGATGTCTTCCCTGTTGTTACAGGCTGTAATTCCAGAACATCTTTTTGCATTTGTATTAAAGCGTCTTTGGCATTGCCAACATTTGAGGCAACCAAGGCATCTTCCACTGCCAGATAATCTTTTAGCAGTTGATCCCACTCTTTGCTTTGCGCCTGGGTTGTCATAATTCCAGCCCAACTCATCAGGATAATAAATAAAGTTTTCATATTTTATTGATTTTGAGTTAATGATTCGATTTTAAATCCAGCGTTCGTAACTTGTTCCACAAGCATTTCTTCATCCAGATTGTCAATGTTGACGGTCAAAATTTTGTCTTTATTTGTGGTATCCACTTCCCAGTGGTCTTCACCCAGCAACGGATTTAGAATCGGAGACACTTTGGCCACACATCCGGAGCAGTTAATATTGGTTTTGAATTGTTTCGTTTTCATATGCGTAAATTATATTTTTTTAGAGGTCACATATGGTATCGCTTTTTATTCATCGGTGTTTGCTTGCGCAAACTTGTTTTTATTGGCGATTTCATAACATCTAATTTAGTGATTATTTATACTACAAATTTCAGATATTGAATTGTACAAATTATTATACAATTTCACTCCGGATTTACAACATTTACAGTTATTTTCTCAACTTCAACCGAAGGCTGTTACTTACCACACTTACGGAACTTAAAGCCATGGCAGCACCCGCAATCATCGGATTAAGCAAAAACCCGTTAATCGGATATAAAAGCCCTGCCGCAATCGGGATCCCGATCACATTGTAAATGAAGGCCCAAAACAGGTTTTGTTTAATGGTAACAACGGTTTGTCGGGAAAGCTTGATCGCTTCCGGCACTTTCAACAAATCCGAAGAAATAATAGTCATATGAGCTACGTCCATAGCAATATCCGAGCCTTTACCCATGGCAATACTCACATTGGCCTGAGCCAAAGCAGCACTGTCATTGATACCGTCTCCCACCATGGCAACCACTTTTCCTTCCTCCTGTAAACTTTTTATGAACGAAAGCTTATCTTCGGGCAACACATTGGCTTTGTATCGGTTTAAACCGATTGTTTTGGCAACGGATTCTGCAGTTTTGTCATTATCACCCGTAAGCATAATCACTTCAATTCCCTGATTTTGAAGTTGCTTTATCGCTGTGGCGGAAGTTGGTTTAATTTTATCGGCAACGGCTATGACAGCCAGGTGTTGGTCTTCACTGAAAAAATACAACAGCGTGTGAGCCAAAGCGGAATGTTCCTTAATAAATTCCGAAAAATTGCTATCAATCGGAATATTGTTTTCTGTTGCCAAACGCTGGTTTCCGACATAATAGGTTTGATTCTCGACTATCGCTTTCACACCAAACCCAGTAATACTCTCGAATTCAGTTACTGATTTGGAATGCATCCCCGAATAATATTTTGCAACAGCCTCAGCTAATGGATGTTCTGATTTGGATTCGATCGAAAATAAAATGTCGTGCAAATTATGATTCTCTTCTTTCCATAAAGCAGCCACAACAGACGGTTTGCCTTCGGTAAGCGTACCGGTTTTGTCAAAAATGATGGTATCAATCTTTTGCGCGAGTTCAAGGCTTTCCGCGTCTTTAATCAGGATTCCTTTTTCAGCACCTTTCCCTACTCCAACCATAATTGCTGTTGGAGTAGCTAATCCTAAGGCACACGGACAGGCAATTACCAGGACGGTAACCATCGCCAAAAGTCCTTGTGTAAAACCGTTTTCGCCACCTAAGACAACCCAGGAAAGTAATGCTGCGACAGAAATCAGAAGAACAATAGGAACAAAAATTCCGGCAATTTTATCGACCAGTTTTTGAACCGGGGCTTTGCTTCCCTGTGCATTTTGTACCATCTGAATAATTTGGGCCAAAAGCGTTTCCGAACCAATTTTTTCAGCCTTATACTGAAAACTTCCCTTCTGATTTATGGTTCCGGCAAAAACAGCATCGCCTGTATTTTTGGCAACCGAAATCGGCTCTCCGGAAATCATGCTTTCATCTACAAATGAAGTTCCTGACACTACTTTTCCGTCTACAGCAATTTTCTCTCCCGGTTTTGCCAAAAGCAAATCCCCCGGAACAACATCACTGATTTTCACTTCTTTCTGCTGACCGTCTTCTGCTAATCGCGTAACGGTTTTAGGTTGCAGTCCCATTAATTTTTTTATGGCCGAAGCGGTATTCCCTTTGGCTCTTTCTTCTAGTACTTTTCCTAAAAGAATAAATGTGATGACTACCGTCGCGGCTTCAAAATATACATGGGCATCCAAACCACGACTGTACCAGAATTCCGGGTTCAACGTATTAAACACACTGAAGATATAAGCGATACCCGTACTTAAAGCTACCAGGGTATCCATATTGGCTTTGCGGTGTTTGGCTTGTTTCCAAGCATTAATGAAGAAACTTTTTCCGAACCAAAACAAAACCGGAGTGGACAATGCCCACATAACCATATTAGCGAAAGGCCAGTGCATGAAAAACATTCCGATAACAAAAACCGGTAGTGTAAATAAGGCTGCTGCAATGGTTCGCTTTTTTAGGATCAGGAATTGCTCGTTTTGACGTTCTTCAATTTCTTCTACCTGATTTTCCGATTCTGCAATAATCAAATCGTAACCAATGCTTTGAATAGCTTTTTTGAAATTCTCCAATTTCGCTATTCCCGGAACATATTCCACCGTAGCCGTTGCATTGGCATAATTAACTGATGAAGCGATAACACCTTCTTCAAAAGAAAGGATGCTCTCCACACTTACGGCACATGATGCACACGTCATTCCTTCGATCGGAAAACTTTTTTTGACCGTTGTAACGTTGTAACCTAAATCCCTGATGTTCTGAACGAGTTGTCCCAATTTGAAAACCTTGGGATCAGTTTCAATTTTTGCCTGATGATTGTTGAGTTCCACTTTATGAGACAAAACACCTTGGGTGTTAGCCAAAGCATCATCAACAATTAGGGCGCAATGTTCACTGTGAACATCCTCAAGTGGAATTATCGTTATTTTATTATTCGTTTCCATAATTCTTATTATTTGATGATACAAAGTTCCGTCGGATAATAAGATAAAGTATTACAGGATTCTTATAACGAATTGTAACTTTTACAGATGATCAAGCGGAACCCGTTTTTGCTGCCCGATAATTTTGAAATGAGAAGGTGTTAATCCGGTTACTTTTTTAAACTGATTGCTGAGATAAGCCACACTGCTGTAGCCTAATAAACTAGCTATTTCTTTTAACGAAAGTTCGTCATAAACGATGAGTTCTTTTACTTTTTCAATTTTTTGGAGGATGACATATTTCTCGATGGTGGTTCCTTCCACTTCCGAAAATAAATTGCTCAGATAATTGTATTCATAACCCAATTCCGAAGCCAGAAAATCGGATAAATTTATTTTGATAAGTTCTTTATCATGATGGATATGTGTAATTATGGCACTCTTGATCCGTTCTATTAACTGATTTTTTTTATCATCAATGAGTTCAAAACCAATCGCCTGAAGTTCTTGTGATAATTTCTCCTTATTATCACTGCCTAAAGAATCCTGAAATTCAATTTCGCCTAAAGTGACGCTTTTGTAATTCAGATTAAGGTTGTCGAGAATTGTTTGTACTGCCAATACGCAACGGTGACAGACCATATTTTTAACGTAGACTTTCATATTGATTCGATTACGTTAAAATTACGAATTCTTTTATAAAAAATAAAAACCTAATCAGTGCTGCCAATAATTATGTCAGAAATAGAAACAAAAAAAGAGGTCTTTTTACAGACCTCCTTACAATGTTTGATTTACTATTACCCTCTAACTATACAAGTATAAACGATCTCGCAAATCTGTCCTCTTTTCACGGATAGACTTCTTTGAATAACAAATCAAATATCGTATATCAAATTTACAGCTTTTATCAATTCAAATCACTGAAAAAGAGAATATTAACACACAAAAGTTATCAACTTTTTTAAATCACTGTCGTATCTGTCAGAAAGCAAATAATAAACAGCATAGTTCACTTAAAAAGTCTGCAAATCATTCAAAAATCTCACATTAACCCCAAAAAAAAGAGGCCCTTTTACAAGCCTCTCTCACAGTATTTGATTTACTATTACCTTATTAACTATAGTCCCAACTACTTCTCACTATCGCTAGTGTAAATTTCATTCAACTATTCTAGCCGCAATGACTCCCGAGGATAATTTTTCACTTCCACGGACCGAAAATGCCCTCTTTTAACGGATGGGCAAATCCGAACAACAAATCAAAAACCGTATATCAAATTTACGATTTTACTCAAAACAAAAACCTGTAAAACAGAATATTAACACCAAAAAGTTATCAACAATCACTCAATCAAAAACACCAAAAAAAGCATTTTATCGAATATAACAGTAAAACATCAAACTAATTCATTTTTTAAATCAATCGTAAGTAAATTAACAAGAAAATCATCAGTTAAACCAAATTTTGAGTTTGACGAAAATGTATTTTTTTTATCAAGAAGTCATCCACTGAAAAACATACCAGGCAGTTAAACTTAACAAATTAAGCCTATGAAAAATTTATTCCTTTTAGTTTTATCCTTATTGTCGCCTATTGCAATTAATGCGCAATGCTGGTCTTCCATATCAGCCAAAAACGGACAATCCGCAGGGATAAAAAACGATGGTTCATTATGGACTTGGGGTTATAATGGTGAAGGACAATTAGGCGACGGAACAACTGTAAACAAAAATACTCCTGTTTTAATATCCGGACCAGCTGATTGGAAAATTATTTCTTCCGGCTATCACCATATGGTCGCATTAAAAAAAAACAACACATTATGGACTTGGGGATCGAACGAAAACGGCCAGTTAGGCAATGGAACAAACACTCCAAGTTCTGTTCCCTTACAAATAGGCTCAGAAACTGACTGGAAAATGGTTTCAGGAGGCGGACGCCATAATTTAGCATTAAAAAATAACGGAACACTATGGGCTTGGGGCGGGAATGTCTATGGCAGTTTGGGCGATGGAACAATCGCTGATAAATTATATCCGACACAAATCGGCACAGATAATAATTGGTTATATATCTGTGCCGGTCAAAACAATTCTTTTGCAATAAAAACAGACGGTACCCTTTGGGCTTGGGGGCAAAATTATTACGGTACATTAGGTGACGGAACAATTATTGACAGGATAGTCCCTACTCAAATAGGCATAGCCTCCAATTGGGCAAAAATAAGCAGTGGATATGGGCATACCATTGCAATCAGAAAAGATGGTACGCTATGGACCTGGGGTTGGAATACTTACGGACAATTAGGCGATAATACCTATATTGACAAATTTTCCCCAACACAGATAGGCACGGATACCAATTGGATAAACATTAATGCCGGAGGGTATCATTCGTTGGCAATAAAAACAAACGGAACTTTATGGGGATGGGGATATAATAATTTTGGACAACTAGGCAATGGCTCTAATACCGGCATCAATTCCCTTATCCAAATAGGAAGTGAAACCAATTGGAGTGACATAGCTCTCTCATTCCAACACAGCATTATCATCAACAATAATGGCAACTTATTTTCCTGCGGTTATAACTCAGACGGGCGATTGGGAATCGGAACAAACCAGCATAAAAATATTCCGACAAATGTCAATTGTCAAAATTTAAATAATGAAAGTTTCCCTGAAACTAGTCCGTTTATCCTTTATCCGAATCCGGTATCCGACAAATTATTCATCATTAATGCTGAAAACAGCATAATCGAAAAAATGTCCTTACATGAAGTAACGGGAAAAACAATCATGGAACTGCAAGGAAACATTTCCGAAATTGACGTACAGCAATTAGAAAGCGGGATCTATTTCCTTCAGATTAGTATCAATGGCAAAAACCAAACGAAAAAAATAATAAAACAATAAATCCATTAAAAGAATCTGATGCAACAAACAAGGCAAATTTCTTTATTTATCGCAATCTTTTTTTGGGCTGTAATTTTAGGCGGACTAACCTATTCCCATATTGTTTACTATCCTAATTATCTTTCTCATTTACCGGAATCAACAATCCTTGTTAACAATAAGTACGGATTGAAGGAAGATAAATTCTGGATAATCATCCATCCGTTGATTATAGTTTCTACAGCAGCTGCCTTTATATTGAATTGGAAAATAACCGAAAGACGCAAATACTTACTGATTACGATTTATATTTATGTTTTGGCCATGGTAGTAACCGCAATCTACTTCTACCCTGAAGTAATTGAATTTTCCCAAAGCAATCGCACAAACACAGTATCTCCAAAGGAATGGCACAAAAGAGGTCAGATATGGTTAGTTTTCAGTTCGATTAGGTTATTTTTTGTATATATAGCCTTTGCTTCGCTCCTGATTGCTGTTACCCGAAAAAAATTAAAACATAAAACCCAAACATCGTCCAATAATTTTTCCGAATAAGTACGATTAATTATACAATCCAAAACGGCAACAAAAAACTTCTGAATTATTTAACCTGAAGATACCTATTCACACAAATCGTTAAAAAACACATTGTATTTTTTGCTACTTTTACAGTAATAAACAAATCCCGAAACCATGTCAGAAATCCTTTTAGTAGTAGCCGCATTTTGCATTGCCTTAGGAATAGGTATTTTCATTGGAAAACTATTATTTTCAGCTAAATCCCAATCGGAAAAATCAGGATTGGAAGAACGCATCAATGGTCTGATAGGCCAGATTGAACAAGCAAAAGAACAATTCCAAAACGAACGCAACAGTTTCGAAAAACAATTACAGTTATTAAATACTGAAAAAGAAAGCATCCGTTCCGAAAAAGAAGCCATTGCCATTCAACTGTCCAAAAAGGAAGTCGATTTTGAAAACCTTTGGGAACGAAATAAGGAACAGAAAGAAGAAGTGAATCGCTTACAGGAAAAATTCACCAAAGAATTTGAAAACCTGGCCAATAAAATACTGGAAGAAAAAACAAATAAGTTTACCGAACAAAACAAGGAGAACCTTAAAAACATTCTTTCCCCGCTTCAGGACAAAATTCAGTTATTTGAAAAGAAAGTCGAAGACACCCACAAAGAAAGCATTGATTATCATGCCGCGTTACGCCAGCAAATTTTAGGGCTGCGCGAAATGAACGAACAAATGAGCAAGGAAACACTAAACCTTACAAAAGCTTTGAAAGGCGACAGTAAAATGCAAGGCAATTGGGGTGAATTAATATTAGAGCGCGTACTTGAAAAATCAGGTTTGGAAAAAGGCAGGGAATATGAAGTACAGCAAAGCTTTGTAACCGAAGATGGCTCACGTGTTCAGCCTGACGTAGTGATTAATCTACCGGACGGCAAAAAAATGATAGTAGATTCCAAAGTATCGTTGACTGCCTATGAACGATACATCAATGAGGAAGATGAAGACACAAAAGTATCCTTTTTAAAAGAACATGTTAATTCCATCAAACGTCATGTTGAGCAATTAAGCGGAAAGAATTATCAGGATTTATATCAGATAGAAAGTCCGGATTTCGTATTGCTTTTCATTCCTATGGAACCCGCTTTTGCATTGGCTTTAAACGAAGACAGTTCACTGTATACCAAAGCATTCGAGAAGAATATCGTAATTGTGACTCCGTCGACACTTTTGGCTACTCTGAGAACGATTGACAGTATGTGGACTAACCAGAAGCAACAGGAGAACGCTTATGAAATTGCGCGCCAGGCAGGTGCTTTATATGATAAATTTGAAGGCTTTATTTCTGATTTGATTAAAATCGGAAAGAAAATGGACGAAGCCAAGAGTGAATACGGTAACGCCATGAACAAGCTTGTCGAAGGAAAAGGCAATCTTGTTACCAGCGTGGAAAAACTCAAAAAAATGGGAGCCAAAGCGAAAAAAGCCTTACCGGAAAGCCTACTGATTCGTGCTTATGAAAAAGAACAAAACATCGAAAATTAAGCTGTCATGAGAAAATACATTTTGTACGGAATCGCTGCTTTATTAGTGATTATATCAGGTTATTTCGCTTTTATCTATTACATACCTTTCAGTGAAGGCGTAAGAGCCGGCGAGCTTATTAAAATAAGCAGAAAAGGTGTCATCATGAAAACATGGGAAGGTGAAATCAGCCAAGGCATTTCCGGGGCACAGATATTCGCTTTTTCAGTTTTGGACAAAGACGCGAAAGTAATTGAGGATTTACAAACCTACCAAGGAAAATATGTAAAAATAAGCTACGTGGAACGCTATAAAACATTTCCATGGTGGGGTGATACAAAATATTTTGTTACGGATGTAAAACAGGAGGAAACTCCACATTTCAGGAAATAATCGAATGGAAAACTTCAAAAAAGTCAGCGATTCTAGAATTACCCTATCCCAGCTGATGTTACCCTCCCACTCTAATTTTAGCGGGAAAATCCATGGCGGTTACATCTTATCGTTAATGGACCAGATAGCATTTGCATGTGCTTCAAAGTATTCTGGAAAATATTGTGTTACTGCTTCCGTTGATACCGTCGACTTTTTAAGCCCTATCGAAGTCGGCAAACTCGTTACGCTAAAATCATCTGTAAATTACGCGGGAAGAACTTCGATGGTTGTCGGCATTCGGGTAACCTCACAAGACATTCAGACCGGAAAAATAAAACACTGCAACTCGTCCTATTTCACCATGGTCGCCAAAGATGAAGACGGAAACTCATCACCTGTACCAGGATTGATCTTGTCAAGCCTTGAAGAAGTGAGACGTTTTTATGATGCATTAAGACGCATAAACAGTAAAAAAGAACACCAGGTCATTGATGAAACTTTCGACTATTCCTCAAAAGAAGCACTACAAAATCTACAAAACTTTAATATAAAACTAAAGATAAATCCATAGAAAAAACAAACTATAGAATACATTCAAAAACTGGCAATCTACCCGAACAGTAAGCCTTTAAAAGACGCGCAGCAAATTAAATCCGAAACATATTTCGCCTTTTGACCAATCACCCGATGTCTGGCCTAAGAAACCAGTTTCATGCATCGCTCTTGAGTTTGTAAAATGCATTTGAAAAACATGTCCTCCAGTTTCCAAATCCACTCCTATGGAAAGCGGATTTCTGTATATTGATTCTGATGCACGATTCAAATGAGCTGCATAATCAATATTCACAGACCAACGCTTGGTTAATTTGTATCGTCCTCCCATACCTATCGCAAATTGACTGTTGTCCTGAGGATTCGGTAAAATTGGTTGTCCGTTCTCATCTAAAATATCGCGAACAGTATTTTCATGAAAATAGGTTGGCACAAGTTCTAAAGATAAATGATCATTGAATTTGCGTGAAACCAACAATTGGGTAACATAGCTCAATCTATTGGCAAATTCCATTCCCGGATAATCTTCTTCTTTCATTTCTGTATTGATTGCAATACTGTTGAATCCAACTAAAGTGACAGGGAAACCGTCTTTCTCCTGACCTTTTAATCTGTATTTGGCCGCCATATCATAGGTTTCCTGAAAACCGCTTCTTGAGACGTGAACTGTAAGCCAGGGCATTACCCCGTATAGGAATTTAAGCTGCGTGTTTGCATTGTCCAGTCCGAAGAAATCATCGAAACCGTTTTTCATATAATCGAATCGGTGTGCTACTATAAAATAAAAATCGCCTTTTGCTGCCAACTTTGTAGATTCGAGATTGACAATTTTGAGCCCTTTAAAAGCAGCTTCAACTTTTGCATCGGCTTTTACAGTATCAATCTCAGCAAGAAGATCATCCTGAGAAAACACACTTAAAGGAAATAGTAAAAGAAGCAGGTAGAGTTTCTTCATAAATTTGTTGATTACCAATTTTTATTTTTTTCACAATAAGACTTATCATTTTCGGAACTATGCCTTTGCAGGAAACATTGATTATATCATTCTTCGAAAAAACTGGTGAACCAAAAGAAAAAGAGTCAAAGTTGCAAATACTCTCTTAATATTATTCCGATTCAAGTACGCATTGATCCATTTTCATCTCTTCGAGCAAATCGTCATACCCCATAAAACGCCCTTTAATTTTCACCTTGGACTGCAGCTTAATTTCTTGCGGCAATTTATCTTTAAAAACCGCAAACATTTTTTCATCAATAACCAACGAATTACCTGCCACATCCATACTGGAAATGGTTCCTGTCACATCTATAGTCTTATCGAGGTACTTTGCATTTGCCTTTGCTTCATCCGCTTTAAATTCCTTGTGAATATCATCGGCAGTAACCGTAAAACTCCCTTTTTCAGAGGCAATATCACGGTGGGATTTATAGACATAAGAATAAACCAAATAACCTGCAATTATGATTAAAATCAAAAATATTGCTATTCTACTTTTTTTCATATTACTTGACCATTTCTTACAAATTTAACTAAAATATTTTTCACTTTAACAATAAAAATTATAACTTTAAGAATATATTTCAACATATCAAAAATGAATATTTCAAAAAGTATTGTAGTAGGTATTTTTGCAGTAGCATCATTGAGCTGTACAAACGACTCAGAGTCCGATTTGATCGACAATAATACCGACGAGGTAACTTATAACGGCACCGTAAAGACAATAATCACACAGAACTGTATCAATTGTCATTCGCAGCCTCCTCAAAACGATGCACCAATGTCACTAATCACATATGATGACGTAAAGAATGCCGTTTTAACCCGTGGCTTAATTGCCCGAATATCGAGTAACGACCCGGCTTTTTGGATGCCACGCGATGGACAACGACTACCACAGTCGCAAATTAATCAGATAATAGCCTGGAAAGACGCAAATTTCCCTGAATGAAAACACCATGAAAACAAAATTAATTTTAGCAATCCTTCTCTCCACAGCATTTTTAGGATTCTCCCAATCCAAAAAAATGACAAAAACCGGAGATGTAAAATTTGAAGCCTCAGTACCTTCTTTCGAAGAGGTAAAAGCTCAAAACTCAACAACAACAGTTGTCTTAAACACAGATAACGGCGATATAGCAGCCTTAGCCCTAATGAAGGGATTCCGGTTTAAAGTCGCGCTAATGGAAGAACATTTCAATGAAAACTACATCGAAAGCGACAAATATCCAAAAGCTACATTTAAAGGTAAAATCGACAATTTCGATATGTCTAAATTATCCGAAGCTGAAAAAGAATTTACTATTAATGGTACATTGGAACTGCACGGGAAATCAAAAAAAATAACAGCTCCGGCAAAAATCAAAAAATCGGGCGACTCAATTTACCTAACCTCTGCCTTCTCCGTAAATTCGGATGATTTCGCTATTGAAATCCCACAAATCGTAAGCAAAAAAGTTTCCAAAAAAGTAAACATCAACGTTGATTGCGTTCTCAAATAAACAAATTGAGTTAGATTAGCTACAAAAACGCTTTATGGAAAACATAAGGCGTTTTTTTATTATCAATTATTACATATATTCGCGTTAAAATTATATTAATATGACAAAAAAATTACTTTTTGCTTCACTAACCTTTTTCCTTTTTCAGTTTTCGTTTTCACAAAAAAACATAGACCCGACAACGGAGGATATTGCATTGGCAAAAAATTTACGTGAAAAATACAAGAAATCGGATATAGCTATTTTATCAAGTTCCGAAAACATCACGTTTGGCCTTAATGCCAAGGAAGAAAAAGTTACTGTTACCCAAAATATACGAGAAAATTTAATGAATGTTACGCATCGTGCCGACATTCAGAAATTTGAGTTTTATGACAGCGAGAGCGAAATAGAAGCTTTCCAGATGAAATTCAGAAATGACAAAAAGGCCGTTTTTATGGTTAATGATGAATTTTACAAAAGCGATGATTTGTTCTATAACGATGCGAGAGTAAAATACATGAATATCGACTTTCCTGTTCAAGGGTACTCCTATTTCTACGAACTCACAAAGAAATACAAAGACGCAAAATATTTTACCACTATCTACTTTAACGACGAATATCCCGTTTTAAAAAAAGAGATAACTATTACTGTCCCGAAGTGGTTGGAACTGGAGATTAAAGAGTTTAACTTTTCCGGATTTGAAATAAAAAAAGAGATCAAAAAAGATCCAAAATCCGAGGATACTGTTTACACATTTACGGTGGAAAATGTAGAGCCGGGTGCCAATGAAAAACTTTCTCCTGGTCCAAGCCATATCTATCCTCATATATTATTAATTGCAAAGTCCTACACCAAAAAAGATGTAAAAACAACACTTTTCAGTTCAACTGCTGATCTGTACAAATGGTACAAATCTCTGGTAAACATGATGAAAGAAGATCCTGCGGCACTTAAGGACAAAGTAAAAGAACTGACAGAAAAGGCAAAAACAGACGAAGAAAAAATAAAGAATATTTACTATTGGGTTCAGGACAACATCCGCTACATCGCCTTTGAAGACGGAATTGCCGGATTCAAACCTGACGAATCGCAAAACGTTTTCCAAAAACGTTACGGTGATTGTAAAGGAATGGCCAATTTAACCAAACAAATGCTGAAACAAGCTGGTTTCGACGCCCGATTAACATGGATCGGAACAAAGAGAATCGCTTATGATTACACGGTTCCGTCACTTTCTGTAGACAATCATATGATCTGTACCCTTTTCCATAACGGAAAAAAATATTTCCTGGATGGCACCGAGAAATTCAACTCTTTCGGTGAATATGCAGAACGCATTCAGGGGAAAGAAGTTTTAATTGAAGATGGAGACAATTTCATCATAGAAAAAATCCCAACTTCCAATGCATTAGCAAATACCGAAACTTTTACCGCTAAACTGCGCATCGAAAATGAATCCATAACAGGTAAAACCTCAAACTCATTCTCAGGAGAAAGCAGATCGGGCTTTTTGTATAGTTATAACAATATCAAAAACAACAACAAAGAAGAAGCACTTCACAATTACCTGACGGATAATGACAAAAATCTCACTATTTCTTCAGTAACCACTTCTGATTTAACCAACAGAGACAAAAAACTATCCATAGAATACGATATAAAAATTGACAATAAAGTTTCCCGTTTTGACAATGATATTTATATCGACCTGGATTTCAAAAAGGAATTCGATTACCTACTTTTCAAGGAGCGTAAAAACGACTTTGAGTTTTCGCATAAGGAAAATTACGAATCGCTGCTTACACTTGAAATTCCGACCGGATACAAAGTCACTAAATTACCTGAATCAGTATCCATCCAAAAACCTGATTACAACATTAGCATAAGCTATGAACTGGTTGGAAATGAAATCCGATATAAAAAGAATTTCGAATTCAAGAATGGCTTGGTAAAAGCATCTGATTTTAAAGAATGGAATGCATTTATCGAGAAAATGAATAAAATTTATAACGAACAAATCACTTTAACAAAATCATAATCAGCATGAAACCATCAATTCTGAAAGTAGCTTTATTGCTTTTTTCCGGAACAGTCTTCGCACAGGATAAGGCAGAAATAAAAGAATTTTTCTGGGGCAATAACGACACTTATAAAAATACCATTGACATCCCTGCAAAATGGAAAAACGAATCGGCAGTAATAATCTATAAAAATGAAGATTATGATTTTCACAAATTCGGAAAAAGTGTTACCTACCGATCTGCCATCAGAGAAAGAATAAAACTTCAGGATCAGGCAGCGGTAACGGAGTTCTCGGAATTCACCTATTCTGAAAAATCAAATCCCAGATATGGCACTGTGGTTAAAACAGTGATTGGTATCAAGGTTTTAAAACCGGACGGAAAAGAAATCGAAATCAATGTTGATAAAGAAGCTGTTACCGTAGACAATCATAAAAAAATTGCAATTCCTAATCTGGAAATCGGAGATGTTATTGACACTTATGAATACAGCACCGAATCTTTCCAGTCAACTTACGACTACGGATTCGATGAAGTAGAAAAAACATTGGGAGGAAAACACCCGATCATGAACTACAAATTAACTTTTCAAACCGAAAATGATTTCTTTGTAAATTTCAACACTTACAATGGTGGTCCGGAACTCAAAGAAATTCCGTTAGAAAAAAGAGGGGAACGAAAATATGAATTGACAGCCTCCGATCTTGAAAAAAACGATTTCCCGGTATGGTTTTATCCTTTGGTTGAATTGCCTTGCTACAAATTTCAGGTATTTTTTGCGCGTTCGGGTAAATTCGAAAAAATGGCCGATGCTTTCCTTCCTGAAAAAGAAGAAATCGTAAAAAAGACAGTATCAAAAGAAGATGTTCTTAACTATTACATGAACAAATTCAGACCATATGGTGATTTGGGAGACATCGAAAGATTTTTAAAAGGCAAAACATTTGCTACCAACGAAGAAAAAGTAAGAGCCGTATATTATTTCACCAGACACTACTACTACACAATGTATTTAGAAGCTTTTGTGGCCAAAGAATCGGAAATAATGTATCCTTTTTATTTATACGGAGCCAATCCTATTTTCTTCCGTTCAGATATTGCATTCATTGACCACTTCATGGCATTTCTTAAGGACAATAAAATTGAATATGATATTATTGTCGGTACCAACCGTCATAACGGACCTATTAAAGACTTATTGATTCAGGAAAATGCAACGGCAATTTTAAGAGTAAATACAGAAAATCCAATTTATATTGATTACTTCTCTCCATTCTCGGATTTGGATAAGTTTTCGGCACAATTGGAAAACACTGATGCTTATGCACTAAAAGTAACAAAACTGAAAAAAGTGGTTGATGTGGAAAATGTAAAACTTCCATCATCGACATACAAGGACAACACATCGAAACAGGTTACTAATGTAAAAATCAATGCTGACTTTAATGCACTTCAGTTAAATCGTGAAACAGCTTTGAACGGTCACAACAAAGATGAAGAGCAATCAGACAAACTATATTTCTTTGACTATGTAAATGAAGATTATACTAAATATGAAACCAAGTCACTTTTAGATCGTGTAAAGAACAAGAAGGACAAAGAAAAGTACACCAAAGAATTTGAAGCCCTTATAAATAAACTCAAAGACAAAAGAAAAGAAGAATTAACAAAAGAAACCGGAAACGAATATGGTGTCGAAATTGAAGATCATTCTCTTGAAATAAAAAACACGGGACGTTTCGGAAAAACAACTCCATTTATTTACAAAGAGGATTTCACCATTAAAAACAACCTGATTAAAAAAGCAGGTGAAAATTACATTTTTGAAATCGGAAAATTAATCGGATCACAATTTGAAGTGAACAAGAAAGAGAAAAACAGAACCAACAATATTTATTTTGCTTTCCCGCGTTCCTTCGATGATGAAATCATTTTAGAGATTCCTGAAGGCTACACGGTAACAGGAATTGAGAAATTGAACAAAACCGTAGAAAACGAAACTGGAGGGTTTACAAGTAAAGCCGTAATTGAAGGCAACAAACTAAAAATAAAAACTTTCAAGTACTATACCAATTATTTTGAGCCTAACAAAAACTGGCCAAAACTGGTAGACTTCCTGGATGCAGCTTATCAGTTTAATCAGGAAAAAATATTATTGAAGAAAAACTAAAAAAGAAGCCTTTCGGAAAATATCCGGAAGGCTTTTTAATTTAATGGCGCTGACTCAAACATATTCAATTTGTCAATAAAAAGTCGCGTGTGGGTATCATCATCACTCCTTGAATACATTGGGACAAATTTGGCGCCGTGAACAATCTCAGAAAAAGTATATGAGGTGCGTTTAACCACAGACGTACTAAACATATCATCAAAAACCCTTACATAAACCACTACTTCCCCATTAATTTTTTCAAAATCTTCTTTTGTGAAATTGTATAACGGGCTTTCTTCCGTAATAGGATGCACCAAAGTCCAACTCAACGTCAAAGCATTGATTCGCTGCAACTCCAGATCCAACGAATAAAACTTGTTCACCGTTTTCCCTTCTTCTTCCAAAATCATTCCTAGAGTCAATTGTGCTTGCGCTTCAGTAAGATTCGTATTTTTAAAAGGAGTCATCCGCAACATCAATGCATTGATATCTTTATAGGGAGCAATGAGCGCATTATCCGAAAAACGAATAAATGCTTTCGGTTTACTGAATCTTCCGTAAAATAAACCTGTTGCAATGGCAAAACTCAACAAACCAAAAAGCGCTTCCACCGAAGCAACAAAACTGGCCCAGAAACCTGTCGGACTAATGTGTCCATACCCCACAGTAGTAAACGTTTGTGCACTAAAGAAAAATGCCTGACCAAATTTATCTATTGGATTATCTGCCGTGATTCCGTTGAGATGCCCAACACCAATAATACAATAAACGCTGGCGAAGAAAAGGTTTACCAATAAATAAAAAAAGAAGATAGTCATCATAAATTTCCAACGGGGAACCACCAACATGGTATGATACCAGCTGATACTTTCCACCAATCCAATACCTTCTTTTTTAACGTTGGCATCTCCATCCTTCGTAATAAAACGACCTCCATAATTAGATGAATTTGTTCCAAATCCGGTATTGGCATCGGTTTTCGCTCTTGCGTTTATTCGTTTCAAAAAGGCCATGACGATATCTTTTTAGTAAAGCTATTAAATTTATGACAGATGATTTACATATTTTATTTGGTATTTTTGATTTATAAACCGAAACCAATGAAACCAAGAATAGAACTATTATCCGCAAAAAAACTGATCGGAAAGCGAAAAAACATGTCATTTGCAAAAAATACAACTTTCGAATTATGGAGAAGTTTCATGAGTACGCGAAAGGAAATTGAGAACGCGGTTGGCACCAATCTTTATTCAGTTCAGGTATATCCGGAAAATTATTTTAAAAAATTCAGTCCGAATACCGAATTCGAAAAATGGGCAACCATGGAAGTAAGCGATTTTGAAAATGTCCCGGATGAAATGGACTCTTTTAAATTACAAGGCGGATGCTACGCTGTTTTTACATACAAGGGATCAAGTACAAGCACCAAAATCTTCGACTATATTTTCACCAAGTGGTTACCTAATTCAGGATACCGATTAGACAACCGTCCGCATTTTGAAATTCTGGGAGAAAAATATAAAAATGCCGATCCGAATTCAGAAGAAGAAATCTGGATCCCCATCAAAGCAAAGGAATAATTCAACAATGTTTTAAAATAAAAAATCCCTCTTTCGAGGGATTTTCTTTTATCTGAATCTGAGTTTTATTTACTCAAATACATTTTTCTTCTTGAATACAATTCATAGAACTGATCGTCTTTCAGGTCATCAATAAACAAGATACTTTCTCCTGTTGATTTCATTTCAGGACCTAAAGCTTTGTTCACGTTTTTGAACTTACTGAAAGAGAATACCGGCTGCTTGATAGCAAATCCTTTTAATTGCGGATTGAAGTTGAAGTCAGTCACTTTATTGTGGCCCAACATTACTTTAGTCGCGTAATTTACATAAGGCTCACCGTAAGCTTTCGCGATAAAAGGAACTGTACGGGATGCTCTTGGATTCGCTTCGATGATGTAAACGATATCATCTTTAATCGCGAACTGAATATTGATCAGACCAACCGTTTTCAGTGCCAAGGCAATCTTTTTAGTATGATCCTTAATCTGTTGCATCACAAATTCACCGATGTTGAATGGCGGTAAAGTCGCGTTACTGTCTCCGGAGTGAACCCCACAAGGCTCGATATGTTCCATGATTCCGATGATGTATACATTTTCGCCATCACAGATTGCATCTGCTTCTGCTTCAATTGCACCATCCAAATAATGGTCTAACAATAATTTATTACCTGGGATTGATTTCAACAAATCGATTACATGTTCTTCAAGTTCTTGTTTGTTGATTACGATTTTCATTCCCTGTCCACCCAATACATATGAAGGACGAACCAATAACGGGAAGTCTAACTTATCAGCTAAAATTGAAGCTTCTTCAGCACTTTCCGCGATTCCGTATTTCGGGAACGGAATGTGCAGTTCAGTCAACAAATCAGAGAAACGCCCTCTGTCTTCGGCTAAATCCAACGCATCGTAGCTTGTTCCTAAAATCTTGATTCCGTATTTAGAAAGTTTTTCAGCCAATTTAAGCGCTGTCTGACCTCCTAACTGAACAATCACTCCTTCCGGTTTCTCGTGACGGATGATGTCGTAGATGTGTTCCCAGAATACCGGTTCGAAATACAATTTATCAGCTGTATCGAAATCTGTTGAAACTGTTTCAGGGTTACAGTTGATCATGATTGTTTCATAACCGCATTCAGCCGCAGCCAAAACTCCGTGAACGCAAGAATAATCAAACTCGATTCCCTGTCCGATTCGGTTTGGACCAGAACCTAAAACGATTACTTTTTTCTTATCTGTTACTATACTTTCATTGTCTACATAACGTGTTCCGTCGGCTTTTTCAATTTCCGCTTCAAACGTCGAGTAGTAGTAAGGTGTTTGCGCTTTAAACTCAGCCGCACAAGTATCAACCAATTTATAAACACGGTTCACACCCATTTGCTCGCGCAGATTGTACACCTGGCTTTCCAGACAGTTCATCATGTGAGCAATCTGACGGTCAGCAAACCCTTTTTGTTTCGCTTCCAAAAGCAATTCTTTTGGTAACGTATCTATTTTGTATTTTGAAACTTCCTTCTCCAATATGTACAATTCTTCATATTGTTTCAGGAACCACATGTCAATTTTAGTGATTTCGTGAATTCTGCTTAACGGAATTCCCATAGCAATCGCGTCATAAATTACAAATACACGATCCCAGCTGGCATGCGTTAATTTGTCGATGATCTGGTCGAAATTCGTGTAACCTTTTCCGTCAGCTCCCAAACCGTTACGTTTGATTTCCAACGACTGGGTTGCTTTATGCAAAGCTTCCTGGAACGAACGTCCGATTCCCATTACTTCACCAACCGATTTCATCTGAAGACCTAATGTTCTGTCGGCTCCTTCAAATTTATCGAAGTTCCAGCGTGGGATTTTCACGATAACGTAATCCAAAGTTGGTTCGAATAAAGCCGAAGTTGATTTTGTAATCTGGTTTTGTAATTCATCAAGCGAATAACCTAAAGCTAATTTTGTAGCGATTTTAGCGATTGGATATCCTGTCGCTTTTGATGCCAATGCAGACGAACGCGATACACGCGGATTGATTTCAATCGCAACAATGTCTTCTTTTTCATCCGGTGAAACAGCAAACTGTACGTTACAACCTCCGGCAAAGTTTCCGATACTTCTCATCATCAAAATTGCCATATCACGCATTCTCTGGAACGTTCTGTCCGAAAGCGTCATAGCAGGAGCTACGGTAATACTGTCTCCGGTGTGGATTCCCATCGGATCCATATTTTCGATAGTACAGATAATTACAACATTATCGTTCTTATCGCGTAATAATTCTAATTCGTATTCTTTCCAGCCTAAAAGCGCTTTGTCAATCAATACTTCATGGATTGGAGAAGCTTCCAAACCACGCGTTAACAAATCGTCGAAATCTTCTTTTTTGTGTACAAAAGCAGCACCTGTTCCTCCCAACGTAAACGAAGGACGAATTACAAGTGGGAAACCAAACTCCTGAGCAATTTCTTTCCCTTTAAGGAATGAATTTGCTGTTTTTGCAGGCGCAACCGGGATTTCGATTTTTTCTAATAATTGTTTGAACTGCTCTCTGTCTTCCGTGATATTGATGGCATTTACATCAACTCCGATCAATCGCACTCCGAAATCCGTCCAGATACCTTTTTCATCAGCTTCCAAACATAAATTCAAAGCGGTTTGCCCACCCATTGTTGGCAAAACGGCATCAATTTGCGGATGCGCTTTTAAGATTTCGATGATTGATTTTGTGGTAAGCGGTTTTAAATAGATATGATCGGCCATGGATGGGTCGGTCATGATAGTTGCCGGATTCGAATTAATCAAAATTACTTCGATTCCCTCTTCTCTTAAAGAACGTGCAGATTGCGATCCTGAGTAGTCAAACTCACAGGCTTGTCCGATTACGATAGGTCCTGAACCAATAATTAAAACCGATTTGATTGAAGTGTCTTTAGGCATTGTGTGTGTTGTTGTAGTTATTGAGACACAAAAACTGTGTCTTTATTATCTCTAAGGTACAAAAAAAGCGTTACCGATAAAAAGTAACGCTCTATGTCATGATTTAAAAAATCATTATTTTTTGTGTCTTGGCTCAGATGAAACCGTTAACTTATGTCTTCCTTTAGCTCTTCTGCGTGCTAAAACTTTTCTTCCGTTAGCAGAAGCCATTCTGTCCATGAAACCGTGTTTGTTTCTTCTTTTTCTTTTTGAAGGTTGGAACGTTCTCTTACTCATTGCTTTTTATCTTTAAATCGTGTTTTAAATATGTTCAGCTTTGAAATTAACCTCGCTTCAAAACCGAGTGCAAATATACAAAGACTTTTATTTCTAACAAGAGGTTTGAAATATTTTTTTTCATTCCCTGTCAGCTTGTTGTTTTTTAATCATTTAGAAATGCAAATTTAAGGATTTTCATTACTTTGAAAAAACTTTTTTTCAGTTGCCCTTTCTATTTATTACATTTGCAAACTTAAAAATAAAACCGCTATGTTTCACAGAAATATTAAATTGATTTTAGCCGGATTGGTTATCGCATTAGGAATTTGGCAATTTACCGAAGACAATATTGGAAACGGTATTTTCCTGATTCTTTTCTCTTCAATCTTTATTTTACTTTATTTCAAAAATGAATTTATCTTACTGGCTTTCCTTCAGTTGAGAAAACAAAACCTGGAAGGTGCAGGCAAATGGCTTGCCTATATTAAAAACCCGGAAACGGCTCTAGTTAGAAAACAACAAGGCTATTTTAACTACCTTAATGGAATCATGGTATCTCAAACCAATTTGTCGGCTGCCGAAAAATATTTCAAAAAAGCTATCGAATTAGGCTTGAACATGGATCAGGATTTGGCTTTAGCTAAATTACAATTAGCCGGAATCGCCATGACCCGCAGAAGAAAAGTGGAAGCTACCAACTTATTAAATGAAGCAAAAAAACTGGATAAACAAAACATGCTTAAAGATCAGATCAAAATGATGAAAGAGCAGATGAAGAAAATATAACTATTTGATTTACAGTATTTAAAGCGCTTTTTTTAGCGCTTTTTTTATTTCAAAATGTATCCTGACGACTATTTATGTTGCTCATCGGTAAAGCAAGTGATTCAGCGATATTAAGCGTAATTTTATCGATTCAAAACGATAAAGATGCTGAAATTTTACTTTAAAATTATAGCCTTTTACCTTCTGTCTTATACAGTTACCGCACAAGACAGCGCACATGAATTGCTTTCTTACAACATCCACAAAAACATAAAACCTTACATCAAAGAAGCTAATGCGGCATTCGAAAAAGGCGAAAACGAACTAGGGAAAACACTCCTCGATTCGCTCGTTCACAATTATCTCATCGGAACAACTTTTGATAATTTCAGCTTTCAGCGTATCAACAAAAAAAGACTTTTTCTCAACAAAGTAAAAAAACCTGTTTACCTTCTCACCTATTCTACTTGGTGCCTTACGGCAAACGGAGAAATTGAAGCACTAAACAAACTGGCAAAAAAATACAGAAAAAACATCCAGATCGTAGTCGTTTTCTGGAACAGAAAAGAGGAAATAAAAAAAATAGCATCGAAGTTTGAAAGTTCAATTGAGGTTTGCTACGCCCATGAAACATACAACAGAGACGATTATCTTGTATCAACTTTAAAACATACCTTAGGCATCCCAACCACCTTTTTAATTGACGAAGGGATGAATCTAATTGACATTCGCAGGGGCGGGATTAATTCAGGAACCAAAATACCTTACGAAGAATCCTTCGACCTCAACTACAATCGCTTTCATGATGCCGTCAGTCCTTTACTCATAAACGAAGCCAACATTAAGGACGGAAACGGGATTTCAAAATAACTATTTACCTAAAATCATTTTACCGGCAACAATCAACAACACTACTCCGAAAATTTTTTTAAGCATCTTAGCATCAATTGTAACCGCCAGTTTACTTCCGAAATAACCTCCAACCACAAAGAAGACCGCTATCAGGACAGCATATCTCCAGTCGAGATAGCCTTCTTTATAATAATTGTAAACTGCCGAAGCCGTCACCGGAAGCAACAAAACAGCCAAACTGGTTCCCTGGGCCGAATGTTGAGAAAATCCCAACAACAATAAAAGCGGAACCATTATTATTCCGCCTCCAATACCGACCAACCCGCTTAACATACCGGCCAGTAAGCCAATAAAAATCAAAGCAATAACTGTAGCTAATGTCATGGTTCTCATTTTTACCTTGTATATCCTTCCAACGGAATTTCAACGGTATAGACCTTTCCGGGCTGCACCACAAGAGATTTATCGCGCAACCAAGGATTATGAATCTTTAAAATTTTGTAATTAATACCCTGTTCGATAGCAAAAGAAGCCAAATCAGGAATATTCTCAGAAACTTCAATCTTTTTGGTCGGGATTGGCTTGTAAAGAATTTCAGAAGGCAACTCGTAACCGTATTTCTTCTGATTCTGCATAATTTCTTTCAACGCCAAAATCCTGAAAACATAACGGGATGTTTCTTCATTCACCAGCAAATCATAATAATCAGTCACTTTTTGCGCTACCATGAAACGATCCATTCCATTCACACCCCCATTATAAGAAGCTGCCGCCATGGTCCAGTTTCCAAATTTAGCTTTGGCTTTCACCAGATACTGACAAGCCAATTCAGTCGATTTTTCCAAATGATAGCGTTCATCCACTATATCATTCACTTCCATCCCCATTTGCTTAGCCGTTTCAGGCATAAACTGCCAAACACCTTTTGCGCCAGATGGTGAAGTAACATTAACCAAGCCACTTTCAATCACGGCCAAATATTTAAAATCGTCCGGTACACCGTATCTTTTCAAAATAGGCTCAATTACCGGAAAAACTCGGTTAGCTCTTTTGATAACCAGTTCGGTCGTAGCGTGAAGATTCACATTTACGGTCAATTCGCGATCAAAACGTTCACTCACATCCGAAATGTTCAACGGAACCTTTTCTCCCGAAAAATCAATATCCGTAGGAATCTGTGTAAATTCATACACTCTCCCTTTTGCTTGTGTAGTTGATGCAGCATAAATAAAAACACCGCTCACAATTACTACTGCCGCAACTGCCGCGACTCTTTTGATCATCTTCATATTCCTTTTTTATTCGGTTATTATTCTTGGGAGATTTTCATTCATCCATTTGTGTTTAAACAGAATCATAGCATGAGTCCCTCCTTTTACCACTATACAATTTTTAATGTTCTTAATCGGAAACACATCGTCCTTATCCCCATGAATATGAACAACTTTTTCGTCGACCTCAGTCCTGCCCCACATCAATACGTTTTCAATCGCCCATGTCAGGTATTTCACATCGTTTACCGAAAGATAAGTCCGATACAACTCCAAACGCTCTTTCATTCTCGGGCTCTTGCTGTATTTCAACAAATATTCCACTTTAGAAAACAGCCTTTTAGGAATGAGTTTATACATTTTAGTATTCCTGACAAACTTCATTCTTCTCGGAAACTCTTTCATGCTCTTTACACTCGAGATAATAATGGTTTTACGGACAGGTTTAATCTTAGCAATTTCCTCAACTAAAATCCCTCCAAAGGACACGCCAATCAAAACCGCATCATCATGCTTAATTTTTTCTGCCATCCTTTTTGCATAACCTGTCAGTGTCTCTTTTTTCTCCGGCAAAAACCATTCCAGCAGATGAACCTCAAATTGATCTTCAGGCAATTTTATTCTTTCGAAAATTTTCGGACTCGCTGCCAAACCCGGCATAAAATAAACAGGTATTCTACTCATTGACTGGTATTTGAATTCAGCTTAAAACAAACTTGAAATTTTCATAAAAATAGTACTTTTTCTCAATTATTTGAGATATCAAAAAACTTAAAATTTTATCTACAACAGTAAACCCTACCTATGTTTTCCCAATACCTCAGCAAACAGTTTGATATTGATTATCAAATGAGTAACTTTGCAGAGTAATTATTCAACAACAAAATCCCTCAAATGGTTATTAAAAACAATGAATTTTCGAGGCAGTTTGAAACGACTGTTGATGGTCAGCTACTCACGATTGAATATTCATTTCAGGAGAAAAAGATTTTTTTATCCAAGGTGAATATCCCAGAGCAATTTGACGGGTCGGAAACCATGTCTGATTTTTTAAAACAGATTCTATTGGTCGCAGAAGAAAAAAAATGGAAAGTAGTCCCCATTCATCCGAAGGTGGCCGCTTTTTTTAGAAAAAATCCGGTTTACAAAGAATTACTTCCGCCTGGAATAAAAATCTAACTAAAAAACAAAAGTCGTTCTAAAAACAGAACGACTTTTTTATTTCTAAAAAATTAATGTATTTTTAGCACATGACACAAGAAGAATTCTACACCGATATCATCCATTTTTTTGAGAATATAGAAAAATATTATGGCAGCAAAACCGAAGTCACCGAAGGCATCTGTTCTTCTGCTGGTGATTTTAACGCCGATACCTCTACGTGGAATTTGTTTGAGTTCGATTTAATCCGTTCTGCTTATCGTAAAAACGGCGACCGATTTATGATGGAAGGCGAAGGCATGTACTACGAAATCGATGCCAACTCCATCGTTTCTTTTACCCAGCCGGGAAGAAATAAATTTGAATTCATAGAGCAGTTGGGAGATAATGTGTTCCGCATTACTAAACTGCGCTTTCATTATAAGTATTAGAAAAAGAATACAGAGAAAACAAAAAAGAGTATAGACACAACACCTATACTCTTTTTTCTATATTCTATATTCTATTTTCTATTGACTATTTTCCCACTTCAGCATTCAAAAACTCCAATCGAACGCTTCCGTCTTCATCAATTCGGGTTAGATTGATTTCATGCAACGTATTTACAAGTTCCGGATTCCAAGGTGTTTTTACTTTTACGTAATTTTCGGTAAAACCATGAATGTAGCCTTCTTTATTTTCCCCTTCAAACAAAACTGTTCTGTTGGTTCCGATTTGACTTTCATAAAATGCGCGTCTTTTTTTAACGGAAAGCCCTCGTAACATCTTGCTGCGTTTTGCCCGTACATTAGACGGAACTACACCTTCCATTTCAGTCGCTTCAGTATTATCTCTTTCTGAATAAGTAAAAACATGCAGATATGAAATATCCAACTCGTTCAGGAAATGATAAGTTTCTAAAAACAATTCGTCGGTTTCTCCCGGAAAACCAACAATAACATCCACTCCAATGCAGGCATGCGGCATCACTTCCCTGATTTTAGCAACACGTTCCGAATACAATTCTCGCATATAGCGGCGTTTCATTTTTTTCAGAACCTCATTGCTTCCCGATTGCAGCGGAATATGAAAATGTGGTACAAACGTTCGGCTTTGTGATACGAAATCGATGGTTTCATTTTTTAACAGATTTGGTTCGATGGATGAAATTCGCAAACGCTCGATTCCTTCCACTTTATCCAGATTCTGAACCAATTCGTAAAACGTATGTTCGTGTTTCTTATTTCCGAACTCCCCTTTACCGTAGTCACCAATGTTTACTCCGGTTAAAACGATTTCCTTAATACCCTGCCCGGAAATTTCTTTTGCATTTTTCAGCACGTTTTCCATCGTATCACTTCGGGAAATCCCTCTCGCCAATGGAATGGTACAATATGTACATTTATAGTCGCATCCGTCTTGGACTTTCAAAAAGGCACGGGTCCTGTCTCCAATCGAATAACTCCCTACATAAAAATCAGCTTCTTCGATTTCACAGGAATGCACCTCGCCCATATCGTTTTTGGACAGATCATTAATATAGTCGGTGATTTTAAATTTTTCTGTAGCACCCAAAACTAAATCCACGCCATCAACATCGGCCAGTTCTTCAGGTTTTAACTGTGCATAACAGCCCACTGCCGCAACAAATGCCTTGTTATTAAGCTTCATTGCTTTTTTTACAATCTGTTTGAATTGCTTATCCGCATTGTCGGTAACTGAACATGTGTTAATCACATAAATGTCGGCCACTTCTTCAAAATCAACACGTTCAAAACCCTCGTCTTGAAAATTTCTGGCAATGGTTGATGTTTCTGAAAAATTCAGTTTACAGCCCAGCGTGTAGAACGCCACTTTCTTTTTATTTTCCATAAGTAAGCTCAATTAATGAAATCGTTGTCAAAAAATTGAGTTGGCAAATTTACGGACAATAATCCGTTTCCTAAAATTATTAATAAGCTATATTCCAGTTATTTGCAAACCGCGAATTAAAAACATAAGTCTTTAAGAATTAACGTATTGAATTTAGTAACTTTGAAAAAAGGAAAATAAAATGAGAAAAGTAATCTACATACTTGCGTTTGCCTCGTTAACATCATTTTCATCGGCAAACGTTTATATCTGCGTTAGTCCGAATGCCAAAAAATACCATTATAACGAAAATTGCCGTGGATTATCCAATTGCAAACATGAAATAAAGAAAGTTTCAAAATCTGAAGCTTTGGATAAAGGTCTGGGACTTTGTGGATGGGAAGATTAATTTCCTAAAAAACGCTCAACTTCTTCAACAGGATAGAACTTTTTTTACCAAGACTAGAAAATCATTAAACAGAGCCAAATTTTAATAAAAAAGCCACGATTTATATTTCGTGGCTTTTTAAGATTATCCTTTTTTGGGAGCAAGCATATTTTCAGGATTCAGTATATCATCTATCTGTTCCTTCGATAGAATATTATGCTCTAGAACCAGATTGTAAACACTTTTTCCGGTTTCCAACGCTTCTTTGGCAATTTTGGTACTGTTTTTATATCCGATGTACGGATTAAGAGCCGTCACAATTCCGATGCTATGCAGCACCATTTCGCGGCAATGCTCTTCGTTGGCCGTGATACCTTCGATACATTTTTGTCGCAACGTATCCATTCCGTTTGATAATAATTGCATGGATTCCATGATTGCATAAGTCAACACTGGTTCCATAACATTTAATTGCAATTGTCCAGCTTCCGATGCCATCGTTACAGTCAAATCATTACCGATTACACGGAAACAAACCTGATTCATCACTTCGGGAATTACCGGATTTACTTTTCCAGGCATAATTGAGGATCCTGGCTGCATTGGCGGTAAATTGATTTCATTTAAACCACAGCGAGGTCCGGAAGAAAGCAAACGTAAATCGTTACAGATTTTCGAGATTTTGATGGCCATACGTTTCAAGGCCGAAGAATAAATCACATAGGCTCCCGTATCCGGAGTGGCTTCAATCAAATTAGGAGCCGACACAATCGCCAGTCCGGTAACCTTAGCCAGATTTTCGGCACACAATTTTGCATAACCCGGAGCAGCGTTAAGCCCGGTTCCGATAGCAGTTGCTCCCATATTGGTTTCCAGAAACAAATTGGAATTTTGTGTCAGTCGTTCGATTTCTTCTTCCAGCGTTACCGCAAAAGCTTCAAATTCCTGACCAAGCGTCATCGGTACGGCATCCTGCAATTGGGTTCTTCCCATTTTCAATACATGCTTAAACTCTTCACCTTTATTTCGAATCGATTTAATCAGATCTTTCAAATGCTCAATCAACAACATGTTGGAACGAACACCTGCTATTCGGATGGCAGTAGGATAAGCGTCATTCGTAGATTGGGATAAATTCACATGATCATTAGGCGAACAATGTTGATACTCCCCTTTTTGATAGCCCATCAATTCCAAAGCACGGTTTGCCAAAACTTCGTTGATATTCATATTTGTAGAAGTACCCGCTCCACCCTGAATCATATCAATAGGAAATTCCTTGTCGAATTTTCCGGCAACAACTTCCTTAGCAGCTTCCACAATGGCATTTTTGAGTTTTTCATCAAGTAATCCCAGTTGAAAATTAGTTTCGGCAGCACCCCATTTTACATAAGCCAATCCTTTAATAAATTCAGGAAACTGATGTAATTTCACTCCGGATATCTGAAAATTATCAATAGCTCTTTGCGTCTGAATTCCGTAATAAGCATTCGCCGGAACCTGCATATCTCCCAATAAATCGTTCTCTATTCTATACATAGCTTTCAAAGTTTAGAGAATAAATTTACAAAAAAAACCACGACTACTCTCGTAATCGTGGTTATATAATTTGCATAAAATTCAGACTATTCTTTTCTGTATTTTTTTGTTTCCTCAAAAACATGCTCCAAAATAGCGGCATCCTGTTCCGTGAATTCCACATGACGACGGGACATCACAATTTTAGCCGTTTCAAATGCCTTTTTGGTGATGTAGGTCGTAAATCCAGACGCACCACCCCAGGAGAAACTCGGTATAAAATTACGAGGGAATCCACTTCCAAAAATATTAGCACTAACCCCTACAACTGTTCCGGTATTGAACATGGTATTGATACCACATTTACTGTGATCACCCATCATCAAACCGCAGAACTGAAGACCTGTTTTGGCAAAACCTTCGGTTTCGTAACTCCATAGTTTCACTTCTTCGTAATTATTCTTTAAGTTCGAATTATTACTGTCGGCTCCAATGTTACACCATTCCCCTAAAACCGAATTCCCTAAAAACCCGTCATGCCCCTTATTGGAATACCCGAAAAGTACAGAGTTGTTTACCTCACCTCCAATACGACTATGTGGTCCAACCGTGGTTGCACCATACACTTTCGTTGCCAGCTTCACCTGCGCTTCTTCACACAATGCAAAAGGACCACGGATCACAGAACCCTCCATAATTTCTGCATTTTTACCAATGTAAATTGGCCCTGTAGATGCGTTTAACGTAACAAACTCTAACTTCGCCCCTTCTTCAATAAAAACATTTTCCGGTGCAATTACGTTGACACTTTTCGGAATCGGCTGCGAAAAACGGCCTTCTGTTATCAAATCAAAATCCTCGCGCAAGGCAGCGTCATTCTTCTGAAAAATATCCCAAGTGTGCTCAATTTTCAGACAGTCTTCAGTGTAATCAATAATGTCATACGTATCAAAATCAACTTCTTCCTGATTTTCTTTACTGTAAAAAGCCACTACCTCATCATTGCAGAAAATAGCCTGATTAGCTTCGAGTGAACGAACCATTTCGGATAGAATTTCATTTGGCAAAAAAGAAGCATTAATCATCACATTCTCTTCCATTTCCACCATTGGATATTTCTCCATCAGATATTCTTCTGTTAACGTCGTAGTAGTGTAGCCCAAATATTTTTCCCATTTTTCACGAATGGTCAAAATCCCTATTCGGATATCGGCCACAGGTCGGGTAAATGTAAACGGAAGCAAAGCGTCGCGAACGGTTCCGTCAAAAAGTATGTAGTTCATATTTTGTTTATTTGTTGATGCGGTCATTTGGTTAACCGAATTCCAAAGTTACAAAGTTTTCCATCAGATAAAAATAAAAAAGCCTCTCAAAACTGAGAGGCTTCCGTATAATGTAAAAACAACAATTATTTGCTGAATTTAGCGTATTTGCTTTTGAATTTATCAATACGTCCTGCAGTATCGATAAGTTTAGATTTACCTGTATAGAAAGGGTGAGATGTTCTAGAGATCTCCATTTTGTATACTGGGTATTCAACACCATCAACAGTGATTGTATCTTTAGTTTCTACAGTAGATTTAGTAATAAATACATCCTCGTTTGACATATCTTTAAATGCTACTAATCTGTAATTTTCCGGGTGAATTCCTTTTTTCATGGTAAATCGTTTTTATTAATTGGTTACAAACCGTTCTGATGCTTTTATATACAAAAGGTATAAACGCTTGTAACTTTTTGTTTATAATCTTTTTATTTATTCAGGCTGCAAATGTACAACTAATTTTTAATATTCAAATTATTGTGTAACTTTTTTTCAATTCTTCAAACTAACTCTACGATAGTATAGAATTCATATATTTGTAAATTATTTAAACCAATAGAAAACTATGAACGAAGTAATTAAAAAAAACGGGATTAACTACGGAATTGTTATCGGTTTTATTTCAATCCTTTTAACAGCATCACTCTATGCCATAGACATAAAACTATTCACAAATCTCTGGCTGGGATTAATCATGATTGTCGTTTACATAATTATTGGGATAGTTTTGGTTTCAAAGACCAAAAAACAATTAAACGGTTTAATTACTTTTAAAGAAGCTTTCACAGTATACTTCATTGCAGGAGCCATTGGAGCAACAATGGCCGTAATTTTCAACATTTTATTATTCAATGTTATAGATCCGGAAGCAAAAGAAACATTGAACAATGAAGTGATTGAATACACTGTAAACATGATGAAAAAAGCAGGCGCACCGACCGAAAAAATAAAAGAAGTTGCCGAAAAAATGCAGAACACAGACAATTATTCTGTTGCAAATCAAGGAAAAGGACTTGTTTTCAATTTTATTTTATCAGCCATTTTCGGGGCACTTCTAGCCTTAATCTTCAGAAACAAAACATCGAACTTAGAATAATTAATGAACTTATCCATTATAATTCCTTTACTCAACGAGCAGGAATCGTTGCCCGAATTGCATTCGTGGATTGTAAAAGTCATGAAAGAAAACAACTTCTCTTATGAAGTTATTTTCATTGATGACGGCAGCACCGACAATTCATGGAAAACTATTGAACAGCTTTCTGCTGAAAATCCTAACGTTAAAGGAATTCGTTTTTTACGCAATTACGGAAAATCACAGGCGCTTCATGCGGGTTTTGCCAAAGCACAAGGTGATGTAATTATCACCATGGACGCAGATTTACAGGACAGTCCCGACGAAATCCCAGGACTTTTCAGCATGATCACCATCGATAATTACGATTTGGTTTCGGGCTGGAAAAAGAAAAGATACGATTCGGTTGTTTCCAAAAACCTGCCTTCAAAGTTATTCAACTGGGCGGCCCGAAAAACATCAGGCGTACAACTGAACGATTTCAACTGTGGGTTGAAAGCCTACAAAAATATCGTCGTAAAAAACGTTGAAGTATCAGGCGAAATGCACAGATACATTCCTGTTTTGGCGAAAAATGCAGGATTTGGGAATATCGGTGAAAAAGTAGTAATCCATCAGGCGCGAAAATACGGTTCCACTAAATTCGGGATGGAACGATTCATAAACGGCTTTTTGGATTTAATCACGATTTGGTTCATCTCAAAATTCGGAAAACGCCCGATGCACCTTTTTGGCGCGCTGGGAGTGGTAATGTTCCTCATCGGGTTTTTATCTGCCGGCTACATCGGTATCATGAAATTATACAAAATATACACTCATGAAGACGCAATTTTAGTAACCAACAACCCTTGGTTTTATATTGCTCTTACTACCATGATTATAGGCACACAACTCTTTCTTGCCGGTTTTTTAGGTGAAATTATCCTAAGAACCAAAAACAATGAAGAACGCTATAAAATTTCTAAAGAGTTAAATCTGTAAATCAGAATTGAAAATGCACATTGAAAAAGCAATTTTAGACAAAGTAAACATCTGGCTAACGCCAACATTTGATAACGACACCCACGAAGCGATTCGTGAAATAATGACAACATCTCCTAAAGAACTGGAAGACAGTTTTTATAAAAACCTGGAATTCGGAACGGGCGGTATGCGCGGAATCATGGGCGTGGGAACTAATCGAATCAACAAATACACCTTAGGAAAAAACACGCAGGGACTGTCAGACTATCTTAAAAAGACATTCCCGAACGAACAATTAAAAGTAGCCATTGCCTACGATTGCCGTCATAACAGCGACACGTTGGCAAAAGTGGTAGCTGATGTGTTTTCCGCAAATGGAATTAAAGTTTTCCTTTTTTCCGATTTGCGTCCGACTCCCGAATTATCATTTGCAGTAAAATATTTGGAATGCCATGCAGGAATCGTCCTGACTGCCTCGCACAATCCGCCGGAATACAACGGATACAAAGTATATTGGCAGGACGGCGGCCAATTAGTTCCGCCTCAAGATCATGAAATCATTCAGGTGATTGAAGCACTGGATTACAGCGAAATTAAATTTGAAGCCAACAACGACTTAATCGAATACATCGACACAGAAATTGACGAAGCCTTTATTGATTCGTCCATTGAAAACGCAACGTTTAATACTTCATCTGCAGCCAAAGAAAACCTTAAAATCGTTTTCACTTCACTTCACGGGACTTCCATAAAACTGGTTCCCGATGTTTTAGCAAAGGCAGGCTATCCGAATGTTGAAATTGTAAAAGAGCAGGCTGAACCAGACGGAAATTTCCCAACAGTTAAATCACCAAACCCAGAAGAACCGGAAGCATTGGCAATGGCAATGGAACTGGCAGAACGAACTCATGCTGACATTGTGGTTGGAACCGATCCGGATTCCGACAGATTGGGCGTTGCTGTGCGGGATGATAATGGAAAGATGACATTGTTAAACGGCAACCAAACCATGGTTGTCATGACACATTTTCTGCTTCAGGAATGGAAAAAGCAAGGAAAACTAACTGGAACGGAATTTGTTGGCTCCACCATCGTTTCAACACCGATGATGCAGGAGCTGGCTTCTGCATATGATGTTGAATGCAAAGTAGGTTTGACCGGTTTTAAATGGATTGCCAAAATGATTAAGGATTTCCCTAATCAGAAATTCATCGGAGGCGGAGAAGAAAGTTTCGGATTTATGGTTGGTGATGCGGTTAGGGATAAAGATGCTGTAGCCTCTACCCTTTTAATGTGTGAAATAGCAGCTCAAGCCAAGGAAAAAGGAAGTTCAATTTATCAGGAATTGCTTCAGTTATACACTGATTTCGGTTTTTACAAGGAACACCTGATTTCCATTACCAAAAAAGGAATTGAAGGCGCTAACGAAATCAAACAGATGATGATTGACCTTCGTGAAAATCCGGTACATGAAATCAACGGAGAACGGGTGGTTTGCATCGAAGACTATCAGAATTCGACGGTACGAAATTTATTTACCGATGAAACAGAACCGCTTTCCATTCCGAAATCAGATGTACTGATTTACTACCTTGAAGACGGAAGTAAAATCTGTGCGCGTCCTAGCGGAACGGAACCTAAAATAAAATTCTACTTCAGTGTCAACTGCGCCATTGAAACTATTGCCGATGTTCCCGAAGCTGAGGCTTATCTGGATACTAAAATCAAAAAAATTATTGCTGAAATGCAATTGAATTAAATGAATAAAATTATATCAAAAATTTTCCCTTTTGTAAAACCTTATAAATCACACGTGATATGGAATGTGATTTATAATGTTTTATACGCTTTATTTAGTACGCTTTCGTTCATTACGCTTATCCCAATGATGAACGTATTGTTTGACAAAACCAAGAAAGTAGTAACCCCTCCCGTTTGGGAAGACTTCTTCCATATTATGGGATATGCTGAAGATTTACTGTACTATAACATTACGCAGTTAACTCATAACAATGGGCCGCAAAAAGCTCTTTTTTTAGTAGTTTCCCTGGTTATCTCGACGTTTCTTTTCAAGAATTTGTTCAGTTATCTGGCATCCTTTCATATGATGCACCTTAAAAACGGGGTGTTGCGTGATTTGCGTAAAACCATGTACGACAAAATAATTGAGTTGCCCATCTCATACTATTCCGAAAAAAGAAAAGGCGACGTGATGGCCAGAATGCTCGGTGATGTAAATGAAGTACAAAACTCCTTTTTCTCCATCCTGGAACTTATCGTTAAGGAACCCATGACCATCATTTTTTCCATAGCCATGATGTTCACCATTAGTTTTAAACTAACGCTTTTCGTTTTTATTTTCATTCCTATTTCCGGACTGATAATCTCTAAAATTGGAAAAAACTTAAAAGCACGATCCTTACAGGCTCAAAACGAAAGCGGACATTTGATTTCCATCGTTGAAGAAAGTTTATCGGGATTAAAAATCGTTAAAAGTTACAATGCGGAAAACCATTTTAAAGGACATTTTAACAATTCCATCAACCGTCTTTTATACCTGTCAAATAAAATCGGCAAGAAAAACAACCTGGCCTCTCCTTTGAGTGAATTCATGGGAATCATCACGATCGCAGTATTGCTTTGGTACGGCGGAAGCCTGGTTCTTATAGACAAAACGCTAGACGGAGCTGATTTCCTGGCATACATGGGATTGGCTTATAACATCCTTACTCCGGCTAAAGCAATATCCAAAGCATCTTATGCCGTAAAGAACGGTATTGCTGCAGCAGAGCGTGTTTTTGCCGTATTGGAAGTTGAAAACGAAATCATCGACAAAACCAATGCGGTTGAAAAAACTACATTTGAGGACAAGATAAGCATCGAGAACATTAATTTCCGTTATACAAAGGAAAATGTCCTGAAAGACTTTTCACTTAACGTCCCTAAAGGAAAAACAGTAGCTTTGGTAGGACAATCCGGTAGCGGAAAAAGCACGATTGCAAACTTGTTAACCCGTTTTTATGATGTTCAGGAAGGAAACATTAAAGTTGATAACACTGACATCAAAGACATGAAAATGCATTCACTAAGAAACTTAATCGGATTGGTGACTCAGGACAGCATTTTGTTTAACGACACGATTAAAAACAACATCCTTTTAGGCAAACAAAACGCTACAGACGAAGAAATCATAGAGGCTTTAAAAATAGCCAACGCCTATGAATTCGTGAAAGACTTACCTGAAGGAATCAACACCAATATTGGTGATGCCGGCAATAAGCTTTCCGGAGGTCAGAAGCAACGTTTATCCATTGCAAGAGCTGTTTTGAAAAACCCGCCAATCATGATCCTTGACGAAGCTACTTCTGCATTGGACACTGAAAGCGAAAAATTAGTTCAGGTGGCATTGGAAAACATGATGCAAAACCGAACTTCTATAGTAATTGCCCACCGACTTTCGACTATTCAAAAAGCAGATATGATTGTCGTTATGAAAAAAGGGAAAATTGTCGAACAAGGAAGACATGACGAATTATTAGCTCAAAACGGCGCTTATTCCAAATTGGTGATGATGCAGTCGTTTGAGTAGATTATTGAAAACTGTTGGATTGTTTGATTTTTAGAATTTAAGATCCGCTAAAATGTACGTAAACAACCCGAATATCAAAATCCCTGAAAATCCGGATACCATCATCTGGAAATACATGGATATGTCTAAATTTTTAGACCTGTTGATTTCGGGTAAAATGTTTATGTCGCGTTCCGATAAATTTGAGGATCAGTACGAAGGCACCTTCAGCGAACCCACGTTTGAAGAAATCAAAAAAATCTCTCAGAACAACCCTAAGTTTTTAAACTATTACAAATCACATCGTGAAAATGTAGTAATCAGCAGTTGGCATACCAATGAATACGAAAGTTTTGCCATGTGGCAGATTTTCACCAAAAACAATGAAGGATTAGCAATACAATCAACCATAGGAAGACTGAAAGAGGCTTTACAGAAGGAAAGGTTTACTGAACAATATATTGGCGAAGTAAACTACATCGATTACAAGAAAGAGCTGATTCCGTTTGATGATGCTTTTTTCCCTTTTCTTTTTAAACGTAAAAGTTTTCAATATGAGAACGAAGTACGAATAATCTCCGATGTTACTTCTCAAAAACTAACCATTAACGATGGCCTGAAAATAGATGTTGACATCAACAAGATGATCGAAAAAATATACATCCACCCCAAAAGCGAAAATTGGTATAAGAAACTGGTTATCGAACTTGTATCCAAACTTGGCTTCGGCTTCGAAATAGAAAAATCAGACCTGGAAAGCGATATTTTGATTTAAATCGGGAAATTTATTTTATTGGCTCATAGGTCTCCACAGCCCAATCTTTTGACAGCAAATTCACGAAATGGTAGTTAACTTTATCATTCTTGTCGAAGGCTCCGTTTTTGTTGATATCCTCAATTGTTCTAAAGTACAGCCTGTTTTGCACTTCCACTACACTCCAGTCTATTAATTCCTGTAATTCTGTAGACAGTTTGGTAAACTTCTGACCACTCATGGTACTAATATAAAGCGCCTTAATATCATTAGCATCCAACTTCCCATCCTTGTTCGTATCAGAATCCACTAAAGAATAAACCAGAATCTGTTGTTTCGATTTATCATAAATCGTATTAAGATAAGTTGCTGTCTGAATCTGCACAGCCTTATCTGTTAGCGGACGTAAATCTGTAGAATCAATATGCTGAAATTTCAAATTCTCGAAATAACCTGTCAGTTCGAAACGATTGTAATTCGAAATAGCATAACTCATCGAATTGGTCTTACTAGATCCGTAACTACCTCCTTCAGCTGATACCCTTACGTCGCCTATAGCGTGAATCAGATATTTTGACCCTTCCATGTAAATAGGCAAATCAGCTATTTTGATTTGTGAAGAATCCTTAACAACTGTTTTTTCCGGAGTATTTTTCTCTCCTTCATAAATTACCTTTGGCTTTTCTGCTTCACCTTTACAACTTGCCAAAAGAGCTAACAAAACTAGTACAGAGTATTTTGAGAAGTTTTTCATTTCGAAACAATTTTGTCTATCAAATATAAAACAATTAAATCAGGAACTACCATCTGGCATTCAATTTTATGTTGAATGTACGAGTCGTCATATAATTGGGAATTGCATACTGGCTCTTCGTATACACATCACGCACCCATGTATTGGTAATGGCATTCTGATTATTAAACATATTATAAATTTCAAATCCCAAACTAAGCTCCTTGAATTTTTTCAGCCAATTTTTAGTTGACTGGATGGTTGCATCTTTAAACACATAAGAAAAACCTACATCGGCGCGACGGTAATCATTAAGACGCAACTGATATAGATATGGATCGGCATAAGAAGGCGAACCTCCTGGCAATCCAGTATTATACACCAAATTCAGGTATAATTTCATATTGGGAAGGGCTGGCATATAATCCTGGAACAGCAATCCGAATTTCAAACGCTGATCCGTCGGACGCGAGATATAACCACGGTCATTCTGATTTTCCTCCGTTTTAAGATAACCGAAACTAAACCAGGATTCAGTCCCAGGAACAAATTCCCCATTCAAACGAAAATCAGCGCCATACACATACGCTACCGCATCATTATTGGCCCTATAGCGAATACGGACATTATCAATTGTGTATGTATTGACATCATCCAAAATTTTATAATACGCTTCCGAAACCAATTTAAACGGTCTGCCGGACAATTTAAAACTGTAATCATTGCTTACGACAATATGATAGGATTTTTGGGCTTTCACATCCGGATTAACTGTTCCACTGTAATCTCTTAGTTCCCTGTAAAAAGGCGGCTGCTGGTACAATCCTCCAGACAAACGAAAAAGCATGTCGGTTCTCCATTCCGGTTTGATAGCGAACTGTGCTCTCGGGCTAAAAACAATTTGATTCTTCCCATTCAGGTTATCTCCCTGAACCTTCCAATCGTGCACGCGGGCACCTGCGTTAACCCAAAACTGACTCGAACCGATAGTCCCTCTGTAGTTCCATTGTCCGTACCCGGAAAAACGATTAATCTGAACAAAATTCGTTGCCCTTACATTCTGATAAGGAGCCAACGGCCCATAATAAGGCGTATACGGCTGATCGTTAGGCAAAACTATATGTGGCTGTGGCAATGAAAAACCTGCCGAATCCACCACTTCCCATTCCACAAGCCTGTCACGGATATCTTCTCTGGTATATTTAAACCCCCATTCTACCTGACTGCTTTTCTTTTTAATATCATGAAACCCCTTTACTTCAGCATTTACTATTAAAGCATCCAAATTATTTCTTGCATGCGTTAGTTGTGATCCCACCCCACGCGAATAAACCACATCACCAAAAGTATCGGAACCAATGTTGGAATCAATTTCCCCCAAACGGTATTGCGCCAGAATATCAAAGTACTCCTGCTCCTGCGTATGGTAGATTGAACCGATAAACTTGTATTTAGAATTTTCATTAGCTTGATATGTTGACTTTATAGCACCAAAATAAGTTACATACTCGTCCTTTTCCTGACCTTCATAAAAAACCTGTAAGGCTATAGGCTCATCGATAGTTCCAAAATTTGTCTGACGCGTTAAGGGTTCGTATTTGTATTTATTTTGAGAAATATTCCCTAGAAAACTCCACTCCCACTTTGCAGAGGCGTCATAATTAATCTGCGTCTGAACATCGGCAAATGTTGGAGTGTAATTAGTTTGTGTTTCCTGACTATTAACAAGCAGACTGTTGTTTCGGTAGCGGATTCCGGTAATATTGCTCCATTTCTGATTTTTGGATACTAAATCAACAGTAGCGCTTCCACCCAGCAAACTCGCATCCAAAGCAGCCCTAAATCTTGTAGGCCTCCTATAAGTAATATCCAGTACAGACGACAATTTGTCTCCGTATTTAGCCTGAAAACCTCCGGCCGAGAAATCCACATTGGAAACCATTTCCGTATTGGTAAAACTCAAACCTTCCTGCTGCCCAGAGCGAATCAGGAATGGTCGGTAGACTTCAATTTCATTAACGTAAACTAAATTCTCGTCATAATTACCGCCTCGAACTGCATATTGCGTACTCAATTCGTTATTCGAATAAACACCAGGCAACGTCTTCAGAATGTTTTCCACACCTGCGTTGGCACCGGGAATCATCCTGATAACCTGGGGTTCTATGGTAGTTACACCCTCAACCCGTTTTCTTCCGCCGCCGGAAATCACAACTTCACCCAATTGTTCCGATTTTTGATTCAAAACAACATTCAGCTCATAGTCCTCGTTATTTTTCAATTCAACAGTAACCGTTGATTTTTTATAGGAAACGTGTGTAATTTCAATTATTACCTTAACATTAGCAGGGATTTTTATCTGAAAGAAACCGTTTTCATTTGATTTAGTTGTTATGTCTCCCACTTTAACGGTAGCATCTTCAATAGGCATATTGGATTCATCCAATAAAACACCTTTTACTCTTGCGGTCTGTGCATGCGAAACAAATCCTGTGATAAAAATAAAGAGAATCAGGAGATTAATTAGTTTTTTCAACTGGTGAATAGGTTTTAGTTTTAAAAAAATGAGTTTCAAAGATAGTGGAATTTCCCATTTTATCGGAAACAACCACTTTTAATTCGTTTTCCCCTTCATCGTAAACAGCGTCACTAAAATAATGCGTCAGGGATTTAGTTTTAAAATCATAATCCATTAAAATCCATTTACCGTTTAAGTAACCATTGTATTCCTTAATACCGGACAAATCATCATTGATACGAACACTGATTGAATCCGAATTATTCAGATTGCTTCCTTCAGAAAAGGAAGGACGGTAAATTTTAGGAGCAACCGTATCGGTCATTATTTTGAATTTTCCCAATTCTTTGGTACGGATGGAAAGCAGATTACCTTTTTTATAGGTTGTAAAATACTCCGCTCCGCCTCCATTCATTCTTGCAATAAAGGATTTTTCACGATTAACATCAGAAATATTCGTAACATCGAAAGTAACCGTCAGGTTATTGTGAACTGGAACCGTTTCGTTATGAAGAAACAGCACATTGTCTTTTACATCGAAATCCAGATAAAAATCATCGTAAAAAGAACCTTCCGGAATAAATACAGAAATATTATCCTTGGTATAATTGTTATCGTTTTTGGATTTTACAAAATATGGTGTCTTTTTTTCCACTTTTGCAATGGTCGGTTCGGCATTGGAATATTGGATCGGAATATTGATCATGCGTTTATTCTTATGAAAATCAGAAATTTCAATGCGATAATTGTAAACCATATCAGGAAGTACAACTACCTGTCCATTTTTATTATTTCTGCTTATCAGAGAAAAAGGATAAGGTTTCTTATAAAACAATTTTTGGACCGTTTGATCTATCGTTTTGTAACGGGAGTAATCTATAAAATTATTGATGTAGCGGGTTTCATCGAAAGCGAATCGGTCAAATTCATACGCAAACAACTTGCTTCCGTTTAAAAAAGTTTCCACTTTGTAAATCCCATTCCAGTTGAAATTTTTATCAGACAAATCATAAGTGTTGATTCCGAAACCGATTGCTCCTTTCGCCAAAACTTTAGAAGCAAGATAACTGCCATCAGGCTGAAGCGACAAACTTACAGGAATAGGCCTTTGCGAATTATTCACAACGGAGCTGTCACCAACCGCATATGCTACAAGATCGTTAATAACAGGAGCTTTCGTGTCCGGCATCAGAATATCAAAACCAAAAAACATCGGATTTATGGTTTCTTCCGTTTTGGTATCACGGATTTCAAAATGCAGATGTGCTCCTCCCGAGCTCCCAGTATTCCCGGAAAAAGCAATCAATTGCCCTTTTTTTACAGGTAACTCACCGGCTCCCGGAAAAATCTCAATCTCATATGATTTTTGGGCATATTGTCGCTTTTCAATAAAATCAGCAAGAGGTTCCTCGAACTTTTTCAGGTGACCATAAACTGTAGTAAAACCATTGGGATGCGTTATGTAAATAGCCTTACCATATCCTTTTTCGGAAATTTTTATGCGCGAAACGAAACCATCTGCAGCTGCATAAACCGGAAGCCCTTCTTTTTGCAGGGTTTTGAAATCCAAACCTGAATGAAAATGATTTCCTCTAAGTTCCGCAAAAGAGCCTGAGGCATACAATGGGATATCTAAGGGGGTACGGAAATAATCTTTGGGGTACTCTTGGGTTTGACCAAGGCAAATGGCGGATAAAAACAGTAATAAATACGGCAATTTCATATATAATAATTTTGGCTAATAGTTAGCTAAGATAGAAAAAAACCGCTATTAAAAGAACAGCACAACAAATTTTATATAACTGACTACACCACAAATTATTACCAAAAGAGTTGAAACATTTTTTAAAATTTAAACAAAAGTATTGTTATTTATCAAATGGAATACTAACTTTGTAAAATCGTGTAATGAAACAGGTCTGTAATGAGTGAATTAACTGAAATCATTGATTCTCTTGAAATTAAATTCTCTAAATTAGTCCAAAAGCTGGATAATTTAGAAAAAACAAATCAGGAATTGCGAAATGATTTATTGAAGTCTTCAAACATTATCGGCAAGCAGTCAGAGGAAATTTCCACATTGAAAAACCAATACGAAACCCTCAAAATGGCTAATTCATTACTTGGCAGTGACGAAAATAAAAGAGAAACGAAACTCAAAATAAATTCATTAATTCGCGAAATCGATTATTGTATAGCACAACTTTCTGATTAAAAAGAATGAGTGAAAAGCTTAAAATAAAAATATCAATTGCAGACCGCGTATATCCCTTAACCGTGGATTATTCGCAGGAAGAAGGCTTAAGGACAGCCTCAAAGAAGATTGATGCCATGATTAAGCAATTCGAAGAAAACTATGCCGTAAGAGACAAACAGGATGTGTTGGCCATGTGCGCACTTCAGTTTGCTTCGCAAGTGGAACAAAAAAAAATTGACCAATCTACCGATATGGAAAAAGCTTTTGACCGCTTAAAAGAAATAGATGAAAAGATGAGTAGAATTCTTTCTAAATAAACACGTTCTTTACATAAACTAAGATACTGCCTACATTAGTACCTATTTGATAAACTCAACACTAACAAATTAAAATGAGTGAATCTTCGTTTCTAAAGCAAACTGCCCTGAGCAGGTCCTTGAACAGCGAGTTAACTCAAAACTTGTCTTCACGAGTTTATGCAATACCCCTAATGTAGGCTTTTTTTATATATAATTTTCAAACACACTATGAGCACATTAATTATAATTATTGGCTGTCTTGCCGGAATCGGAATTGGTTTTGGGATTGCGAAATATTTAGAGAAAACAAATGTTTCCAATCTGATTAAAAACGCTAAAAAAGAAGCTGCTTCCATCTTAAAAGACGCAAAAGTTGAAGCTGAATCCATCAAAAAAGATAAATTACTTCAGGCAAAAGAAAAATTCCTGGAACTGAAGTCTGAGCATGAAAAAGAAATTTTAGCCAAAGACAAAAAAATTGCAGAAGCAGAGAAAAGAACCCGTGATAAAGAATCTCAGGTTTCAAACGAATTGGCTAAAACCAAAAAATTAAACGATGAAGCCGATAACAAAATAAACGACTACAACAATCGTTTAGAACATATCGAGAAAAAACAAGTAGAAATAGACCGTCTTCATAAAAGCCAGGTAGAACAACTGGAAACCATTTCCGGACTTTCTGCCGATGAAGCTAAAAATCAATTGGTGGAAAGCCTGAAAGCCGAAGCGAAAACAAACGCTATGGCACACATTCAGGAAACAATTGAAGAAGCAAAACTTACTGCTCAGCAGGAAGCCAAAAAAATCATCATCAACACTATTCAACGTGTAGGGACAGAAGAAGCAGTGGAAAACTGTGTTTCTGTTTTCAACATTGAATCTGACGATGTAAAAGGACGAATCATCGGACGTGAGGGACGCAACATCCGTGCCTTAGAAGCCGCTACCGGTGTTGAGATTATAGTTGACGATACACCGGAAGCTATCATCCTTTCTTGTTTTGACCCTGTACGCCGTGAAATTGCACGTTTAGCTCTACACAAACTGGTAACAGACGGACGTATCCACCCGGCACGTATCGAAGAAGTTGTTGCTAAAACAGCAAAACAAATCGATGACGAAATCATTGAAGTTGGTAAACGCACTGTTATCGATTTAGGGATCCACGGATTACACCCTGAGTTGATTAAAATTGTGGGACGTATGAAATACCGTTCTTCTTACGGACAAAACTTATTACAACACTCCAGAGAAGTTGCCAAACTTTGTGGTATCATGGCTGCTGAATTAGGCTTAAACGTTAAATTAGCGAAAAGAGCCGGTTTACTTCACGACATAGGAAAAGTTCCTGATACAGAAAGCGAATTGCCACACGCCATCTTAGGTATGCAATGGGCAGAGAAATATGGAGAGAAAGAAGAAGTATGCAACGCGATTGGAGCACACCACGATGAAATTGAAATGAAATCATTGATTTCTCCTATCATCCAGGTTTGTGACGCCATTTCAGGAGCTCGTCCGGGCGCAAGACGTCAGGTATTGGATTCATACATCCAACGTTTGAAAGACCTTGAAGATATAGCTTACGGATTTAACGGCGTTAAAAACGCTTATGCTATCCAAGCTGGACGCGAACTACGCGTGATTGTAGAAAGCGAAAAAGTAAGCGACGAAATGGCCGGAAACTTATCATTTGATATTTCACAGAAAATCCAAACCGAAATGACTTATCCAGGTCAGGTGAAGATTACGGTAATCCGCGAAACCAGAGCGGTTAATATTGCTAAATAACAAAACACTTATAAACTAAAAAAGGTCTG
>NZ_AVCS01000010.1 GCF_000498495.1 Flavobacterium enshiense DK69 | reverse complement strand
CAGACCTTTTTTAGTTTATAACCTATTAAAAACATTACATATTCTCTAATTAACTTTCTTCAAGCCCTCAACAAGTCTTTTGACATTTTCGATAATTGTATCATTTGAAACTTTCTTAGTATCAAAAGCCATACTTCCCGGATTGTAAGGCTTATATTTTTCAATGTTTGTAACCGAAAACAAACCTACCGTCGGTGTATTCACGGCACTTGCCAAATGCATTATCCCACAATCAGCTGTAATAAAAACCACCGTATTGGAAATAAAAGCCCCCATCTCTCTAATATCTCTGCTATAATAATGAGGCGCCTGAAATTGGATTTGGGAAACATTTTCAAAAGGCAACACTTCAACAATATTATACTCCGGAAAAGCTTCTTTTAGTTTAGAATAAAAATCAGCCCACCAACTAACAGAATAACACTTATTTCCTGTTGCGAAAGTATAAATTGCAATTGTAGGCACTGAATTTCCTGAAACCGATTCTACCAATTCCTTTCCAATGGCTAGTTCTTCAGAATTCAGCTTCAAATCCATAGTAGCTACTTCTGCATCGGCTTTTTTCAAAATATTATTGGAAAGACAGCTGCGAAAGGCATAAACCGGACTTTTTGCCATATGCCATATTTCATCTGGCGTAGCACCACCATCGAATTCATCTCCATAAAATTTATAGCCGCTTCTGCTGAATTTTACCGAAAGCCTTCCAGAAGAAGAATTCTTATCTACATTAACTGCCAGGTCGTATTGATAGCGACGCAGAGAAATCCAAACTTTCAAATACTTCAGCAGTTCCTTAAAAGGTTTTTTAGGCAATCTAATATCCCTGCCGATAGCATCATAATTTTTATAAATTATCGGAATCAATCCACTTCTTACGAATAAATCAACTTTTGCATTCGGAAAAACCGTATTGATTTCCTGAATTAACGGCGATAGCAATAATAAATTTCCTAATCGGCTATTGGGTCTGGAAACCAAAATCCTCTTTACCGATAAGGGATCTGCATCGAAAGGCAATTTCACGCCGGAACTCCCCACATTTTTTGTCAATGAGCGCATTATACGCCTTCTGACTTTATTAATCTCAATAGATGTACTCATACAAATTTATTTATAACCCGTTTACAAACCTTGATTAATCAAGACTTAAAACGACGTCCTTGGATGATAATTCTTTACAATTTCCGATAAATGGCTTCGGTCCAAATGCATATAAACTTCCGTTGTCGTTATGGACTCATGTCCGAGCATCATTTGAATGGAACGCAAATCAGCGCCATTTTCAAGTAAATGGGTAGCAAACGAATGCCTGAACGTGTGCGGACTAATCGACTTATTTAAATTGATTTTAACGGCCAAATCTTTAATTATGGTAAATACCATTGCTCGAGTCAATTGCTTCCCTCTCCTGTTAAGAAAAAGCGTGTCCTCGAACCCTTTTTGAACCGAAAGATGAGAGCGAATCAGATCTTTATACATCAAAATGTATTTTTGAGTAGAAAGACCAATTGGCACAAACCGTTGTTTGTTCCCTTTTCCGGTAACTTTCACAAAACCTTCTTCAAAAAACAAATCCGACATCTTTACACAGATTAGTTCCGAAACCCGTAACCCACAACTGTAAAGCATTTCCAGCATAGCTCTGTTGCGCTCACCTTCTTCTTTTGACAAATCTATGGCTTCAATCAACAAATCAATTTCCTGAACCGAAAGCGTATCGGGTAATTTGCGTCCGGTTTTCGGCACTTCAATCAGTTCGAGCGGCGTAGTATTGCGATATCCTTCAAAAATAAGGTAATTAAAAAAACTTTTTAAGCCGGAAATAATTCGGGACCGACTTCTGGCGTTGAGATTTTCGGATATAGAATAGATAAAATACTGGATATGCTCTTCATTGATATCGATTGGAGAAAAATCCAACTTTTTTTCTTCCAGAAACTGCATTAGCTTTTCGACATCCATTTGATAATTCGCAATGGTATTCTCCGACAATCCGCGCTCTAGCTTAAGATACATTTTAAATTCCGTCAAAAAAGAAGGCCATTGTTTCATTGGGCAAAAATAAAAAAAATCCTGAAGATTTTCAGGATTCTACAATTTACAAACTTTTATAACTTTTAGTGAAAAACGATTTCTGACGAATTTTAAATCCTCTCCGCACAATGCCCACTTAAACTTCATACCTTGCCGCAATTTTCCAGCAGTTTGGCAACTAGAAAATATAAGCTAGCCCTACTTGAACCGTCATACTCTTCACATCAGCAGTATCTGATTTATAAATATCAGTCGTACCAAAATTCACTCGCCCATTAGCGCGAAATTTATCAGCAAAACTAACTCCGAGACCGGCAGCGACCGCTAGATCTGTATCCTCTACTTTGTCCTTGTAATCAACCGAACCTTGTTTCGCATTCATCAAAAAACCAAACTGAGGCCCAGCTTCAAAATAAACAAGATTGAATATGTACAACTTAGCCAAAACCGGAACATTAATATAATCCAACTTCACACTCTCAACAGAATGTCCTTCAAAATCATCAAAAGCGGTACCTTGAGTCGAATAAACAACTTCCGGCTGGATTGCCAAAAGTTTCAATACTTTGATTTCTGCAAACAGGCCTGCATTAAATCCAGCTAACGGCTTTGTATTTTCAATATCCCCGGTCAACGAGGAAATATTCAAGCCTCCTTTAATACCCCAATTAAATCTTTGCGCCTGGACTGTAGCGATTGAAAACATAACCAATAATCCTAAAAGAAATGATTTTTTCATATAGTTTAATTTAGAAGTTTCCCAAATATACTAAAATGCATACAAAAAAACCCGCTGTAAAAGCGGGTTTTTTATTTTGAAAAATCTGATTATTAGAATTTATACAATAATCCGAATTGAGCCTGAGCAAACGGGTTGTTGAACAAGTTGATGTCCATTTTGAATACATCTTCTTCTCCAGGATCAGTTGGATCCTCATTGTTATACGAAATTACATTAGATACAATAAAGACAGCCGCAAGTTGTTTAGTAATGAAATAATTCACGCCTAAATCCAGGTTAGCTTTGAAAGCACTAGTATTATCTTCATGATCACCACCAGGAATAGGATCGATAAAATTAAATTCAGTTTTTCTATAGCTGTATCCTGCACCAACTTCACCGTAGGCAACAAAACGTTTATCATTTAATTCCAGGACATTATACCTGGCAAACGCTCCGATTCCCCAATTAGTATTTTTCACATTAGGATCTAGAGCACCAACTCGATCCTGGCTAGAAGACCCTAAATCCAAATCAGCTCCAACCGCTATTTGATCCTGTATCATGTAACCGAATTTAGGATTGAAAGAGAAAAGGCTTGAATCATCATCCGTTCTAACCTTAATCGATCCTTCGATGTACATATCACCTTTGGTAAAACCATATCCACCTTCGCTTTTCGTTTCTTCCTGCGCATTAGCAAATCCAAATGCAAATACCGCAGCGATTGATAAAATAATTTTTTTCATAAATTTCTGTTTAAAATTAGTACTATAAATTTATCCATAATAACAATGATAAATAACACCCCAAAAATATGAGATATTAACAATTTAATTAACAAAAAAGCCCCGCAATGCGGGGCTTTTTTTATATCTATTTTGTCAGATTAAAATTTATAACCAGCAGATAATGAAAACACACCATTATAAGACTTAAAATCATCATCATCTCCATAATCATTAATATTAGACAACCCAAAGTTATATCTTGCTCCGGCAAAAATATTATCAGTAAAATCAAATCCCACGCCTAAGTTTAAACCAAAATCAACTGATTTTACAAAATCTTTCACATTCTCCTCTCCAGAAGCACTCCCAAAAGAACTGGAAACATCATATTCATCTTTAGCGCTTAACAAGAAACCAACTTGCGGCCCAGCTTCAATATTGAATTTCTCAGTAGCATAGTATTTTACCATAATCGGAATATTCAAATAATTCAATTTAAGTTTTTCCTCAACATCGTAAGTATCAAATCCATCAAATTCTGAATACTCATATTTTGTCCCCTGCATAGAGAACAATAATTCTGGCTGAATTGCGAATTTATCATTCACTCTACACTCCACAAAACCCCCTACATGAACACCTATTAAAGACTTAGTATCTTCTTCATCTCCTGTTAAAGTTGCAACGTTCATACCCCCTTTCATTCCAAATCTAATTTTACCCCCCGATTGTTTATCTTGTGCATTAGCAAATCCGAAAGCAAATATCGCCGCAACAGTTAAAATAATTCTTTTCATAAATGTAGTTTTAATAATTAGCATTATAAAACTACCCATAATAACAACAACAAATAACGCCCTGAAAACATGAGATATCAACAATTTAATCAACAAAAAAGCCCCGCAATGCGGGGCTTTCCTTTATGATATCTCTATGGATTAGAATCTGTATCCTAAACCGATTTGGAAACCAGTGTTTTTAATTGAATCCGGATCACCGTCAACATCATTAATATCAGATAAACCTAAATTATATCTAGCATCAAACATTAAACCGTTAGTCATTTCGTAACCAGCTCCGAAACCTAAGCCAAAATCAACTGATTTAGTAAAATCATCAACAATATCTTCTGCAGTAGCAACTTTGAAAGCTACCTCTGGACCAGCCTGAATGTTAAGACCTTCCATAACATAATATTTAGCCATAACAGGAACTCTTAAATAGCTGATTCCTAAATCAAAACCATCTGTTGTCTCAGCTCCTTCAGCAGAAAACAATAACTCTGGCTGTACGTGGAATTTCTCAGAAACAGTAAAATCTGCTAAACCACCAACGTAAAATCCTGTTTTTCCATCCGTATCAAAGTCTGCATTAAAGTTAGTGAATTGAACACCACCTTTAACTCCAAATTTTATTGCATCTGATGATGCAGATTTGTCCTGTGCATTAGCGAATCCGAAAGCGAATACTGCCGCTACCGTTAAAATTACTTTTTTCATGTTTAGTTTAAATTAAATTTTAAAAATTTACCTGACAAATCTATAAAAATTCCATTCTGATAAAATTTCAACCTAAAAAAATCAGTCAAAAAAACCATAAAAATTAATCATAAAAAACCTATTTATTTGACTTACAGTACTATATATATACAATATTTTTTGTTAAATTTTCATAATGAATTCAAAAACCAAATATTTTTTATAAGTTTTTTCTTATAAAAAATTATTTTTTGTTATAAAAACAATTTACAATTGTCAAAAATGAAAAAAAACTAAGATAACCAGCCATTTTTTTTATTTACAAAAAACTTAACCAAGCTCCTTTTTATTAAATTTACAAAAACGAAATTGTATGAAAATTGTCATAATCAACGGACCTAACTTAAACCTTTTAGGCAAACGTGAACCTGAAATCTACGGTAACGAAACTTTTGAAGATTATTTTTTTCTTTTAAAGAAGAAATATACAACCGTAGAATTGCACTATTTTCAAAGTAATATAGAAGGTGAAATAATCAGTAAACTTCAGGAAGTCGGTTTCAGTTATGATGGCATAATTCTCAATGCCGCAGCCTATACGCACACGTCAATCGGGATTGCAGACGCTGTAAAAGCAATTTCATCCCCGGTCGTAGAAGTCCATATTTCAAATACATTCTCAAGGGAATCATTCCGTCATGCTTCCTATATTTCACCAAATGCAAAAGGCGTGATTATCGGTTTTGGCTTAAAAAGTTACGAACTCGCCTTAAAATCTTTTTTATAACCCATACAACCCCGGGGCTTCTTTTTGCGTCTGCCCAGTAAAGACAAATCCATGAACAAACATTTTTTTCTAATTGCATTATTATTACTATCCGCCACAATCTTCGCACAAATTAAAGGAAAAGTCACCGATAAATCCGGACAGCCCATCCCCTATACAACCGTAATAATCGAAAACACCTATAATGGCACTTCGGCTAACGAAAACGGTTTATTCGAACTCATTGTAAAAGAAAAAGGAAATTACACCGTCATTTTTCAGTCACTGGGCTATAAGACCAAAAAAATAGCTGCCGATATTCAGACATTTCCGCATACCATGAATGTGGCCCTGGAAGATGAAAATTACACTTTGTCAGAAATGGTCATCAAACCAAACAAGGAAGATCCTGCTTATGATATCATCCGAAACGCCATAAAAAGCAAAAAAAAGAATTCGGACAAAACCGATAAATTCGAAGCCGATTTTTATTCTCGTGGCATTTTCAGAGCCAAAAATGTTCCGAAAAAATTTCTGGGAATGGAGATTGGGGATTTCGACGGCGCTTTAGACTCAACCGGAACAGGAATCCTTTATTTATCGGAAACGGTTTCAAAAATAGCCTTTGAAAAACCCAATAAAATAAAAGAGGAAATCATTGCTTCCAAAGTGAGCGGCAACGACAATGGTTTCAGCTTTAATACCGCTCAGGGAACCAATTATGATTTCTATGCCAATTATGTTGATATGGGCATCAATATGGTTTCTCCTATCGCTGATAATGCCATGTCGTACTACAAATACAAACTGGAAAGCATGTTTACAGACGACCATAATCAGCTCATCAATAAAATAAAGGTAACTGCAAAACGCGATAAAGAGCCCGTTTTCGAAGGATACATATATATTGTGGAAGACACCTGGGCCATTTATGCCATCGATTTAAGCAGTAAAGGCTACCGAATGCAGCAGCCAATTTTAGAATATATTGCTTTTACCCAAAACTTCAATTATAACCCCAACACCAGAATCTGGGCAAAAAACCAGCAGACCATCGATTTTAAAGCTTCTATCTTTGGAATGGGCTTTACCGGTAAGTTCACGCATGTCTTCAGCAACTATGTTTTCAAGGATAAGTTTGAAAAGAAAACATTCACTAAAGAGATTGCAAAAATCGAGAAAGACGCCAACAAAAAAGATACAATTTACTGGAACGTAAATCGACCAGTTCCATTAACTGATGAAGAAATCGGCGATTACCACAAAAAAGACAGCATACAAACCATCAGAAAATCGCAGGTTTACATGGATTCGTTGGACAGAAAGGGCAATAAATTCAAATTCCTGAAAATATTCACCGGATACACTTACAAAGACAGCTACCACAATTGGTCAGCATCCTACAAAGGTGTTTTAGACATAACTTCACTTGGTTTCAATACCGTTCAGGGGTGGAATCTGGATTCCGGGTTTTCATTTACCAAACGCAATGAAGACAAAGGAACGTACACATTTATCAATTCGACGTTCAACTACGGATTTGCAGAAGACAGGTTGCGTGTAAACGGAAGTATTTACCATCGTTTCAACACCACAAATTACGCCACGGCAACTGCATCAGGAGGAAGCAGCATCAACCAGTTCAATCCTTACAATCCGATTTCAAATCTGATAAACTCCATCAGTACTTTGTTTTTTAAGGACAACTATGCGAAATACTACAACAAGGAATTCATAAAATTAGGATACAGTCAAAACATCCTAAACGGAGTCACAGCAAACGGGAGCATTGAATACTCGGCCAGAAAACCGCTTTTCAACAACACCGATTATGTGCTTATCAAAAACGATAAAGACTACACTTCTAACAACCCGCTTTTGCCATACGACAATACGACGCCGGCCATTGTAAAACACAATTTAATAAAAGCCAATATTGGAACGAGAATCCGTTTTGACAATAAGTACGTAACGCGTCCGGACGGCATAATAAACATCCCGAACAATGACTACCCTACACTTACGCTGGCTTATGAAAAAGGATTTGGCGGAAGCGAGGCAATTTACAATTATGATTTCTTATCCGGAATGGTGGATTATGACAAAACATTCGGTAACAAAGGGGATTTTACCATTCGCTTAAAAGCCGGACAGTTTTTTAATGCCGACAATATTTCTTTTGTCGATTACAAACACTTCAACGGAAATCAGACTCATGTGGGCACAGCCGATAAATACCTTAACGTATTCAATATGCTTCCGTATTATACGCACAGTACAAACGATGCTTATATCGAAACACACATGGAGCATAATGACAAAGGATTCATCATGAACAAAATTCCGCTGATCAATAAACTGCAGTGGAATCTTGTTTTAGGTTTCCACATGCTGAACGTTCCGGATTTCAAACCGTATCAGGAATATACAGTTGGATTTGACAATGTAGGTTTTGGAAAGTTCCGATTTTTCAGATTTGATTATGTACGCTCCTACCAGGATGGTTTCCAGACGGACGGAGTCGTATTTGGGTTGAAGTTTTTGAATTTTCTCAACTAAAAAGAAACAATCATAAAACAATCAGGCGCACCGGAAACCCAGTGCGCTTTTTTATTTCCAAAAAACATCGTAGGCGAAACGGATCAAGGTTCCTACAACCACCACTAAGAAGAACGCACGGATAAATCCGTTACCCTTACTGATTGCCAATTTCGCCCCGATAAAACCGCCGAGCGCATTGCATAAGGCCATAGGCAAGGCTATCATCCAAAGAATTTTCCCTTTCAGCATAAAGAGGCAAATCGAACCGAAATTAGTTGCCAGATTAACCATTTTCGCATTCGCGGAAGCATGAAGAAAATCAAGTCCCAATACAGAAACAAAAGCCACAACAAAGAAACTTCCCGTACCCGGACCGATAAAACCATCATAGAACCCGATGGCCATACTAATTATCACTGAATAAATTATCTGAGTTTTAACAGACAAAAGCTTTTCCTGATGCTGTCCGAAATTTTTCTTTATAAACGTATAAACCGCCAGTAATGTCAGCACTACCAGCAACAAGGGTTTCATGAAATCATTACTTACATGAGTTAACAAAGTAGAACCGGCAAAGGCCGAAGCAAAGGCTATCAGCGACATGACCATCAGCATTCTCCAATTCATTGTTACTTTTTTAAGGTATTGGTAGGCTGCAAAACTGGTTCCGCTGAAGGCCGGAATTTTTAAAGAACCGATAACACTGGCAACCGGTACATTAGGCATTAAAATCAAAGCGACAGGCGTCTGAATCAATCCGCCGCCACCGACAATGGCATCAACAAAACCGGCAGCAAAAGCGGCAAGACAAAGAAAAAGTAAAATATCAATTTCCATAGTAAAAAGAAAAAAGCCGAATTCAGATGAATTCAGCTTTCTATATATTTAATGATTCGACACAATTACGCTCGAACGATGTTTGCGCCTAAGGCTCTCAAACGCTCGTCAATTCTTTCGTAACCTCTGTCAATTTGTTCAATATTTTGAATGGTACTCGTTCCTTTTGCAGAAAGCGCTGCAATCAGCAATGAAATTCCTGCACGGATATCCGGAGAACTCATTGTTGTGGCTTTCAGCTGCGATTTGAAATCGTGTCCCATAACCACGGCTCTATGAGGATCGCACAACATGATTTTCGCCCCCATGTCGATTAATTTATCCACGAAGAACAAACGGCTTTCAAACATTTTCTGATGAATCAGCACATCTCCTTTTGCCTGCGTGGCTACAACCAGAATGATACTCAATAAATCCGGGGTAAATCCTGGCCAAGGAGCATCAGCTATGGTTAAGATCGAACCATCAATATCGGTTTTAACTTCGTAACCGATGTTATGCGCCGGGATATAGATATCGTCGTCACGTCTTTCTAGAGTGATTCCCAGTTTTCTGAAAACATTCGGAATTACACCAAGATTATCCCAACTTACATTTTTTATAGTAATCTCGCTTCTTGTCATTGCTGCCAATCCAATCCACGAACCAATTTCAACCATATCAGGAAGAATTCTGTGTTCACAACCACTAAGACTCTCAACCCCTTCGATAGTCAATAAATTTGAACCTACTCCGGTAATTTTCGCTCCCATCGAGTTCAACATTTTGCACAACTGCTGCAAATACGGTTCGCAGGCAGCGTTGTAAATAGTTGTTGTACCTTCTGCCAAAACAGCGGCCATTACAATATTTGCAGTACCGGTAACCGATGCTTCATCTAAAAGCATATAGGTCCCCTGTAATCTTCCGTCTATTTCCACGCCGTAAAAATGATCGGCTCTTTCGTATCTGAATTTGGCTCCAAGGTTAATAAACCCTTCGAAATGCGTATCCAAACGACGACGTCCAATTTTATCACCTCCCGGTTTTGGAATATATCCTTTTCCGAAACGGGCCAAAAGCGGACCTACGATCATAATCGAACCGCGAAGTGCTCCTCCTTCTTTTTTGAAAGCTTCTGTTTCAAGATAGTTGATATTTACCTCATCGGCCTGGAAAGTATAATCCCCGGAACCGTTTTTCTGAATTTTAACACCCAAATTACCCAAAAGCGTAATCAGTTTATTTACGTCGATAATATCCGGAATGTTTGTTATTCTTACTTTTTCTGAAGTCAACAAAACCGGACATAAAACCTGTAGCGCTTCATTTTTTGCACCTTGAGGATGAACGTCTCCCTTTAATTGTATACCTCCTTCTATCTTAAATGTTCCCATGGCGTTTTTCAAAAATTATTTTCTGTTGCTGTTCTTATTGTTGCTTCGCGGATTGAAATTCTTACCGCCAGTATTTCCTTTTCCTTTCGGATTGTTGAATTGTGCTTTATTGGACATTTTTTTGTTAACACGCATCAAATCGGTTGTATTAGAAAGCTCCTCATCGGTTTTTAACAAGTTGATTTTTCCTCCCGACAATTCATACAAATGCTCAAAAATAACGTCATCCTTAACTGTATCTTTATTCCAACTCAGATAACATTTTTTCATATGATTGGCAATCACACGGATAAGCGTGTTTTTCAGATCGCTTTCCTCCCATTTGTTGGCCACATCAATCATGTATTTGATATTGTTACCGTAAAAACGGTATTTCGGGAAGTTCTGAGGGTAATTCAGTTTTTCCGGTTTCTGATGCAACACTTCTTTGCTCGGAATCGGATATGGCGAATCTACATCCAGTTTGAAATCGGACATGATAAAAATCTGATCCCAAAGTTTATGCTGAAAATCGGGCACATCACGCAAGTGCGGATTCAGCCCTCCCATCACCGAAATGATATATCGCGCCGCTTTGTTACGCTCTTCACGATCCTCAATTAAAGTCGCCTGATCAATCAGCTTCTGTAAATGACGACCGTATTCCGGAATGATCAGATGCGGGCGTTCGGCATTGTATTCCAAAAAATGTACAGCTTGTTGTGGTGTAAATTGCATGTTTGGTTTTTATAAAGAAATAATCCCTTCTATGTTAGTCAGCTCAATATATTTATCAACGACACTTTGAGCATTTTTCATGGTAACGTTAATTGAAACACTGGTATATTTTCCTGTTTTTGACTGATGTGTTTCAATTACTGCCCCCATACCATCGAATGAAGTTTCAATTATACGAACCTTATCAACATCCGTCGGAACTATAAATTTAAACAAATATTCGGAAGGCCATACCGTTGAGTTAATTAATTCCTCCTTAAGCCTGAGGTAAAATTCTTCTGTCTTCTTATCCATCTTTCAATCAAAAATAAAAGCAAATATACATTAGAGTTATGAATTATGTATGATGATTTCTTAGTTTTTACCCATCAAAGAAACAACAATCCCAAAAAGAATTATCCCGTTTAACTAAAAAATGTAAATTTGCGCCTTATTTTAAAAAAGTGGCTAAAGAAATTGTACTAATTATAGGCGGACCCGGATCAGGAAAAACCACTGTTATAGAGGGTTTAACAGAACAAGGATACCTGTGTTATCCCGAAGTTTCGCGCGAAGTAATTCACGAAGCACGCAAACAGGGAATCGAACAATTATTCCTGGAAAAACCACTTTTATTCAGCGAATTATTACTGGAAGGGAGAAAAAAACAGTTTCAGAATGCCGTTCTCGAAAGCAACGACTTTGTTTTTATTGATCGTGGCATTCCCGATGTTTTGGCTTACATGCATTATATTGGCGATGCTTACCCTTCTTTTTTTGACCAGGCCTGCCGCGAGCACAAGTACAGCAAAGTATTCATCCTTCCGCCCTGGGAAGAAATTTACACCAGTGACGAAGCCCGTTACGAAACCTATGAACAGGCCGTCCTGATTCAACAACACCTTATCGAAACCTACGAAAATTACGGCTACTCGCTTATTGAAGTCCCAAAAGACACTTTGAAAAACCGAATTGATTTTATTCTCCAAAATCTTGAGAATTAAATTATATTCGTATCCGATATAGGTTTTACAATTTGGACGCACAGCAAATTCTCAAAAAATACTGGAATCACGATTCGTTCCGAGAGCCGCAGGAAGCAATTATCCAATCGGTTCTGGAAGGAAAAGACGCTTTTGCACTGCTCCCAACCGGTGGAGGAAAATCAATTTGCTTTCAGGTACCGGCCATGATGAACCCGGGAATCTGCCTGGTTATTTCCCCGTTGATTGCCTTAATGAAAGATCAGGTCCAGAATCTGCAAAAACGAGACATCAAAGCAATCGCTTTAACAGGCGGAATTTCTTCAGACGAAACCATCGATTTACTGGACAATTGTCAGTTCGGAAACTATAAATTCCTTTACCTTTCCCCGGAACGACTGCAATCTGACTGGGTTTTGGAACGTATAAAAGGCCTTCCGATAAACCTTATCGCCATTGACGAAGCTCATTGTGTTTCACAATGGGGCCATGATTTCCGACCAGCCTATCTCAAAATCTCAAAACTAAAAGAGCATTTCCCGAAAGTTCCTTTTCTGGCTTTGACGGCTTCAGCAACACAAAGAGTTCAGGATGATATTTGCACTCAATTAGGATTAACAAACCCGGCTGTATTCAAAAAATCATTTGCGAGGGAAAACATTGCTTACATGGTTTTTGAAGCCGAAGACAAACTTTTCCGAATCCAGCAGATACTTACGAAAAACCCGGAGCCTTCCATTATTTATGTCCGCAACCGAAAAGCCTGCCATGACGTATCGGCACAAGTGACCACAATGGGATTCAAAAGCACATTTTACCATGGCGGACTTACGCAGAAAGAAAAAGAAAAAAACATGCAGTCGTGGCTCATGGAAGATGTACAGGTGATGGTCGCTACAAACGCCTTTGGCATGGGAATCGACAAACCTAATGTTCGCACCGTAATCCATATTCAACTTCCGGAAAATTTGGAAAATTATTACCAGGAAGCAGGCCGTGCCGGACGAAACGGAGTGAAAGCCTTTGCCGTTTTATTGCTTGCGCCTTCTGATATCCAGACAACAGAAAGCCAGTTTCTTTCCGTGTTGCCTGATAAAATCTTTTTAAAAGAAGTTTACATCAAACTGAATAATTATTTTCAGATTGGATATGGTGAAGGGATCAACGAAACTTTTTCGTTTAACCTGAACCATTTTTGTCAACGATATAAATTCCCAGTCCTGAAAACCTTCAATGCAATGCAGTTTTTGGACAACCAGGGAATCATTTCGCTTTCAAAGGAATTTTCAGAAAAAATCACCGTTCGCTTCTTATTGGAAAGCCGCGAAGTCATACGCTATATAAGTCTGAATCCGTCAGACGAGCCAGTGGTTACAGCTATTTTACGAAATTATTCCGGCGTATATGAAATCGAAACAGCCATCAACACCAATCTGATTGCGCGTAAATCAGGCACATCCGAAGAAAATGTAATCGAAGTGCTGAAACGGATGCATCAGAAGGAAATCTGCCTATTACACAGTCAGTCTAACGACAGCCAGCTTACTTTCAATGAAGTACGCGAAGACGAGCGGACTATAAATCGAATTGCTAAATTCCTGCAACAACAGAATGAAATTAAAACAAAGCAGTTCGAATCGGTCATACGATATGTATCAGACAAAAAGCAATGCAAAAGCAGATTACTGCTCGAGTATTTCGGAGAAACAGACACCAAAGACTGTGGCATATGCTCGTTTTGCATCACTCAGAAAAAAATAGAAAAAAGCCCACTTGAAATTGCACAAAACATATTGGCTTTACTTAAAAATTCTCCTTTATCCTCAAGAGAAATTGAAAATTCACTGGAATTAAGCACAGAGGAAACTATCTTTGCACTTCAGCTTTTGTTGGAAAACAACAAAGTAAAAATCAATAATCAAAACCAATACATTAGTTTATAATGGAAAAGTTACGCATTGTTTTTATGGGAACTCCCGAGTTTGCCGTAGGAATCCTTGACACTATATATAAGAACAATTATGAAATCGTTGGCGTAATCACCGCTGCAGACAAACCGGCGGGACGCGGACAAAAGATTAAATATTCAGCGGTAAAAGAATATGCTTTGGAACACAACCTTCGTTTGTTGCAACCTACGAACCTGAAAGACGAAACTTTTTTGGAAGAATTGAGAAGCCTTAACGCGAATCTTCAAGTAGTGGTCGCCTTTAGAATGTTACCTGAAGTGGTTTGGCGCATGCCTGAATTCGGAACCTTTAACCTTCACGCTTCCTTATTACCGGAATACCGTGGTGCGGCACCTATCAACTGGGCGATTATCAACGGAGAAACCAAAACCGGAGTTACCACGTTTTTCATAGACGATAAAATCGATACCGGAGCGATGATCCTTAGCGATGAAGTTACCATTGATAAAAACGAATCTGCAGGCGAATTGCACGACCGTTTAATGGCATTGGGAAGCGGAACTGTTTTAAAAACATTATCACTTATTGAACAAGGAAACGTTACAACAACGGTTCAATCTACCAGTGATGACATAAAAACCGCTTACAAGCTTAACAAAGACAATTGCAAAATCGATTTCAGCAAAGACGGAAGCGAAATTCACAATCTGGTACGCGGCTTGAGTCCGTATCCATCAGCTTGGTGCTGTATTAAAGACAACGATCAGGAGTGGAATGTAAAAATTTATGAAACCTCCTTCACAAAAGAATCCCATCAGCATTCGTCAGGAAAACTGCTTTTCACCAAAAAAGAATTAAAAATTGCCGTACAAGGAGGCTACCTAAATATTCACAGTTTACAGTTTCCAGGAAAGAAAAGAATGCTTACCCACGAACTTTTAAACGGAATTTCGTTCGGTGAAAATGCGATAGCGCTGTAACCCCCATAAACACTAACACTCCCGAAATTTCAGAAAAAACAACTAAGTTTATTAACAATCGGTTCGAGTTATCAACATTTTAAGAAAAAAACCTGTAAAAAACTGAAAAACACTTGCGTAATCGGGAAATTCATATAAATTTGTAGGACAATAATTAATTAATCAAACCATTAATAACTATTCTTATGAACAAATCAGAATTAATCGATGCAATTGCTGCTGATGCAGGTATCACTAAAGCGGCTGCTAAATTGGCTTTAGAATCTTTCTTAAACAACGTAGAAGGAACTTTAACAAAAGGCGGAAGAGTATCATTAGTAGGTTTCGGATCTTGGTCTGTATCTAAAAGAGCAGCAAGAGAAGGAAGAAACCCTCAAACTGGAAAAACTATCAAAATTGCTGCTAAAAATGTAGTAAAATTCAAAGCAGGAGCTGAGCTAGAAGGTTCTTTGAACAAAAAATAGTTTACAACTACAAAATTACAGCCCCGATCAAATCGGGGCTTTTTACTTTTAAACGATTTATTTTGCTGCAATAGGTATTTTTTTCTAATTTTAAATATAAACTCGCAGGAAGATGACATCAGTTAAGCCAAAAAAAGGAAATTTGCTTGTAGCGGAACCTTCAATTATCGGAGATTTATCATTTAACAGATCCGTGGTCCTACTAGCCGACCACAATGCAGAGGGATCTGTTGGGTTCATTTTGAACAAGCCCTTACAGTATACCATCCATGATTTAATTCCTGAAATTAATGCCAATTTCAAAATTTATAATGGTGGCCCTGTAGAACAAGACAACTTGTATTTTATTCACAACATTCCCGAACTGATACCAAACAGCATAGAAATATCTAACGGCATCTATTGGGGAGGCGATTTTGAACACACTAAAAACCTTATCAACGAAGGAAAAATCAAAAGAACCAACATTCGCTTCTTTTTGGGTTACACCGGATGGGAATCACATCAATTGGAAGACGAATTAGAAGAAAACTCCTGGATTGTATCTAAAAATAGTTATCAAAACAAAATTATCGGAAAATCTACTACTCACTTCTGGAAAGAAAAGATGATGGAACAAGGCGGCGAATACCTAATCTGGTCTAACGCCCCCGAAAACCCGATCTTAAACTAAGCCAAGCGAACCTGAGCATTCAGTTTCTTCAATAATTCGGATGCAAATTCCGTTTTGTACTCTTTTTTGCGGTATTTAGTAATCGGCTGGATACCTTTGATAACGTTGGTCAGAAACAATTCATCGGCTTTTTGCAAATCAAAGGGAGATATTGATTCTTCCACAACCTCTAACCCTTCCATTTTTTTAGCTATTGCTAAAATCTGTTTACGCATTACGCCATTTAAACAACCGTCCAAAACAGGCGGCGTAACTAATTTATTGCCCATCAACATGAATAAATTGCCCTGAAGCCCTTCTACCACATTCTTTTCATCATTCATCAACAGACAGTTATCATAACCGTTTTCATGCGCGAAAACACTACCGGTAATCTGCACCAGCCTGTTATTGCTTTTGATTGTAGAAAGCAACTGCTTAGTAACGTAAAAATCCTTAAACAATTCGACTTCATAAGCAGCTCCATCAAAGGAATACAAAGCTGATTCAAGCGGTTCTGCAGTAACAATAAATTCAACATCATTAGTGGTTGGAAGATAAAATCCGCCTGATTTACGAAAAACAGAAAATCGCACACGGATTGATTGAGCGCCATCCAATTGACGAATCAAATTTAAAATTTGTTCTTCAAAATATTCCATGGTAAAACCCATCGGAATTTCCATTCGCACAATACGCATGGAAGCCATCAATCTAAAGTAATGATCTTCTAAAAATAACACTTTAGAATCCAACACTTTAATGGTTTCAAAAACAGAGTCTCCATAAAGAAAACCTCTATTTTGCTGTAATGCAACCCCTGAATCATCCACTAATGAACCGTTATAATTTACCATAAAAAACCCTCGATTAAATCGAGGGCAAATATAGTTTATAAAAATGACTTTTTAAGCGGAACCTATAACATGTTTTAAATCGGAAATCTGATTTTCCCAAAGCATTTTAGCCTCCGACAAATCTCGTTCCTCTGCAAAATCAACAATCATCAAAGAAACATCTTTGGTAATCTCGTCTTCCAGGATTCGCAATTCAAAATAATAATCACCATCCTTATTATCCTCATCAATCCAGCGAAACTTAACTTTCTCTCCTGTTTTTTTGGAAGCTAGTCGGGCTTTTTCCTCTGAATCGTTCCAGATAAACGTAAAAAACTCTCCACGAGAATTTACATTATCCGCAAACCATTCCGATAGTCCGGAAGGAGTTGAGATATACTGATATAATAATTGGGGCGATGACATGATGGGGAACTCTAATTCGTATCTTATTTTACCTTCCATATTCGTATTAAATTTTCTGAAATATATAGCATTTAACTTAATAAAAAAAAGAAAAAAGAAAAAAATATTTTTTTTTGAATTTTATTTGGAAGCTATGATTTTAGTCTTATATTTGCACCCGCATTCAGCAAGGATGTAAACCGAAAAATGGCGAGGTAGCTCAGTCGGTTAGAGCGCAGGATTCATAACCCTGAGGTCACGGGTTCAACTCCCGTCTTCGCTACAAAAGGCAAAACCCTAAACAACAATTGTTTAGGGTTTTTATTTTTTTATCATATTGCAATCTACTTTAAATTTTGGAGTGAGGAACTGAAACAATCGGATTGAAATCATTCATCACATTTAAGATAATGGTTTTCAGTCTATGAATAAAAATCCGCCATATGTCTCTGAAATACTTTCTCAATTCTCATCAACTCAATGTTCTCATTTCTTTTAATATTTTATCAGTATCTGCAAGATCCAATATTTTAATCCTTATGTCCTTTTATAAACATATTTATGTTCACCTGACAAGCATTGATGGTATTTCAATATTGCACTTGATATAAAATAAACATGGTTAGGCTACTCGACACTGGGGTTTGATAATTATTTCTTTTTCAACATTTCTTTGAACTCGTTTACTTCCTCTACAGCCTGACAGTATTTTTTTGACCATAATACTTTTGATTAAACACACTTTTTAGCCCCAGATTATTGAACACGAATTCTATAACATTGATTTTTTCTCAGTATTTCATCGTATGAATTCCCTATTCGTCGAAAATAGTTTACCAATCCTAATAAAACAAAAAATCATTAAGTAACTTTATTGCATTATTCTCCAAAAATGAAACCTTTTTAAGGGTAAAAAATTTCGTCTTAAAGCAAATGCTTGTAAAAAAAGCAAATTCCGCTTAACTTTTCAAAGTTTACACATACCTCAAGATCAAGGTCCCCCCACGAAAAACAAATAAAAAATTTGTTCACCATAAACCTTGAGGATTATGAAAAAAAATTACACTCTTTGGATCTTACTACTTTTTTTGTCCTGCTTTACCTACGGACAAAATTGTATTATTCAAAAAACGGTATCCGACGATATCATTTGCGAAGGGCAATCGGCTACTATTGTTTTAACAGCAGCTGAAGCAAATGTAACATACGAGTTAAGGTTAAGTGACGGAATCAGCGTTATATCATCTCAAACACCGGGAACTTCGGGAGACTTAATTTTCAGCGTAACTCCATCAATATCGACAAATTACATAATACGGGACATCACTAATGGTTGTTCTTATACCGATTTAGGTATTGTAACAGTAAACCCTGTCCCAAACGCGTTTGCCTCCAATTCAAGTCAGACAATCTGCTCTGGTGAATCAATTGCAACAATAACCCTATCTGGTAATGTAGCCGGTACCACTTTCAATTGGACCAGAAACAGTTTGGCTAACGTTAGCGGAATACCTTTAAGTGGTAACGGAGATATAACAGGAACTTTAATCAATACAAATACTACAGCAAGAATCATAACTTTTACAATTATTCCAACCTCTTCTGATGGTTGCGTCGGACCATCTATTACTGCAACCGTTACCGTCTATCCAACCCCTAACATAAATGTTACTAACAGTAATCAAACCAAATGCTCCGGAAACATCACCACTATGACAAGCAGCAGTGGTGTTACTGGCACTACATTTTCATGGACAAGGGATAATACTACAGAGGTTACAGGAACTATTGTTGACAGTGGGAGCGGCAATTCAATAAGCGGAAGCCTAATCAACAACACCACAATTAGCCAAACAGTAACTTTCACAATTACCCCGACTTCTGCAAACGGGTGTGTTGGCACACCTGTAACCGCAACAATCGTAGTAAATCCTAGACCGGTCGCAACTCCTTCTTTAACTTCGCAGAGTATTTGCGACGGCGATTCGATAAGTGCAATTGTGATGTCCAGCAATTTGCCTAATACTACTTACACCTGGACCAGAGACAACTTAGTTAACGTAACCGGAATACAAAACAGTGGTGTTATTGATAATATTACCACTTTTAATATTAGTGGCTCTCTTATCAATGGCACAACAGCCAATCAAAACGTTAGATTCACCATCACTCCTATTTCCGAAGACGGGTGTTCAGGCACTAACTTTACATCTTTGGTAACAGTATATCCTACACCTGTCGCTACATCTTCAGTGCCTTCCCAAACAAAATGTTCCGGCGTGGCCTTGGCTAGTTTTGGGTTGACACCGACAATTTATTCATGGACGAGAGACAACACAATAAATGTCAGCGGTCCCAATTCCGGCTCAAACAGTTCAAATCCTTTAACCGGATTGGTGTTAACAAACTCTGTAACCACATCGCAAACGGTCAACTTTTCAGTAACTCCTCTAAATGCTTTCGGATGCTCTGGTTCTCCAATTACTGTTACCGCAACCATAAATCCAAAGCCGAATGTTACCGCAAATTTAACTTCGCAGACTATTTGTTCCGGAGATTCTATTGCCGATATATTTTTTTCAAGCAATGTATCAGGAACAACATTTAGCTGGACTCAAAGTGGCACCAACATAGATTTTTCAGGGATTACTACTTCACCCGGAAGCAGTATCTCCGGTGTGTTAACAAATACATCTACTGTAGCCAGAACCGCAACTTTTTCGGTAACACCAAATTATAGCGGATGCAACGGGACATCAATTACTGTTACTGTCTTGGTTAACCCAAAACCAAACGCTGCCAGTGTAACCAATACCAATCAAGTTGTTTGTAGTGGAATCAATATTTTACCGGTTACAGTAACACAAACTGTTAGCGGAACTTCATTTTTATGGACAAGAGACAACACAACAAATGTTACAGGTATTATTGACAATGGTAGTTTAAATTCAGGACAATCAATTTCGGGCACTTTAATCAATCAAACAGCTATTGATCAAACAGTCACTTTTACGATAACCCCAACAACAGCCAACGGATGCTCCGGAGACCCCATTATTGCATCTATTTTAGTTGAGCCGCGTTCATTAGGAGGAATATTGAGTTTAACTCCCAGTCCCGCCAGTCCATTAAACAATTCCCTAACAGTATGTCACAAATCTGAGACAGGGACTTTATATTTAACCGGACAAAGAGGAGATGTTAAACGTTGGGAATATTCTATTAATGCTGGAGTTACATGGATCCCAATAACAATTCCTACTGATCCTCCTCCTGCCTCATACAACTATCCAAACGTAACAGTTTCTACATTATATCGAGCGGTTGTTAAATATGGTACATGTCCAGAAGTTTTCTCAAAAGCTGCAATTATCAATGTTATTCCAGACATCAAACCTTCTCCGGTTACGGCAACACCTTCTACAATTTGCAATGGTCAGTCATCTGTATTAACTTCAGTAAGTGGCTATGCATCCAACGGTGCACTTACAACAGGAGGTACATTTAACAGTTCAAATCCTCCTGGTTGGTTAGTTAATAATTCATGTGGAAATTGCTTAAATGCTGGTACAAGTAGCACTAATCCGGGACCTTGGCAATTATCTGCTACAAATGGCGGTACCTACTTTGCAGGACTGCCAACCACTCCTGCATCTAATGGAATAACATATACTTCCGACAACAAATTTGCCATTGCCAACGGAGCAAGTACAACATATTTATCTACTCCAACATTTAGTACTTTAGGACTAACTTCAGCTTCATTAACTTTTGCAGACGCTTACAAGTTAGTAGCCGGCGCAACCATTTCAATTCAAATATCTGTAAATGGCAGTGCATATACAACTCTTTGGAGTGATTCAGGTCCTTCCACCAGAACTCCTTATACAAATCTTCATTTAAACGGAAGGTCCATAGATTTAACAGACTATTTAGGTCAAACCAATTTAAGAATTCGCTTTGGATATATTGGAAATACGGGTAGCTCTTGGGCTGTGGACAATATCGCAATTCCTACAGCTCCACAAACATTAAGTTATACATGGGTAACTGCAGCGGGAGATTTTATCGGCAACGATGCCACTTTACCTGTTACCCCTCCCAAAACCACTACTTATCACGTCGTTTCAAATTTAAATGGCTGCATAAGCACTGAATTTACAGCAGTAACAGTAACTGTAATTGACAGACCTACTGCCATAATCAGTCAAGACCAGTATGTTTGTTACAATACGCCTGCCACTTTAACAGTTCATTTTACGGGTTCCGGACCATACCGCTTTACTTTAAGAGCTTTAAACACAGTGACAAATGCGGTGACAAATACCGTTTACAACACTCCAAACGCAAGTGGAAATTACACTTTCAATACTGGTAATTTAACTGCTACAACGGTGTTTACTATATCGGCATTAAATGACACAAAATGTACTTCGATTTCGGATGATTTTGATGACAGTTCTGCTACGGTAACTGTCCTTAACGGTACAGCAGGCCTATGGACAGGGTTAATAAGCACCGATTGGTTTGACTGCAGAAACTGGTCCGGCGGACTGCCATCTGCAACTGTAGATGCCGTGATCCCAACCGGAGCATCAAGAATGCCAGTAATTGATCCGCTAAGTCAATATGCTGCCCCACCCTATAACCCTAACTCAATCGCTTCGGCCAGAGATGTAATCATTAACGCCAATGCTTCAGTCACAATGAATACCAATTCTAATCTGGAGGTGAAAAGAGACTGGAAAAACAGTGGCAGTTTTATCCCTGGAACCGGAACTGTAACCTTTAACGGAGCCACTGCCAATCAGGTTCACTTAATTAATTCTGGCATCAAACTAAATGAGGCTTTCTACAATTTAACGTTGAACTGCACAAGTGGAGCAAAAGGAATAAATGTTTCCGATGGTTTTGAATTGACCGTTAAAAACAACCTTGTTTTAACCAGCGGTGATTTACGATTAACCGGTGAAGCCCAGTTAATCCAAGAAGGAACAACAGCAAATCCTTCCGGTGGAACAGGTGTCCTTTTACGTGATCAGCAGGGAACAAAAAGCAGTTACCACTATAATTACTGGTCATCTCCCGTTAGCCCGAACAACCTGACCTATACCATTAGCGGTGTTTTAAGAGACGGAACCAATGCAGCAGCAAATCCTTTCAACCCAGGATTGATAAGTTTTGGTGACGGAGTTAATTACTCAGACGGCCCACTCACAAGTCCTATAAAAATAAGTAACCGATGGTTGTACAAATACACCATGCTCAGTACAAGTTATTGGTCCTGGCAACACATCGGAAGTACAGGAAGCGTTAAGGTTGGCGAAGGATTTACTATGAAAGGGGTAACAGGGTCAGGACCAAATACTAATTCCCAAAATTATACTTTTATCGGAAAACCTAACAATGGGGCCATCGATCTTATTATTAAGCCGAATCAACTTTATCTTGTTGGAAATCCTTATCCTTCAGCTATGGATGCCTTTGAATTCATAAAAGACAATATTCAGGACAATGGAAGAGCAGCTGTCAATGTTTTCAATGGAGCATTATACTATTGGGATCACTTTGGAGGACAGTCGCACTATCTGGCAGAATATATTGGGGGATACGCCACCTACACGCTAATGGGAGGTACTTTGGCCATATCAAACGACCCTCTGATAAATCAAAACGGCGCAATGGGAACAAAAATTCCGCAACGATACATACCTGTAGGGCAAGGGTTCTTTCTAAGAACCGATATTGGAGCGGCAGGCGGAGTATCTGGCCAAATCAATGGAGGTATCATAAGCTTTAAAAACAGTCAGCGTAAGTTTAAATTGGAAAGTCCTGCAAATTCGTTGTTCTTCAAAACGGCGGACAATATCATTACAGAAGAAAGCGATAACCGACAAAAAATCAGATTAGGCTTTGAATCCGCATCGGGATTACACCGTCAGCTTTTATTAGGTGCAGATTTCAACACCTCTAATCTGTTCGACCTTGGATATGACGCGATGATGTTAGATGTGAATCGGGACGACATATTCTGGTATATAAGTAATGAAAAATTCGTAATACAGGCTGTTAAGAATTTCAACATCAATCAAATAATACCAATTGGAATTAAGATTTCGACTGTTGGTACATCCAAAATTAAGATTGACGGACTCGAAAATATCCCACCGTCAAAAGAAATATACCTGTTTGACGGTGTGACCGGACTTTATCATGATCTTAGAAATGGTGATTTCACGGCACAGCTCCCTATAGGAGAATATGCGGACCGATTTTCGTTGCGCTTTGCCATTGAGACATTGAGTCCCGATGATATGGACGCGATTAATGGCATTATGGTTTTTGCAGATTCGAATCACATTCTGAATATTAAAAATAATTTTACGGATACCAGAGTAGAATCTGTTCAGCTATTCAACATTTTAGGACAATCGATTGAAAAATGGAACGTTGCAGATGAAGAACAGCGAAACATTAAAATTCCTGTGGAACACATCCGCAGCGGAACTTACATAGTGAGACTGAAAGCGTCCAATGGTTTACTCAGTAAAAAAGTTATTATCAGATAAGAAATAAAAGTCTTGTTTTCTGCCTCTAAAAAGCCAAAGGCTTTTTAGAGGCTTTTTTATGTTAAGTCCTGCAATCAAATCTTTAATTCCAAAAACAAGAAGCATTCCCTAACTTTAAGACGCATTAAACCTTTATATTTTAACAAATGCCTTAAAAAACCAAAGTATTCTTAAAATACCCTAAAAATCCCACATTGTTTAACAAAATAATCTTAAAAAAAAGCAGTTCATCGACAGTTAAAACCATCTCATCGAAAACTCTTACATCTTTTCCATTATAAAATTTGAATTAGCTAGTTTTAAACAAGTTAATCCAAAAACAAAATTGACTAATAGGTGGTAAAGACTGCTTAAAAATCTATTGCCCAATTGCATTTCATTTGGCAAATATTTTTAATGCCCCACAAAAAGAGCTGGTTTTATTCCGAATTAAACCATTATCCAACAGAAGTCTTTTATCTAGCCTATACATCTAGAGGGTTTTCAGGATTGACTAAATAGCAAAATAGTATTTAGTTAATTAAATTATGTGGCAATGATAAAAAACTACTCTTACCTATTTCTATTACTCCTATTATCAAACTTTTGCTGTGCACAAGATTGCACCAAACAAAAAGTAGTGTCTGATCCGACAATTTGTTTTGGAGGCATTGCAACCATAGCCTTATCTTCAAGCGAAAACGGAGTATCTTACCAACTTAGGGAATCACTAACAAACAATGACATTGGAACGGCTCAAATCGGAGATGGCGGCGATTTATATTTTACTGTGTCTCCTGGTACCACCACCACCTATAAGATAGTGGCGTACCATATCCCAACATCTTGTGCTGTGGATCAAACCGACGAAAGCACTGTCACTGTAAATCCTGTCCCTAATGCTAACGCGACTAATAGCAGCCAAACCATTTGTTCGGGAACAGCAATAACAGCAATGGTTTTGTCCGGAAGCGTGGCTTCCACTACATTTAACTGG
>NZ_AVCS01000009.1 GCF_000498495.1 Flavobacterium enshiense DK69 | reverse complement strand
CGGAACACTGACCAATACAACTAGTGCTCCCGTTACAGTTACTTTTACCATAACCCCTACTGCCAACGGATGCAACGGAACCCAAATAACAACAACAGTATTGGTAAACCCTACTCCAAATGCAGTGGCGACCAATAACAACCAAACCATTTGTTCCGGGACAGCAATAACTGCAATGGCCCTATCAGGAAACGTAGCTTCCACTACATTCAACTGGACCAGAGACAATGACGGATCTGTAACAGGAATTGCAGCAAGCGGATCCAGTGACATCAGCGGAACACTGACCAATACAACCAATGCTCCCGTTTTGGTTACTTTTACCATAACCCCTACTGCCAACGGATGCAACGGAACCCAAATAACAACAACAGTATTGGTAAACCCTACTCCAAATGCGGTGGCTGCAAACGCATCCCAAACCATTTGTTCCGGGACAGCAATAACTGTAATGGCCCTATCAGGAAACGTAGCTTCCACTACATTCAACTGGACCAGAGACAATGACGGATCTGTAACAGGAATTGCAGCAAGCGGATCCGGTGACATCAGCGGAACACTGACCAATACAACCAATGCTCCCGTTTTGGTTACTTTTACCATAACCCCTACTGCCAACGGATGCAACGGAACCCAAATAACAACAACAGTATTGGTAAACCCTACTCCAAATGCGGTGGCTGCAAACGCGTCCCAAACCATTTGTTCGGGAACGTCAATAACTGCAATGGCCTTATCAGGAAACGTAGCTTCCACTACATTTAATTGGACTAGAGACAATGACGGATCTGTAACAGGAATTGCAGCAAACGGAACGGGTGACATCAGCGGAACACTGACCAATGCAACTAGTGCTCCCGTTACAGTTACTTTTACCATCACTCCTACAGCCAACGGATGCAGCGGAACTCCAATAACAACAACAGTTAGGCTGAATCCTATCCCTAATGCTATCGCAACCAATAGCAACCAAACCATCTGCTCAACCAATAGTATTGCTCCTATAGTGCTTTCAAGTGCCGTAGCCGGAGCAACATACTCTTGGACACGCGATAATAATGTAGCGGCAACAGGAATCGCACCAAGTGGATCCGGTGACATCAGCGGCACACTGACCAACACAACCTCAGCACCCGTTACCGTTACTTTCACTATCACTCCAACTGCTAATAGTTGTACAGGAGCTTCAATAACAGCGACCGTTTTGGTACAACCAGCAACAAAAGGCGGGGCGGTAACAATTTCACAACCAAACATAACACCTGTTGTAAGAACAAAAACAGAATGTCATACGGCTACAGGAACCTTATACCTAAGCGGTCATATAGGGAATGTTGTTCGTTGGGAAAGCTCCACTGATGCAGGTAATACATGGACACCTATTGCAAACACAGCAACTACCGCTGCATACAATTACAACGGTTTGACACAAACAAGTATGTTTAGGGCAGTAATCAAAAACGAACCAAATTGTTTACTAGCATACTCTACTTTTAGTATGATTAATGTTATTCCAAACTTAAAACCATCACCTGTAATCGCTACACCTTCAACAATTTGTGAAGGAGATTCTTCGGTCTTATCTTCATCGAGCTCCTATGCCACAAGCAGTCAATTGGCGACTGGAGGTTCTTTCAGCAATTCAAATCCAACGGGATGGGAAGTTGAAAACTGCAACAATTGTTTAAGTTCTGGAGGAAGTAATGACGACGAGGGACCATTTCAACTAAGCTCGACAAATGGAAAAAGGTATTCCGGAGTCGATTATACGTCAAACGGAAAATTTGCCATAGCTCATGGGGAAGGAATAACTTCCTATATGTCTACTCCGGTTTTCAACACTTTTGGTTTAACAAACGCTACCCTCACCTTTAAACATGCCTATAATTTTTTAGCCGGTGCCAAAGGAGAAATACAACTTTCAGTAAATGGGGGAAGCACTTACACCACTATACAAACTTACACGGGAACCCTTACTCCGACCGACCCTTTTACGGCTGCTGCCAATTCTGTGACGATCGACTTAAATGCTTATTTAGGCCAAGGGAATCTGAAAATTCGTTTTTATTACTATGGTATAGATACTGTTCCGGGAAATCCAACTGGCAGTTCTTGGGCTATAGATGACATTGCTATTCCCGACGCTCCTACTAACTTAAGCACACAATGGGTAGATGCCGCGACCGGACAAGTAGTCAGCACCAGCATGACAATGACTGTTTCGCCAACACAAACCACAACCTACGCGATTACCTCTTATTTAAATGGCTGCAATAGTTTTGGAACCGACGGAACAGAATATATTACAGTAGTTGTAAAACCAACACCAAATGCGGTGGCAACTCCTAGTTCGCAAACCATATGTTCAGGAACTGCAATTACAACAATGGTTTTGTCAAGCAATGTGGCTTCAACTACTTTTAACTGGACCAGAGACAATACAACAGCCGTAACCGGCATCTCGAACAGTGGAACCGGAAACATTATCGGTACGCTGACTAATACAACCAATACCCCAAAAACGGTGACTTTCACTATTACTCCTAAAGCCAATGGTTGCACCGGAACTCCAATAACAACGACAGTCCTAGTAAATCCAAAACCAAATGCGGTGGCTACAATTAGCAACCAAACCATTTGTTCCGGAACAGCAATAACTGCAGTGGCCTTGTCAGGGAACGTAGCTTCCTCCACTTTTAACTGGACCAGAGACAATGCCGTAGCCGTAACCGGAATCGCAGCAAGCGGATCCGGAAACATTAGCGGAACGCTGACCAATACAACCAGTGCTCCGGTAACAGTGACCTTCACCATTACCCCTACGGCGAATGGCTGTAGCGGAACCCAAATAACAACAAAGGTTCGGGTAAATCCAATACCAAATGTGGTGGCAATTCCTAGTTCGCAAACCATTTGTTCAGGAACTCCAATAACAACAATGGCCTTATCCGGAAGCGTAGCGTCAACCACTTTTAACTGGACCAGAGACAATACCATAGCCGTAAGCGGAATCGCAGCAAGCGGATCCGGAAACATTAGCGGAACGCTGACCAATACAACCAATGCTCCGGTAGCGGTGACTTTCACTATCACTCCGACTGCTAACAGTTGTACAGGAGCTTCAATAACAACAACAGTTCTGGTAAACCCCACTCCAAATGCGGTGGCGACAAATTCAGCCCAAACCATTTGCTCGGGAACTTCGATAACTGCAATGGCTTTATCCGGCAGTGTAGCTTCAACCGCTTTTAACTGGACCAGAGACAATGCTGCAGCCGTAACAGGAATCGCAGCAAGCGGAACGGGTGACATCAGCGGAACGCTGACCAATACAACCAATGCGCCCGTTACGGTGGCTTTTACAATAACTCCTAAGGCGAACAATTGTAACGGAACACCAATAACAACAACAGTTCTGGTAAATCCAACACCTAATGTGGCGGCGACAAATAGCAACCAAACTATTTGTTCCGGAACGGAAATAACTGCAATGGCCTTGTCAGGCAGCGTGGCTTCCACTACATTTAACTGGACCAGAGACAATACAGTAGCCGTAACCGGAATTGCAGCAAGCGGTACGGGTGACATCAGCGGAACGCTGACCAATACAACCAATGCGCCCGTAACGGTGACCTTCACCATTACCCCTACTGCGAATGGTTGCAACGGAATTCCAATAACAACTACAGTTATAGTTAATGAAATACCTACTGCTGTTTTAGGCCTAAATCAAACAGGTCAAACTGCTTGTTATGGAGATTCCGCAAATCTTTCTGTAAACTTTACCGGAACAGGACCATGGAACATAACCTATAGCAATGGTTCAGCTACAACAACTGTAAATAACATAACTGCAAATCCATATACAATTACAGTTCCAAACATTACTGCAACGAGTACTTACACAATTACAGCTCTTAGCAACTCGACATGTATTGCCAAGCCGTCCGACATCACCGGCTCTGCAACAGTTACCGTTAATGAAAGACCGACTGCCGTTTTAGGCACAGATCAAACTATTTGTTATGGAGATTCAGCAAATCTTACAGTAAACTTTACTGGAACAGGGCCATGGAACATAGCCTATAGCAACAGTTCAGCTACAGCATCAGTAAATAACATAACCGAAAATCCATATACAATTACAATTCCAAACAATACTACGACGAGTACCTACACAATTACAGCACTTAGCGACTCGAAATGTACTGCACAGGCATCAGATATGACTGGATCAGCAACGGTGACCGTTCTAAACGGAACTCCAGGACTATGGACCGGATTAGTCAGTACCGATTGGTTTGACTGTAAAAACTGGGCCGGCGGATTGCCAAGTGCCACCATCGACGCGGTAATTCCGACAGGAGCCATCAGAATGCCGGTAATTGATCGACAAAGTCAATATGCCTCAGCTTATAGCTTTATTGCCTCCGCCAGAGATGTAATCATTAACACCAATGCATCAATCACAATGAATGCAAATTCTGATCTGGAGGTGAAAAGAGACTGGAAAAACAGTGGAAGTTTCATCCCCGGAAGCGGAACCGTAACATTCAACGGGGATACCGCAAATCAGGTGCAATTAATTAATTCCGGTATCAAACTAAACGAGTCTTTCTACAATTTAACATTGAACTGCACAAACGGGGCAAAAGGAATAAATATTGCCGATGCATTTGCATTAACTGTTTCCAACGATCTTGTTTTAACCAGCGGAGATTTACGATTAACTGGCGAAGCGCAATTGGTTCAAAACGGAACATCGGCCAATCCAATCGGCGGAACAGGTGTCCTTTTACGTGATCAACAAGGAACAAAAAGCAGTTACCACTACAATTACTGGTCATCGCCGGTTAGCAACAACAATCTAAACTATACAATTGGAAGTGTATTAAAAGACGGGACCAATGCTGCTTCCAACCCATTCAACAAGGATCTGATAACATTTGGCGCTGGAGCTTACTTTGCCGACGGCCCTCTTACAAGTCCGATTAAAATAAGTACTCGATGGCTATACAAATATACCCAGATCAGTACAAGTTACTGGTCCTGGCAGGCTATTGGCAGTACAGGAAGCGTTAAGGTTGGTGAGGGATTTACTATGAAAGGGGTGACAGGATCAGGACCAAATATTAATACCCAAAATTATACTTTTGTCGGAAAACCAAACAACGGAAATATCAACCTCAACATTGCACCAAATCAGCTGTATCTGGTTGGGAATCCTTATCCGTCTGCTTTGGATGCCAATGAATTCATATTGGACAACATACTGGACAACGGTAGAGCCACTACCAATGTATTTAATGGCGCCTTATATTTCTGGGATCATTTTGGTTCAACAACTCATTATTTAGCAGAATATGTTGGAGGATATGCAGTCTATAATTTAACGGGGGGTGTTGCTGCCGTTTCAACCGATCCTCTCATTAATAACAATATGGCAACGGGGTCAAAAATCCCAAAACAATTCATTCCTGTTGCCCAAGGATTCTTCGTTAGAACCGACCTAAGTGGTGTGGGCGGAGTTACAGGTCAAATTACCGGAGGAACCATCAGTTTTAAAAACAGCCAACGCGCATTTAAAACCGAATCCGAATCGGCCGCTAACTCCATTTTCATCAGAAACGGAAACCAGACTGTGGATTCCGATATTGATAACCGACAAAGAATCAGACTGAGTTTTGAAGCTCCTTCCGGATTACGACGCCAGCTTTTGGTGGGTGCAGACGCACAGGCCTCTAACCTTTTCGACCTGGGTTATGACGCACCGATGATAGATGTAAACAACGATGACATGTATTGGAATTTCAGTGACGGAAAATTTGTGATCCAGGCTGTAAATAATTTCGACATTGATCAAATAATCCCTGTTGGAATTAAAATTTCTACTGTCGGTACGACCAAAATCAAGATTGATGAATTGGAGAACATTCCGGCTTCAACAGAAATCTATCTGTTTGACAGCGTAACTGGATTGTATCACGATATTAAAAATGAGGATTTTGTGGCCGAATTCCCTATAGGAGAATACCCGGACCGATTCGCATTACGCTTTACCGCCGAAACTCTGAGTACTGATGAAATGAACGTAAACAACGGGATTATGGTTTTTGCCGATGCAAACCACATTCTGAATATCAAGAATAATTTTAAGGATGCCCGAGTAGAAGCTGTCCAGTTGTATAACATCCTTGGTCAGTCAATTACAAAATGGAACGTAGCCGATGAAGATCAGCGAAACATCAAAATTCCGGTAGAGCACATCCGCACCGGAACATACATAGTGAAGCTGAAAACTTCCAATGGTTCACTCAGCAAAAAAGTGATTATCCGATAAAAGCAAAAGCCTCGAAAAATCGAGGCTTTTTCAACTAAATACTTCAAATTCTACAAAAAAAGTAGCATCCCAACAGGAAATCCTAAATCTAAAATATCACATTTCAAAGAATAAGAACAGTTCATCTAATGTTAAAGCAATTCATCGAAAACCCTTACACATCATTATGAACTTATCTCCTAAATATTTAGTTTTAAATATCTTAATTCAAAAACAAATTCGATCTAAGGTAAAACCACTCTCAGAACCCATTAAACTTTATTTAACGATCCTTCTTAAAAGGAATGGTTTCCATATGAATTAACACCCATAATTCATAGCATGAGTCTTTGCCTAACCTACTCTATCAAAAGTTTTTTTGAATTAATCAAATAATGAAAACCTTATTTGTTTAATTAAAAGAATCCGGTATGATAAAAAATTACTTTTATCTGTTTTTATTGCTCTTTATTTCAATCTTTTGTTTCGGACAAGGCTGTACAGCCACAATAAGTTATGTAGGAACTCCTTTTTGTACTTCAGAAGGTGTCCAAACCGTAACTTTGAGCGGAACAGGAACTTATACAGGCGGAACCTTTACTGCTCCCGCCGGACTAAGCATTAATGCTTCAACGGGAGCTATCACGCCTGGCAGTAGCATTGAAGGTATGTATATCGTAACCTATGCCATTCCGGCCAGTGGTGGCTGTGCTGCGGTATCTGCAACAACAAATGTTACCATAGCATCATCAGCAACCGCATCAATCAGTTATGCCTCAAGTGCGTTTTGCGAAAAGAGCGGAAATTATGACATAAACTTAATCGGTACACTAGACTATGCAAACGGCACGTTCTCGGCTTCTCCTGCCGGATTAATAATTGATCCGGATACCGGCCGTATTAATACAGGTGGAAGCACCAATCCCGGAACCTATACCGTAACTTATACCATTCCTGCTCGTGGCGTTTGCCCCCCTATAGCTGCAACCACAAGTGTAACCATTACTGCAAAACCAACCGCTACTATCAGCTATCCAGGAACTCCGTTTTGTACATCTGTTACAACAGAACAAAACGTAATCTTAACTGGGACAGCAGCCTATACCGGAGGAACATTCTCTGCGCCGCAAGGATTATCAATTAATTCAGTGACTGGAGCCATTGCCCCCAGTAGCAGTACCGCAGGAACATATACCGTTACCTATGCCATACCTGCCAGCGGTGGTTGTGCCGGAAAAAATGTAACCACAGATGTTACCATTACCGCTCTACCGACAGCTGCAATAAGTTATGCAGGAACTCCGTTTTGTACATCTGTTACAACAGGACAAAATGTTTCTTTAAGCGGAACCGCTGCATATACAGGTGGAACCTTTGCTGCTGCACCGTCGGGGTTGACTATTAGTCCAACTTCAGGAGTAATTACACCAAGTACCAGTGCAGCAGGGACATATTCCATTACTTATACCACACCGGCAAGTGCAGGTTGTGCAGCCGTATCTGTAACCACAAGTGTTACCATCACCAAATCACCAACAGCTACGATAAATTATGCGGGAACACCCTTCTGTACCTCCATAACAGGTACACAAAGCGCAACCCTAAACGGAACAGATGCATACACTGGAGGAAGTTTTTCCTCATCTCCTGCTGGTTTATCTATCGATGCTGCAACCGGTGACATTACACCAAGCGCCAGCACCGCAGGAACCTATACCGTCACCTATACCATACCAGCCAATGGTGGTTGTGCAGCCATACCCGTAACCACAAATGTTACCATCACTGCTTTACCGACAGCTGTAATAAGTTATGCGGGAATTCCACTATGTACAGCTGTTACAACAGGGCAAAATGTTACTTTAAGCGGAACTGGAGCATATACCGGAGGAACTTATTCTGCTACACGCGCTGGGTTAACGATTAATCCATCCACGGGAGCAATTACACCAAGTACCAGTACCCCAGGAACATACAACATTACTTATGTAGTACCGGCGAGTGGCGGTTGTGCAGCCGTATCTGTGACCACAGGTGTTACCATTACCACTGCACCAACAGCAACAATAAGTTATGCAGGAACTCCGTTCTGTAAATCCATAGCAGGTACCCAAAGCACAACCCTAAATGGAACAGGAGCCTATACCGGAGGCACATACTCTGCGCCGGCGGGATTATCCATTAATGCATCGACAGGGGACATTACACCGAGCAGCAGTATCGCAGGAACCTATACCGTTACTTATACCATACCGGCAAGTAATGATTGTATTGCCATACTCGTAACCACGAGTATTACCATCACCGACATACCAATCGCAACCATAAGCTATCCGGGAACTCCATTTTGTAAATCTCTTGGATCTAAAAATGTGACATTAATTGGAACCGGGGCATATAATGGTGGAACCTATTCTGTTACACCAGCAGGATTAACCATTGATGCGTTAGCGGGAACAATTACACCAAGTACCAGTACCGTAGGAACCTATACCGTTACTTATACCATACCAACAAGTGGCGGTTGTGCAGCCGTACCCGTAACTACGACCGTAATTATTGTCCCCGATCCTGTTGGAGGATCCGTATCTTTATCAAATTCAAGTATAATTAGTTCAGTAACGGAATGCTTTACTGCTTCAGGAACACTTTATTTGTCCGGACATGTTGGAAATATAATAAAATGGCAGTCTTCAGTAACCACAGGAACTTCATGGGTTGATATTGCAAACACGGACAACACCCTTACTTATTCCGGTATTACTCAAAGTACAATTTTCAGAGCAGTAATACAAAACGGAGGCTGTTCTTCCGTTATTTCTAACAGTTGTGTAATTTCCGTCTTACCAAATATTAAACCGTCTCCTGTAACCGCTTCCGCCTCCACAATATGCGCCGGCGAAAGTTCTGAGCTATCCTCAACGAGTGGATATGCCACAAGCATGGGGCTTGCGACCGGAGGAACTTTCGATAGTCCGATTCCATCGGGATGGTATGTTGATGGTTGTGCAGATTGTTTAATTTCCGGAGGAAGCAATGACGTCCCGGGACCATGGCAACTAAGCTCGTCAAATGGAAACACCTATTCCGGAGTCGATTATACTTCAATCGGAAAATTTGCCATAGCGCATGGAGAAGGAATAACCTCCTATATGTATACTCCGATTTTCAACACTTTCGGTTTAACAAACGCTACTCTCACCTTTAAACATGCTTATAATTTTTTAGCCGGTGCCAGAGGAGAAATACAAATTTCAGTCGATGGCGGAAGCACATACACCACTATACAAACCTATACCGGAACCCTTTCTCCAACTAACCCCTTTACTGCTCCGGCTAATGATACGGCTGTAGACTTAAATGCTTATTTAGGGCAAGGAAATCTGAAAATTCGTTTTTATTACCATGGCTTAAATACCGCCAGCTCCTGGGCTATAGACAACATTGCTATTCCTGACGTTCCTACTAACTTAAATACGCAATGGAAAAATGCTGCGACAGGTGTTGTAATTGGCAGTGGCAACACTGTGACCGTTACCCCATCAGTAACTACGACTTATGCCGTGACTTCATCATTGAATGGCTGTAACAGTTTTGGAACAGAGGGAATCGCTTATGTTACGGTTACGGTAAATCCGAGACCGACAGCAGTAATCAACCAGAATCAGACCGTGTGTAATGGGGGAACGGCTACGTTCAGCATTGCATTAACCGGAAGCGGTCCCTGGGAATTAAAATATTTTAACGGAACAACCTCAACAACAGTAAACGATATTTTAATAAGTCCTTATGTTTTTACTGTTGCAGATATGACCAATACTGAAACATATACTATTACATATCTGAAAGACTCAATATGTACTGCCATTGCAACTGATATCGCAGGTTCTGCAACGGTTACTGTTTTAAGTGGAACCGCGGGACTATGGACCGGCTTAGTCAGTACCGATTGGTTTGACACTCTAAACTGGACTTGCGGATTACCAAGTGCCACTATAGATGCACAAATTCCGACTGGAGCAGCAATAATGCCTGTCATCGACCCGCTAAGTCCTTTTGCTGCTACAAACGGTCCTATTGCAGTTGCCAGAGATGTAATAATCGCTACAAACGCTTCGATTACGATGGCCGCCAATTCCGATTTACATGTTAAAAGAGATTGGAGAAATAGCGGAAGTTTCATCCCTGGAAGCGGAACCGTAACATTCAACGGGGATACTGCAAATCAGGTGCAATTAATTAATTCCGGTATCAAACTAAACGAGTCTTTCTACAATTTAACTTTGAACTGTACTAACGGGGCGAAGGGAATAAATGTTGCCGATGCATTTGCATTAACTGTTGTCAACAACCTTGTTTTAACCAGCGGAGATTTACGATTAACAGGCGAAGCAGAATTGGTTCAAAACGGAACATCGGCCAATCCAATCGGCGGAACAGGTGTCCTTTTACGTGATCAACAAGGAACAAAAAGCAGTTACCACTATAATTACTGGTCATCACCGGTTAGCAACAATAACCTAAGCTATACCATTGGGAGTGTATTAAAAGACGGAACCAATGCTGCTGCCAACCCATTCAACAAGGATCTAATAACATTTGGCGCTGGAGCTAACTTTGCTGACGGCCCTCTTTCAAGTCCGATCAAAATAAGTACTCGATGGCTATACAAATATACCCAGATCAGTACAAGTTACTGGTCTTGGCAGGCAATAGGCAGTACTGGAAGCGTTAAGATTGGTGAAGGATTCACGATGAAAGGCGTGACAGGCTCAGGACCAAATATTAATTCCCAAAATTATACTTTTGTCGGAAAACCTAACAACGGAAATATCAACCTCAACATTGCACCAAATCAGCTTTATCTGGTTGGGAATCCTTATCCATCAGCTTTGGATGCCGATGAATTTATAAAAGACAATATTTTAGACGGAGGACGAGCCACTTCTAATGTATTTAACGGAGCCTTATACTTCTGGGATCATTTTGGTGCAACAACTCATTATTTAGCAGAATATGTTGGAGGGTATGCAGTCTATAATTTAACTGGAGGTGTTGCAGCCGCTTCAACCGATCCTCTGATTAATAACAATATGGCAATGGGGTCAAAAATTCCGAAACAATACATTCCTGTTGCCCAAGGATTTTTCGTAAGAACCGATCTAGGTGGTGTGGAAGGAGTTACAGGCCTAATTACCGGAGGAACCATCAGTTTTAAAAACAGCCAGCGCGTTTTTAAAACCGAATCCGAATCGCCTTCAAACTCAATTTTCATCAGAAACGAAAACCAGACTGTGGATTCCGATATTGATAACCGACAAAGAATCAGGTTGAGTTTTGAAGCTCCTTCCGGATTACGACGCCAGCTTTTGGTGGGTGCAGACCCCCATGCCACTAACCTTTTCGACCTGGGTTATGACGCACCGATGATAGACGTAAATGCGGACGATATGTATTGGAATTTCAATGAAGGAAAATTTGTGATCCAGGCTCTTAATAATTTCAACATTGATCAAATAATCCCTGTTGGTATTAAAGTTTCTACTGCCGGTACGACCAAAATCAAGATTGATGAATTGGAGAACATTCCGGCTTCAACAGAAATCTATCTGTTTGACAACGTAACCGGATTGTATCACGATATTAAAAATGAGGATTTTGTGGCCGAATTACCTATAGGTGAATACCCGGACCGATTCGAATTACGCTTTACCGCCGAAACTTTGAGCACTGATGAAATGAATGTGAACAACGGGATTATGGTTTTTGCCGATGCGAACCACATTCTGAATATCAAGAATAATTTTAAGGATGCCCGAGTAGAAGTTGTCCAGTTGTATAACATCCTTGGTCAGTCAATTACAAAATGGAACGTAGCCGATGAAGATCAGCGAAACATCAAAATTCCGGTAGAGCACATCCGCACCGGAACATACATAGTGAAGCTGAAAACTTCCAATGGTTCACTCAGCAAAAAAGTAATTATACCATAACAACAAAAGCCTCGGTCCCCGGGGCTTTTTTATTTAACATCCGTTTCAAAAAGCATTTGAAACAAAAAAGGTACCTTTGCAGCCCCAAAAAGATTATTTCCATGAAATTACGTTTTCTATTCGTTCTAACATTTTTTACATTACAGACAGCTATTGCACAGTTGAAAACAATAGTCGAAAAAACCGATTATCCGTTTTGGATTCAGGTTCCCGAAGCCGAAAAAACCGAAAAACAACCGGTCCTGATTTTCCTTCACGGAAAAAGTCTTTCCGGAACAAATATCAACCGGGTAAAGCGTTACGGAGTTTTACGCGCCATAGAAAAAGGACGAAACATTCCGGCTATCGTGGTGGCACCTCAACTACCTTCCGGTTCCTGGAATCCTGATAAGGTTCTGCAGCTTTTAGAATTTGTTCAGAAAAACTATAACACCGATTTATCCCGCGTTTATGTATGCGGAATGAGTTTAGGCTCTTACGGAACCTTACACTTTGCGGGGAAACATGCCGATAAAATTACTGCAGCCGTAGCCATTTGCGGAGGTGGAAATGTAAACGATGCCTGCAAACTGGCAACCCTTCCGCTATGGATTCAGCATGGTGATAAGGATTATATCGTTCGAATGTCAGAATCGAAAAAAATAGTAGATGCTATAAAAAAATGCAAACCCGATGCCGATGTTACCTTCACTGTAATTCCCGGCGGGAATCACGGAAATGTGGAACGTTTGTTTCACCAAGATGCTTTGTATGATTGGTTGTTAAGGCAAAAGAAAGCAAAAACCGAAAGCGAATTTTAAATCTCCCTTCAAACGAATGAATACCACTTTACTATCTTCTCCCCTACAGGGATTTACCGATTTCCGATTCAGAAATGCTTTCCACAAATATTTCGGAGGTATTGACACATTTTATTCACCTTACATAAAACTGAACGGAAAACTGGTTGTAAAAGGTTCTTATGAACGTGATATTCTTCCGGAAAACAACAGTACACTACAGGTTATTCCGCAAATTATTACCAACGATGCCGAAGAGTTTTTGTTTGTGGCAAAGTACGTCAAACAAATGGGCTACAACGAACTCAACTGGAATCTGGGCTGTCCCTATCCTATGGTTGCCAAATCCGGAATGGGTTCCGGTTTGATCTGTAATACCGAACGAATCCGTGAAATTTTAGATCGTGCTCATTCGGAAACGGATATTATTGTTTCGATGAAAATGCGCATGGGCTATGAAAACCCTTCCGAAATTTTAGATGTTTTTCCGATCTTGGAACAATTTCCGATAAAAAATATCGCCATCCACGCGCGAATCGGAAAACAATTGTACAAAGGCGGAGTCGATTTGGATTCGTTTCAAAGATGCCTGGATGTTTCCAAACATAAGTTGTATTATAATGGCGATATCACTTCGGTGGAAGCATTCAGAAGCCTTCAGGAACGCTTTCCATCTATTGACCATTTCATGATTGGCCGAGGGTTGATTGCCGACCCATTTTTACCGAGCATGATTAAAAACAATACGACTGAATACCCGGAAAACCGATTTGAAATTTTTGAGGAATTCCACGAAACGATTTACCGTGAGTATGATGCTTATTTGCAGGGTCCAACCCCAATCAAAATGAAAATGCTGGGCTTTTGGGAGTACTTTTCAGAATCGTTTTCCAACCCGCAAAAAACCTTAAAAAAGATTAAGAAAGCCGGGAATAGTAAGCATTACGAAGAAGCTGTTAAAGAAATTTTTAAATCGGAGAAATAGGTATCAGAGAATTCAGGAGTCACTTATACCAAAATTCATATTCTTTTCCATACGTGATCCAATCAACACTCTTCTTTATTCCGTTTTTTTCTTCTTCAACTAAAATTAATTTTACGATGAATCGTGTTACATCACTGTTGGCATATTTCTGAATATTAATTTTAATTTTAGGGCTGACTTCAAACTTGTCGTTTTTCAGGGTAATTTTTTTCTGGTAACGTGGTGATTTTTGGACGTTCTTGATTTGTTCCGATTTAGCGGTTCTGATATCCAGACTTAAATTGCTGATTTTATATTTTACCGCTGGGTTTTCATTTGAAATCTGTACTGTAATTACATCTGACATCTTGACCGACATATCATTCTGTTTTATTGGGGTGCCATTCTTCAGGATTACCAATTTTGCCTCCTGCGCCTGAAGCGTACATACTTTAGTAACTATGAGGAAGAACAGCGCGCAGAAAAAATATAGCCTTTTCATTTTTCTATTATTTTATTTAAAGAATTTCTCGAAGCGGAAATTAAATTTAAGAGACCATCTTCAAGATCAGAATTGGAAACAGGAGAACCTTTCTGTTTAAAATTATTGACAAGGTCATAATATTTTTGAGCCTGGTCACTAACTGTTGAATCCTGGACTAATAAAAACTTCCCGAAGTAAATCTTTTCAAAATCCTTGTAGTCCCTATTAAACGATTCTGTAGTTACACTATCCTTTTCATAATGGGACAATACAGCGCATTTTTCGGTAAATTCCTGATAAATATCAAATGTTGTATTATAAGTGTTTTTACGAATTTCTTTCTCATAATTACTATTATACTGCAGAGCACCTACTAATACCCCTACAGTTGTCAGTACAGCAGGAGCTACTTTTAAATAACCGGTAACCCGACTTTCTTCGTTTGGTTTTTGAATGCCCATATAGTATGATTTAATTTCTGCTAACTGATAAACTTACGGCATCACGAATTTCATCTTTGACAAAACCATTCACACATCAACAGCTCTAAAATAAAGCATATAACATACTAATTTACAAAATGTAAGAAAAGGCGATAAATTAAGTAGTTAAAAATCATTTTTTTTCGTTGTATGGTGCTAAGAAAATGAAGAATTCTTCCTCGAGTGATTGTTGTTTGTTTTTTCACATATGTGTCAAAAAAATGTTTTAAAAAAAAGACACAAAAAGTGTGTCTAAAAAAAAATAAAAATAAAAAAAGACACAAGTGAACACCGCGATACCGGAAAGAACGATTATAAATTTTTTCATATCTGACTTGATTCCCTACCTCATCGGAATACCATTCTATTCACAATTGAAATCGTAAATAAAAAACAATGAAAGAAGCTTAAATACTACAATAAAAGTTATTTTTGTGCCTTTAAAAACAGCCTCAATGAAAAAAATCACAACAATCTTACTTTTAAGTCTTTCATTACATTCTTTCTCCCAAACCAATGAGACCAAAATCGAAAACACAAACACGACAGAAAACGTTAGTGTAACAAAATCGTTATTTGGCGTTCAGATAGGTTTTATCGGAACCTGGATTTACAACGAACTGAAACTTTCCGACAAAATAGCATTAAGATCGGAGCTTGGATTAGTGTTATATACGGCGAAAAACAGTAGCACCGATGAGTCTGCATCATTTCTAGCCCCTGGAATCACTTTGGAACCCCGCTTTTATTATAATTTAAACAAGAGGAACCGAAAAGGAAAAGACATCAGCGACAATTCCGGAAACTATATTTCGTTACGCAATACCTATTATCCCGATAGTTTTACAGTGGGTAATACCGAGGGATTCAAAATTGTTCCCGAATTACATATTATGCCAACCTGGGGAATGAAACGGAATTTAGGAAAGCATTTTAACTATGAACTTTCTACAGGTTTGGGATATAGAAAAGTATTTGAAAAAGACGATTTAGTTAACAATAATAATGAAGATGTTCTTTTTGATATTCAGGCAAGAATCGGATATAAATTTTAAATAAAAAGGCTGTCGTTTCCGACAGCCTTTTCTATTATTTAAGAAGTTCTTTCAATTCGTCCAGACTCACTTTTTTCTGTTCGCCTGAAGCCAGATCTTTTAACGCATATTGATTATTCGCAATTTCATCACCGCCTACTATCACTGCAAATGGTATTCCACGTTTATCCGCATGTTGGAATTGTTTTCCGATTTTGGCATTGTCCGGATACATTTCCACTTTGATGCCTTCTTTTCGCAATTGTGCAATAGCTTTCATCGAATACAAAGCCTCCTCATGTCCGAAGTTTAAGAATAAAGCTTTTGAGGTTGATGTTACCGTTTGCGGGAACAGATTCAATTCTTCCAGAACCAAATAGATTCTATCTAATCCAAAGGAAATGCCGACACCGCTCATATTTTTCAATCCAAAGATACCGGTTAAGTCATCATAACGTCCACCGCCTCCGATAGAACCCATTGCCACTCCTTTTGGTGCGCTCACTTCAAAAATGGCTCCGGTGTAATAATTCAGCCCGCGGGCTAAGGTTACATCCAAATCCAATTCGGATTTATCCAAACCTAAAGCCATAATGTTGTCACAAATAAACTGCAACTCCTCTACTCCTTTCATTCCTTCTGCCGAAGAAGAAAGCAATGCGGATAGCTTTTCAATTTTCTCAGAAATGGTTCCTGTGAAATTAAATAACGGTTGTACTTTTTCCAAAGCCGCTTCTGAAATACCTTTTTCCAGCATTTCTTTTTTCACACCGTCTTCCCCTATTTTATCTAATTTATCTAAAGCAACCGTAAAGTCGATTAACTTATCCGAAGCACCAATCACCTCAGCAATTCCGGAAAGGATTTTTCTGTTGTTGATTTTAATGGTTACGCCTTCCAATCCTAAAGTCGAAAACACGCTGTCATACAATTGTACCAACTCGACTTCCTGCCATAATGAAGTAGAACCTACCACGTCGGCATCACACTGATAGAATTCTCTGAAACGTCCTTTTTGAGGTCGGTCAGCTCTCCAAACCGGTTGGATCTGGTAACGTTTGAACGGGAATTCTATTTCGTTCTGGTGTTGTACCACGTAACGTGCAAAAGGAACAGTCAAATCGTAACGTAATGCTTTTTCCGAGATTTGCGATGTCAGTTTCAAACTGTTTTTCTCCGTTAAAAATGTCTCGTTAGTTTTCGCCAGATAATCTCCCGAATTTAAAATTTTGAAGATTAACCGGTCGCCTTCCTCTCCGTATTTACCCATTAAGGTTTCGGAGTTTTCGAAGGTTGGGGTTTCAATAGGCTGATAACCGAACTTTTCGAAATTCGATTTGATGATGGAAAAGATATAATTGCGTTTCGCTACTTCAGCAGGCGAAAAATCGCGGGTTCCTTTTGGTATGCTTGGTTTTTGAGCCATTTTTTTAAGACTTCTTAGATTGTTAGATTATTAGACTTCTTGGATTGTTAGATTATTTAGACATCTTAGAATATTAGACATCTTAGAATATTAGACATCTTAGAATATTAGATTATCAGACATTTTAGAATGATAGGCTTTCTAGATTACAGACAATTCCAATAGTTTCTCTTTTAGCCCTGATGGAAGTAGAAATCCTGGCGTTGTGAGATTGTTTTACAAGCTCGCAAGGACAGATTGCAACGGACAGCAGGAACATGGTTTCCGGATAAGAAACTGCCGTTTCGCTCCAAAGACTTTGCAAATATCTTACTTTTTGAAGAATTTCATAAATCTGTTTCGGGAAACTTGTAACAAACAGCTTATTTTTATGACAAATTATCACTATGATAGGAATTGGTCTTTTTAAGGAAAATACGAGAATTGCATTAGGCGCGATTAGAAGTCAGCTTTTGCGTACCATTTTAACGGTTATGATTATTGCCATTGGGATCACCGCTTTGGTGGGAATCCTGACTGTGGTTTCGGCATTGGAGAACACCATCATGAAGGATTTTGCCTCGATGGGAGCCAATACGTTTTCCATAAACCAATACGATTTTTCGGAAAGAGTGAACAGAAACAATGCGGAACAGAAAATCAATCCGATTATCAGTTATCCACAGGCAAAAGCTTTTCAGGACAAATACACTTTCCCGTTTACCACCACTTCCCTTTCTTTTACGGCAACATCAAGCGCCGAAGTAAAATATGAAGCCGAAAAAACCGATCCGGAAATTTCGGTTCTGGGTGTCGACCAAAATTTCCTGCCCAACAAAGGAATGGAAGCTACAAAAGGAAGAAATTTTACCGGTTTTGATATTTCTAATAATAATTATGTCTGTATTTTAGGTTCTGATTTTGAAAAGGGACTTTTTAAAGACGTGAATCCGATTGACAAAACGATTTCGGTTCGTGGAGCTAAGTTTAAAGTGATTGGCGTACTAAAAGAAAAAGGCTCCACTTTTGGAAACAACCAGGACTTGAGGGTTTTGATTCCGATTCAGGTGGCACGTTCCCTTTTTTCAGCACCCAATATCAATTACGATATTAACGTAATGGTGAGTAAAAAAGAAAGCTTAGCCATGGCATCAGACAATGCAACCATTGCGATGCGTAAAATCAGAAAACTGAGTCCGGTTCAGGAAAATAATTTTGGTGTGGAACGTAGCGACGATTTGATTCAGCGTTTACTTTCCAACACTGAAGTACTTCGCATCAGTGCCTGGGTAATAGGTATTATCACCGTTTTTGGTTCTTCTATTGCACTAATGAACATTATGCTGGTTTCAGTTACGGAAAGAACCCGCGAAATTGGTGTTCGAAAATCGCTTGGTGCCAAAAGAAGTACGATTGCCTGGCAGTTTTTCACCGAGACACTAGTAATCGGGCAAATGGGCGGCATCCTGGGAATCATTCTGGGAATCGGAATTGGCTTCGGAATTGCCAAAGCCATCGATTTTAACTTTGTTATTCCGTGGATGGCTATTATGGCAGCATTCATCACAACTTTCATTGTAGCTATTGTTTCCGGATTATATCCAGCTATTAAGGCTTCGAAATTGGATCCTGTGGAAGCGTTACGTTATGAGTAGTTTCAGATTGCAGAAGGCAGGTTGCAGATTAAAGACTAAAGATTGAAGAAGGCAGATTTCAGAGGACCGGAAAAGGAAAACCGTTTAGTTTATAAAGATTAGAATAACCGTTGATTATACGCCACTATGAGATTCCAGGATTTATTAGCCTATAAAAAGTCGTTTGAATTAGTAATGTCTATTTTTGAAATAGCAAAATCATTCCCTTCTGAAGAAAAATATTCATTAACGGATCAAATCAGGCGTTCCTCCCGAAGTGTTTCTGCAAATATTGCTGAAGCCACTCGAAAAAGAAGATATCTTAATCATTTTATTTCGAAGCTCACAGACAGTGATGCTGAAAATACAGAAACTCAGGTTTGGTTAGAATACGCTTTAGCCTGCAACTACATAAATACCGAAACGTTTGACAATTTCACATCCAAAAGTCTCGAGGTTGGAAGGCTTTTAAACTACATGATGAATAATCCCGAAAAATTCAATTAACTTTTCTACAAATTTCCGTTTTTAAAAATCTATCATCACCACTTACTATCTGATATCTACCTTCTGGTATCTGATACCTGCAATCTGCCTTCTGCCTTCAGCTATCTAAAAACTCCCCTCACCATCCTGTCATTATCGTAAATATCTTTTCGCAGTTCGATATTTTTAAAGCTGTATTTTTCAAGCAACCATACCATTTCTTTTCCGAGATATTGGTTGATTTCGAAGTACAATTGTCCGTTTTCGGATAAATTCTGCGTGGCCAGTTCGGTAATTTTTCGGTAAAAAACCAACGCGTCATTATCTTCTACGAATAATGCCGAATGTGGTTCGAAATCCAAAACGTTTTTCTTGATTTCCACTTTTTCAAGATTTCTGACGTAGGGCGGATTCGAAACAATGATATCATATTTTTGCTGTAAATCATCTGTTTCCAAAATACTCTGATGGATAAAAGTAATAGCCACTTGGTTTCTTTCCGCATTTCTTTGGGCTGTAGCCAATGCCTTTTCAGACACATCGATAGCATAAACTTTTGCATTCGGAAGATTCTTAGCCAGTGATATTGCAATACAACCAGTTCCTGTTCCGATATCCAAAATCCTTAGACCTTCGTTTTTTTCAACCTGTAAATTTTCTTTAATTATCCAATCGACCAGTTCTTCCGTTTCTGGTCTGGGAATAAGCGTATTCTCGTTGACATAAAATGGCAGCCCGAAAAATTCGGTTTCACCCAAAATGTATTGTATTGGACGATGCTCCTTTAATTGCGACACGACATTTTCCCATTGGTGATGCATTTCGGGACTCAATTCAAAATTCGGATTCAAAGCCAGATCCACGCGTTTCATATGATGAAAATCTTCTAACAGGATATAGAAGAAACTATCTATTTCATATTCATCATAGAGCGCTGAAAGTTCCCTTTCAAAGTCAATTTTGTAGTTTTTCAAAAGCATAGTACCATCAGAACCCATACCCATATTTTTTCTTAATCAATTCATGTAGTTTTTTCTCCTGTTTCCATGGACGCAAGCCCACTGCCATTCTTCTCTCATCCAATTTATCAAACTCGGAAATATCAGTACTGTCCACATTGCTGTAAATACCGTATACAAAAATATTGGAAGAGCGACAATGACTGTCAACTATATTACCGTAAATATCTGCAGGAGCTTTGCCTTTACGTATCAAATCCAGAAAAATTGGTTTCCAGTATTCAATATCATTAAAATGAAAAATAAATATTCCTACATCTAGACTCTTTTCGTTTGGAAGGCTATATTTCCCAATAACGCTTTCTGTAGGATAACCGTATTGCTTAACAATTTCTTTAAATCGTTTTTCATTTTTCTCATCCACCCTCTTCATTTCTTCAAAATCAATTGGCTTTTGTCTCACCCGCTGATCTTCCTGCTTCATTAGGAACAATTCATGTCGCAATTCTAAATTAACGGTACCTAAATATTCTTTATGTATTTTCTCAGAATCTCGCTCTAACATCTTCCATTCCTTACGATTTTTTAAAGGTAAAAAAGTAGAATCATTGGCAAAATAATCGAATGTAAACCCGTATTGTTTCATAAGTATTTCGATATAATGAAATGCCTCCTTTTTTTTATTAAATTTCACCGACAATTCAGCAAGAATCTTAATCTCATTTATGGTGGTCTGATTCAATAAAGGGCAATTCTTTTCTGCCTGCTTCAACAACTTGTAAGCTTCAGCATCTTTGCCTTCCAAATATTTTATTTGAGCCTCATATACCAACTGGTAATAATTAGAAATATAATCGCTGTCTTCACCTTTATTTGTAAAGGAAACGAGAAGCAAAAAAGAAAAAAACAATACAATTTTTTGGCGCATAGTGGTAGTATTAACTAAAGTTGTTTAATCATCCAAACCGGGCAAGACGAATGCCCTGTGCAACCCATAGGAGCGTCGAGATAACTAAATCCCGATTTCAAATAAAGCTTCTGAGCGGCAGTCATATAAGGCATCGTTTCCAGATAGCATTGTTCAAAACCGAAACTTTTAGCTTTGTTTAAGCAGACTTCCATCATCTTGGCTCCTATTCCCAATCCGCGGGTTTCGGGAAGAAAATACATTTTCTGCAGTTCACAAACATTTGGAGCGTCGTTAGCCAAAGGCGCGATTCCGGCACATCCGATAATCTTGCCATCTTTTTCCACTACGTAATAAGCCGATCTAGGTTCGGAATACGTTTCGAACATACAATCCAGTTGCGGATCGGCATAGGCAGTCCCTACTTTCGGCACGTTGAATTCTTCCAAAACCGTCCGAATCACTTTAGCAACTGTTACATTATCAGCACTTTGAATTTCCCTGATTACGACTTCTTCCATTCTTAAGAAATAGCTTATTTTTGCACTGTGAAGATACAGTAAACGATCACGAAAAAAAAGCGATATTTAAAATTAGTCGACGAAATTCCTCACAACTTCAGACAAAACAATGACTACAGACGAAAAATACATAAAACGCTGCATCGAATTAGCCAAAAACGGCTTGGGCACTACATACCCGAACCCGTTGGTGGGCAGTGTGATTGTGTATGGCGGAAAAATCATTGGGGAAGGCTGGCACCGAAAAGCCGGAGAACCTCATGCCGAAGTCTACGCCGTGAATTCAGTAAAAGACAAATCGCTGTTATCCAAAGCCACTATTTATGTAAGCCTTGAACCATGCAGTCATTTTGGAAAAACACCTCCGTGCTGTGATCTGATCATCGCTCATAAAATTCCGAATGTGGTTATTGGTACCATTGACCCCTTTGCCAAAGTAGCCGGCAACGGAATAAAAAAACTCATTGAAGCAGGAAGAAATGTAAAAGTCGGTATTCTGGAAGACGAATGCAATGAACTCAACAAACGATTTTTCACTTTTCACCAGAAAAAGAGACCATATATCATCCTGAAATGGGCAGAAACGACTGATGGATTTATTGCACCGGACGAAATTTCGAGACAAATTCAGAATCAGAATGAAAACATAAAAAAACCCGTTTGGATCACCAATCCGTATTCCAGACAGTTAGTCCACAAATGGCGAAGTCAGGAACAAGCCATTCTGGTCGGAACACAAACCGTTTTAGATGACAATCCGAAACTGGATGTGCGAAATTGGAGTGGAGAAAACCCGATTCGAATCGTTCTGGACAGAACGGGAAAAATTTCGAAAGATTATTCTGTAAAAGACGAAAAAACAAAGACAATTATCATTACTGAGTCTCAAAATTTCAAGAATTCAGAGAATATTTTTTACGAAAATTGTACCTTTGATAATTCTTTAGCATCCACTATTTCTGACGTGCTTTTCAGGCATGAAATCCAATCGGTAATCGTGGAAGGAGGAAGACAGACGTTACAAACATTTATCGATGCAAACCTGTGGGATGAAGCCCTGGTTTTCAAAGGAAATGTGGATTTTAAAAAAGGAATATCGGCTCCATATCTCACAGGAAACCTAATCAAAAAACAAACTGTTTTGGATGACGAACTTTTAATTTTAAGGAATGTATGATCGATACAATTATTTTTGATTTTGGGAATGTCTTTATCAATTTGAGTCAGGAAGCCCCTTTTGACCATATGCGAAAAATAGGATTAGCATGTTGGAATGAAGATTTAGACAGTCTGAACAAGCGTTATGAAAAAGGAAAAATTGATGAATTTCAGTTTTTTACCGAGTTTCAGCGCTATATCCCAAATAAAGAGCTTGACGAAATACGGGAAGCATGGAATGCCATATTACTGGACTTTCCCTTATACCGCTTGGAGTTTTTACAACGTTTATCAAAAAAATACCGCTTATTCCTGTTAAGCAACACCGACAAAACACATATCGAAAAATTTGAGCACAAAGTAGGCATGACATTTTGCCGCGAATTCTATCAGTGTTTTGAAAAAGTATATTTTTCATATGAAATAGGCTTACGAAAACCGGATCCGGAAGTTTTCAATTACATCATCAACCGACACGATTTAAATCCGAAGAAAACTCTTTTTGTAGACGACAATAAACACCATACTGACGTGGCTGCCAATCTGGGCATGCATGTATGGAATCTTCAGGTAGGCGAAGAAGACGTAGTGGATTTGTTTGATAAAACCTGGTAAATCCCCATTGGAAACCGATTCGTACAAAACCCTCGCCACTGCTTCGGAAGAAGTACTTTATAAAGAAAAAAACAGTAAGTTTTTCGGATATGCATATCCTATCAGTTCCGAAGAAGAGGCCAAAACCATTATCGAAGACTTAAAAAAGCAACACTATTCGGCCCGACACTGGTGTTATGCATTCCAATTGGGCACAACCAAAATCCAATATCGCGCCAACGACGACGGAGAACCCAACAATTCTGCCGGAATGCCAATTTACGGACAAATCCAGTCGTTTGGAGTCACCAATGTACTTGTAGTGATAGTTCGGTATTTTGGCGGAGTCAAATTGGGAGTTGGCGGATTAATTTCCGCATACAAAACGGCAGCACAGATGGCATTAGAAACATCAGCCATAATAGAAAAAACCATAGACATCCATTACCTTATCCGCTTCGACTACAAAAACATGAACAAGGTGATGCGCATCATCAAAGAAAAAAATCTCGATATCGTTTCACAGAAAATGGAAATGAGCTGCGAAATTGAGATTTCAACCCGAAAAAAAAATGCTGAAACAACTTTCGACATTTTCTCAAATTTGTTTGAAGTGGATATCGTTGAAAAAGAATAATTTTCCGCTGCGATATAATGCAAGAAAAAACTCCTTAAAAAAAGTGCTATCAAACATCCACAAAACCAATCTTTATTCCGAATCTGATGTCAAATCAAAAAACACAAACCTTAAAAAAATTGCTTTTTAATTTTTTTAATTGTTTTTTTGTCGGAATAAGCATCAAAAGAACTTTTTTTCATACAAAACAGCTTTTTTAGATGCCAATAATCAATATTTCTATTAAACATCTAGACCATGTTTATTCTGAAATCATAAATAAATTTTACCCATTTCTGACCGAATTTTGAAAAAGAAAACAGCACTTATCATTGGAGGCGGCCCTGCGGGTTTGACTGCGGCTTACGAATTCTTAAAACATACAGACATTACACCTATAGTAATTGAAATGAGTGCTTTTTGGGGTGGAATTTCAAGAACCGAAGAACATAATGGCAACAGAATAGATATCGGAGGCCATCGTTTTTTTTCAAAATCAGACGAAATCATGGAATGGTGGCAAGACATCCTGCCGATTGATTCTGAAGTTAATGAACTAACCATCACCTATCAGAATCAAAACAAATCGATATCCGTCAACCATAAAAAAAATCCCGAGGATAAAGATAAAGTCCTTTTAATACGTAAAAGAAAATCAAGGATTTATTTCAACAGGACTTTTTTTGATTATCCCATCCGATTAAACTTTGAAACCCTTAAAAACCTTGGGATATTCAATTCTTTTTTAATCGGGATCAGCTACATCAGGGCCGTTTTGTTTCCCATAAAAAATCCGGAGACACTCGATCAATTTTTCATCAATCGTTTTGGAGAACGACTTTACTTAACTTTTTTCAAGGATTATACCGAAAAAGTATGGGGCGTTCCGTGCAGCAAAATAAGTGCCGAATGGGGAGCACAGAGAATAAAGGGGTTGTCAATAACCAAATCGATTGTCAATTTCCTAAAAAACACCTTTCATCTCAAGAAAAACAACATCAGTCAAAAAGACACGGAAACTTCTTTGATTGAGTATTTTTTATATCCCAAATTTGGACCGGGTCAAATGTGGGAAACTGTAGCCGAAAAAATACATCAGCAAAACGGAATACTTAAGCAACATTGTAGGGCTACCTCTATAAGAACCACTGAAAACAAAATAACCGGTGTGGATATCCTAAACACACTTACCGGCGAAAAAGAACATATTCCGTTGGATTACTGCATCTCGACAATGCCTGTAAAAGAACTGATAAAAGTATTAGATTATCAGATTCCGAAAGACGTAAAAAACATTTCGGAAGGTTTATTATACCGTGATTTCATAACCGTAGGACTGTTACTCAATAAAATCAATTTTGAGCTGGAAGACAATTGGATCTACATACAGGAAAGCTATGTAAAAGTTGGCCGACTGCAGATTTTCAACAATTGGAGTCCGTATATGGTAAACGATCCGAATAAAATATGGGTTGGTTTGGAGTATTTCTGCAACACAACAGACGAAATTTGGAACATGACCGACAAAGACCTGACAGAATTGGCCACAAACGAACTGATTGCCTTAGGATTTATCAATAAAAAAGAAGACGCTGAAGACGCCAAGGTCATTAAGGTCCCTAAAACCTATCCGGCCTATTTCGGGACTTATTCTGAATTTGACACCGTTAAAGAATTCACCAATACCTTTGAAAACCTTTTCTTAATTGGTCGAAACGGTATGCACAAATACAACAATCAGGATCATTCGATGCTCACTGCCATCAAAACCGTTGAGAACATTAAGAACAACATTTTTGAAAAAGACGTCATTTGGGCCATCAACACCGAAGAAACCTATCATGAGCACAAAAATTAAGCTTCAGGAAACAAAAAAACTTTTTGATTTTTTCAATTTATCAGAATTTGAAACGGCAGAAAAAAGAATCTTTTTCATTTCCTGTTCGTTACTGATCGTTTTTTACATTTTCAGACTGATTTCGGATTCTTTTTTTTTGAGCGATTCATATGAATACCTGCAAGTAGCCCGCATTATTTATGATTTTAAATATTTCGACAATGACACAGATGGTTTTTTATTGACAAAACGCCCATTTGTTTATCCGCTGTTTCTTGCCATCGTTTATAATTTAAAAACCGTAGTAATTCTTTTTATTCAAAGTCTGTTTGGTATTCTGAACAATCTGATTCTTTTTAAAATATTTAAGAAACTGGGAATACCTATTAAAAAATTAATAGTATTCCTGTTGCTTTTTACCCCCTCGATATTCATTTACACTCAATTAATAATGGCAGATTGGCTGATATTGCTGTTTTTAAATATTCTGTTATTACTGCTTATCCAAAATTGGAACACGTCTAACTTCAAATACATCCAGATACTGACCGTTTTGCTGGCTTTTACCAAACCCGTCTTTTACCCATTTATCTATATTAATTTTTTGTTTTTTGGGATATACTTCCTCCGAAAAAAAATCTTCAGTTTTTGGCTGTTTGTCCCGATTATTATTTTGCAGCTATATCTTAATTTTAACGAATCGAAAACCGGATACAGGCATTTCTCTTCAATTGAAAACATCAACTTAATCAATTACAACCTTTACTATTTTAAATCCTCTACACAATCCGTCGACGAAGCAGAACAATGGCGAAAACAGGTTTACAGTAAAAAGCTTAAGGACGAAACCTTTAAAGGGCAAAGCATTTACCTGAAAGCATTAGCCACGAAAGAAATAAAAGACAACTTCATCAGTTATTCTTTTTATCATTTTTACACAGCAATTAGGGGCACTCTTGACCCTGGCCGATTCGACTTGATGACTTTTTTCAAAAAAGAAGATGGAAATCAGGGATTATTGGAAGCTCTAAACGGCAGAAAACCCTTAAAGAGTATATTTTTCAACAAATATTTCGTTATATATCTTTTATTAATACCGATATTTCTTCTCAATATTCTTAAATGGTTTTATTTTTCGACGTTTGTATTCAAAAACAGACTCAACACTAGGTATTGGTATTTAATCCTACTAGTGGCTTATCACATTCTCATAACAGGGCCCGTAAATTGCGCAAGGTACATGATGCCTTTACAAGGAATAGTATTTGCTTTTGCTTTAGTAAGTTTTTATCAAAATAAGAAAGAACAAACCTTCGCTTAATCCCATAAAAAATGCCGAAATTTTTTTCGGCATTTTTTCAAATTTGTTTGAAGTGGAGATTCTTGAAAAAGAATAAAAAATGGTTTCATTTTTTTTTAGTTTTCCACAAAATCCACTAATCTTTCCGTAATGTATTTTGGAGGAAAAACCGGACGACCTGTTTTCATGTCAACAAAGACCAAAACTGAGTTTCCAATTGTTAATAACTCACCCATTTCGTTGTAAATTTCGTAGTCAAATTCTATCTTAACTGAGGTCTGTTTTTTAAAGATAGTCTTGACTGTCAGCAAGTCATCATAACGTGCCGGTTTTTTGTAGTTCATCGAAAGCGAAACCACCGGAAGCATAACCCCGTTCTCCTCCATCCATTTGTAAGAAACCCCAAGGTTTCTGAGCCATTCCACGCGTCCCATCTCAAAATATTGTGCATAATTTCCGTGGTAAACTACCCCCATCTGGTCGGTTTCAGCATAACGGACACGTACTTGAAACTGATGTATTTTCATACGGTTTTTTATCTTAATTTATTCTAAATATCATCAAAAAAAGGCTTACAATTTTTTTTTATTAAAACCAATATGCAAATGATTTTTTTTTGAAAAATTTTGTCCACATATTTGTCTTCCCAATCAAAAAAAGCTTACCTACAAATAACTTTTTGTCCAACAACAAATTATAAAAAACATGCCTGAATATATGAGTACAACTGCGCAATCGGTATGGGAAAACTGTCTGTCTTTTATAAAAGATAACATTCAAGACCAAGCCTACAAGACTTGGTTCGAGCCTATCAGAGCTGTTGAACTTACAGATAATGCATTATATATTCAAGTTCCCAGTAAATTCTTCTACGAATGGCTGGAAGAACACTATGTTAAATTATTAAAAGTGGCTCTTACTAAAGAGCTTGGACCGAACGCAAAGTTACTTTATAAAATCAAAATGGAGAACAAACTTGGCAACAAACTTCCTTTTACGGAACAGCTGCCGAGTAACAATCGTCCTGCAGTAAAACCTCAGGAGATTGATGTTCCCATCCAAAATAAAAATCCGGAATTAAAAAACCCGTTTGTAATCCCAGGAATCCGAAATGTAAAGATCGAATCGCAACTGAATTCAAATTACAGTTTTGATAATTTCCTTGAAGGTGATTCCAACCGTTTAGCCCGTTCTGCCGGTATGGCTGTTGCCAACAAGCCGGGAGGAACTTCTTTTAACCCATTCCTTATTTTTGGAGGTGTTGGTTTAGGAAAAACACACTTGGCTCACGCCATCGGTGTTGAAATCAAAGAGAAATTCCCGGAAAAAACCGTTTTGTATATTTCTGCTGAAGTATTCACCCAGCAATATATAGACTCGGTTAAAAAGAATACACGAAATGACTTCATTCATTTCTATCAATTGATTGATGTATTAATTATAGATGACGTGCAATTCCTTTCCGGAAAAGCAGGAACGCAGGATGTTTTCTTCCACATCTTTAATTACTTACACCAAAACGGAAAACAGGTAATCCTTACTTCCGACAAGGCCCCTGTGGATATGCAGGATATTGAGCAGCGTTTGTTATCACGATTCAAATGGGGACTTTCAGCTGAGATTCACCAACCGGATTATGAAACAAGAGTTTCCATCCTGAAAAACATTTTGTACCGTGACGGTGTTCAAATGCCGGATGACATCATCGAATATGTTGCCAAAAACATCAAATCAAACGTTCGTGAGCTGGAAGGCGCTATCATTTCATTGATTGCCCAGTCTTCTTTCAACCACCGTGAAGTAACTATTGAGTTAGCAAAACAAGTAGTTGAGAAATTCGTAAAGAACGTAAAACGCGAAGTTTCCATCGATTACATCCAGAAAATCGTTTCCGATTATTTCCAAATTGATGTAGAAACATTACAGTCGAAAACCAGAAAACGCGATGTGGTTCAGGCACGTCAATTGGCTATGTTTTTTGCTAAAAAATTCACCAAAGCTTCTTTGGCAAATATTGGATCACAAATTGGATCACGAGATCATGCTACCGTTTTACACGCCTGTAAGACTGTAGACAATTTGGTCTCAACAGACAAGCAGTTCAAAAAATACGTAGACGACATCCATAAAAAGTTATCGTTATAATATGCCCGTTAAAATTTTAATGGTCTGCCTAGGAAACATTTGCCGTTCTCCTTTAGCAGAAGGAATTTTACAATCAAAACTCCCTAAAGAGCATTTTTTAGTAGATTCTGCAGGAACCGGCAGTTGGCATGTCGGCCAGGAACCCGACAAGCGTTCTGTTCTGATTGCCAAAAACAAAGGTCTTGACATTACAAATCAACGGGGAAGACAAATCAAAAAGTCGGATTTCGACAACTTTGACTACATCTACGTAATGGACATCTCTAATTATCAGGACGTTATTGCTTTAGCACCTAGCACTGAAGCAAAATCAAAAGTAATCATGATTTTGGATGAGCTTTTTCCGGGGGAAAATGTAGATGTTCCAGATCCTTATTATGGAGGAGAAAGCGGATTTGAACATGTTTTCATGCTGCTTAATGAAGCCTGTGAAATTATCGCCGAAAAACTTAAAGCCAAACACTAATGAAAGCAAGTACTCTTTTTGGAAAATTATATTTGATTCCGACCACCTTGGGCGAAATGAACCCTGAGGAGGTTCTGCCACACACCATTAAGAGAACCATTGATTTCATAGATCACTATATTGTTGAAAACGAAAAAACGGCACGTCGTTTCATAAAAAGCGTTCATCCTGAAAAGAAACAACCCGAATTAAAACTTTTCTCCTTAAACAAACACACCGATGTTTCCGAGCATAATGAATTCATAAAACCGCTTTTGGAAGGAAAAAACATGGGATTAATGAGCGAAGCCGGTTGCCCCGGAGTTGCCGATCCTGGTGCAGTGATAGTAAAACTGGCACATGAAAAAGGAATTCAGGTAGTACCTTTGGTTGGCCCTTCTTCTATCTTATTAGCCATGATGGCTTCAGGAATGAACGGACAGAGTTTTGCCTTCAACGGCTACCTACCGATTGACAAATCGGATAAAAAAACAGCAATAAAAAATCTGGAAAAATTATCTCACGATAAAAACCAAAGCCAATTATTTATTGAAACACCTTACCGCAACAATAAATTCCTGGAAGATTTACTTCAGATTTTACAGCCAAACACGCTTTTGTGTGTTGCCTGTGATATCACCCTTCCAACAGAATTCATTAAAACGCAATCGGTAAATCAATGGAAAAAAAACAAGGTCGATTTACATAACCGACCTTGCATTTTTATAATTCACAAAATGAATTAATCTTTTACTTCATCTTTACTTTTACATCAGCGCTGGCAATGATGTTTGTGGTATCATATCCTCCAAACTTTTTAATGTAGCTTTTCAGGGAAGTTCCGAATCCGTCGCTAAAGCCGTCCCGTCCATTCGAACGCAAATAACTTCTCACTGAACCGGCTCCGCCCAAGTGGGCTGCCGCCAACAATCCTGATTCCGTAATTTTTACACCGTTGATAATTCTGCCTTCGTAACGCCTTATCTCGTCCCTCAGTTCCCATTTATTTAAAGAAAGTAATGCCTTAAACGCTTTTTCCTGTAAGGCCGGATTCTTCAAAAAATCAGCAGTATTATGAATCCCTATCATACGAAGTGTACTTTTACCAAATTGATATTTACCCATGTATCCAAAAGAATTCACCAAACCATAAAGCCCTGAGGACTCCTTAATTGCAACCGCCTGTTTGAAACCGACGAAAGACTTCCCAGTGAAAGGAAAATTGAAATTAACTTTTTCGTTTTCTTCTTTAGTAGAAACCAGATAAGTAATCACCTCATCATTTTCAACGTGGAAACCTTCTAATTTTTCAGGCTCAAAGGCTTTAAAACCCGAACTTATCAAAGTAATCAAAACTATTAACCCCGAAAAATACGTCCATTTTTTTATCATAAATTAAATTTTCTCATCCGCTGTCACCAGTATGAAATTACTTGATGCAAAGGTACACTATTAATCTATGCTCTTAAGAATCAGGCAGTTAAAGTTTGTTAAAAATAAATAAAGTAGCCTTTTACATCACCATATTGATCCAATTCCAAAGTTGGAGCCGGCACTTTAATAGTATTGAAAACCGAGAAGAGTGTTCGCAAAACCGGAGACTTGGTTTTGATTCGGGTTAAATCCACATCCACACTAAGATAAAATTGACGTGTCCGTTTATTTTGTGATTCAATGTCAGCAGGGACGGATTCACTATCACCATACAACATGCCATCAGCACCATAACCTAAGGCAACATTAAACCATTTCGGTATTTTGCTTTCCTTAAAAAAACTATGCAGATTAACAGATAACCAATAGGTTTGTCCATTATAATCTTTTAGAATCTGCTCATTCAAACTGCTGCCTAAAGTATTCGGACGCATTGCTGCATATTCTGTGGTATGAAATGAAAATTTTGGCATCATTCGTTGCTCCTTCCAAAGTAATTCCTGAGAAACATACAAACCCGTTCCGGCCGCATTAGCAACCACATCACCCCAGGAAGCACCCCATTCAGCTGAAAAACCATCGAAAACCTCCACAACTGTCATAAATGCAAAACCGACGGTTGCCCCATAAATTAATTGATGTTTTTTATCCGCGCCACTCCAGGCCAAAGCTTCTGCTCCAAAACGCCCCATGTGATACGTCGTATACAAATGACCAGCCTTATCCATTTGCAGCCATTCATTATTATCGTTAATAAAATGAAAGGACGATTTAGGGTAATCCTTATACCATAATTGGTTAAGACCTATTAAGGTCACACCCAAAAAGCCGGCTTCAGAAATATAAACCGTATTTCTTCTCTTGACATTTAAAGTATCCGAGGGAGTTAAAAACGCTTCAAATTTAGATTGGGAATAAACCGGAAATATTATCAATACAAAAAGAATCGCAAGCACCTTTCTACCAAAAAATGCTTGCGACCCTTTTATAATTATTTGCAATTTTCTTCTCAAAAATTAACGCTGATACCCTTGTTTAGCAACCCATTCAGCATATTTTTTTGCAATTACCTGATGTTGTTCATAGGTTTCTGCAAACTCATGATAACCAAAACGCTCTACGCTGGCGCAGAAATATTCGTAGTTATGCTTTTCTGCATTAAGCACGGCATCAATTGCCGAAATATCAGGCATAGCGATTGGTCCTGGTGGCAATCCCGTATGAATATAGGTATTATAAGGTGAGTTGATTTTCAAATCGTTATACATCACTCTTTTAATTATTGTATCAAAATCCCCTTCTCGTTCCTTAACCGCGTAAATTACGGTCGGATCCGCCTGTAAAGGCATGTCTTTTTTCAAACGATTCAAATATACTCCTGCTACTCGTGGTCTTTCATCAACTTTAGCTGTTTCTTTGTGCACAATAGCCGCAAGAGTTGAAACCTGAACAGGGGTTAAATTTAACGCTTTTGCTTTTGCCTGGCGCTCTTCGTTCCAAAACCTTCTGTATTCTTTTGCCAGTTTATCACGTACTTTAATCGGACTTACATTCCAATAAAACTCATACGTATTTGGAATAAACATTGCCAGTATCGATTCTTTAGTGAATCCGTTTTCTGCCATAAAAACAGAATCCGTAAATACTTTTGTAAGCGTTGTGCTATCCGGCTCAATCTGAGAAGATAAGCGTTGTACCAGTTTACCCAATGATTCCTGATTATTGAAAGCCAGTTTTACCGGTACATTGTGACGCAACGACGAAACTATACTAAAACTGCTCATCCCTTTTGTCAGCAAAAATTTCCCTGGATTCACATTGGCATTATACCCACGCTGTTCTGCTACAAAGGTAAATTTCTCCATATTTTCCACATACGGCGATATAATTTTCTTTACATCTTCATAAGTGGAATTCGTCGGAACATAAACAAACATTTCATTTTCGTTAAATTTCGTGTTGGCTGTAAATGCTTTTAAATAATAAACAACCCCTACAACAGTTGCCACAATCAAGATAGCAACCGACACAATCGGCACAATTCTTTTCGGATTCAAAACTTTATTTATTTTATTTATTTGTTGGGTTAATTAACTGATAAAGACCTTCATCTTCATAACTATTTCTAATACGGTTCCAGTCTTTTTTAATACCTATGCATTGGAAGCCAAAATTAGTAAAAAGGTTGATACTTGGTGTATTTTCCGTACCAATATTTGCATACAGCTGATGAAGCTGCAATTGTTCGAAACAATAATTAATCAGTAATTCCAGCGACTCTTTTCCAAAACCTAAACTACGATGCTCATGGTCTTTAATCACGATCCCTACCCCTGCGCGTTGGTTTCTCGGATCAAAATCAAATAAATCAATCAGGCCAATAGCTTCGGAATCATCATTTTTACAGATGGCCAAGCGAAGCTGTTTTGCCTCGTAAATATCCTGATGCGCATTCTCCAGATACTGTCGTATTAGAAAACGACTGTAAGGCGTCTGCGTATTGCTCATTTCCCAGATTGACTCATCGTTTTCTATTGCATAGACGAATTCCAGATCTTCCGGCTCAAGCGCACGAAGGTAAACGATATTTCCTTTGAGTGTAATCAATTCAGATTTCTTAGATTTTTAGACTTCTTAGATTTTTATATTATTGGATTTTGGATTGTTTGATATAGGATTACTGATTAAAAAAAAAAATCTCCACCTTGCCTCTTCTCTCTTCTCCCTTATCTCTTTTTCCTTATCTCTTTCTTCCTCTTCTATCCTACCGAAACTACGCCTTTAAAAACAAAATTCGCAGGGCCTTTCAGGAAAACATGGGTAAAAAATCCGTTTTTCTCTACAAAGGAAACTTCAAGAATTCCTCCTTCTACCTGCAATTCTATTAATGAACTATCGGTTTTTCCAGTCGATTTCATTGCAATAGCCACCGCAGTAGCTCCTGTACCGCACGACAAGGTTTCACCTTCAACGCCGCGCTCGTAAGTACGCAATCTAAAAGTATTTTCACCGGTTTGCGAAACAAAGTTCACATTACTCCCGGCTTTTCCATACAATGCCCCGTATCGGATTTTTGCCCCTTCGTTCTGAACGTCGAAAATATGCAAATCCTCCACCATCTGAACGTGATGTGGCGATCCAGTATTTAGAAAAACATGATTTCCATGTTCCTGAACTTCATCCACATCTTTCATCTGAAGCGAAACAATGCCTTCTTCATTAATAGTTGCATAATGAAGACCATCGGTAGCTATAAATGTAGTTTCATTATCAATAATTCCTAGTTGCTTGGCAAATGCTACCAGACAACGCCCACCGTTTCCACACATTGAGCTCTCATTTCCATCGGAATTATAATAAACCATTCTGAAATCGGTCGACGGATCATTCTCTAATAAAATAAGTCCGTCCGCACCTATGCCAAATCGTCTGTCGCATAATTTTTCGACTAATTTGGTATCATTTTTGGGGAAATGTAAATCACGATTATCAATCATGACAAAATCGTTACCCGTTCCTTGATATTTGTAAAATATGTAATTCATCTGACTTTCAAATAAGTAGCAAAAATACGAATAAAAACGAATATTAAAGGCAAGTTAAAGATTGTTAAACCGTAGTTAAAGCATTTTTTCGAATTAACGAAATATCTAATTTTACTGTTAAATAAATATTTCTCAACACTATGAATAAATTTTCAAGCTTATTGATCGTATCTCTGTTAAGCGGAACTATAACGCTTGGCGCATACAAATTATTCTTCGAACCGAATAACGGCTTCGGAAGCAAATTATCGGTCGCTTCAGACAATTATGCAAGAAACGTAAACCTGGGCGGAACCGAGAACAGTGATTTAACTTCTGCTGCAGAAAGCGCAGTTCATTATGTGGTGCACGTAAAAAACGTTTCCGTTTCGGAAGTACCTACAAATCCAATCATGGAATATTTCTATGGTTACCGCGGAGGACAGCAGCAAACACAGATAGGAACCGGTTCGGGCGTAATTATTTCCCAAGACGGTTATATCGTAACAAACAATCATGTGATTCAGAACGCTACCGAATTAGAAGTCACCCTGAACAACAACAAATCATACAAAGCGAAATTAATAGGCACAGACAGTAAGATGGACATTGCCTTATTAAAGGTTGATGCCGATGAGAAACTGCCTTACGCGACATTCGGAAACTCAGACAACATGAGAATTGGCGAATGGGTCCTGGCTGTTGGAAATCCTTACAACCTAAATTCAACCGTCACTGCTGGAATCGTTTCGGCTAAGGCCAGAGATTTGAGCAATACCGGCATCCAATCCTTCATACAAACCGATGCAGCAGTAAATCCCGGAAACAGTGGAGGCGCTCTAGTTAACACCCGAGGAGAATTAGTTGGAATCAACACCATGATTTCGTCGCCAACGGGAAGTTATACCGGTTATTCCTTTGCGGTTCCCTCAAATATCACCCGAAAAATAATCGAAGACCTGATGGAATACGGAAATGTGCAGCGCGGGGCCTTGGGAGTTGAAGGACAGGAACTGAACAGTGCGGTTTCTAAAGAATTTGACATCAAACAAACTCAAGGTTTTTATGTTAACTCCGTTTCAAAAAACTCAGGAGCTGAAAAAGCTGGATTGAAAAAAGGAGATATTATAATCAGACTAGACAACCAGACAGTAAATAGTTTTTCGGACTTAACATCCTATATCAACACCAAACGACCTAATGATGTGGTTCAGGTAGGCATCCTTAGAAACAACGAAAACAAAACAGTTCCCGTAAAATTAACTAAAAAAGAACTGATCAATGTTGATTACAAAGGCTTTGAGTTTGAAGAGTTAAGCGCACAGGACAAAAAACGTTTCCAATTGAATGAAGGCATAAAAATCAAAGATGTTACTAATCAAGAATACCTGGAATATGCAGAAATTTTAAAAGGAAGCATAATCCTAAGTATTGACGGAAATAAAATAACATCGATGGATCAGGCTTCGAGAATTCTGAATTCCAAAACAAACAACCAGAGATTCAGAGTCGTATTGATTACCCAAAACGGAAAACAATTGGAAATGATATTATAAACAGGGAAACCTTTAACTGAACCCGATCAAGCGATCGGGTTTTTTTATATAATTTTTCACAAAATTATTTTCTTTAATCTGATTAAAAATCAATAATTTTGCACCAATTTCAAACAACACACATTAATATATGGACAATTCAGTTTTATACGAAAAAGAATTGGCTTTTCAGGCAGACAGAAGAAGAGCTGGAGTTGAACTTATCAAGATTATCAGCGATTTATGGTATGACAAATCGATTGAGTTGGTACTTTTCAGAAACCAATTAATCGACAGAAATGTTAGTGACATTATCAACCTGCACGAATATGCGGTTGAATTTGTTCAAAAACCAATCAACGTATTCGATTCTGTGGAAATCGCCAGAGCTATCCAGGCTTTGGATTTACCGCCATCAAGAATTGACATTGGTAAATTAACATACGAGTACCATCTAGAAGATGACAAATACAATGACGCTACAGCGTTTGTTATCGACAAGTTGAAAAACGCTAAAGACACTTCTGAAATTAAACCAAAAGATGTGGTATTGTACGGATTTGGTCGTATCGGTCGTTTATTGGCTCGTGAAATGATGTCGAAAATCGGAAAAGGACAACAATTACGTTTAAGAGCGATTGTTACCCGCGATAAAAACGATGCTGTTTTATTGGAAAAACGTGCTTCTTTATTACGTTATGACTCAGTTCACGGTGACTTCGAAGGATCTGTTACTGCTGATGTAGAAAACAACGCTTTGATCATCAACGGTTCTACAGTTCATATCATCACTGCAAATTCTCCTGAAGAAATTGATTATACAAAATACGGAATCAATGATGCTTTAGTGATTGACAACACAGGTGCGTTCACAACTGAAGAAGCATTAAGCCGTCACCTGACTTCTAAAGGAGTTGACAAAGTATTATTAACGGCTCCAGGCAAAGGTGTTCCAAACATCGTTTATGGTGTGAACCACGAAGATTACAACCCGGATGAAGTAAAAATCTACTCTGCCGCTTCTTGTACAACTAACGCAATTACACCGGTTTTAGCAGCTATCGAAGAAACTTTAGGAGTTGTTAAAGGGCACTTGGAGACTATCCACGCTTATACAAATGACCAAAACCTTGTGGACAACATGCACAAAAAATACCGTCGTGGTAGAGCTGCAGGTTTAAACATGGTTATCACCGAAACAGGAGCTGGTAGCGCTGTTGCAAAAGCATTGCCTAGTTTAGCTGGAAAATTAACTTCAAACGCTATCCGTGTACCGGTACCGAATGGATCTTTGGTAGTTTTAAATCTTGAAGTAGGCAAAAACACTTCTAAAGATGATATCAACGCTATCATGAAACGTTATGCTTTAGAAGGTAATTTAGTAGAGCAAATCAAATATTCATTGAACAACGAATTAGTATCTTCTGATATTGTAGGAACTTCGGCTCCTGCTATCTACGACAGCAATGCTACTATTGTTGCTGCAGACGGTAAAAACGTTGTACTTTACATCTGGTATGATAACGAGTACGGTTACAGCCACCAAGTTATCCGTTTAGCGAAATACATTTCTAAAGTTAGACGTTACATGTACTACTAGTAGTCAGAAATGAAATTATAATTTAAATCCGCTTCAATAAATTGAGGCGGATTTTTTATTTTTGAAAATCATCATCAATCTTTATTCATGAAAAGAGCTTTATTGTTTTTTATGCTGATATGCGAAGTAATCACAACGTCCGCCCAAAAAAGCAAGGTAAAAAATCTCATCGAACCCCAACCTTTTGTTTTAGGCGAGATCCAACAGATTAATTCAAAAATATTATCCGAGAAGAGAACGCTCAACATCTATTTACCGGAAGGCTACAAAGAAACAGACACCATCAAATACCCGGTAATTTACCTTCTTGACGGTTCTGCTGACGAAGATTTTATTCACGTAGTCGGGTTGATTCAATACAACACCTTCTCGTGGATTAACCGCATTCCGCAATCCATTGTTGTTGGAATTGCCAATACTGACAGACGTAGGGATTTCACCTCACCATCAACCTTTCCGGAAACAAAAGAACAGTTTCCCACTGCCGGAGGTTCAGAGAAATTCATTTCTTTTATTGAAAATGAGCTTCAGCCGTTTATAGCTAAGAAATACAAAACCAATGATTCAAAAACCATTATCGGTCAATCCTTAGGTGGACTCTTGGCAACCGAAATCCTTTTTACTAAACCACTTCTTTTTGACAAGTACATAATTGTCAGTCCGAGCCTATGGTGGAACGACGGTGCGCTTTTAAAAACAAAACCTTTGATTTCAAAAGCTAGTTTTTCTCAAAAAACCAGCATTTATATAGGCGTGGGAAAAGAAGGGCTTGGGCCGGTTTTTGACAATCATGTAATGGAAGTCGATGCCAATCTGTTATACGATAAGATCAAAAATTCCGAAAGCAAAAACATTCAGGTTTATTTCGATTATCTGCCGGAAGAGGATCACGCTACCGTAACCCATCCCGCATTATTCAATGCTTTTCGACTTTTATATCCCAAAAAAGAAAACTGATGAACCTACAACCCATCCTGGAAAATGAAATCGTGAAATTAATTCCGCTTCAGTTAAATGATTTTGAAGCCTTATACCAAGTAGCTTCCGATCCACTGATTTGGGAACAACACCCCAACAAAGACCGATACAAAAGAGAAGTTTTTCAAAACTTTTTCGAGGGTGCTTTGGTCTCAAAAGGCGCTTTTATCATTATCGATAAAAAAACAAACGCTGTAATTGGCAGTACTCGTTTTTATAATTTGGATCCGGAAACAAGAAGCGTTTTAATAGGTTATACTTTCTACGGAAGAAATTATTGGGGATCAACTTTTAATCCAATGGTAAAAAAACTAATGTTGGATTATGCTTTTCAATTTGTGGACATGGTTTATTTTCACATTGGTGCACACAACATCCGCTCCCAAAAAGCCATTGAGCGGCTTGGCGCGGTTAAAGTCCGCGAAATAGAAGTTGCTTATCATGGAGAACCCGAAAAACTGAATTTTGAGTATCGGATTCAGAAAGAACAATGGGCATAAAAAAACTCCCTCGTAAAAGGAGTTTTATAAAAAATCAATAACAAGACACAAAAATCAATACTTGAAAACATAGTTAATCAGCACCGGATCGTGATCGGAAACATCACCTAAATTTGGATATTTAGCTATTAACTGCTGCATTGGAGCGACCTGGTACGGCAATTTATGCTCATTGCTGTACAAAATATAATCCAGTGTATTATTATAATCTGTATACCCTTGATATTGCACCACCGTATTTTGATTGGAGTACGTTCCCCTTATGGTCAAAGGATCGAAATAATAATTCACGTTTGCATTCAAAATACCTTTCATTCCCTCATATTCTGAAGTCAACGTATATTCAACATTCATATCGCCGGCATAAATAACGGGCTCGGAAACCGGGATATGGAATTTATTTTTGAAAGCGCGCATTTCAGCAAATTGTTTTTCGCGGGTTGCTCTTCCGGGATATCCAGGCTGTTCTGAAGCAGTATGCGTTCCGAAAACATGGAATTTCTTTCCATTTTTATTAATAACCGCATAAGCTACCCCTCTGTTGGAATTCCCCTCCAAAGAACTTATTTTGTTTACATACACCAATTGATGTTTTGCTAAAATCGGATACTTACTTAGGATAATAGTCCCTCCATTAACATAGAAAATCGAATTGCCACATGCGCCACTATAGCTGTTCCAATCGTTGGGATACAGACTTGTTCCTCCTCCGGAACCACAATACAATCCCAGTAAAGGAGTTGCATAAGGATAGAGTGTTTTTATTTTGGCTAAAAATTCATTGCCGAAATTGGTATTAAAACCTTCTTCGATCACCAAAACATCAGGGGAATTCGCTCCTAAATTTGAAACATAGGTATATAAAGCTGCTGCACGGTCCCTGCTTTTATATTGCGGCATGATCGAAGGCAACTGATAAACATTGTAACTCATCACTTTAAGAGATTCGGTTACTTCTGCTAATTTAGATGATGAAGTCTTTTCTACATTGACTCCATTCTGCAACTCTTCGGTATCACAGGAAACCATAGCTGCAACAAATAAAAAATAAAGGATTTTTTTCATAAATTAAGTTTTTATCAAAACTAACTTACAAACTCAAATCACATGTTATCAAAGCTTTATTGTTTTATTAACAAAAATTTAACAATTAAAATCATTCAAAAAAAACCACAAACGACAGAATTTCTGAATTTAATTCAGAACTCGGTTAATCTGAACAAATCGTTTTGCATAATATGGTTCTTTGGTGGACGAAATTATCACACCTGAACTGGTAGATGAATGGATAAACTTGATTTCGTCATCCAAAACCTCAGTAACCATTCCCACATGGCCTACCCATCTTCCTCGCGTCGCAAAGAAAATCAAATCGCCTTTTTGGGCTTGGCTTTTATCAATTTTCACTCCCGAATTGGCTGCCATATCTGATGATGATCTAGGCAAGGTCATATCTATATTCTTAAACGTTGAAAACATCAATCCGGAACAATCAAAACCATTTTTATCAGTCCCTCCGCCTCGGTAACGCACTCCTAAATTTTCCGACGCTTTCTCAATTAGAAAATCGGCTTTCATTGCAACATCTGCAGACAATGGCAACACCTCCAACTTTCCTTCCGTAGTTTCGGTCGTGGAAGTTGAAGCAGTTTCGTTTGTATCATTACTCACAACAACCTCTTTAGTTGTCACGACCTCATCGCCTTTAGCTGCACCTTTTATCGTTAACTTTTGCCCCACATCCAAACCATTGACAATTTGAGGATTAAGCTTTTCTAACTCTGCAATGGATATACCGTAGCGTTTTGAGATACCGTACTTCGTTTCCTTAGGCGACACCTCATGAACTACTGAAACAACAGGATCTACATTATTTGTCTTCTCCTCTGTGTTTTCAATTCTGTTGCTTTCTCTTTCTTTCTTTTTCTCTTCTCTACCCTTCTTTTCTTTTACTGCTATTTCTTCTGTACCTGGAATGAATACTACATCTTTAACGTCCAACTTGTCATTTTCGATTTGCGGATTAACTATTTTCAATTCTTCAACAGAAATATTGTACTTTTTCGCAATCACATAAAACGATTCTCCAGAAGCTACACTATGTTTTTGCAGCTTTTTTTGAAGTTTATCGATTTTCTTTCTTTCAGTTTTTGAGAGTTTTTCATCATCATGTTTTGCAATCCCTTTCGGCAAAGCGAGAATCTCTCCTAATTGCAGATTATCAGATTCCAATTGCGGATTGGCATCTTTAAGCTTTTCTACCGAAGTATCATATTTTTTAGCAATGGTGTATAACGATTCACCTGATTCTACTTTATGTGATGACCCTTTGGGAATAAATTTAGCTTTCTTCTCATCCGTTTTCTTCTTGGAATTTTTTGGGATGTAAAGCACCATATCCAATTGCAACAACCCTTTAGCTTTTGGGTTTAAATCGAAAATTTCTTCTTCTGACACATCGTATTTTTTGGCAATGCTGTAAACAGACTCTCCGCTAACTACCTTGTGGCTGATTGTTTTTTGAGCAAAAACAGAAGCAGACATGAACAGAAAAAGAAAAGAAAGGGATTTTAATAATTTCATTGAGATGGGGATTAAAATTCTGGGGATAGTTTTTTAAGGTAAACGTAATTCTTGGGGAATTATTTTTAATCCTTTTTCTTTATCACACCATCAAGAACTTTTCTGAAATCATCAGAATTCCAATTAGCTGCTCCTGCATGGTCAACGACTATTCTTCCTTTTTTGGTAATCAAATAGGTTTTTGGAGCCTTATCCAGGATAATTGACTTCAATGGCGAACTGCCAGAATAATAAAACGGAAAAAGATATCCGGTATCTTTCAGGAACTTATTCACATCCGCTTGCGAATCATTAGTAACAAAAATAAAGAAGACATCGTTTTTATAATCTTCATACAATTTCGACCAGACTTTTAGTTCTTCTACCGATTCAGGCACATTCGGTGACCAATAGTTAATAATTACATCTCGATTCATGTATTCCACGAAGGAAATCATCGTTCCTGATGTACCGATCAGGTTCCAATTATAAGAAAACAACGGCATTTGCTTTTCAAAAGCTATACTTGTAGGCTCCGGTAAATCTGACCCAAAAAGCGCATCCTTAATTTTATCACTATTTAAAAATCCGACTATTCCTATAAGAATTACACCAATTACAATTATTTTCTTCATTTTATGACTTAATACAAGTTTAAGGTGTAAATATAGAAATACCATTGCTACCAACAAAAAAACGCCCCCTAATGGGAGCGTTTTTAATATAATTTTAATAGTATTAAGCTTTACCAGCCGCAATTAAGTTTAACGCAGAACCTGCAACAAACCAGCCAATCTGACCTTCGTTGTAAGTGTGGTTTGCCATAATTACATCTTTAGAACCATCAGTATGCACAAACTCTAAAGTCAATGGTTTTCCAGGAGCAAATTCCGTTAAATCTAAGAAGTTGATGGTATCATCTTCCTGAATCTTATCGTAATCCGTTTCGTTAGCAAACGTCAAGGCTAACATACCTTGTTTTTTAAGGTTTGTTTCATGGATACGTGCAAATGATTTTACTAATACTGCCTTAACCCCTAAGAAACGTGGCTCCATAGCAGCATGTTCACGGGAAGAACCTTCACCGTAATTGTGGTCACCCACAACAACAGAAGAAACTCCTGCGGCTTTGTAAGCTCTCTGAACTGCAGGAACTTCCGCATACTCACCTGTTAATTGATTTTTAACAGCGTTTGCTCTTCCGTTGAAAGCATTCTCAGCGCCAATTAGCATGTTATTTGAAATATTATCCAAGTGCCCTCGAAAACGCAACCAAGGACCAGCCATAGAGATGTGGTCTGTAGTACATTTTCCGAATGCTTTGATTAATAATTTAGCACCTGTAATGTTTTTACCGTCCCAAGGCGTGAACGGAGCCAATAATTGTAAACGATCTGATGTCGGAGATACTACCACTTCCACAGAAGAACCGTCAGCTGCCGGCGCCTGGAATCCTGCATCCTCTACATCAAAACCTCTTTTTGGCAATTCATCTCCTGTTGGAGCAACCAATTTCACTTCTTCACCTTTATCATTGATTAAAGAATCCGTAATTGGATTGAAATCCAAACGACCTGAAATTGCTATGGCAGCAACCATTTCTGGAGATGTTACAAATGCGTGTGTATTCGGGTTACCGTCTGCCCTCTTAGAGAAGTTACGGTTAAATGAATGCACGATAGTGTTTTTCTCTTGTTTGTCAGCACCTTCTCTGTCCCATTGTCCGATACATGGTCCGCAGGCATTGGTAAACACTTTTGTTCCCAATTTCTCGAAAGTAGCGATAATGCCGTCTCTTTCGATAGTGTAACGAATTTGTTCAGAACCCGGATTAATTCCGAATTCGGCTTTAGGGGTAATTCCGTGCGCTACCGCTTGTTCCACGATAGAAGCAGCTCTTGACATATCTTCATAAGAAGAGTTTGTACAAGAACCAATTAATCCCCACTCTACTTTTATCGGCCATCCGTTAGCTGCCGCTTCTGCTTTCATCTGAGAAACAGGAGTACCTCTGTCCGGAGTGAAAGGTCCGTTGATGTGTGGTTCCAATTCTGACAAATTGATTTCAATTAATTGATCAAAATATTTCTCGGGGTTAGCATAAACCTCAGCATCAGCAGTTAAATAAGACGCCACTTTATCAGCTGCGTTCACCACTGCCTGACGACCTGTAGCGGCTAAATATCTTCTCATAGAATCATCGTAACCGAAAGTAGAAGTTGTAGCGCCGATTTCCGCGCCCATGTTACAGATTGTTCCTTTACCGGTACATGACATGGACTCAGCACCTTCGCCGAAGTATTCTACGATAGCACCTGTACCACCTTTTACAGTTAAGATATCAGCCACTTTTAAAATCACATCTTTTGGAGCTGTCCAGCCGCTTAATTTACCAGTTAATTTAACTCCGATTAATTTAGGAAATTTTAACTCCCAGGACATGCCTGACATTACGTCTACCGCATCAGCTCCACCAACACCGATTGCCAACATACCTAAACCTCCTGCATTAACAGTGTGAGAGTCGGTACCGATCATCATGCCTCCGGGGAATGCATAGTTTTCCAATACGATTTGGTGAATGATACCTGATCCCGGTTTCCAGAATCCGATTCCGTATTTGTTAGAAACCGAAGAAAGGAAATCAAAAACTTCTTTTGATTGTGTGTTTGCAACCTCCAAATCGGTTTTAGCACCAACTTTAGCCTGGATCAAGTGGTCACAGTGCACTGTTGTCGGAACAGCAACTTTATTTTTTCCGGCGTGCATGAACTGCAACAAAGCCATCTGAGCTGTTGCATCCTGACATGCTACTCTGTCCGGCGCGAAATCAACATAATCTTTTCCTCTTGTGAAAGCATGAGAAGGAGTTCCTTCCCAAAGGTGGGAATATAGAATCTTTTCAGATAAGGTAAGCGGACGACCAACCAACTCACGTGCTTTATCCACACGGGAAGCCATATTCGCGTACACTTTTTCAATCATTTCAATATCAAAAGCCATAATATTTAAGTATAATTGTTAATATTATTTATTTTAAACATCACAATATACAAAAAATAGATGATATATAAAAAAAGCCTAAGTCAATAAACTTAGGCTTTTTTATATGATTAACGAATCATGCAATTATTTAACTAACTGCTTGTGAGGCGGCGCGAACTTAGTCAGGTTAATACCTTCCACAGCAGCTGTATATTCAGCTATTGTAGGGGTTCTACCAAGAATTGTAGACAACACTACAACTGGTGTAGATGAAAGCAATGATTCTCCTTTTTTCTCAGCAGAATCTTCAACAACTCTTCCTTGGAAAAGACGCGTAGAAGTTGCCATTACAGTATCTCCTTTAGCCGCTTTTTCCTGGTTACCCATACAAAGGTTACATCCCGGACGCTCTAAATACAACATGTTTTCGTATTCGGTACGTGCTGCAGATTTAGGATCATTATCATTGAATTCGAAACCAGAGTATCTCTGTAAAACTTCCCAGTCTCCTTCAGCTTTCAATTCATCAACGATATTATAAGTAGGCGGCGCTACTACAAGAGGAGCATTAAATTCAACCTTACCTTTTTGCGCTTCTACATTTTTAAGCATTTGAGCAAGGATTTTCATATCACCTTTATGAACCATACAAGAACCGATAAATCCAAGATCTACTTTTTTCGTTCCTCCATAGAAAGAAAGCGGTCTGATTGTATCGTGAGTGTATCGCTTAGAAACATCAGCATTATTCACATCTGGGTCAGCGATCATTGGCTCAGCAATTTGATCCAGATCAATAATAACTTCAGCGTAATATTTAGCATTTGCATCCGGAGTTAAAGCTGGCTTCTCGCCTGATTTAATCTCAGCAATTCTCTTATCAGCTTTATTGATTAATCCTTTCAACACTTGTTTAGCATTATCCATGCCTTTGTCGATCATGATCTGAATTCTTCCTTTTGCAATCTCTAATGATTCAATTAAAGTAGCATCTTCAGAAATACAGATAGAAGCTTTTGCTTTCATTTCTGCAGTCCAGTCAGTAAATGTAAATGCCTGGTCAGCAGTAAGTGTTCCAATATGAACCTCAATGATTCTACCTTGGAATACATTTTCTCCACCAAACTGCTTAAGCATTTGCGATTGAGTAGCATGAACTACATCACGGAAATCCATATAAGATTTCATACCTCCTTTGAAAGTAACTTTCACTGATTCCGGAATTGGCATTGAAGCTTCCCCGGTAGCCAATGCAAGAGCAACTGTCCCTGAGTCGGCACCAAAAGCAACACCTTTAGACATTCTTGTATGAGAGTCACCACCAATAATGATAGCCCACTCATCAATAGTAATATCGTTAAGAACTTTATGAATAACATCGGTCATTGAATGATAAACACCTTTCGGGTCACGGGCAGTGATTAAACCGAAATCATTCATGAACTTCATCAATTTCGGAATGTTTGCCTGGGCTTTTTTATCCCATACTGAAGCTGTATGGCAACCTGATTGGTAAGCACCATCAACGATTGGCGAAATAACAGTTGCTGCCATAGATTCCAATTCCTGAGCAGTCATAAGACCAGTCGTGTCTTGTGAACCTACAATATTAACTTCTACGCGAACATCAGAACCGGCATGTAGCACTTTCCCTGGAGTCGTTCCAACAGCATTTCTGTTAAAGATTTTTTCTACCGCTGTAAGACCTTGTCCTTCGTGAGAAATTTCTTTTGACGGAGCAAATACAACAGGAGCTTCAATTCCTAAGGTTTTCGCAGCAAATGTTTGGATTTTTTTACCAAATACGATTGCATATGATCCACCCGCTTTGATAAATTCCATTTTTTGTGGTGTAAAAGCTTTAGAAATATCCATCAGCTCTTGCTCTCCGTTATATAGTTTCTTTGTTTTCGTATTGATTGTAAGAACAGTTCCTGTCGCTACAGAATAGGCTTCTTCTAAAATTGGCTCTCCATTTTCATTACGAACCACATTACCATTTTCATCTGCCTTTTTCACCCAGTTTTTAAGGTCAAGACCAATACCACCGGTAACATCAACTGTAGTTAGGAAAATTGGAGAAATACCGTTTGTACCACCAACAATTGGAGCAATATTAACAAACGGAACGTAAGGGCTAGCTTGTTTACCAGTCCAAAGCGCCACGTTGTTTACTCCTGACATTCTTGACGAGCCTACACCCATTGTCCCTTTTTCAGCAATCAACATCACAGATTTATCAGGATGTTGTGCCTGCAAAGCTTTGATTTCCTCTTGTGCTTGAGGAGTAATCATACATTTACCATGAAGTTCACGATCTGAACGAGAGTGAGCCTGGTTACCTGGCGAAAGTAAATCCGTTGAAATATCGCCTTCTCCGGCAATAAAAGTAACTACTTTGATTTCTTCAGCTACTGCCGGAAGCTTCGTAAAAAACTCAGCCTTAGCATAACTTTCAAGAATCTCATTTGCGATTGCGTTACCGCTTTCGAATGCTTTCTTTAAACGGTCAGTATCTGCATCATAAAGGTAAACTTGTGTTTTAAGAACGTTAGCCGCTTCTTTTGCAATAGAAGCATCATTACCTAATGCTAAATCAAGCAATACTTCAATTGAAGGACCACCTTTCATATGCGACAACAACTCAAAAGCAAAAGCAGGCGTGATCTCTTTTACAACTGATTCGCCCAGAATGATCTCCTTTAAAAACTTAGCTTTTTCGCCAGCAGCACTTGTGGTTCCCGGCAAAGTATTGTAGATAAAAAACTTAAGAGAATCTTCACGATGTGGACTTTCTAAATCCTTAATTTGAGCAATGATTTCGCTTAATAATTCAGCTCCATCAATTGGCTTTGGGTTAAGCCCCTGAACTTTACGTTCTTCAATTTCTTTGATGTAATCTTTATAAACACCCATCTCATTATCAAAAGCCATAATATGAATAAGTTATGTTATTATTAGTTTTATTTTTAAGTGGCACAAATTTAATCAATCTCAACCTAATTAAAAAATATTTAGCATTTCATTAATTTCAAGAGAATATTATTTATAAACATTCTATTTTAATGCAGATAACTTAACAAAATCACCCAGAAACGTAATTTTTTTACGAATACTTAATTTTTAGATTTTATTTTGTCAAATCGTAAAAAAACGGGCTTTAATTTTAAGAAATCGGCAGAATTATTTTTATCCCGAAGATCCATTATAGGTTTTTCAAAGTAGTTATACAGCAGATAACTCAGAAAAAAAACAACAAATAAGTAACATAGGACAAAACCACAAAGCTGCATTCCGGAAAATTTTGACGCATCAACAAAATACTTCATAATGACCGAGATCACACTATAATGAAGCAAATAAACACTATATGAAACCTTACTAACAAAAAGGACCACCTTTGAAATCACACCGCCAGAAGTCTCCCAGTTAACAAAAAAAGGAAGCCCCAAAGCAATGGTCAGAGATGAAAATGTAAAATAAAATACAATAAAATAAAAAGGTTTGGTCATAATATCGACACCCAATACATTGAGCACAACAAATTGCAGAAAGAACAAATGGCAGGAAATGATAAACAGGTAAACACAATACCTCTTAAGAATCTCTTTGTAATAATAATGTACCCAGGCTACCAAAAAACCAGTTAAAACAGAGTCGATTCTGAAAACCACCAACGATTTCACGGCCAGGTTCCAGGTTTGCATATCCGAAATCTTAGTATTCAGAAAAAAAGCATACCGCAACAGATGGAAAAACAGTATTAGAATAACGGAAATAAATAAAAACCCAATTTTTTTATTGTTTTTGAACATCCTATATCCAAAAAACAACACCAAAGGAGCTACAACATAAGTCCATTCCTCTACCGCCAAACTCCAAGACTCCGCAAACACTCCAATATCATATTTTGAAAAATTCTGAATAAAAAAGAAATACTTCCAGCATCTGCTAATATCATACGAGAAAAAAGATGCAATGACTATATTGATTAACAACACTAAGTAGTAAGCCGGCAATGTCCGAAACCACCTCCTTTTCAAAAAAACAAACAAGCTCTTTGCAGTGAATTCCTCCGACAAAAACATTTTAAGCAGAATGGAACCAATTAGAAAACCACTCAACACAAAAAACAACTCCACTCCGGCAAAACCAAACAGACCACTTACTGAAATCAAAAGCGGATTTGTGCTGCCAATCAGATAATAAACATGAGAAAACAACACAAACAATATCGCGAATGCCCTTACCAAATCCAAACCAAAGATTCTGTTACTATTGTATTTTTCTAACTTCATTTCTGTTATTTTTGCCAATATTCTTATAAACCAATGTTGAAACGTCCAAAGATATATAAATATTTAACCTTTAGTTTTATCCTTTCAAGTCTTTTTGGAGCGGTAATTTACACCCAACTTACCAATCGACACAAGGCAATTATAAAAACACTGCTTCTTCATAAAACGGGTTTGGTTGATAGCGACTGGCATATAGACAATAATCAAAAAGAATATAAAATGGCCTCCCCTACTTTTATAATTGACGGTATATACAAGTCAATGGAAGGACCAAAAGCATCGCGCTACATACAGCTAAACCAATCCGACAGCCTCGTATGGATTACTGGATTTAATGTAAAAGCCGTCGACGCCAAAACCAACGAAACACTTACCAACGATTATATCTGCCACATGAATGTCGACATTAATGACACCCAATATTACAATCATTGGAAATTAGAGGATCGCATCGGAAAACAATACCCTAGAATGACTTCATTGTCGCATGGATTGGAACATTTCGATTTCCCGAAAGGGTACGGCGTACCAATTGTCGGCACCGATTTTTTGTTTGTCACAACACAGACCCTGAATCACAATCAACCAAACATTTTTAAGAAGATAAAACACGAGGTTTCCATAAAATATGAAGCCTACAATAAAACGCAAAAACCTTTAATGAGTAAAACGGTTTATATTCAGTTGCCGTTTGACAAGTATGATCCATTCAAAGAGCCGCTGGATCCTTCCAGCAACCAATGCATTCCGGTAGAAACCAAAAACCACACTTATTGCGATAAAGCAGGAAATATGCTATCCGGACATTGGGTTATCCCTCAAGGAAAAAGGACCTTCAGAAGTTCCATTACAGAACAATTACAGATTAAAGACAGTGCCCGATTACATTTTTCGGCTCCTCACGTACATCCTTTTGCCACTTCAATCAGCATGTTTGACAAAACCGAAAATAAAACGGTTTTCACTTGCAACATTACTAATTATAAAAACAAAATCGGTTTAGAAAATATTGCTACTTTCAGTTCCGAAAAAGGCATTTGGCTGCACGGAAAACACGAATACGAATTGATTATGACTTGCAACAACACTTCAAAAGTGGATCAGGATATGATGGGAAGCATGTTTTTGTTTTTTTATGACAAGGAACTGGATGAGAAAATTCAGAAAAAAATATAAAAAAAGGCTCGATTAACGAGCCTTTTTTTATTTAAAACAATTTCTTTATTATCATTTCTTCCGAAATCCCTTCGGCATCGGCTTTATAATTCTTAATGATACGATGACGTAAAATTCCTGTAGCCACAGCTTGTACATCTTCTATATCTGGAGAGAATTTACCATTCAATGCTGCGTTAGCTTTTGCAGCTAAAATTAAATTTTGAGAAGCACGTGGGCCGGCACCCCAATCTAAATAGTTTTTGATAAAGTCGGTCGCCAGCGGGTTGTCCGGACGGGTTTTAGACACCAACGTCACAGCATATTCAATTACATTATCCGCTACAGGAACCCGTCGGATTAATTGTTGAAAATTAATAATCTCTTCCGCGGTAAATAACGGATTGACCTGAACCGTAAAATCAGTCGTCGTACTTTTTACCACCTGAACCTCTTCTGCAAATGAAGGGTAATCCAGCTTAACGGCAAACATGAAACGGTCTAATTGTGCCTCTGGCAACGGATAGGTTCCTTCCTGTTCGATAGGGTTTTGCGTAGCCAAAACAAAGAAAGGCAAATCGAGCTGATAATGCTGACCGGCAATGGTAACCGCTTTTTCCTGCATCGCTTCCAGCAAAGCCGCTTGTGTTTTAGGAGGCGTACGGTTAATCTCGTCAGCTAAAATAATATTGGAGAAAATCGGGCCCTTTATAAATTTAAAATTGCGACTTTCATCTAAAATCTCACTTCCTAAAATATCGGACGGCATTAAATCGGGCGTAAACTGAATACGCTTGAAATCCAAACCTAAAGCCTGTGAAATGGTGTTTACCATCAGTGTTTTTGCTAATCCGGGAACACCTACCAAAAGTGCATGCCCTCCCGAAAAAATACTTAACACAATCTGGTTAACCACTTCCTCCTGACCAACAATGATTTTGGAGATCTCCTCCTTTAGGGCTTTCTGTTTTTCAACCAGATTTTGAATTGCTGTTACGTCCGACATATTCTGTTATAGTTATGAGTTATGAATTATAAATGGTGGGTCAAAAAACAAAAAGCTCCAATACACCCAATTTACAACTATTTCTTAAGCCAATTATTTGTGAACTTACAATCGCGGTATTCTCCATTAATTTTGATGTAAGTCTCCTTAATTTTTTCTTCAGACCATTTTGCAACCGCCTTAATCTGCTTTTCTTTCAAAGCCAGATCTTTTATCTTTAAATAATCTGTCGCAAAATCAGCGGTATGCTCCTCATAGCGATGCGTTACGGTAATCAGTTTGTATTTTTTATTTCCGTTTTGCTCCTGGTCCATCAACGGCAATGAAACCGCATTATCTTTTAGGTCCGCAACTTCACTATATAAAGACGGATCCATTTTTGTCAACTCAAAACGTGTTTCCAAAGTTCTTGGATTAACCAGGACACCTCCGCTGTTTCGCGTTTCTTTCTCATCTGAATACGCCTTAGCAGCTTCTGCAAAAGTAATCTGACCATCAACAATTCGCTTACGGATGTTTTCAATTTTAGTTTTTGCATCCTTCAAAGCCTCATCGGTTACTTTAGGAGTAATCAAAATATGACGAACATCTAATTCCTGTCCGCGTATTTTCTCCAGATAAATAATGTGGTAACCAAACTCTGTTTCAAAAGGTTCTGAGATTTCCCCCTCCTGCAAACTGAAAGCCACATCCTTGAACTCTTTTACGAATTGTGTTTTCTTAGTTAATTTGTAGTATCCTCCATTGGGAATGGATGCTTTGTCATCGGTATAAATTACTGCCCTGCTGAAAAAACTGGCTCCTTCTTGTACTTCCTTCTTTATTTCTTTCAACTTATCGATTGCTTTTTGCTTTTGTGCCTGGCTTACAACCGGTTTAACGACAATTTGCGCTACTTCCATTTCCGCTCCAAAAACAGGCAATTCTTCTTTCGGAATTTTATTAAAAAATATTCTGACTTCCTCTGGAGTAATTTCTACGTCCTCCAAAATTTTGCGCTGCATTTGCTCCGTCAACTTATTCATTTTAACTACATCGAAAAAAGTAGTCTTGAAATCCTCTAAATTTTTCTTATTGTAAAGCTGGATTACTTTTTCGATAGAACCAACCTGCTCGACCATCTGATCCAACTGCGAATTCATAAATTCATTCACCTCACCATCAGACACCACAATACTGTCTTGAACAGCCTGATGAGCATACAATTTATCTTCCAGCAGCTTACCCAGCATTTCACAGCGAGGAATATCTTTTGTTTCGACACCTCGTGCCTGTAATTCGATGAAAGTTTTGTCAATATCCGAATCCAAAACCACATAATCACCAACAACAGCAACAACGCCATCAATTTTCTTTTTATGACTGGTTTGTGCATTGACTGAACCATAAGCACAGATTGTCAATCCGAAAATCAGGGCAATTTTATTGTTTATCAACTTCATTTTTCTCTTTTTAAATAGCATTTGCTTTACTTAAATTATATGGTTTATTTTATCTGCAACTGATTTTTTACTTTGTTAAAAACCTCCTGATTCACTTGTACATTGAATTCTTTTTTCAATTCATCTACCCAGTGCGCTTCAAGATACTGCTGATAATCATTGATTACCTTCCCTTTGGTTTCTTCCAGTTTTTTAGGCCCTTTCTCTATCTTTTTATTAACCTGAGTTATAAAGTAATAATTTCCATCCTTAGTGATGTCCGTAACCCCAACTTCAAATTTTTGGTTCTTTGGCAAAGCATCGCTTCCAATTTCAAAAACTCCCGATTTCACCATAATCTCAACATTCTTTTTATTAAGGTTTGATTTGATAAAATCAACTGATTTTTTCTTTTTCAGGTATTGTTGCGCTTTTTTGATAACATCTTCTTTAGTAGATGAAAACACATTAACATCTACTCTGTCTTTCCACTGATAATTAGCTTTATTTTTTTCGTAGAAATTCTGTAGCCCAATGGAATCGGTTTTTGCTTTTGCCCAGATTTCTTTTTCCATCAAATCAAACAACAACAAACCGTCTCTGTATTCTTCCATCACATATGAAAACTCCGGAAACTCTTTCTCCAAGTTATCATTATAATAACCTACCAACTGCTCTTCAACAAATTTACCATACATCTTATCCACCAATTTCCCTATTGGCTTTAAAGTATTGTTGTTTCTCTGTTGTGCGTAAAGATAGTTTAAGAATAAAGGAGCTTCTACAGTTTTCTCTTTATTGATTGTCAACAATTTCTGATTCAGGTCTTTCATATTAGCCGGAAGTTCCCACTCCTGCTTATAGTACTTATCCGTTACAAGAGGAACGATTTTTTTATATACTTTATCATCTCTTTTTACCGTATATTTTTTTCTTAGTTTCTCATTCAAAGAAGCATTGATTAATCGGGAACGATCGTCTTTTCTTATTTTACTGTCAAAATCCACATCAGTTTCTTCAAACGATTTAACCGGATGTTTTTCAATCAGTTTGATGATATGCCATCCGAATTGACTTTGAAATGGCTCTGAAATATCGCCATCTTTTTTTAATGAAAAAGCAACATTTTCAAATTCTTCCGAACTTAACTCACCCGAACCAAATCGCTGTAACTGACCTCCTTTACCTGAAGACGACTTATCCTGGGAGAATTGCTGGGCCAAACTCTCAAATGACTCACCCTGTTTCAGTTTTTTGTACACATCATCTATAGTAGATTTTGCCGCAGCTGCTTCAGCAGGAGTCTGACCATTTAATGTCATAATGTGAGCAACGGTAACCTGGCCTCTGTTATCACGGATATCGTTTACCTTCACCAAGTGGTATCCGAAACGAGTTCTTACCGGCATGGAAACTTCTCCTTTTGGGGTTTTGTAAGCCGCATTTTCAAAAGGATAAACCATTCTGAAAACACTAAACCAACCTAAATTTCCTTTATTCTCTTTTACCGATGGATCCTGGGAATTCTGCACTGCAAGCGTTTCGAAATCTTCGCCGTCAAGAATTCTTTTACGCACACTCAAAGCCTGATTATAAACTTTTAAAGTATCCGCAGGAGCCGCATTTTCATCCAGATTGAATAAAATATGGGAGGCTTTCACTTCTTTTAAAGATCGCTTGTAGGCTTCGTCGATTAATTCTTTTGTTACTTTAGTATCCGTAACATAATTTCTGGAAAGCTGGGCGCGATACGATTTAAGTTCATTCTGATAAGCTAAATTATTTTGAAGTCCTAATTTATTAGCTTTTTCGACTTTCAATTTATATCCGATAAAAAGATCCAAATAGTGATTCAAATCTTTTTGGGAATCGTCTTTTACCAATTCAAGGTTTTTCTTATAGACTCTTGTAAATTCGTCTGTATAAAACGGTTTGTTATCAATCGTAAAAAGAACCTCTTTTTTATTTTCCTGAGCAAAAGAAACTGCATTGGCAGTCATGAAAAGACCTAGTAGAACCTGTTTTAATTTCATTTCTTTTTTATAACTATTTAGTTTTGAAATTTTTAAAATTTGAACCGCAAACAAAAGCCTGTACTTCTTACAGAACATTCGATTTGCAACCAACAAAAATAACAATTCAAAGCTATTATACAACCATACTAAATACTATTAACAAAAAATTATGCGCAAAATTGAATATCATTACCGTAAGGCTATTTTTCGGATAATGAAATGAGTTCTCGTAAATTATAATTACTTTTGCACCCACAAATTTTGTCTGATGAGTTTTCAAAAAGAGATACAACGTAGAAGAACCTTCGGGATTATTTCTCACCCCGATGCCGGTAAAACAACCTTAACAGAAAAACTGTTATTATTTGGTGGCGCTATTCAGGAAGCAGGTGCCGTAAAGAGCAACAAAATCAAAAAAGGAGCCACTTCCGACTTTATGGAAATTGAGCGCCAAAGAGGAATTTCCGTAGCCACTTCGGTATTGGCTTTCAATTACAAAGACAAAAAAATCAACATTCTCGACACTCCGGGGCACAAGGATTTCGCAGAAGACACCTTCAGGACATTAACTGCGGTTGACAGCGTTATTGTTGTGGTAGACGTAGCAAAAGGTGTTGAGGAACAAACCGAAAAACTGGTTGAAGTTTGCCGAATGCGAAACATCCCGATGATTGTTTTCATCAACAAATTAGACCGTGAAGGAAAAGACGCCTTTGATTTGATGGATGAAGTAGAGAAAAAACTAAAACTTCATGTAACTCCTTTGAGTTTCCCTATTGGAATGGGATATGATTTCAAAGGAATCTATAATATCTGGGAAAAAAACATCAATCTTTTTGAAGGAGACAGTCGTAAAAACATAGAAGAAACTATCGAATTTTCCGATATTGAAAATCCGGAGCTGGAAAAAATCATCGGAGAAAGACCTGCAAACAAACTTCGTGAAGAATTAGAACTAATTAGCGAAGTATATCCGACTTTTGACCGAGAAGCTTATTTAGCAGGACATTTACAACCTGTTTTCTTTGGTTCAGCATTAAATAATTTTGGGGTACGCGAATTATTGGATTGCTTTATCGAAATCGCTCCAACGCCAAGACCAAAAGATTCAGATACCCGAGAAGTAAAACCAGACGAAAACAAATTCTCCGGGTTCGTATTTAAAATCCACGCCAACATGGATCCGAAGCACCGTGACCGTTTGGCCTTCGTGAAAATCGTTTCGGGAACATTCGAGAGAAACAAACCGTATTTACACGTTCGATTAGGTAAAAACCTGAAATTCTCGAGTCCGAATGCATTCTTTGCCGAGAAAAAAGAAATTGTTGACATTTCATACCCGGGAGACATTGTCGGACTACACGATACAGGAAACTTTAAAATCGGCGACACACTTACAGAAGGCGAATTAATGCTGTTTAAGGGAATCCCGAGTTTCTCACCGGAGCATTTCCGATATATTAACAATGCTGATCCATTAAAAGCGAAACAACTTGAAAAGGGAGTAGACCAGTTGATGGACGAAGGTGTGGCGCAGCTTTTCACTCTGGAAATGAACAACAGAAAAGTTATTGGTACCGTTGGCGCCTTACAGTATGAGGTTATTCAGTATCGTTTAGAGCACGAATACGAGGCTAAATGTTCCTATGAGAACTTCCCGGCCTTTAAAGCTTGTTGGGTAAAACCGGAAGACCCTAAAAATGAAGAGTTCGCTGAATTCAAACGCATCAAACAAAAGTTTTTGGCAAAAGACAAGTACGGTCAGCTGGTTTTCCTTGCCGATTCCGATTTTTCAATTCAGATGACACAAAGTAAATATCCAAGTGTAAAATTACATTTCACTTCGGAGTTCGAATAAGCAACATTTCGAAAATCAACTTTGGAAGTTAAACACAAATTTACGCCTCAAATTAAAATAACATGAAGTCGAATTTAATTAAAATATACATTTTCAGCATTTTATTTATGTCTGATTTTGCAATGTTCGCACAACCCGGCACAGATGATGGCGGTGGCGGGCTGGAAGATGAAGATCCACCAGTTGCTCCAATAAACAGTAAATTGTTTTGGCTGGTACTTTTTGGAATCATATTAGCTTTTAATTTCTTCCGAAAAAGAAAAAACAAAACTGCATAACATAGAAAAATCCGCCAAAAGGCGGATTTTTTATTTGTATTTATCTGAGACTGATTTAAAAAACAATTTTCTTATTTACCATTCTCCCATCCTCAGTTACAACTTTAACAAACAAAACGGTATTTTTTTCTCTAATTTCTGAAACTAAAACAGTAGTATTGCTTTTTGCCTCTTTCTGTACCAACATTCTTCCGCTTACATCAAACACTTCTACCTTATCCAAAGCAACACCATTTGCATTTACGTTCAAAACCCCATTTTTATCCTTAAATACAACAACTGTATTTTCATTAAAACTGATATGATCTGTACTCAACAAAGCAGGATAACTAATTTCAAAACGACTGGCAAAAATCCCTGAATCGGAAGCGAATGAATAAGCTGACACTTTTAAATTATGTGAGATATTCAGCAAATTATCCTTTAAATAAACATTCTGACCTCCTAAGAACAATCCGTCCAGATGATCAATAGAAATAGAATGCATCCCTGCAAAAGAAGTCTTAAATCGCAACGGAACGATATCCGACGAATCAAAAGAAGGCCTTCCCTGAATAAGATAATTACCGCCAGCAATCTCCATGGTTAATGAAACAGGTGAATCTTCTAAAGCTTTACCATCTACCCCATAATCCACCCCTAATGTTGCACTAGGGAAATACCCCAAAAGCATTTGATTATTTGCTCCTGAAACACTCGACACGTTCAGCCAAATACGATCCCCGCTTAATGATCTTTGCTCCGATAAATTGCCATTCTTGAAAAATTGGTCTGCGTTATTAGCCACTCGCATCGCATTCGTAAAAGAAACATTGGTTGCCCCATTAATCATTTCAACCAAGAAACCCTGCCCATTCCTTAAGACACCTTGAGGATCAACTACCTGTGCTTCTCCATTGCCAACAAAACCGGCGGTAGTCCATGTACAATAACCCGGCTCAGTAGCAGTGCTATTGGTCTTGCGCCAAAAATAAAGTGTTCCGGTAATATTTCCGGCATTCCCATGTACAAAACTTGCCATATCTACACAGGAAGGGTATGGGTTTCCGACACCGTTAAATCTCAAACCAGATCCGCCATTATAAGCAGTAAAATCAACATTCCCGTTATTAGGCACTCCAGCAAATACACCATCCCATTTGGTAGGTGTTGTCGGATGGTTGTCCGGCATACGAATCAGGTATCCCTTAGCCAATTGAAATGCATTCGAACTCGGCGTTATTGCACTGTACGCATTGGTAGCCGAATTATACACATAAAATCTCGATGGCAATGTCGATGGAGAAAAAGCCAATAGATTTTGTGAAGCTACCGGTGACGACCATAAGGTGTAATCCAGACGCATTAGTGCAGAACTTTTTCGGTTCACCACAATAGAACCTGAGTTGGAAACATTGTTTACCTGAATCAAATTAACATTGTTTTGCAGGGTCATATTGGCACCGCTTGCCACAATCACTGCATCTGTAACTGTAATATTATTTCCGGAGTTAACCGTTAAAGCAGACGTTCCATTTAGCGACAGCTTATTTGCAAAAGCATCGTTACCTGAAACAAACACGCTTCCTGAATTAATTATCACATCTGAACTAAGGGTTGGAACAGCTCCGCAGCTCCAATTTCCTGCGGTATTCCACTGATTGTCCACGGCGCCGGTCCACACATTTGAATTATTGACAACCACCGTCGAACTACCAACAATGCTTTTGGAACAAGTTCCGAAACTTACAGAAACCAAAGACAACGTCTGATCTACAATAGCACCTGTTACAGTAAAAGTTGCTGTCCCTCCCGTTAAAACAATTGTCTGATTACCTCCTCCGTTTATGGTATAAGTAAGGGTTGCACCAGAGGTACCACTAACATTAAAAACAGCATTGCTTCCCGAACAGATTGGACTATTACTAGAGACAATCGTTGCAATAAGCAACGGGTTTACCGTGATTGTTGCTATGGTACTGTAAGCCGTACAATTCGCATTTGCAACTACCACACGATAATAGGTTGTTGCAGTTAAATTAGTCACAGTTAAAGTTGCCGACGTATTAGCAATATCCACCACACCTGAAGAGAAATCATTCACTGGAGACGACTGCCATTTCTGAATGGAATTATTAGTATAACCGGCTACGGTTAAAGTCGTGCTGTTGGTTCCGTGACATACAGTTGCGCTTCCGGAGAGCGTCCCGCCATTTGGACTGTTTTGGACTGTAATTTTAACATGTGAACTATTGGCCGCCGTACAAGTCCCGCTTTGAACAACCGCCCTATAGTATGTCGTTGATGTTATATTCGTAACCGTTAAAGTATTTGTCGTATTAGCGATATCGACCGGATTATTGAAATTTTGCATGGCTGAGGACTGCCATTTAACAACATTTCCGGTATACCCTGTTAAGGTAAGCACTGTGGAATTATTCCCTGAACACACCGTGGCATCGGACAAAACCGTACCTCCAACTGTAGCAGGAGAAACTGTAACCGTAACAACCGGACTGTTAACAGTGCCACATCCTCCGGTTAATACAGCCCTATAGTATGTAGTCACTGCTAAGCCCCCCATCTGTGCAGAAGCAAGCATTGTAGCGGTAGCTCCGTTAATATTAGAAAAAACAACATTATCGGTAGAACGTTGCCATTGAATTATTCCTGCACTGCCGGTAAGCACAATATTTGCTGGCTGAGTTCCGGAACAAATGCTCTGATTGGAAGAAACTGTACCGGAATTTGGATCTACAATTATGACAGCAACAGAACTGCTTGATGAACAGGTACCGTTCGTGAGCACTGCCCTAAAATAAGTTGAAGCTGAAATATTAGAAACTGTCAGACTGGTTGTTGTATTCGCAATATCAGTTATGGAAGAAGAAAAGTCACTAAACGGGCTTGACTGCCATTTTACAACACTTCCACTATGACCGCTCAATGTCAAAACAGTATTATTGGTACCAGGACATACTGTCGCACCTCCTGAAACCGTCCCTCCATTAGGAGCTGCGTTAACAGTGAAACCAGGCGAAGCTCCGTTTCCATTAACAGCTGAAAAATCAGGACTTGTCGACCCAATTGCAATTTTATAAGTTCCCGCAGCATTGGCAGGCAACGTGATTCTCCCCTGAACGTTAGTGTTAACAGCATCGTTACCGCCAGTAAATGTATACGGAAGCAGCGTTAAAGGCCCTAATGATGAATAAGGGGCTCCACCTGTATTGCTACTTAAATAAACCACAAAGTTTGTACCTGTTGAATACCTTCTGTTAGGGCCATTTCCGTTTGTAGTTGAAAATGTAACGGTAACTATTTCACCGCCACATACGGGATTAGGAGTTATACTGTTTACCTGAATGGATTGCGAAAAACCTGAAAATGAAAAACCAAAAAAAGAGAGTAACAAAAACAAAAAATTACTTTTCATCTGTTTTGGTTTATCAAAGAGATGGATAAAAGGGGTATTTATTTGTATCATTGGGGCATCAATTTACATTATTAAACCATCTGAATAACATTAAAACACAAGACAATTCAGACACAACAATTTAACAAGTAAATGTAAGGAATTTATTTCTATGGCAAAAATCCCAAATAAGGAGAATATAAAATTACCCTATAATAAAAAAGCCTTTCAGTAATGAAAGGCCTATCTATTTTTTAATTATGCTTGTCCTGTAGGACCAAAATTAAATGGGATTGGCGTTGGTTCCGCTTCCTTTATTTCACCATGGGCGTTTTCAAAACGGTGAATATTTTCACCTAAAGCCATTAGCAAACGTTTTGCATGCTGTGGTGTCAATACAATCCTTGATTTCACCTTTGCCTTAGGAACACCCGGCATGATACTCACGAAATCAATAACAAATTCGGTATTCGAATGATTTATGATTGCCAGATTAGAATAAATTCCTTCTGCTGTTTGTTCGTCCAATTCAATATTAATTTGTCCTTGTTGATTGTTTTTATCACTCATCGTCTTACTTTTTAATAATTATGCTAAAATATAAAATCCTAACAGTAAGACACTGTTAGGATTTATAAATATAGTGATTAATTTAATTTCTAATAATTAAATTCTTCTTTCACCGCCATAAGTTCGTTGAACTCTTCTTTAGAACCTACGATGATGTTGTCGTAATCTCTCATACCAGTACCCGCAGGGATTCTGTGACCAACAATAACATTCTCTTTCAATCCTTCTAATCCGTCAACTTTACCTGCTACAGCAGCTTCATTTAATACTTTGGTTGTTTCCTGGAACGATGCCGCAGAGATGAACGATTTTGTTTGTAGCGAAGCTCTTGTAATACCCTGAAGAACCGGAGTTGCCGTTGCCGGAACTACGTCTCTTGCCACCACAAGATTTCTGTCATTACGTCTTAACAATGAATTTTCGTCTCTTAACTCTCTTGGAGAAACAATCTGACCTGCTTTTAGGTTTTCAGAATCTCCAGCATCCTCTACAACTTTCATTCCATATAACTTGTCATTTTCGATGATAAAGTCAGAAGTATGAACCAATTGATCTTCTAAGAACAAAGTATCTCCCGGATCCTGAATCTGAACCTTACGCATCATCTGACGAATTACAACCTCAAAGTGCTTGTCATTAATTTTTACCCCTTGTAAACGGTATACCTCCTGAATCTCGTTCACCAAATACTGTTGAACAGCAGCTGGCCCTTTAATTCTTAAGATATCATCCGGAGTAATTGCTCCATCAGACAATGGCACACCCGCTCTTACGAAGTCATTCTCCTGAACTAAGATCTGACTTGATAATTTCACCAAGTATTTCTTAACCTCACCAAATTTAGACTCGATGATAATCTCACGGTTACCTCTTTTGATTTTTCCAAAAGAAACGACACCGTCGATTTCAGAAACTACCGCAGGGTTTGAAGGATTACGAGCCTCTAACAACTCGGTAATTCTTGGTAGACCTCCGGTGATATCGCCTGCTTTCGAAGAACGACGAGGGATTTTCACTAATACTTTACCTGCTTTAATCTTCTCTCCGTCGTTAACCATCAAGTGAGCTCCTACTGGTAAGTTGTATGAACGAATAAGTTCACCATCTTTTCCGTAGATTAATAAAGTAGGGATTAATTTTTTATTTCTACCCTCTGTAATTACTTTTTCCTGGAATCCTGTCTGTTCGTCGATTTCAACCATGAACGTTTGTCCTTGTTCGATATCTTCATAAGCAACTTTTCCTGTAAATTCAGAGATAATTACACCATTATAAGGGTCCCATTTACAGATCACATCTCCTTTATCCACTGTCTGACCATCTTTAACAAAGATGCTCGATCCGTAAGGAATGTTATGTGTATTTAATAGGATTCCTGTCTTCTCATCAACCAATTTCAATTCAGTTGAACGGGAGATTACGATATCCACTGCGTTTCCTTCGTTATCTTCTCCTTTAACCGTTTTAAGATCTTCAATTTCCAATCTACCTGCAAAACGAGTGATGATGCTAGACTCTTCAGAGATACCTCCAGCAACCCCTCCTACGTGGAACGTACGAAGTGTTAACTGTGTACCAGGCTCACCAATTGACTGTGCTGCAATAACACCAACCGCTTCACCTCTCTGCGTCATCTTACCAGTTGCCAAGTTACGTCCGTAACATTTAGCACAGATTCCTTTCGGAGCTTCACAAGTAAGCGGCGAACGAACATCTACTTTTTCAACTGGAGAAGCGTCGATTGCTTTCATAATAGCTTCGGTAATTTCTTCACCTGCGTGAACCAGCACCTCACCATTTAACGGATTAATTACATCCTGTAAAGCAACACGTCCTAAGATTCTTTCTCCTAAAGACTCTACAATCTCTTCGTTTTTCTTTAAAGCCGAAACTTCAACACCTCTTAAAGTACCACAGTCTACCGAGTTAACGATAACATCCTGAGATACGTCATGTAGACGACGAGTCAAGTAACCCGCATCGGCCGTTTTAAGAGCCGTATCCGCAAGACCTTTACGAGCACCGTGAGTAGAGATAAAGTACTCAAGGATGGAAAGACCTTCTTTAAAGTTTGATAAGATCGGGTTTTCAATAATTTCACCACCACCAGCAGTTGATTTTTTCGGCTTAGCCATCAAACCACGCATACCGGTTAACTGACGAATCTGCTCTTTCGATCCACGCGCCCCAGAATCAAGCATCATATACACCGAGTTGAAACCTTGCTGGTCTTCTCTAATGTTTTTCATTGCCAACTCTGTAAGCTGAGCATTTGCTGAAGTCCAAATATCAATAACCTGGTTGTAACGCTCGTTATTGGTAATAAGACCCATGTTATAGTTCATTGAGATACCGGCAACTTGTTCTCTGGCATCTGCAATTAATTGTTGTTTTTGTTCCGGAATACGGATATCTCCCAATGAGAATGACAAACCGCCTTTGAAAGCGAATCGGTATCCCATATCCTTCATGTTATCCAAGAAGGCAGCCGTTGTAGGTACATCAGTAGCACTTAAAATGTGACCGATGATATCACGCAACGATTTTTTAGTCAATACCTCATTGATATATCCTGCTGCTTCAGGTACTACTTCGTTGAACAATACTCTACCTGCAGTAGTCTGGATGATTTTATATACCAATTCTCCATTCTCGTTGAAATCTTTTGCTCTGATTTTAACACGAGCATTCAACTCAACTCTTCCTTCATTCAAAGCGATATTACACTCTTCTGCAGAATAGAAAGTTAAACCTTCACCTAAAATCTTGTGATCAGGTGTAGACAAACGCTCTTTGGTCATATAGTAAAGACCAAGAACCATGTCCTGAGAAGGTACCGTGATAGGCGCACCATTGGCAGGGTTAAGAATATTGTGAGAAGCCAACATTAACAATTGCGCCTCTAAAATAGCCTCAGGCCCTAATGGTAAGTGAACCGCCATCTGGTCACCGTCGAAATCCGCGTTGAACGCCGTACACACTAATGGGTGCAACTGAATCGCTTTTCCTTCGATCAATTTTGGCTGGAACGCCTGGATACCTAAACGGTGTAACGTAGGAGCACGGTTTAGTAATACCGGGTGACCTTTAATTACGTTTTCAAGGATATCCCATACTACCGGCTCTTTTTTGTCGATGATTTTCTTAGCCGACTTAACCGTCTTAACGATTCCTCTTTCGATTAACTTACGAATAACGAATGGTTTGTACAGCTCAGCAGCCATGTCTTTTGGAAGACCACATTCGAACAATTTCATTTCCGGTCCAACGACAATTACCGAACGGGCAGAATAATCCACACGTTTACCTAATAAGTTCTGACGGAAACGACCTTGCTTACCTTTCAATGAATCAGAAAGGGATTTCAATGGTCTGTTTGATTCTGTTTTAACAGCAGAAGCTTTTCTTGTGTTATCGAACAACGAGTCCACAGATTCCTGCAACATACGTTTTTCGTTTCTCAAGATTACCTCAGGCGCTTTGATTTCCATTAATCGTTTCAAACGATTGTTACGGATGATTACACGACGGTAAAGGTCATTCAAATCCGAAGTCGCGAAACGACCACCATCAAGCGGCACTAACGGACGTAATTCCGGCGGGATAACAGGAATAACCTTCATAATCATCCACTCCGGACGGTTCTCTCTGTTATTATTTGCTTCACGGAAAGACTCCACTACCTGAAGACGTTTTAACGCTTCTGTTTTTCTTTGTTTAGATGTTTCATTGTTAGCCGCGTGACGCAATTCATATGACAATGCATCTAAATCGGTACGAGCCAATAAATCCATGATACACTCTGCACCCATCTTAGCGATGAATTTGTTTGGATCGGTATCATCTAAATATTGGTTTTCCATCGGAAGGGAATCCTGAATATTCAAGTATTCTTCTTCAGTAAGGAAATCTAATTTGTTTAAAGTTTCTCCGTCTGGACCTTTAGCGATACCCGGCTGAATTACTACATATCTTTCGTAGTAGATAATCATGTCTAATTTCTTAGACGGCAACCCAAGGATATAACCAATTTTGTTAGGAAGTGAACGGAAATACCAGATGTGAGCAATAGGGACCACCAAATTGATATGTCCTACACGGTCACGACGCACTTTTTTCTCCGTAACTTCAACCCCACATCGGTCACACACGATCCCTTTGTAACGGATTCTTTTGTATTTACCACAAGCACATTCAAAATCTTTTACAGGACCGAAAATTCGCTCACAGAAAAGACCGTCACGCTCTGGTTTATGGGTACGATAATTGATGGTTTCCGGTTTTAAAACCTCACCTCTTGACTCCGCTAGGATAGATTCTGGAGAAGCTAAACCAATCGAAATCTTGTTAAATCTTTTGATCGTATTTTTATCTTTATTTCTATTATTCATCATAGTTTTTACTATTGATTTATTTGCAATTAAAAATTGATTTTAGACTTATAATTTACTCTTAAAAAGAGTCAATTCATTATGTCACTACCTCGAATTACTTCTCTAAACTTCAAACTCAAATTTGAAGTGCTAGTTATAAAATGCACGGCATTCTTATAAAAAATCGGAACGGGTTACGGGTATAAATCCTTAAAAACTTATTATAAATAAGTATTCAGTTCCGATATTTTGGAACTGAATACTGCATTCTTTCTTATTCTTCTAATCTGATGTCTAATCCAAGACCTTTTAATTCATGCATCAATACATTGAATGATTCAGGTAGTCCTGGCTCCGGCATAGTTTCACCCTTAACAATTGACTCGTAAGTTTTAGCTCTACCGATAACGTCATCCGATTTAACTGTCAAGATCTCTCTTAAAGTACTTGACGCACCATACGCCTCAAGAGCCCAAACCTCCATCTCTCCAAAACGCTGACCTCCGAACTGCGCTTTACCTCCAAGAGGCTGCTGCGTGATCAATGAGTATGGACCGATAGAACGTGCGTGCATCTTATCGTCAACCATGTGTCCTAATTTCAACATATAGATCACACCTACGGTTGCCGGCTGGTGGAAACGCTCTCCAGTTCCTCCGTCATACAAATACGTATGACCGAATCTTGGAACACCTGCTTCGTCAGTTAAGGCATTGATTTGGTCAAGAGAAGCTCCGTCGAAAATTGGCGTAGCGTACTTTCTTCCTAATTTCTTACCTGCCCATCCTAATACAGTTTCATAAATCTGTCCGATGTTCATACGAGAAGGTACCCCTAGTGGATTCAATACGATATCTACCGGTGTTCCGTCTTCTAAGAATGGCATATCTTCCTGACGAACGATTTTCGCAACGATACCTTTGTTACCGTGACGACCTGCCATCTTATCTCCAACTTTCAGTTTACGTTTCTTAGCGATGTATACTTTAGCTAATTTCAAGATACCTGATGGCAATTCATCTCCAACAGTGATCGTGAATTTCTCTCTTCTCAATGCTCCTTGCAAATCGTTCAGCTTGATTTTATAGTTGTGGATCAAGTCATTTACCATTGCATTTGACTCGTCATCTGTAGTCCACTGACCTTTAGTTAAGTGAGCGAAATCCTCTACAGCGTAAAGCATTTTTTGCGTGTATTTCTTACCTTTTGGCAATACTTCCTCACCCAAATCATTCATTACACCTTGAGACGTTTTACCGTTAACGATTTCGAATAATTTCTCAACCAACTTATCTTTCAACTCGTTGAATTTAACTTCAAACTGAGTTTCAAGAACCGCTAAATCATCTTTATCTTTAGAACGTTTACGTTTATCTTTTACCGCTCTCGCAAATAATTTTTTATCTAAAACCACACCGTGTAATGATGGAGAAGCTTTTAATGAAGCATCTTTCACATCACCTGCTTTATCTCCGAAGATAGCTCTTAATAACTTCTCTTCCGGAGTTGGATCTGATTCTCCTTTTGGTGTAATTTTTCCGATTAGAATGTCGCCAGGTTTAACCTCTGCTCCGATTCTGATCATACCGTTTTCATCCAAGTCTTTAGTAGCCTCTTCAGAAACGTTCGGAATATCATTCGTTAACTCTTCGTTACCCAATTTTGTATCACGAACCTCTAATGAGTAATCGTCTACGTGAATCGAAGTAAAGATATCATCACGAACTACTTTTTCAGAAATTACAATCGCATCCTCGAAGTTGTACCCTTTCCAAGGCATGAACGCTACCTGTAGGTTTCTACCTAAAGCAAGCTCTCCGTTTTGCGTTGCGTAACCTTCACAAAGTACTTGTCCTTTCGCAACTCGATCACCTTTCCTAACGATAGGCTTCAAGTTGATAGATGTACTCTGATTGGTTTTTCTGAACTTGATCAACTGATAAGTTTTCTCATCCGGATCGAAGCTTACAGCACGCTCTGCATCAGTTCTATCGTATTTGATAGTGATCATGTTTGCATCTACATACTCAACAACTCCTTCTCCTTCTGCATTGATAAGTACACGGGAATCAGTAGCTACCTGACGCTCAAGACCAGTTCCAACAATTGGCGATTCAGGACGTAACAATGGTACGGCCTGGCGCATCATGTTCGATCCCATCAACGCACGGTTCGCATCATCATGCTCTAAGAACGGAATCAACGAAGCCGAAATCGAAGCGATCTGGTTTGGTGCTACGTCAGTATAATGAACAGCAGTCGGATCAACAACCGGGAAGTCACCCTCTTCACGAGCAATAACGTTCTCAGCCGTAATTCTACCAGTTTGGTCCATTTCGATGTTTGCCTGAGCAATCATCTTACCTTCTTCTTCTTCTGCACTTAAATAAACAGGAGTTGAAACTAAATCTACAGTACCATTAGTTACCTTACGGTAAGGTGTTTCGATAAAGCCCATTCCGTTTACTTTCGCGTAAACACCCAACGACGAAATCAAACCAATGTTTGGTCCCTCTGGTGTTTCAATCGGACATAAACGTCCGTAGTGAGTATAGTGAACGTCTCGCACCTCGAATCCGGCTCTCTCTCGCGAAAGACCTCCAGGTCCTAGGGCAGACAATCTTCTCTTGTGTGTAATCTCTGCCAATGGATTCGTTTGGTCCATGAACTGAGATAACTGGTTGGTTCCGAAGAAAGAATTGATAACCGATGATAATGTTTTCGCATTGATCAAATCGATTGGCGTGAACACCTCGTTATCACGAACGTTCATTCTTTCACGGATAGTTCTTGCCATACGTGCAAGACCAACTCCAAATTGTGCAGACAATTGTTCACCAACTGTTCTAACACGACGGTTTGATAAGTGATCAATATCATCAATCTCCGCTTTAGAGTTGATAAGCTCAATCAAATATTTCACGATAGTGATAATATCCTCTTTGGTCAAAACCTGTTTTTCCATTGGGATATCCAAACCTAATTTTTTGTTCATTCTGTAACGACCAACTTCACCTAAGTTATAACGTTGATCAGAGAAGAACAATTTATCAATGATACCACGAGCAGTTTCTTCATCAGGCGGTTCTGCGTTACGCAACTGACGGTAAATGTGCTCTACAGCTTCTTTTTCTGAGTTTGTAGGGTCTTTTTGTAAGGTGTTGTGGATAATTGCATAATCCGCTTGGTTGTTATCTTCCTTGTGCAACAAGATCGATTTTACGTTTGCGTCAACAATTTCTTCTACATTATCTTTATCTAACAAAGTGTCACGATCCAAGATAATTTCGTTACGCTCGATAGATACAACCTCTCCTGTATCCTCATCCACGAAATCTTCGTGCCAAGTGTTCAATACACGAGCAGCTAGTCTACGACCAATATATTTTTTAAGACCTGATTTTGAAACTTTGATTTCTTCAGCAAGGTCGAAGATTTCAAGAATGTCCTTATCACGCTCGAATCCTATAGCACGGAATAAAGTCGTAACAGGTAATTTTTTCTTTCTATCGATATACGCATACATTACGCTGTTGATATCGGTAGCGAATTCAATCCAAGATCCTTTAAAAGGAATAACTCTGGCAGAGTATAATTTTGTTCCGTTAGCGTGGAAAGATTGTCCGAAGAAAACTCCCGGTGAACGGTGTAACTGAGATACAACAACACGCTCTGCACCATTGATAACAAAAGTACCACTTGGTGTCATATACGGGATAGTACCTAAATATACATCCTGTACAATTGTTTCAAAATCTTCATGCTCAGGGTCTGTACAGTACAGTTTCAAACGTGCTTTTAATGGCACACTATACGTTAAACCTCTGTCTATACACTCTTCAATTGTATAACGGGGTGGATCAACAAAGTAGTCTAGGAATTCCAATACGAACTGATTTCTTGTATCAGTAATTGGGAAGTTTTCCATGAAGGTATTGTAAAGACCTTCGTTGCCTCTTTCATCAGATTTGGTTTCCAATTGGAAAAAATCTTTAAAAGATTTTACCTGAATATCCAAGAAATCCGGATAGTCTGGGATGTTTTTCGTCGAGGCGAAATTTAATCTTTCAGTCTGATTTGTTAACATCAATGGACAAAATTTTGATTAAAAAAAAAGTTTTGTGCAAAAACACAGTATAATTTTACTTTCTTCTTAATAATCAATACATCTCCGAAAATGAACAGAAAGTTATAATTTCATTTTCTTTCTTCGTATTGATTAAAAATATTACGTATTTCAAACTATCTTTAAAGTAAATTTTTAATAAATAATTATTATACGCAAAATGGTTTAGGCCTTGAGAAAAACTCTCAAAGGCCTAAACCTAGTTTTTATAACTTAAGTCAGCTTATTTAAGCTCAACTACAGCACCTGCTTCTTCTAAAGCTTTCTTAAGACCTTCAGCTTCGTCTTTAGAAATACCTTCTTTAACGTTAGTTGGAGCAGCATCTACTAAATCTTTAGCTTCTTTAAGTCCTAAACCTGTTAATTCTTTAACAGCTTTAACAACTCCTAATTTAGAAGCACCAGCATCTTTCAATACTACAGTGAATTCAGTTTGCTCTTCAGCAGCACCAGCATCGCCTCCACCTGCAGCAACTACTACAGCAGCAGCAGCCGGCTCGATTCCATACTCGTCTTTTAATATTGTTGCTAACTCGTTAACTTCTTTAACTGTTAAGTTAACTAATTGTTCTGCGAATTGTTTCAAATCTGCCATTTTTTCTATCTTTTAAAATGATTTGTAAAATATAATAATTAATTAGTGCTAAACTTATTCAGCTCCCTCTTCGTCTTTGAATTGGTTCTTAAGAGCAGAAATAACTCTTTGAGCTGGTGATTGTAATAATCCGATGATTTCTCCAATAACCTCTTCTTTCGATTTAAGAGATGCTAATGAATCAAGTAAGTTATCTCCAATGTAGATCTCGTCGTTGATGTAAGCACCTTTTAATAAAGGCTTATCAGATTTCTTACGGAATTCTTTGATGATTTTTGCAGGAGCGTTAGCTGTATCTGCAATTAATATAGAAGTGTTTCCTTTTAAAACTGTAGTCAATTCACCGAAGTTAGTTTCAGAAGCTTCCATTGCTTTTTCAAGTAATGTATTCTTAACAACCTCTAATTTGATACCAGCTTTAAAACAAGCTCTTCTTAAGTTTGAAGTAGTATCTGCATTAAGTCCAGAAATGTCCGCTAAATAAACAACATTTCTACCAGCCAACTGTGCAGTTAAATCTTCAATCGCGATTGATTTTTCTTCTCTAGTCATACTAAAAATTTTTAACTACCAATTAAACTGCTTTAGGATCTAAAGCAATTGCAGGACTCATCGTAGATGAGATGTGGATACTCTTAATATAAGTACCTTTTGCTGCAGTTGGTTTCAATTTGATTAATGTTTGAATAATTTCGTGAGCGTTCTCTGTGATTTTTTGAGCATCAAAAGAAATTCTTCCGATTCCAGCGTGAACGATTCCAGTTTTATCAACTTTAAAGTCGATTTTACCAGCTTTAACTTCTTCAACAGCTTTCGCCACATCCATAGTTACAGTACCTGTTTTAGGGTTTGGCATCAAACCTCTTGGACCTAAAACACGTCCTAAAGGACCTAATTTACCCATAACAGCCGGCATTGTGATGATTACATCAATATCTGTCCAACCGTCTTTTATTTTTTGTAAATAGTCATCCAAACCTACGTGGTCAGCACCCGCTGCTTTAGCCTCAGCTTCTTTATCCGGAGTAACCAATGCTAATACTCTAACATCTTTTCCAGTACCGTGAGGTAAAGTAACAACGCCTCTTACCATTTGATTCGCTTTTCTAGGATCTACTCCTAATTTAACTGCGATATCAACAGACTCATCAAATTTTGCAGAAGCAACTTCTTTAATTAATGCAGATGCATCTTTCAAAGAGTATAATTTATTCTTCTCAATTTTTGCTGCAGCCTCTTTTTGCTTTTTTGTCAATTTTGCCATGTCTTAATTCTTTATAGGATTAAAAAGGAGCTGTTCCCGATACTGTTATACCCATAGATCTAGCTGTTCCGGCAACCATACTCATTGCTTTCTCGATTTCGAAAGCATTTAAGTCAGCCATTTTGTCTTCAGCAATAGCTCTAATTTGATCCCAAGTAACGTTTGCTACTTTTTTACGGTTAGGTTGCCCTGAACCGGACTTTAATTTAGCTGCTTCTAATAATTGAATTGCAGCCGGTGGCGTTTTAACAACAAAGTCAAAAGACTTGTCTTTATACACAGTAATTTGTACTGGTAAAACTTTGCCAGGTTTATCTTGCGTTCTAGCATTGAACTGCTTACAGAACTCCATGATATTAACCCCAGCAGCCCCCAAAGCAGGTCCAACCGGTGGCGAAGGATTCGCGGCACCTCCCTTAACTTGTAGTTTAACTACTTTACTAATTTCTTTAGCCATTTTTAAAAAAATTTAGCACATCTATCAATTGGAAGCGATTGATGTGGATTTATATATGTAACGATATTATACTTTTTCAACCTGCATAAAACTCAATTCCAATGGAGTCTTTCTTCCGAAGATCTTCACCATTACCTCAAGTTTACGCTTTTCTTCATTTACTTTCTCAACAGTTCCATTAAAACCATTGAAAGGTCCATCAATTACTTTCACAGTTTCTCCAACCGAATATGGTATAGCACCCTGATCTACCTTTACAGATAACTCATCCACTTTACCTAGCATTCTGTTTACTTCTGCCTGTCTTAACGGTACAGCTTCTCCTCCTTTTGTTTCACCTAAAAAACCAATTACACCTGTAATCGATTTAATGATGTGTGGAATTTCTCCGGTTAAGTTAGCTTCAATCATAACATACCCAGGAAAATAAACACGGTCTTTACTGATCTTTTTCCCATCACGTACCTGTACTACTTTTTCAGTAGGAACCAATACTTGAGAAATATAATCACCCATACCCAAACGGTTAATTTCCGTTTCAATATAGTTTTTAACCTTGTTCTCCTGGCCGCTAACCGCTCTAACTACATACCATTTTTTGACATTGTTATCAATCATATCAAAAAAATTAAGCTTTTAACAACCAATTGAAGAAAAACCCTAATGCTTTAGCAAAAACGGAATCAACTCCCCAAGTTGCTAACGCAAATAAAATAGAAAATAAAGCTACTATTATAGTTAACTTTTGCACTTCAGCCCATTCCGGCCAAGCAACATTTGACTTTAACTCTTCAAATGCTTCCGATATGTAATTAACAACTTTTGTCATTGTATATTCCTTTTGCACGGGCGGAGGGATTCGAACCCCCATCAACGGTTTTGGAGACCGCTATTCTACCCTTGAACTACGCCCGTTTGTTTAAAAAACCAGCAGCGAACCGCTGGTTTTTATTATAATTGACTATGAATTAGTCTAAAATTTCAGTTACCTGACCAGCACCTACTGTTCTACCACCTTCACGGATAGCGAAACGTAAACCTACTGATAAAGCGATTGGGCTCAACAATTGAACATCGATTGTTAAGTTATCACCTGGCATAACCATTTCAACACCTGCAGGTAAAGAGATAGTACCTGTAACGTCAGTTGTACGTACGTAGAACTGTGGACGGTAGTTGTTGTGGAATGGAGTGTGACGTCCACCTTCTTCTTTTTTCAAGATATAAACCTCAGCTTTGAAGTGAGCGTGTGGCTTAACAGATCCTGGCTTAATGATAACCATCCCTCTTTTGATATCAGCTTTATCGATACCACGTAATAATAAACCTACGTTATCTCCAGCTTCACCTCTATCAAGGATCTTACGGAACATCTCAACTCCAGTGATTGTAGAAGTCAATTTCTCAGCTCCCATACCGATGATTTCAACAGCATCTCCAGTATTAGCAACTCCAGTTTCGATACGACCTGTAGCAACAGTTCCACGACCTGTAATTGTAAATACATCCTCAACTGGCATCAAGAATGGCTTCTCAACATCACGCATTGGCAATTCAATCCAGCTATCAACAGCATCCATTAACGCCATAACAGTAGCAACCCATTGAGGCTCACCATTTAAAGCTCCTAATGCAGAACCTTGAACAACTGGTCCGTTATCACCATCATATTGATAGAAAGACAATAAGTCTCTGATCTCCATCTCAACAAGCTCTAACAACTCAGCATCATCAACCATATCCACTTTGTTCATGAATACTACCATTCTAGGCACACCAACCTGACGACCTAAAAGGATGTGCTCACGAGTTTGTGGCATTGGACCATCCGTAGCAGCAACTACAAGGATAGCACCGTCCATCTGAGCAGCACCAGTAACCATGTTCTTAACGTAATCCGCGTGACCAGGACAGTCAACGTGAGCGTAGTGACGATTAGCTGTAGAATACTCTACGTGAGAAGTGTTGATAGTAATACCTCTTTCTTTTTCTTCAGGAGCGTTATCAATCTGATCGAATGATTTAGCTTCTGATAAACCAGCATCAGCTAATACTTTAGTAATAGCAGCAGTTAAAGTAGTTTTTCCGTGATCTACGTGTCCGATAGTTCCGATATTTAAATGGGGCTTCGAACGATCAAAGGTTTCTTTTGCCATGATTTAATAATTTAATCTTAGTTATATAATTAGTGTTCAAATATTCAAATTGAGCCAATGACGGGATTTGAACCCGTGACCTCTTCCTTACCAAGGAAGCACTCTACCCCTGAGCTACACCGGCAAGGATTTGGATTACCTCCCGCCAGGTCGGTGATCCCGTAAGGCGCTACCTTACTCAAACTTTTGAAAAAATTACCCGTAAGCAAAATTTCAGACAACTTCTTATCAAAAGCTTGTGGGGAGAGCAGGATTCGAACCTGCGAAGACTTAGTCAGCAGATTTACAGTCTGCCCTCGTTGGCCGCTTGAGTATCTCCCCAACTTCTTTTATTTTTCGTTACTTAAAAACCAGAGCCGATGGAGGGACTCGAACCCACGACCTGCTGATTACAAATCAGCTGCTCTAGCCAGCTGAGCTACACCGGCAACTACAATAAAAAAAGCCCGCTATTTCTAACGGACTGCAAATGTAGAGATTTTATTTTTTAATCAAAATAATTTTTCTCTTTTTTTTTATTTTTTTTAAGCATGTGCTCTGATTTTTTCTTTTCTCTTCAACAAAAGACGCTCCAAAGAATCCACCGATAAATCGACCGCCTCCTCAAAAGACTTACTTTGTTTTTTAACTATAAAATCATCCCCCGGCACCATAATCTTCACTTCAACTATTTTATTTTCTTTATCACTCGTGTTATCCAACTTCAAGAAAACGTCGGAAGACACCACCCTGTCATAATACTTTTCCAACTTATCTAATCGTTCCTGAACAAAATCTACCAATTTTCTGTCAATGTTAAAATTAACAGCATGAACATTTACCTTCATAATAAAAATTTTTATTTGGTTACACTTTGAATTATTTTCGGTTTCGCGGGTGAGCATCTTGATAAACTCGCTTCAATTCAGACAAACTGCTGTGCGTGTAGATTTGAGTGGAAGATAAACTTGCGTGACCTAACAATTCTTTTACTGAATTTAAATCGGCACCATTGTTAAGCAAATGGGTTGCAAATGTGTGCCTAAGAACGTGGGGACTCTTCTTTGTTTTTTCAGAGACAGTACTAAAGTAATCATTTATTAATCGATAAACAAACGATTCACTTATTTTATGACCGTTTTTATTCAATATTAACAAATTGCGATCTGCGATTGTAGTTAGTCGATTTCTCTCAATAATATAACGATTTAATAACGCAACGGTACACTCAAGAAGCGGAAGAACCCGCTCCTTATTCCGCTTCCCTAACACCTTAATTGTTTTGCCGTAAGCGCTGTAATTTCCCATGTCAAGCGCAATCAATTCAGCCCGACGCATCCCGGTAGCATAAAAAAGCTCAATAATTAACCGATTGCGAATCCCCTCAAAATCATCCGGATAGTCATTTTCCTCAAACACCAGCTCAAGTTCTTTTTCCGAAAAAGGAATCTGCACCTTCTTGGGTGTTTTTAAGGACTTATGCTTCTGAATCGGATTTTCCTCAATCTGCTTCGTCTTTAAAAGAAATTTATAAAACGATTTTAGCGATGATATTTTACGGTTAACCGAAGTATTGGAAATACCGTTTTCCACCAGAGAAACAATCCAACTGCGTACCTGAGAATAATCAACCGACTCCAAAGTTACATCTGAATCATGTTCGCCGAGGAATTTTTCAAACTCAGAAACATCGTTAAGATATGCCGTAAGTGTGTGATGAGAATAATTTTTCTCTTTCTGAAGATAATCGCAATATGCTTGTTGAGTAGAAACCATAAAAAAACCGTTAGTCACAAAGTTAAAAAACTTCATATACTAACGGTAATATTATTATTCAAAAAAGACTATGCTTCTAAAGAATCTCTTAGTCCTTGAATATATTGTGCTTTTTGAATTTGAGCTCTTCTTGTCACAGATGGCTTAGTAAACGCCTGACGTGCTCTTAACTGACGAACAGTTCCTGTTTTGTCGAATTTTCTCTTATAGCGCTTTAATGCTCTATCGATATTTTCTCCGTCTTTAATTGGGATAATTAACATTGTTTAGACACCTCCTCTCATTTAGGCTGCAAAACTATAACTTTATTTTGAATTAAAAAAGAAAAAAGAACAAAGAGAAAAGAACATAGATAGATCTCCTTGCTTTATCATTGTTTTAAGTCAATATCAAACAAAAAAGCCAAGACACAATCTTTTGCATCTTGGCTCTCATTTCTATTTTCTGTTCTCTTAATTAAATCTACTAATGTTTTACAGCCGGTTTATAATCCTGCTTATCAATAATCATTTTAGACAAAATTTCTTTTAAGATCTCCGAAGTCCCACCTCCGATTGGCCCTAAACGACTATCTCTTAATAAGCGCGCTAATGGATACTCCTCCATATAGCCATAACCTCCCAGCATCTGTAAACAACTATAAATAGTTTCATCAGCCACTTTTGTTGACTTCAATTTAGCCATAGTTGCTTCTTTCACTACGTATTCCCCTTTATCCAATCGGGCTACAGTAGCATAATTAAACAATTTACAATGCTCTACATCCGTTGCATGCTCAACAATTGTATGTCTTAATGCCTGGAACTTATCGATTGTTCTTCCAAAAGCTTCGCGCTCCGACATGTACTCTAAAGTGTATTCAATTGCATACTCAGCACTTGCATGTGCATTAATAGCCATAATTAATCGCTCCAAGGCAAAATGTTGCATAATGTACGGGAATCCTTTTCCTTCCTCTCCCATTAAATTTTCTTCAGAAATCTCAACATTATCAAATGCGATTTCGGCTGTATCAGATGCTCTCCAGCCTAATTTATCAAGTTTAGTAGCAGATATTCCTTCCAGATTAGCATCCACCAAAAACATACTTATCCCCTTATTTCCAAGTTCTGAATTTGTTTTGGCCGCTACAACATAATAATCAGCATAAACTCCGTTTGTTATGAATGTTTTAGAACCGTTAATGATATACTTGTCACCGCTTTTCACGGCCGTTGTACGCATACCCGCCACATCACTACCTCCAAAAGGCTCTGTAATACATAAAGCCCCAATTTTATCACCAGATATACTTGGCGCTAAATAATCTTGTTTAATCCGCTCATCTCCTTCGGCATTTAAATGAGTCATCGCTAAATAAGTATGCGCCCACATAGCTGCAGCAAAACCTCCGGATTTGATTTTTTGCAGTTCCTCTAAAAAGATAACCGTGTAAAATAAATCCAAATTCAATCCGCCATAAGCCTCAGGATAACGCAAGCCGAAGAAGCCCATTTCACCAAATTTTTTCCATATAAATCGTTCTATCGTCCCAGTTTTTTCCCATTTTTCAATATGAGGAACGACTTCTTTTTGCAAAAAATCTCGCAAACTCTCTCTAAATAATTGATGCTCTTCGGTAAAGTATAATGAATTCATACAGTTGGAATTATTTAACTATCTTACAATAGTTTGTTTATTTGTTTTAAAAGGCCAAATATAAGGCAATTATATCAACTTTATCAATAGGAAAATCTTTAATTTTTCTTAAATCGTCTTTCCCTTTTATAGTACCCTGCATGCTTCTGTAAGTCACAATTTCCTTAGCAAGATGATATTTAAAAAACGGAAATTGGGACAACTCTTTTACAGAAGCCTCATTGACATCAATCTTCTTGACATTCGGGGAAGACAAAACAGAAAAATACTCATTGATGTTTACAATGACTTCCGGTGAAAGCCCCCAAACATCATCCAATTGTTTCATCGACACAAAAGCCCCCAGTTTTTCACGTTCTTTTAAAATTCGTTCTGAAAGCGCCGTACCGATTCCATAAACCTTCATCAAATCTTCTTGGGAAGCCATATTAATATCCTCCACAATTATCTTAGCCTTTTTATCGATTGTTTTCTTCGAATAACGAGAATCGAAATCGTGATTAGCTTTATTTTTCACCCAATCCGGAAACTTAAAATAAGGAGTCATGCTGGCCAGCAGTTTATCGGAAACCATGGTAACTTTTTGAAATTCGGCGGCGGAATTCACAAATCGATTCCCTTCTCGAAATTTATGCAAACGATCAATCTCGGCAACAGACATCCCCAGCGTATACCCCTTGAAATCAGAAATAAAATTGGGATTAAACGGATAGACCTTGTACTTAACGGTGCTCTTTTCAATTTTCAGGCTATCTATTTCCGACTGTAAAGCCAGCCATTCTTTTGCTTCTTTACTTTCCGATTGACCTGAAAAAGTGATTTCCGAGAAATAAAAGCAATAGGCCAACTGAACAATTATCATCAATAAAATAAGCACAACGATCCCACTCCGCTGTTCGCGGGTGTATTTAAAATCAGATGTAATTTTCATGATAGAGGGATTTACAAATCAAAAACAGAACTGCGCTTGGTATAAACCATGTCTTTCAGTTTGAATAAAAAAGCAAGTGTCAGATACACTCCAAACCAAAGTCCGACAGTAAAAAAAGAAATGTAAATAAAAAAAAGACGAACGCTCGTGGTTCTCATACCAAGGCGATCCGCCAAACGGGAAGACACTTCGAAACCGTGTTTCTCGAAAAAGTGACGTATATTGGTTATCAATCCCATAATACAAATGTAATTATTTCTTTAACAATTCAATACCTATTTCGCACTGCAAACATTTTTTTACATTGCAATACTCATTTTTCAACTGTAGCAGTGTTTGAGAATCAAAAGCGTTTTCGGAACGGATTCCAAAATTTGAAAACTTATCGATGATGACATTTTTTTCAGCTTCTATTTCTTCCAAAAAACCGATCAAATCATCAGCATCTTCTTCCCCCAAATGCTTTTCAAAAGCAAACCGGAGTGGAATGATGGTATTAATGATCAACAAGTCCACAAAGGAAGAAGTTAATCCCTTTCGTTTCTTCGGACTTTCTTTATCAAACTGATAATGGGCCTGCCAATAATCAGAAACCTTCACATCAAAAATGCCATAGAAAACCGAAACGGATTCTGAAGCCATCATTTTGGAAAACAAATTCTCCTGTTGATGGTATAATTGCGCCAGTTGAGCCAAACGGATTGTTGGGAAATTATCAGGACGAAGTTTAAAAAACTGAACTGGAGCTATAAAAACTTTATCCAATTGGTACTTATCAGACAAATAACACCAACGGTTCTTCAGATCATTATAATAAACATCCTGTTTTTCTTCTTCCAGCATTCCAGCTCTCCCGAAAAACAAGGCTTCCAGATTTTTAACTTCGTCTTTTTCCTTACGCATAATCGAAAACGGAATGCTAGCAGCAATAGCAAAGAAGGAATCGCCGTTGGAATTCAGACCAAAATTCTTTGCCAGAAAACAGAACAAGGTTGCTTCCCAATCATTTTTGTTATTGAACAATTGTTCATGCATGAGAAGCGCTTTTCGTTCGAGCCTATCAAAAAACAACCGTTCCTGCCATTTTTTTAGGACGAATCTATCGATAGAAGCTAAATCTTTTTCACAATAAATCCATGATTTAGTTGAGGAAAGAGAATAATAACTCTCAAGAATTTCCTTCTCCACATAGTGCTGCAATTCCAAAACCGGAATCTCGGTGTTATCTGCGCGAAAAACATCGGTATCGTGTTCCCAGACAACGTGCAGGATTACGGCATCATAAGCCGGATCGTTTTCATGATGATGGATATACCAATCGGAAGATTTGAGGTGGATTTCAATATTGCCTGCCCATTTTTGATTTCCGATAAAAATCTGAGCATTGAAAAAATCAGGGCCGGCTTTTTTCAGATTATGGCCCGGATGAAGAATACGGAGTTCATCTCCTCTAAAAGTATATAAGTGTTCATAGGCAAACTTTCTGTATTGCCAGATGTGGTGTAAAAAATCTTCCTGCATGGCGTATAAAATGAAAAACGAATGTAGGAAAAAAAATTATCTTTGTGAACCAACTCTATAAAAAAATGAAAAAAAATCTTACAATTTTGATTTTCTGCGGATTCCTGTCAGCCTTCGGACAAAACAAGCCCAAACAGGCTAACGGAATAAAAATAACTTATTTAAAAAGTTCCAACGGAAAACTGATCGAAAATCAGGATCCTATATTGGTATTTGCTAATGACGTCCAAACAGTAATAACTTCCGAAAAAATAAACACCAAAAAAGCAGATTTCCCTTTTGAACAGACTATTGTTAACCGACCTAAGAACAATTTTGTTCAGGTGGCTAATCTATCTGCGACAAAGACAACATCAACTACAGACAGCGTTGCCATAGCCAAACAATCGTTTGAAATAACACCAGACACCAAAACAATTTTGGGTCACAAATGCAAAAAAGCAAAAACCGTTATCAACTCGAACACTATAGAACTTTGGTACACCGATGAATTAAAAGTAAAAGGTGCCCCAACCGTTTTAGGACAAGACCTTGGATTGGTTTTAGAGATGGTACGTAACGGAAATTATACTGTAGCGGCCTCCAAAATAGAAACAGTAAAAAAACTAAACACTTCCAGTCTCATCCCTACTACCGGTAAAAACGTTGATCCATTAACGTATCGCGATTTGTTATGGAAAAGCCGTTTCACAGCTATATCAGTTTTTGAGAACGAAGTCATCAACTTTTCGGATGCTTCAAAATCGAACGACAGTATTTTACGATTTGCAAACGGGACCATCATCCTGAGAAAAATAAAATTCCCTGAGATAAAAAGCGGCAGCCAGATTTTTGTGGATGTTTCGGAACAATCCAACGGAGATGCTTACGACCGCACCGGTTCTGTTTTTGTGATTCCGATGGATGAGAAAGTATCTTTCATGGATGGTTTAAAAAATGGCGCTAAAACCCTTCCGATTTACGAAAACGGGAACGGAAAAAAATATCAGGGAGTTGTAAGTACAGACGATTATACCTCGCTACTTGAACTGATGCGTTTCTTTACACCTTTTGGCATCAAACAGTATAACCATATAGAATTAAAAGATAAAAAGTGGCATGAAATAGTCCCTTACCGTCAGGACATCTCAGAGTTGTATTCTCAGCTCAGCAATAAAGAACTTTGGGTAGGCACTTTTATCGGAAACTATGATAAAGGCGGACATAAAGTTTCCATGCACATTACCATTCACAATGAAGAAAATCAACCTGTAAAAAACACTTTTACCCTCCCCCTTTTCAACACTACCAATATCATGGAAATGGCGGGACAGGAATACGCAACAATGTTCAACAATGACAACGGACTTTTAGTTGCGTTTACACTTGACAAAGACGTTAAGAATGCTAAACTTCGTTACATCACTACTGGACATGGAGGCTGGGAAAACGGCGATGAATTTGTGCAAAAGAAAAATACCATTCTTTTGGATGAGAAAGAAACTTTCAGTTTTGTTCCGTGGAGACAGGATTGCGGGTCTTATCGTTTGTTTAATCCTGCATCGGGGAACTTCCCTAACGGATTATCCTCTTCCGACTACAGCCGTTCCAATTGGTGCCCGGGCATGGTAACCAATCCCAACCTGATTGAGTTAGGTGATTTGAAAGCCGGAAAACATACTATACGCGTAAAAATACCTCAAGGCGCTCCTGAAGGAACTGGGTTTAGCGCCTGGAATGTTTCCGGAGTATTGATTGGAAATTAAAAATAAAAAAGCCACTGAATAACAGTGGCTTTTTTATTTTTAATTATTTTATCGAATTGATAATATCGTGTTTGGTAATGATATGGTGTTTTCCGTTTCCTAAATCAACCAACACTGCCTGATTATCTTTATTGATTAACTTAGAAACTTCTTCAACCGGTGTTCCTAATTTCACAATCGGGAAAGCAGCCCCCATAACTTCGCGGATTGGTTTATCGGCTACATTTTTATCCGCCACATAACTTTGGAACAAATCCGTTTCATCTACTGAACCTACAAACCCGTTTACGTCGATAACCGGGATTTGCGAAATCTTGTGTTTGCGCATGCGGTCAATTGCATGAGAAACCAACTCCTCTGTACGGACAACCACAAGAGGTTTGTCAATATGTTCTTTGATCAAATCTTCTGCTTTGGTAATCTCATCTTCAAGGTAACCTCTGTCACGCATCCAGTCATCGTTGAAAATTTTACCAACGTAACGCGATCCTGAATCATGGAACAATACGACAACCACATCGTCCGGCCCGAATTCATCTTTTAACTGTAGCAAACCTTTGATAGCTGACCCGGAAGACATCCCAACAAACAAACCTTCTTCTAAAGCTAATTTACGGGTGTAAACGGCCGCATCTTTATCGGTAACTTTTGTAAAACCGTCAATCAAATCGAAGTTTACGTTTTGTGGTAAGATATCCTCACCGATTCCTTCAGTTACATACGAGTATACTTCATTCTCATCAAAGATTCCGGTTTCCTTGTATTTTTTAAAAACAGAACCATAGGTATCCACTCCCCAAATTTTAATATTCGGGTTTTTCTCTTTTAAAAATTTAGCCACCCCTGAGATTGTGCCACCAGTTCCTACACCTACTATAAAGTGTGTAACTTTACCATCAGTCTGCTCCCATATTTCCGGTCCGGTTTGCTCGTAGTTAGCCTGAGTATTTGATAAGTTATCATATTGGTTAACGTACCAAGAATTCGGAGTTTCTTCAGCTAAGCGTTTGGACACCGAATAATAGGAACGCGGATCATTTGGCTCCACATCAGTAGGACAGATTACTACTTTAGCGCCTACAGCACGCAAGATATCCATTTTCTCTTTGGACTGCTTGTCCGTGATAACACATATCAGTTTATAGCCTTTCACAATTGCTGCTAAAGCCAATCCCATACCTGTGTTTCCGGAAGTACCTTCAATGATGGTTCCCCCTGGCTTTAAACGGCCATCTGCCTCTGCATCCTCGACCATTTTAAGTGCCATTCGGTCTTTACACGAATGACCGGGATTAAAATACTCTACTTTAGCCAATACAAGAGCATCTATTTCAGAAGTTATTTTGTTCAATTTTACCATGGGTGTATTCCCAATGGTTTCCAATATATTATTTGCGTATTTCATTTCTATTTATAATTTACTGCCTTGGATTTTGAGCGCCATAAAGATATTGATTTAAACCAGGTTTCCAAAAGGAAAAAAGGCTTACCCAATAGCCCCGATGGGAGTGGCATCCCATCTCGTTTTTTCTACGAGATGGATAGAACGGACAGCGGGAAAATGGTTTCCAAATAAGCCCGAACTATTCGCTTCAAAAATTAACTGAAGAAATTCCAAACAACACCAAAGCGGATCATGAAATCACGGTAAGGATAATTTGGTGCGGTGTAAAAATTATACCCCGTCATACTAGAATTAATATGTTCTGCCTTAAAGAAAAGCCTAAAGGTTCTGATTTTAGCATTAAGAAAATAATCAAACACAGGATAACCGCCAACATCTTTTTGGTTTTGGATGTAAAACTCACCTAACAACGGATTGTAATCGTTGGCCTTATATTTCGTAAAATAGCTGAACGTGAAACCCGTTTGTAAATACAATGCTTTTTTAAAGAAATAATCATTGAAATACAAAGTATTGCGGGTTGTAAACTGAGGCACATTTAAAATATTATCCGATTGCTGTACCTGTTGAAACAGGAATGTATTGTCTAAACCAAATTTACCCACCTTGATTTCATTGCCGGCCTTAATGGATAAATAGTTGATTGTTTTGTCGTATTGATAAGGTTTTACAATAAGTTGGTTGGCGATTCCCTCTTCGTTATAGGTTGGGTTTTCGTTGACAAAATACAAATGATCATTTAAAACAGAATATTGCATTGAAGCTTCGAACCATTTTGTTTTTGCTTCTACCTCAATATTATTGATTTTTTCGTTTTTAAAACTATTGAACCAATTGTATTCTTTGTAATCGCTTTGATAAAGAACATAATTCAGGTTCGGTAACTTATTCATGTTTTGATACCTGAATGAGAAAACATTATTTTCATTCAGCGTGTACCGAATGTTGGCATCAAGATTCGCAAGAGATTGATCGGTAATCGAGTTGGAAACTAAGAATGTTCCTTTCCATTTGCCTTTAATATAGACATACTGACCACCCCAAGTGTTGATTTTATCATTAATTGCATTCGGAACAAAAGCTCCAGAATCTTGCACGACAGTTCTATAGTAATAATAATTGTATTGATAATTTTCAACAAAGAAATTAAAGTCACCGAAAGTTTTATGCGAGTAGGCAGCACCAAACTTATTATACATACGATTGTAGCGCGTCTTATTATTTATGAAAGACGTATAACTCTCACCAAAACGCTCGTGAGCTGTCATGGAAAACTCGAAATATTTATACTCATAGTTAAACTGGTGATTTAACACTACACTGCTCGGACTCTTATTTAGCTTAAACGAGTGATCCACGAAAAAACGTTTACCATTTAAAATCGATTGTGCATCATAGAAATTCACATCAATTCGTGATCGTTCCTGATACAAATCATCACCGCTTTCAAATTGGGAAAGTACTTTTATTCCGCCATTTTCGTGATTCAGCATGTCCTGCGCGGTCATGTGGGCTTTAAGAAAATAACGTTTGTCCTTTGTATTGTAACTTGAAATCAATTTTAAGTTACCTGTACTTGCAAGTTGGTTTTGATATTTTCCCAATGAACGAAGCCCTTTATAGCCAACTGCGAAATTCAGATTTTCAGCTACATTGGCAGAAACAAAGGCATCTAGGTTTTGACCTTGTTCCATAACCGATTTATAATACAAATCCGAATATGGAGTTGGGAGATTATAATAATTGATATCACGAACTTCAAGATAATTAAAATGTTTGGCCAGGAATCCAAATTCAGGAAATGGATTAAAATGGGTCAACCCGAAATCTAACGTATTGTACGTTTGTCCTTCATTAAGAAAAGGCAATAGTCCGAAAATATCTTTACGCAAATAATTGAATTTATATTCTCTTTTTATAGTAAGCGACGTATCTACTATAGTCGTATCTTTTTCTATAGAAATGATTTTGTATAAATCAACGGTTGCTTTTTTTTCCGCAATGTCATTAGCACCTTTTTTTTCTAACTTCAAATCATCATCCTGTGCAAAAGCAGAAAAGGAAATCGAAAATAAAAATAACAAACAGAATAACCCTTGTTTCATAAATTTTGATTAGACGACAAAGGTAATCAGATTTGTATAAATTATTCAAATAAAAAAAGCCCCACCGAAGTGGGGCTTTTAAGAATTTCAGAGAATGAATTAATTTCTCTTCATTTTTTTGAAAGTTCTGATTGTCGAAGTAAGATCTGACATTTTTCCAGTAATCAACACTTCATTTGTAGTATAATCAACTAAAGTGTAAGTAGTTCCGGTTTTTGTAATCTTAGCTACAGGAGCACCTGTAAGTGGGCTATCACTAAAGTATTTTAATGGCAGTGAGTAATTCCACACACCTACTTTAGCAACATTCAGATTAATATCAAATTGGAATTTTTTTGCTGGAGCTGTTCCTCTTGCAAAAAAGTCAACAAAAACATAGTAATCACCATCTACCAAGTCCGTCTCTAATAACAGAGCTTTTTCAGGAGCATCACCTGTTGCAGAGGCACCACCAGTATATTCTGGTGAAGTAGCTGTAGGGTTATCAGTATCAAACACATAGAAATCGAAATCCCAATCAGCAAAATCATGTTCCTTACCATCAGTTCCGATGTAAGTTCCTCCTACAAGAGTACCATGAGCGTCAGCAGTAGTATGAGTCCAATCCAATTCTACAGCAACATCATTGCTTGCGTAGTTTGCAACATTAATGGTGATTACCTGATCGATAATACCATTTGAATTAGCAGCTGAATACAGTCTCAATTTCATTGTTTCAGTTCCCTCAGGAAGCATATCAATTATTGGCTGGATTGTAAACGAATAGTCCGATGCATAAGCAGGGAAGGACAATTTGTGCCCAATAGCTCCCATACCATCATCAACACCAGTTTCTTCGCTTGTTGCAGGATCACCATCACCGTCAACTGTATAGTCTCTGAAAGTAGCGTTACCTCCAACCAATTCAATTTTCATTTCCATTGTCTTATAAAATGGATCGTTTGTCGAAAGGTTGATAGTAACATCTTCTCCTTCAGCAACTGAAAATTGAGTATTATCGATATTTATTGTCGGCTTATACCCTTGAACAAGAGTAGAATCATCTTCCTGATCACATGATGCCAACAAGCCTATTGCAGCAGCTGCAAACAAAAAGTTATATTTAAGTGTCTTTTTCATATAAATAATTTAAAAAATTAAAACTATTGTCTGACTAAAGTCCAAGTTCTATTAACATAGCCAGCTACACCAGCAACATTAATATTTTCAAAAGTAAGGTTTCCGTTGTCTTCAACAAATCCTGTACCTGGACCTCCGTCAGGACCGGTAATAGCATTACTTGCTTGGAATTGCCAATCAATAATTTCTAAATCACCACAAACGTCCGAGAAATCAAAGAAATATCTTGTAGTAAACGGTGGGAAATAATTTGAATGGTAAGTATTCGGAGTAAGCTTAGTTATTGTAACCGGAACTGACCCATAAGCATAAGGACCTTCCAAGGCCGTATCACAACCAACAAAAACAACTTTTATTGTAGAATATTGAGCACCAAGCACCGCATTAGTTGTTGAAGTCAAATTCAAATACAATTCTGTTTTTTGAGTTGGGTTTAATGCGCCAGTGTTTACCAAAAGAGGAAGGTTAACAAAAGAACCTCCAGCAGGAATCGTAACTTTACGACTATCATCAGCAAATTCGAATTCCACTCCTTCAAGAGCTGTTGATTTCACTAAATCTACCTCATATGTCACTTCCAAAGGAGATGTAGGGTATGTACCATCGCCACGTCCTATAAGTGCAACCTGAACGTTGTTCTCTTGAACACCAAGGTCTTCAAAATAAGCAATATTTTGAGTTGATTTAGCAAAACCAACAATTTTAGGTCCTTGATTAAGAACATGCTCTGATCTGATATCATCATCAGTACAAGCAAATCCAAGTGTTGCCAGGACAATTAAAGACATTAACTTTTTCATAATTACTAAGTTTTATTTAAATATTATTTAAACCAGAACGGAGCCGTGTTGTATGCATCCGAAATAGTCTGAACAGGTACGTTAGCACTATTACTAGCGTATTCAGAAATAGGATACATTAAACGACGTGGTTTTTTGTCTGTTGGTGTAGTTGAATTTAACGGCATTGGAATATTTTCGTCAATCAATGGATTTCCGTTTTTACGAGCTCTTGTATACTCGATAAAGATTTCAGCACCATTGATACCATTTAAAGCAACGTCTTTTTGATAGAAAATAGCCTCCAATTGCTCATCCAATGTAGCTCCCGGAGCACCGTATCCTTTACCAACAATAGTATTAACATTTGTAATATAAGCACCAGAACCAGTTGCTCCAAAAGTCGTAAAAGAAGCGGTAATAGCCTGATTAAACAAAGTCTGAGCATTACCTGTTAAAAACCCTTTGTGTACAGCTTCAGCCTGCAACAACAAACTTTCAGCACGTAACATCATGTACCCGTCTTGAGAGTTATCCTTCACTAAGCCTGGACCTAACGAAGAAATCGCAAGAGGCGCTGTACCTCCTTGGTTTAGAGCTGATTGATCTCCCTGTATAACACCAGTGATATCACTTCCCGTAACAGGAGCAAAGATTCTAGATCTTCTTCCGTCCTGAGTAGCATTTAACTGACCAGCAATATGTGCAGAAGCTCTTCTGAAATTGAAAGCATTTCTGTATACAAATTGATTACTTGAATTTTTCTTTAATTCAACCATTAAATTCATCCAAGGATTTTGTCTTGAATCACTTCCGCTTGAATATCCAGGATTAATCAAAACGTCAGCTTCTACGAAAAGAGCACCTTCCAATTTCTGAAATTCTAAAGCTAAGTAATCAAGAGTATCTTGATCAGTCAACTCAGACTGTCTCAATAAAATTCTTAATTTCAATGTGTTGGCAAATCTAACCCAACCATCCATATCACCACGTAAGATACAATCTTCAGTACCTACAGCTCTAGTTCCAGCAACCGGATTTTGAATCGTTTGGATTGCGTCGTCTATCTGTTTTACTAAATCCCTGTAAATTGCTTGATCATCATCATATTTAGGAGTCGCATTATTCACACCTTGATGAGCCTCAAAATATGGCACATCACCATAAAGGTCAACTAAATATTGGAAATAGAAAGCTTTACAAATTTTTGCAATTGCTTTGTGGTTATCATATCCTTGAGCAGGGTGATTAATAATCTTAGTGTACAAACCAGTTCCTCTGTATACACCATCCCAGATATCATCATAGAAATTGTTACTCACAAAGATTCCAAATTCTTCAGCATATCCTCCAGTGAAAGAGTTTACGTTTGCACCCCAGTTATTCATGAATACGTTACCATACTCATTCATACGTCTTGTCAAGTTTCTATAAGAATCAGACTGCGCAGCAGCTAAGGATAAATCAGGTGTAACTGAGTTTCCGTCAGCATTATTTGGAGATTTATTTATATCCAAATAATCACTACAAGAAAATAGCATAAAACCAGCTATTAACGGTAATATAAATTTAATTCTTTTCATTTTTCTTCAATTAAAAAGTTAGGTTAACGTTGAAACCAAAAGTTCTAGTTGCTGGATATTGACCTGTAACTGCCAAACCTTGATCATTCCCACTAGATCTAGACTGCTCTGGATCATGGTATCCTCTGTTTTCTTTAGGCAATACAGTCAAAGGATTTCTTGCATTAACACCAAAACGTAATGAAGTTAAACCAGCTCTTTCAATCATTTTAATTGGCAAAGCATAGCTTAAAGACAACTCTCTAATTTTAAATGCTGTAGCATCTAAAACCATATTTTCAGTTACTGCTCTGTACTCGTTAGAGAAATAGTTCAAATAAGAAGTATATGTATTTCCTCCAGTAACAACAGTATTGTTAGGCTCATATTGTCCGTCATCATTTGTATCAACAACTGAGTTAGGGAAGATAAATCCTGTACGACCTCCTTCAGCAGATTCTACTAAGTGACCTGACCAAGATAACCAGTCTTTAGTTCCAGCCCAAATTTGGTGTCCTGTTCTGTAGTCCATTACAGCAGCTAAACGGATTCCTTTGTACTCCAATGAACCATTGTAGTTGATGATATAATCAGGTGTAGCTTTTCCTAATTTTTTGTACTCCCCAGTTCTAAGAGGATTACCTGTACTAGGATCGATAACTACTCTACCTTGATCATCTCTTTGATAAGCAATACCTTTAATTAAAGGAAACTCTTCTCCTTCGTCAGCAAAGATACCTACACTATTTGCAGAGAAGTTAACCAATGCGATTGATTTTGCATCTGGAGCCGCTTTATCTACAACTGATTTAGAATGAGAATAAGAGATTCTGTTTTCCCAAGCAAATTTATCATTTCTAACAGGCGCGAAACCTAATTCGATTTCAAAACCATTAGTTGTCATTTCACCTACGTTAGCCAACACACTTGTAAGTCCTGAAGCAGCAGAAACGCTTCTTCTAGTGATCAAATCATCAGTTTTTGTGTTGTAGTAAGCACCTTCTAAAGTAATTCTGTCATTAAGGAATCCGAAATTAGCACCAATCTCGAAAGTTGACATAAACTCAGGTTTGATATCTTTATCAATCGGAGTCTGAGTATAAGTGAAAGAGTTTAATGCTCCAAATGGATATCCTGTAGACGGTCCGTAAAGATCATTCGTTCCATAAGCATCTACAGCTGAAGTATTACCTACAACAATGTAGTTAGCATAAATCTTAGAATAGTTCAAAACTTTGTTATTGTTTAAGAAATCAAGTTTTGTAGGAATGAACGAAACCCCAACAGACGGATAGAAATAATTATCTTTCGGAGTTTCCACCATTGCAGAGTTCCAGTCATTTCTTCCTGTTAAGTTGATGTTTAAGAAATCTTTATATCCTAAATCAACGTTAGCAAAAAACGCAAATCTTCTCTGTCTAGTGAAACCATTAGATCTTCTCACCTCTCCAGTTACGTTAGAAATATTGTATAAACCTGGAATAGTCAAGTTATCCCCTCCAACACTAGTAGACTGAGAGTACACATCCTGAATATTGTTACCGATGTTAGCTTTTAAACTAAGATCTTCAGTCAACATATAATCAAAGTTAATCAACAAATCACCATAGTATCTTCTTGAGTTTGAATTACTTGAATCAAAAGTAGAAACGATAGTCTGATTACCTCCTCCAACTTGAATTAAATCAACATAACCATTTGTATGTGACATTGAGTTAGCCGCAGTAGTCTGAACGTTTGCTACATAGTTAATGTTGATATTTTTATTAAATTCATAGTTTAATGAAGCAATACCAGTCCAATAATCAGATCTGTTAGTATTACGAACATTATCTCTTAACCAGTAAGGGTTATTATAGTAAGAAGTCCAGTGACCCTCATTTCCTGAATGCTCAAAACGCTCTACCGGGATGTTAGAAGCTGTTTGCAATAAATCTGTAAATAAGGCTGAAGAAGTAGTTTCTGTTCTTTGAGTCACATAAACAACGTTTCCTTCTACTGTCCATTTACCGAATTTTCTTCCTCCTTTGAATGAGAATGTACTTCTGTTCAACTCATCACCATCAACTACGAATTCTGTTTTCTGGTTGTTAGCTGACATCAAAGCATACCCATCTTCTAATGTACCTCCACTGATAGACACACCATTTTGCATGATAGTACCAGTTTCGAAGAATTCCTTGATATTGTCTTTAATTGAAGCATAAGGAGCCATGATATAAGAACCATCAGCTTGTTGCATACCTACTGATCTGATCATGCCATCAAACTCTGCTCCCCAACCACCGTTCTCATAAGTAACGTGTTGTCCGTTCCAACCTTGACCATAACGTCTCTGTCTTTGCGGAACAAAAGAAACCTCTTCGAAGTCAATTGCAGAGTTAACACTCACATTCAATTTACCGCTTTTAGCTCCTTTTTTAGTTGTAACAATGATTACACCATTAACACCCAACTCACCATATAACGCAGCACCTTGTGCTCCTTTTAAGATGTTTGTCGACTCAATAATATCCGGAGCCAATGATTGTAAAACACCCGCAGTCGAGATAACATTATCAATTACAACCAAAGCCTGGTTGTTACCTGTAATTGAACGGTTACCACGCAACACAATACGAGTAGTTGAATTAACTCCAGTGTTTGTAGTATTAATTTGTAAACCAGACACTTTACCCGCCAATGACTGAACAACGTTCGGGTTAGCTGCCTGAGTTAACTCTTTTGCTTTTACTTGCTGACTGGAAGAAGTAATTTCATCTACTCTCTTTTTAATACCAACAGCAGTAACAACAACATTCTCTAATGTTGTAGACTCTGCAGCCATAGCAACATTCATTTTGTTTGATGACCCAACTGTCATCGTAGATTCTTTCATACCAATGAAAGTAAACACTAAAACTTCGCCGGTTTTAGCTTTGATGGAATAATTACCATCCATGTCTGTTTGTGTTCCGCGAGTTGTACCTTTAACAACAACGCTTACACCTGGCAATGGCAACCCTCCTTCGGTTACTGTACCAGTAATAGTTTTCTCCTGTGCGAAGGAAAACTGCATTGAAAACGCCAGCAATAGCGCAAAAATCCATTTAAACTTCGATCTCATACTGAATTTATTTGAGTTAGTTATTTCGCAAACTTCTTAATAATTTCTTAAATAACCAAATATTACTACAGAATTATACTATTTAACACTTGTTAAATATTTTATGAAATAAAAACAAAATAGCGAAGAAACTAATACATAGACCGTAAACATCACAACAATCGATCTACTTTTTTGTATTTTTGCAAAAACCTAAAAAATGTTATTCAGAAATTTCTCAGACTTTTTCCCAGAAGCCGGAACAGACGAAGCAGGCCGTGGCTGCTTAGCCGGACCAGTTACAGCTGCAGCCGTTATTCTTCCGGAAGACTTTACCTTAGATCTGCTGAATGACTCCAAACAACTTTCAGAAAAAACAAGAGAAAAACTCAAACCTATTATCGAACAGGAAGCTATCTCATACAAGGTTATACATCTGGAACCCATAATTATCGACAAGATCAACATCTTGAACGCTTCCATCAAAGCCATGCAGGAATGCATAGTCAATTTAAATCCAACACCTAAATATATTATTGTAGACGGAAACCGATTCAAACCCATCAACAACATACCTCACAGCTGTATTGTTAAAGGAGACAGCAAATACTTAAGCATTGCTGCTGCATCTGTTTTAGCCAAAACACACAGAGACGAATATATGGACAGAATCCACGAAGAATTTCCGATGTACAACTGGAAAAAAAATAAAGGCTACCCTACCGCAGAACACAGGGAGGCCATTCTTAAATATGGAGTAACCAAATATCACAGAATGTCATTCCGCTTATTACCAGAACAACTGAAGCTTGAATTTTAAAAAAAGAAGGGAGAAGCAAAAGTCAAGAAGACCTCCTACCTTTTACAACCAAAAAAAATTGTCTTTTGTTTTTTTAATCAAACCTGAAACCACTAAACCATCTGCGCCTCGAACAGCTCTGCAAAGTGTTTCACTATTTTTTGTTTCACTTCATTTTCATCAACAGATCTTCCAAGCTCAACATGCATTGAAGTCACCGCCTTACCTTTTATACCACAAGGAATAATATTATCAAAATATCCCAAATCAGCATTTACATTTAAAGCAAAACCATGCATGGTCACCCAACGGGAAGCACGAACTCCCATGGCACAAATTTTCCTTGCAAACGGAGTTCCGACACCCAACCAAACTCCGGTTTCACCCTCGCTCCTTTCTGATTGCAGACCGTATTCGGCTAATGTTTGAATTATAGCTTCTTCCAATAGGCGAAGGTATTTATGAATATCTGTAAAAAAATTTTCTAAATCAAGAATTGGGTACCCTACAATTTGACCAGGACCATGATAAGTAATATCCCCACCTCTATTTATTTTATAAAAAGTCGCCCCCTTTTCAGCCAATTGTTTTTCATTTAAAAGCAAATTAGACAAATCGCCGCTCTTCCCTAACGTATATACATGCGGATGCTCGACAAACAAAAAATGATTTGGCGTGACGATTTCCGGATTTTCTCTTTTGGCTACTTTTCGCGAAACAATATCCGCAAACAATTCTTCCTGAAAATCCCAGGTAACTTTATAATCTTTCTTACCCAAATCCTGCAACTGTACTTTCTTATTCATAACCATTTATTCTAATTCAACTTCAAAGTTCAAATTCTTACTCTCCATGTATTCTTTCATCGGATAAGTTATTGACACCTTTTTTTTATCATCGCTGATTTTAGCATTGGGCACCGAAACTTTTTTAACCTTTTTCGGAAAACTGACTTCCATAACATAATCTGACTCTCCATAAATCATTTCCATCGATTGCGCCATCTGATTTGACAACGCTTCCGCTTCTGTTCCATTCACTCCTTCCTTCTCCAATCCTTTCACATATTCCGATTTGATTTCATCTTTTGATTTTGCCGAAACTTTTTTACTGAACTTTTTCCCGTCGAAAACATAACTTGTCACACCATCATTCTTTGGCATGACGCCCGACGCCACGTTATTCCCCGCCGGATTAATATCTGAAAGCGTATTCATGGGAGAAACCATCTCCTGGAATTCGGCTATGTTTTTAAAATCGGAATACAAGTCAAAAACAAAAGTTCCATCTTTATCATTCATCACCATATGACAGGTAAACTTCTCCATCTTTTTGATTTTGTCCTGCTGCTCTTTCGGTAACTTAGCAATACTGTCTTTTTTCATTTCATATACAGAAGCCATTGTAAAAGTAGTATCAATATCTTTCGACTTTCCGTTAGCCAATTCTGTCCCCATACCTCCCATTTCTTTTCCAAGCATGGTCATGACTTTGGACATATCAAACCTATAATTAATTTTACCTGAACCGTTCGCATTAAAGCCGACACTTTCCGTAACAACACAACTGGTAAGCGAAAGTGCAAAAAACAAAAGCAGCAATAAGGTCCCTTTTTTCATTTTTTTAAATTTCCCCAAAAGTACAAAATAGTTTCCTAAATAGCCCTGATGGGAGCGGCATCCTTTTGCAGACACGAAACAACGCGAAGTGTCCGCAGAAGATACAGCGAACAGCAGGAACATGGATTGCAGAAAGACCCCAAGCCATTCTGCTTCAAAAAAATCAACAAAAAGCAGTCATCAGATTGAAGTGTTCAGAAAGCGGATTAAAGACAGTAGCAGAGCATCCAGACTAAGACATTAAAATTGATTGATTTTCAAATTGCCTCATTTTCAAATTATACCTATCTTTGCACCCTTAAAATACATAAGAATTATGCAACTTTCAGAACAAGAAATCATCAGAAGAGAAAAATTGGGCAAGTTGAGAGAACTTGGCATCAATCCGTATCCAGCTAATTTGTTTCCCGTTAACCACACGTCGAAGCAGATAAAGGACGCTTTTGAAGAAGGCAAGAAGGTTGTTGTAGCAGGGCGATTAATGAGTGTTCGCGATCAGGGAAAAGCCTCGTTTGCAGAACTTCAGGACAGCGAAGGCCGAATTCAGGCGTATTTTAACCGTGATGTAATTTGTGAAGGAGAAGACAAAACCCTTTACAACACCGTTTTCAAAAAACTGACCGATTTAGGTGACTTCATCGGAATTGAAGGCGAATTGTTCACTACTCAAGTTGGCGCAAAATGTATTCGCGTTTCCAACTTTACGTTCCTGAGCAAAACATTACGCCCGTTGCCATTACCAAAAATGGATGAGGAAGGAAATGTTTTCGACGCGTTTACCGATCCGGAATTGCGTTACCGTATGCGCTATGTGGATTTGGTGGTGAACCCACAGGTGAAAGAAGTTTTCATGAAGCGAACCAAGTTGTTCACTGCCATGCGTACCTTCTTTAACGAAGCAGGCTATATGGAAGTGGAAACTCCGATTTTACAATCGATTCCGGGCGGAGCAGCAGCACGTCCGTTTATTACGCACCATAATTCATTGGACATTCCTTTATACATGCGAATCGCGAACGAATTGTACTTAAAAAGACTAATCGTAGGTGGTTTTGACGGGGTTTATGAGTTTTCTAAAAACTTCAGAAACGAAGGAATGGACAGAACTCACAATCCGGAATTTACTGCCATGGAGATATATGTAGCCTATAAAGACTACAACTGGATGATGGAATTCACTGAAAACCTATTGGAATACTGCGCGATGCAGGTAAACGGAACCACTGATGCTACTTTCGGTGAGCACAAAGTGAGTTTCAAAGCGCCATATGCGAGAGTTACCATGACCGATGCCATCAAACAATTTACCGGTTTTGATATTTCAGGAAAATCAGAAGCAGAAATTTTCGAAGCTGCTAAAGGTATGGGCATCGAAGTAGACGAAACCATGGGTAAAGGAAAACTGATAGACGAAATTTTCGGAGCAAAATGCGAAGGAAATTTCATTCAGCCGACTTTCATCACGGATTATCCGAAAGAAATGTCGCCATTATGCAAATCACACCGCGACAATCCGGAATTAACCGAGCGTTTCGAGTTGATGGTATGCGGAAAAGAAATCGCAAATGCATATTCCGAATTGAATGACCCGATTGATCAGAGAGAGCGTTTTGAAGCGCAATTAGCTTTATCTGAAAGAGGTGATGACGAGGCTGGACAATTTATCGATGAAGATTTCCTACGTTCATTGGAATACGGCATGCCTCCAACATCCGGATTAGGAATAGGGATGGATCGTTTAATTATGTTCCTTACCAACAACCCATCAATTCAGGAAGTATTATTCTTCCCTCAAATGCGCCCGGAGAAAAAAGCAATTCAGATTGAGTTGGAAGCAGAAGAAAAGTTGATCGTGGAATTACTTCAAAAACACAACAACACCATGGAATTGTCAGAACTTAAAATCAGAGTGGCACTTAGCGGTAAGAAATGGGACAAAGCAATGAAAACATTAGCTCAGCACGGATTAACTTCAGTAAGCATAAATGGTGACAGTAAAATTGTCGCCTTAAAAGAGTAACAACAATTGCAAAACTTAATATATAAGGAGCTCATTTTGAGCTCCTTTTTATTTTTCAGATTAAACCTTTACACTTCCTGATTGTCCTATAGCTGTAACACAAAAAATCATAAACGATGAAAAACGTAATTATAGCAGTTGTAATGATGATTTCATTGACAGCTTTTGCACAGGATCGAAAAATGAGGCATGAAGAATTTACCCTGGAACAAAAAACGGAATTACAGGTTAAGAAAATGACTCTAGAACTTGATCTTAACGATAAACAGCAAAAAAACTTAAAAAACCTTTTAACAGAACAGAACAAAAAAAGAGAAGAAGCCAAGGCAAAACACCAGGCAATGAAAGATTCTGATAAAAAACTGACCAGCGATGAGTTATTTGCCATGAAGAACAAAATGCTGGATGACAAAATCGCTTTTAAAGCGGATATGAAAAAAATCTTGTCTGAAAAACAGATGGAAAAATGGGAAGAATTAAAAGAAAAAAGAATGACACAAATGCGGGAGCAGAAAAAAAATAGATATCACAAAAAACACTAGACAAGCAATTATTTCACTAAAGTTTTGGATTTTGTATATTTTTATTTAGTTTTGGGATCTATAACCATAAACTACAATAAAAAATTATGAAAAAAATAATTACTCTTTTTGTTTTGTTTTTTGCCTTTTCAATAAATGCGTCTGCGCAAGACAAATCAATTGAATTCAAAAAAAGTGCTAAGAAAGATCTTGAATTATTACTGTCAGTTATTCCTATTGAAGGCAACATGCAAAATGCTATCTATAACCTTTTTGTAAAAAAACATAAAGACTTGAATGCTCCTGACATGACTCCTGCAAAAAGAAGTCAAATAACACATACAGTCGACGCCAAAATGAAAGCTTCTTTAACAAACGATCAAATCACCGCCTTAGAAAAAAACAAAGAGATTTACGCGCAGCTAATTGGATCAGAAACTGCCGCAACAACTACGGTTAAAGAAAAGAAATAATTATTTATTACTTGTAATAACAAAACAAAAAAACCACCGATCGGTGGTTTTTTTTATTATAGTTCTTTAGCAACTTTATTTATGGCATTAATGGTAAAATCCAAATCGTCATATGTTAAAGCATCAGTAATAAACCATGTTTCATAGGCAGAGGGAGCAATATAAATACCTTCTCTCAACAGCCCATGGAAGAACTTTTTAAAAGTTTCATTATCTCCATTTGCTGCTGTTTGAAAATCACAAACCGGGTTAGCATCAAAGTGTACCGAAATCATAGAACCGACACGGTTTATGGTAAACACTATGTTATTATCGGCTAACACCTTAGCAGTTCCTTTTTCCAAATAGGCTGTTTTTTCTTCAAGACGCTGAAACAATTCTGCATCCGAATTAATTTCCTGCAACATTGCCAATCCGGCTGCCATTGCCAATGGATTTCCAGACAGAGTCCCCGCTTGATAAACCGGCCCTACTGGCGCCAGATAATCCATAATCTCATTTCGGGCAGCAAAGGCTCCAACCGGCAAACCTCCTCCGATCACTTTTCCAAAACACACAATATCTGCCTTTATCCCAAACAATTCCTGAGCACCACCTTTTGCCAAGCGAAATCCCGTCATTACTTCATCAAAAATAAGCAAAGCCCCATTTTCATCACAAAGTTGGCGCAAACCTTCCAAAAACCCATTTGCAGGAGGAATACATCCCATATTACCCGCAACAGGCTCTATAATTATAGCTGCTATTTCATTTTTATTTGCTTCAAACAATTCTTTCACATTGCCCAAATCATTATAGCGTGCCAACAGCGTATCCTTTGCCGTGCCAGCAGTAACTCCAGGACTATTCGGAGAGCCAAAAGTGATAGCCCCACTTCCTGCCTGAATCAAGAACGAATCGGAGTGACCGTGATAACACCCTGAAAATTTTACAATCTTATCTCTTTTACTAAAACCGCGAGCCAATCGAATAGCACTCATACAAGCTTCAGTTCCGGAATTCACAAAACGTATTTTATCGATATTCGGAACCATCGAAACTGCAAGTGCCGCAATTTCCGTTTCCAAAGCCGTAGGCATCCCAAAAGAAGTTCCTTTTTTTGCTTTTTCAATAACCGCATTCACTACCGGTTCAAAAGCATGTCCCAAAAGCATTGGCCCCCAAGAATTGATATAATCTATCAATCGGTTACCATCCTCATCGTACAAATAAGCCCCTTTTGCCTCTTTTGCAAAAATAGGGGTTCCACCAACAGCTTTAAACGCTCTAACCGGAGAATTAACGCCGCCAGGGATTACTTTTGCAGCCTCTACAAAAAGCTGACTGCTTCTTTGATATAACATTATGATTTTATTTTTAGAATTTGACCTATGGATATAGCATTATCTGAGAGCTGATTCATCTTTACCAGTTGATCTACAGTAACATTAAATCTTCTTGAAATGGAATACAACGTATCACCCTGAGACACTTTATATGATTTATCGTCCATTGGCATTTCCGACACTTTGTCAACAGATTTATAATTAGAACCCAATACCTCTTCATCTATTTTATACAACTCATAACGCTCTATTAAACCAATGAGTTTTTCAGGATATTTCACATCTGTTGCGTAACCGGCTGCACGCAATCCTTTAGCCCATGCCACATAATCTCCTTCATCTAGTTTAAACAAATTAGCATAGCGATTTCGAGTGGTCAAAAACAACGAATGATCACGATAGGATTCTGCCGATTGATCATATTTTCTAAAACATTCCTGTGCTGCATCATCGTCATGATGAACACTCTCTCCAGTCCAGCCAGTATGACATTTTATACCGAAATGATTATTTGCTTTTCGAGCCAAAACTCCTGTTCCCGCACCCGATTCCAATACACCTTGAGCGAGAGTAATACTCGAAGGTATCCCATGTTTACGCATGTTATCCTTGGCAATCTCTTTGAATTGCGCTATGTATTCCTTAACTAATTCCGGAGTAACGGCAATCTTCGACGTCGCTTCCAAAACTTCGGATTTGGTTTGAGACGAAGAGGAATTATCTCTTTGTTTAGTAGTTGTCACCGGCGTTTTTCTAGCCTGATTCACTTTAGTTTTTTGTGGGCGCGACGATGTAATCCGAACCTTAGAACTCGAACCACAACTGTAAAAAACCACTAAAACAAATAAAATAAAAATCCTTTTCAACATCATATATAATTTAGCGTTGGCAAATGTTTCTTTTTCAAAAAAAGATTCATCCCTTTACATCCCTGCAGACCTCCGGTATGTATTGCCAATATTTTAGAACCTTCCTTAAAATATCCTTTCTTTATTAAATCATAAATCCCAAACATCATCTTTCCGGTATAAACCGGATCTAAAGGAATTCCGGTTTTCCTGTAAAATTCATTTAAAAAAACGATTAATTCTTCAGACACTTTTCCGTATCCGCCAAAATGATAATCAGAAATTAATTCCCAATTATTATTTTTTGCAAAACTACGAATATCATCAGACAAAAACGTTCCCTTTAGTGATGGAAAACCGATTGCTTTTTGATTTTCCCTTAGTGAATTAATTATACCGGCAATAGTTCCTCCCGTACCTACTGCACAGCACACATATGTAAAATCTTCGTCTTCATTTGTCAAAATCTCTTCACATCCTTTTACAGCAAGATTATTTGTTCCTCCCTCGGGTAAAAGATAAAAATTACCATATTCCAATCTTAACTTTTCAATAAATTCAAGACTGTCTTTTTGACGAAAAATCTCCCTTGTAACGAAAACAAACTTCATACCATTTTCCCTAGCAAACAAAAGAGTCGGATTCTCATCAATTTTATCAATCAACTCATCACCTCTAATAATCCCGATTGTTCTAAAACCGTATTTCTTACCTGCAGCCGCGACAGCAGCAATATGATTTGAAAATGCACCGCCAAAAGTCAACAAGGTATCCACACCTTCTGATTTAGCTTCAATCAAATTATATTTCAGCTTTCGAAATTTATTCCCTGAAATTTCCGGATGAAGTAAATCTTCCCGTTTCAAATAAAGAAAAATTCCTTTTTCATCAATTTTTTCAACCAACTGATTATACGATTGCATAGTTCAAAGATAACATATAAACAAAAAAGTGCAACTCTTTCAAGCAGCACTTTTTATTTACTTTTTATTAAGATATTAAATTAGTTTTTCACTATTACTTTAATTCCCATTTCTCTATTATCGTTGGTATTTACCCTTACAATGTAAACACCATCACTTAAATTGGATGTTGGAAACTCATATTCTTCATTCGTTCCTAACTTATTTTTAGTAAATATCGATTTACCCGCAACATCGTAGATAGCACAAGATTTCAAATCAATCATCTGAGGATTTGCAATATTTAACGATTTAGTATTGTTATTCTGATACACCGTCAAACTTCCTGCCAATGCATTTTCACCTGTAGATAAATTAGCATTACGGAAAGTAATTTCAAATCTGTCTTTCACGATACCAGCCGGCAATGTAATTTCAAAGAAATTATTCTTAATATCATAATACAGATCAGTAGTTTTATCATGCAAATAGATATTATCTGCTTCTGTAAAATTAATCAGATTCCCGACCGTAACTTTAAAAGTAGTCTGACTTCCGGCCTTGAAAGCAAATGGAATCTTTTTGTAAACATCAAAAGGAAGCGTTGAAATCACATATTGATTTGTCTCATCAAGAGGAAAATAAGCATCATTAGGCAAATTATATTCAGGACCTCTTGCGTCCATCCCCAAATCATAACCATCAGTTGCCTGATTGTTAAATGCCAGTGATACCTCTCTTGAATACTGATTATTCAAAACCGTATGAATTTTAATCTGAGGCAATTCCTTATTAGAATACTGTGTATAGTCGACATTTGCAACATTTTGTATTTCTCCCCATTTGGAAGAACCATTCTCCTCTTTTACATTTCTTTCAAATTGAGAATTGTTAGTCACGTCTTCTTTCACAAAAACACGGTAACTATTTTTCATTTGAACAGTACCGTCTGCTTTACCTTCAATTTTGAAACCTTGCCCGATTGGAGTAAACATTCTTTTATAAGCGCCACCCGTTGCACCTCCTACTGAAATTAAAGTCCCGTTACCATCATAGGTATTCCATGTCGCAGCGTTATAGGTTCCAGGTGAATATAGGCCATTATTTGCTATGTACGTTCCATACCCTCCCTGATAATCTACTAAATAATGAGAATTAACAGCATCATTATGTTCCCAAAAATAAGCTTCACCTTTCATAAGTGCCAAATTCGCTGAATCCCATAAAAAAAGATTCAAATTAATTGCTGAAGGATACGGATTACCTGTTAAAGTCCTCATTCCGGGCGCAACAGTTATACCAATAGTCCCATCATTAGGTTTTCCTCTAAAATCGTAGCGCTGATTTGCACCAGGATTATTAGCACTAGTCCCATCGGTACCCTTCATCGTGAAACCTTCACCCGCATTAATTGTATTTCCTCCTGCAACATAAATCCAATTCCCATATTGATTGGAAGTTATGTATTTATATATCCAACGCCTTGAAATAGTCAGTGGAGAAGCAACACCATTTAAATTATTTGTCAATAAAGGATCTACAGAAGTAATTAAACCAGTCACATCTTTTAACTGACTAACCCCAAAAGGATTATTAACTGCTGTTGAAGAAAGCACATTTCCTACTGGAGAACACCAATAATTATAATCAAAACCATCTGCAGTCCCTTCTTGGTAGACCGACAAAGTCCCAACTCCTCTATTGGCACCAGGATCTGTAGTTCCCTGAAGCAACTGGGCATCATTTCTCAGATACAAGTTACTTGTTGCTGTGTTCAACTCAAGATCGCCCTTAATAAACAATTGTTCATTATTTACGAACACATAGCTATTAGGGCTAACATACATTTGAGCAAAAAGCTCAGATTGACTAAACATCGCCACTACTAGCAACAATGTTCCTTTGCGTAATTTTAACTTCATAGACTTTTGGGGATTACTTTATTCTACTAATATTACAAATATAACCTGTTTTTTAATAAACTTCTTATTAAATATTTCCAATTCGACTAAAAGTGCGAAAAATCCGTTTATAAAATACCAGAAAAACTTTTCTTAATTCACATCTTCTTTATCAGGCATCAGCTATTCAATAGATGCAAAAAAAAATCAAAACCTCTTCTTTCAAACAAAAACCAAAATAAAAATCTTTTTTTTTGAAAGTTTTTTCTTTCTTTATATGTTATAAAAAATATTTATTTGATGTATTTTGTTATATATATAACTATATTTAAACAGAAACAAAGAAATTAAAAAATGCAATCACCGAAAAAAGAGGCTTTAACACATTTTTCAAATAATGCATCCTATTTGCCAAATCATGTTTTCAAAATTCACGCAACCATAAAACATTATAAGGCCAAATATTATCTTATTTCACTTATCATCCACAAATTGCCATGTCGTCAATCAACATTAGACTACCTCATTGGATTATTACACAAAGAAAATCAATAAAAATATCAACAATAACATAAACCATGCCTTCTCTAAGCCAAGACCAAAAGCATTTAAAGACAAAACTCTCAGAAGATTAACCCTATAGACAAATCCGACACTTACACCCCACTAATACCTAATCTCAAATGAGTCAACTGACAGTATCACAACACCCGTTTCCTAAACAGTACTAAAGACGCATTAAACGACACAAATTAGCTTAATAAAAAACTGACAACCCTACAACTATAATAAATAGTAAATCAACTTCGAAAAGAAAAGCAAACAATTCGCCTTAAAAAAATTAAGATTATCCTATCATTCAAGACTCAGAATCAACATTCTAATCTGAAAAAAAATCTAAAGTCCATTATAATTTCTCACAAAAACATGATCATTTTTAAAATAAACACACACTAAGAACTACATATAAATAACACAGGTTTTTATTACAAAAAAAACTAATTGTTATATCAGTAGTCTAAAAAATCAAAATATAACAAATTGAATGCTTGAAAAATCACAAAACACACTCTTCAAACGTATTTTTTTATATAATTACGTTTTTTTTAGATTTTTTTTTTCATATTAGCAAAAAATTATATTCATCGATGAATTATGTATTTCACCGATTTGTGATTTTTTGTTAAATCTTAACCACCTATTTTCTAACACAAAGACCAATAAATTGTGAACAAAAATTACTTTATTAACCGATTTTTACATCAGACTCGTATAAAAAAATACGAGCATCCCGAACTAAATAGCATATTAAGTCATGAAGACAAATCACTAAGACCAACAGTCTTTATGCTTCTGCTAGTATTGACAAGCTTAACTGGTTTTTCACAAGCCGGTACAACCATACCTTTCACGACCTCAAGCTCCTGGACATGCCCAGCTGGGGTAACTTCCATAAAAGTGGAAGCCTATGGAGCCGGTGGCGGTGGAGGATGCGGTGGCACCTCCAATAAAAAAGGCGGCGGCGGCGGTGGCGGCGGCGCTTATACAGTTAACAATTCCGTTCCGGTAACTCCCGGCACCACTTATTCCATAACAATCGGTACTGGTGGCACCGGAGGTATGTATACCTCACTAACCGCAAAAGACGGAGCAGATGGTGAAACTACAACCGGCGTTTTTGGCACAACTACCATTACTGCAAACGGTGGTAAAGGCGGTTTAAAATGGGTAAGCGGAACTGGAGGAACTGGAGGTATCGGAGGGGCTTCAGGAACGTATCCTGGAGGCAACGGCGGAACTTCTTCAGGCACCAACGGCTCTCTTTATGGATCTGGTGGAGGCGGCGGTTGTGCCGGCCCTAACGGAAATGGAGGAGACGGACAAAGTCCACTGTCTTCATCAACAATTGCAGGAGGGTCTGCAGGAGGAGGTATGGCAGGTGCCGGCGGAGCCGGACAAAAGAACAACACCGGTAACGGAGTAATGGGTAACCCATATGGCGGCGGCGGCGGCGGCGGCAGTGCCATCAGTGACGGTGCATCAGGTGCAAATGGCTATCTTTTAATTACCATAACTCCACCGAACGATGATCCTTGCTCTGCAATAGCTCTTTCAGTTAACACTTCATGCACCTATGCGACTTATACTAATGCCGGAGCAACAGACAGTGCAGGTACAGGCGTACCCGCACCAGGCTGTGCAAGCTATGCCGGAGGAGACGTATGGTTTTCTTTTGTAGTTCCTCCAAGCGGAGAGGTTACTGTAGATACACAGACAGGAACAGGAACAATAACAGACAGCGGAATGGCATGGTACACAGGTACATGTGGAGCATTAACACTACTGGAATGCGATGATGATGACAGTAACAACGGCTTCATGTCAATGATAACCCGAACCGGCTTAACACCGGGAACTACCATATGGGTGAGAGTATGGGAATTAGGTAACGACAACAACGGCACTTTCAACATTTGTGCTTCTACTCGACCTTTATGCACAACCCCAACTGCACAACCAAGCGCACTTGTATTGACTCCTTCAAACGGAACCATAAGCGGTTCTTTTACGGCAGCATCGCCTGCCCCGTCAAACTATTTGGTAGTTTACAACACTACGGGAACACCACCCACAGTTGCTAACGGAACAACCTATGCTGTTGGCGGAGCCATTACAGGCGGAACAGTTGCAGATATGGACACAAACACAACGTTTTCAGTAACCGGATTAAGCGCTCTCACAACATATTACTTCTTCGTATATTCCTACAACAATAATGCTTGCGCGGGAGGACCATTGCACTTAACAACATCGCCGTTAACCGGAAATGCGACAATGCCTATTTTTTACTGTACTTCTACTTCAACGAATTCTACATATTATATCAACAATTTCTCGACAACGTTAGGAAGCACCAATATCACAAATAATGGGTCAGGATATTCTGCAACCGGATATGGCAACTTTACCGGACAAACAGTTACACAACAACAATTCGGGAGTGTTAACTTCTCAATCGCTACTTATAATGGTACTCATACTTATGGCATCAACATTTGGGTAGACTGGAACAATGATGGCGATTTTAACGATACGGGAGAAAAAGTATACGGCTCTGGGGTTTATGTTTCAAGCGCAACAGGTACAATTACAGTACCAGGAACCGCTCCCGTCGGGAGCCATAGAATGAGAATTGTTGCTAATTATAATGCAACAAATCCATCAGCTTGTGGTTCAATTACCGATGGAGAAACTGAAGACTATACTTTTACGGTAACAGCAGCGCCAGCATGTACAACCCCAACAGCTCAACCAAGCGCACTAGTTTTGACACCGTCAAGCGGAACCATAAACGGTTCTTTTACGGCGGCATCACCAGCTCCCTCAAATTATTTGGTTGTATACAACACTACCGGTATTGCACCTACTGTCACTAACGGCACAACATACACTACCGGAGGAACCATCACAGGAGGCACTGTTGCTGATACAGATTCCAACACAACTTTTTCCGTAAGCGGATTAAATGCCAATACAACCTACTATTTCTATATTTTCTCTAATAATGCAGTTTGTACAGGCGGTCCTTTATATTTAACAACATCGCCATTAACCGGAAATGTAACTACTCTTGTTTCCTATTGTGCTGCAAGCAACGGTAGCAATACAACTTATTACATCAGCGGGGTAACAACCAGCGGAGGAGTTGCCAATATTTCCAACACTGGAACCAACTTTAGCGCTGGAGGTTATATAGATTATACAGCAACTCATTCTGTTTCGCAATACACAGGCTTAAGCTTTAATATAACAGCTACACATCCATCAAGTACTTACGGCTATACGGTATGGATAGACTGGAACAATGACGGTGATTTTTCAGATAGTGGCGAAAGCGTATTAACAACAGGCTATTTGAGTTCACCGGCCTCTATTGGTTCTGTAACTATTCCCCCAGGAACTCTAGCAGGAAACTACAGAATGAGAATAAGAAACGCCTACTTAAGCAACCCTGCTCCCGCTTGTGGCACTCATGCCTATGGAGAAACTGAAGATTACAAAATAACATGTCTAGGTCCATTACCATGCTCCGGAAATCCATCTGCTATCGCGGCAACAGTTACATCCTTAACAACAGTTACAGTGAACTGGACCGCTGCTTCATCGGCTCCAACTAATGGCTATCAATACTATTATTCAACCAGTACCACTGCCCCATCAACCGGAACAACACCATCCGGGAGTACAGCAGAAGGAATTACTACTGCCAACTTAACAGGACTAACACCAGGAACCACTTACTACATCTGGGTTCGTTCAAACTGTGGAGCCGGTTTAGGTCAAGGCGCTTGGGTAGGGCCAACTACATTCTATGTGCGCAACTGTTCTACTGGAAACGGAATCGGAACTTCTTCTTTAGGATGTCCATCAGTAGTTTCAGGAGGATTAGGTTTATATGGAGCTGATCCGGCAACAATTACATGCTTAGCAGCTTCAGGCTGTGTAGATTTGGAGGCCACCTACTTACAATTAGGACAAACGACAAGTTATACCGCTCAAAGCATAAGCTACACCCCTCCATACCAATTCGGATGTTTGGCAAATCCTGTTAGTGTTAATACAGATGACGTCTGGTCACCGGTTGTAAATCTTCCTTTTAACTTCTGTTTTTACGGTTCAAACTACAACCAATGTTTAATCGGTTCGAATGGCGTACTTACTTTCGATTTAACCAACAATACTCCAGGAGGAGATTCTGAATGGAGATTTGCAAACAATCTTCCAGATACATCTTTATTTAAGAACACAATATTCGGCGTTTATCATGATATTGATCCTGAAAAAGGAGGAGAAGTTGGCTGGGAATTAATCACATTGAATTCAGGATGCCGAGCTTTAGTAGCTTCATGGAAAGACATCCCAATGTACTCAACCACTTGTAATTCGATGCTGTACACAGGAATGATGGTACTTTACGAAAACACGAACATCATAGAAGTTTATATCCAGAAAAAAAATGTTTGCGCAACTTGGAACGAAGGAAATGCGATTGTAGGAGTTCAAAATGCAACCGGCACTGTCGCAACAGTGGCTCCAGGACGTAACGGATTAGACACCGATTGGTCTATAACCAATGAAGCATGGCGTTTTGTGCCATCAGGAACAGCAATCACGACGATAAAATGGTACGAAGGTGCCGGGACAACTGGGCCTGTAGTAGGAAACACAGATGTTATTACTGTTTGCCCTGCTGCAACAACTACGTATACCGCTGAAGTAACATATACTTTATGTAACGGATCTACCCTGAAAGAAACCGAACAAACTACAGTAACTGTTTCTACTTCCAAAGTTTGGAACGGATCCATAGACTCCGACTGGAACAAATCAGACAATTGGACGCCATCAGGAGTTCCTACAACAGCTGACTGCATTATCATTCCAGATGTTACAATCGACCCAATCATCAACGGATCAGGGTATACCGGTTTAGGATACAGTTTAGTGGTTAACAACGGAGCTGTACTGACTGTAAATTCGAATAACAACTTATCAATCGTAAACAAAGTTACAATAAATACAGGTGGAGACATCATCTTGGAAGATGATGCAAGTTTGATACAAACAAACAATATTGCTAATGTTGGTACTGCTCACATCAAGAGAACATCCGCTCCAATGTACAGATTGGATTACTCATACTGGAATTCTCCAGTAACACAGGCTTCAGCTTTCCCTGCTGGAAATCTGACTTCTGGGACAACTCACATCTACAAATACACACCTACAGTTGCCAATGGAAATGGAACATGGACACAAGTTGCCGCGGGGACCGCTATGAATCCAACTTATGGAATAATTGCCAGAGCTCCAGGCTCTTTCCCTTCCACTGGGGCTAAACAAACGTTTACAGTTAATTTTACCGGAACTCCAAACAATGGTAACATTTCAGTGCCTATTAAAAAAGGGACAAATGCTAATATGGGAGGCACAGTACCTGGAAACTCAACTATTATTTTAGACGCTGATGATGAATGGAATTTAATCGGAAATCCATATCCTTCAGCAATTGACATTGTAAGTTTCTTGAATTTGCCTGCCAATGTTCCTGTTGTTGACGGAACTGTATATATATGGACGCACAACACACCGCCAAGTACCGCTGCACCAGATCCATTCTATGGCAATTATATGTATAATTATACTGTTAACGATTATGCTACAGTAAATTCATTGGGATCAACTACCACATCACTTTCCGGCAGCACTATGCCATCTCATTACATTGCATCTGGACAATCATTCTTTGTCAGCGCGGATGATACTATGGCAAACGGAACTACCGGTAACGTTACTTTTAACAACAGTATGAGGGTATTGAACAACAATTCTGGCTTCTATCGTTCAGAAAATACATCTGACAATGTAGAAGTTACCGGATTCGACAAACAACGTCTTTGGTTAAATCTGTCGAACAACAATGGTGGTTTCAGCCAAATTCTGGTAGGCTATGCAGAAGGTGCAACCTTAGCATGGGATCGAGGTTTTGACGGAGAATCTTTAGCAGGAAATGCGGTTAAATTCTATTCGCTAGGAGCTGATAAAAAATTAACCATTCAGGGACGTCCATGGCCATTTGTTCAGGATGACATGGTTCCGCTAGGTTTTAAAGCTACAGCACAAGGAAATTACACTATAGGTATTAATCATTTTGATTCGGAATTCAACAATCAAAATATCTATTTAGAAGACAAACAATTAAATATAATTCATGATTTAAAATCAGCAGCATATAGTTTCAACTCTGCTGCAGGCACTTTTGAAGATCGTTTTGTGCTTCGTTATACCAACACTACACTTAGCACTAATGATCTAAGCACTTTTGAGAATTCTATTGTTTTTTACAACGACAATAAACTGAATGTAAAATCCACTTTAGAACCAATAAAAGAAATTACGATATATGATGTACTAGGTCGAATTTTGGTAAAATCTTCTAATGTAAACTCAAATCATTTCGTAGCGGAAACGTTAAGCCCTACACAAACTACGCTGGTAGTAAAAGTTACACTGGAAAACAATGTTGTGGTCAACAAAAAAGTTGTTTACTAAACATAACTAAACCATGTTAACAGAGCCGTCTCTTAAACAGAGGCGGCTTTTTTTTATTAATTTTTTAAAGTTTTATTAACATTTTCACATTCAAGCTTGTACATGATATAAAAAAACATAAATTTGCACGCTTAAAAAACACAAAATAAAGACATATTGTTAAATTATGAGAAATTTTATTAAATTATTAGTTTTTATAACAATACCACTCACTTCCGCTAGCATTAATGCTCAAGTTGGTATTGGAACGACTTCACCTTCTGGAGCATTAGATATAACTTCTGCAACAGATGGTCTTTTAATACCAAGAATTTCTCTAACCGCTACTAATGTTGCTACTGTAACAACACCCACTACATCAGAGTTGGTATACAATACTGCAACCTCAGGCGACGTAACTCCGGGTTTTTATTATTGGGATGGTGTAAAATGGGTGAGAATGACAACTGGAACTAACTTCGACTGGGCTTTGTCAGGTAATACCGGAACGATCCCCGGAACCAATTTTTTAGGAACAACTGATAATGTTGATCTACGATTCAAAACAGGAGCCACCGACCGTTGGAACATATCGAATGCCAATAACGGTCAATTACAATCCTATTCATTAGGAACAGCAGTCTTGCCAAACTATTCTTACCAAAATGATCAGGATACCGGAATTTTTAGCCCAGCAGCCGATAATTTAGCGATTACAACTGCCGGAACAGAAAAATTAAGGATTCTTGCAAACGGAAATATGGGCATTGGAACAACTACTCCTGCTGGAAAATTAGATATCTCTTCAACTAATGATGGCCTAGTTATTCCACGAGTAGCACTAACAGCAACGAATGCCGCCACTCCCCTTACAGCACCAACCACTTCCGAATTAGTTTACAACACGGCTACTGCGGGCTCAGCTCCTAATAATGTAATCCCGGGCTTTTACTATTGGGATGGTGCCAAATGGGTAAGTATAGCTACTGGCAGCAGTACTGACTGGACAACAGTTGGAAATTCAGGAACGACTGCCGGGACGAACTTTATCGGAACTACGGATGCAGTTGATTTCGTAGGAAAAACAAATGGCACAGAACGTTTCAGAGTTTTAAAAACCGGAAATACAGGTTTTGGAACCACAACCCCGGCAAGTACTTTATCTGTTGCCGCAAATACTACTATTGGCTCTACTTACGCATCTGCCAATGCAGCTCCCTCAAACGGATTAAGAATAGAAGGTCAAACCGTAATAGGAAAAGCTTCAGGAGAAGATTCCAGAGATAAATTTTCAGTCCACACTTCTGCATCATCATATAGCAATATCACTGGATATCCAAACGTTACGGCAGCAAGAGCCGTTTCAGGATATGCCGACTCAAATGGCATGGGTGTTTTCGGATATGCAAACCGTACCGGATATGGTGTAGTCGGACTTACACAGCCGGGCACAATATCGTCTTATGTTCAAACAGGTGAAGGCGTTTTAGGACAAACATCTGGAGCCACTGGAGGAGCTACAATTCCAATCGGCGCACATGGAATCATACATGAAACCACAGCCGGAAACTGGAGATCTACAGGAATCGTCGGAGAAAACAACAATGTAACTCCAGGAATTGGGTTCAAAAGTGGCCCTTATACTGCTAATGGCGTAACATGCGGAACTTATGGAAATTATGCTGCAATAAACATCTCTTCAGGAACCAACATGTATGCCTTTGGAGTAGCTGGAGACATCCTTGTGGGAGGCACCGGCGGAGGCTCAATCCCTGATGGATCTGGTGGAGTTTTTGGTTCAGGAGGCACCTCTCAGTTCGGAATATTGGGATATCAATCCTTAAATGGCACACTTTATAGTGTATATGGTGGAGGTGCCAATGATAATACCAATGCAAACAATAACGGAAGAACCGCAACAATAACTTCAACTCCAAACAACTTAATTGGCCTTGGCATCAATGGCGGTTTCATGGGGGGATATGTAAAAGGAAACCAATACGGAATGATGTCGAAAGGACAAGAATTCGGAATGTATGTCCAAGGAAATACTATTGTTAACAAACCTGTTGTACAACTTACCGACAATGGAAATTCAGAGAGAACAATATCTTACACTGCAGCATCTACAACTGTTGATGTGACAACTAGAGGAACCGGAAAACTAACAAACGGCGAAATTTTCATTGCTTTTAAAGATACTTTTAAAAACCTGGTTTCCAAAAATGAAGAAATCAATGTAACCGTAACTCCGACTAGTGAAACAAACGGCGTTTATGTTACCGGAGTTACGGCCGACGGGTTTTACGTTAAAGAAAACAGAGGAGGCTCCAGCAATGCTTCATTCAATTGGGTAGCAATCGGAACGAAAGCAGGTTATGAAAACGGCATCGAAATTTCGAAAACAATCCTTGCACAGGATTTCGACAAAAACATGGATGGGGTAATGACCACTGACGGATCCGGAAAAGAAGGAAAGCCTATTTATTTTGACGGTCAGAATATTCGCTTTGAAAGAATCCCGGAAAATCAAATTCAATATGCTAAAAAAGAAAGTCCGAAAAAATAAGTTACATATACTTCAAAAATTCCCAAAAAGACCTTTGCTTCAAATAGTAAAGGTCTTTTTCGTTAGCATAAGCTTCCCTTTCAAAACTGATATTCCGATAGGCTATATAACGATTTCTACATTGAAACCAACGAAGCAGAAATTCAATACCGTACCAAAGAAAAAAAGGCAGTACCAACAACTCCAATTGCTGTCGGATGTGGATCATTTCATGGTTGATAATCACCTTATCCTCCCTATCCTTTTTATCCGTCAGAAGAATAAAAGGAAAAAGGGTGATTCCTCGAAAGCCTTTCGGCGTTAATTTTTTGATTACAAGTATTATCATTAGCAGTAAAGTTCATAAATTTGCCCTTATGAATAACCAAATTGACCCAAATAATTTAAAAGAGGGGGAAGATTTTTATTATACACCCGAAGGCTACAAATGTTTCACGGAAAAATACCACCTGAAACGAGGTTATTGCTGCAAAAGCGGATGCCGCCACTGTCCTTACGGCTTCGATAAAAAAACAGGTCAGATCAATAAAAAAAACAAATAGTTGGGCGTGCCCCTTCGGGTCGGGTTATCCGCAGTACAAGGTACTTTGCTTCTACCCCTCACGCAATACTGCAAAATAACAAGTCAACAATAAAAAATGGACATCCATTTACAAAATTATAGAGTCAGAATATACAAGTCCTACCACCGGTCGGACATCCGCTATCCCTAGGTATCCCAATGAACATATCGAAAGATTAATCAATATTTAATACCTTAAATTTTAAAAACGATTCTCAGTTGCTCCGATTTCTGTTTCAAAATTCAGAACCCTAGCAACTCAGAACCTTAGCAATATAAAAAATGACTTTTCAAGAACAAATAACACAAGGAATTCCATCGGTTTTACCACAACCAAAACCATACGAAACCAATATCAATCACGCACCAAAGCGTAAAGAAATATTATCGGAAGAAGAAAAGAAATTAGCGCTTCGCAATGCGCTTCGTTACTTCGAACCAAAACATCATGCCGAGCTAATCCCCGAATTCAAGGAAGAACTTGAAAAATACGGACGTATCTATATGTATCGTCTTCGTCCGGATTACAGAATGTATGCGCGTCCCATTTCGGAATACCCTGGAAAAAGCGAACAGGCAAAAGCGATCATGCTAATGATCCAGAACAACCTGGATTATGCCGTGGCACAACACCCGCACGAATTGATCACCTATGGCGGAAACGGAGCGGTTTTCAGCAACTGGGCACAATACCTTCTGACAATGAAATACTTGTCTGAAATGACCGACGAACAGACATTGGTAATGTATTCCGGACACCCGATGGGATTATTCCCGTCACACAAGGATGCTCCAAGAGTTGTAGTTACCAACGGAATGATGATTCCTAACTACTCCAGACCGGACGATTGGGAAAAATTCAACGCACTTGGGGTAACTCAATACGGACAAATGACTGCAGGAAGCTATATGTACATCGGTCCACAGGGAATCGTTCACGGAACCACTATCACAGTTTTGAACGGATTTAGAAAAATCAAGAAAAATCCAAGCGGAAGTTTATTCGTTACTTCAGGGCTTGGAGGAATGAGCGGTGCTCAGCCAAAAGCAGGAACCATTGCTGGCTGTGTTACCGTTTGTGCCGAAGTAAATCCGAAAATCACAAAAATACGCCACGAACAAGGCTGGATACACGAAGTCGTTGAAGACATCAACGAATTAGTGGTTCGAGTTCGCAAAGCTTTAGAAAATAAAGAAGTTGTCTCAATCGCTTACTTAGGCAATATAGTAGACGTTTGGGAAAAATTCGATACAGAAAACTTACACATCGATTTAGGTTCCGACCAGACTTCGCTACACAACCCTTGGGCTGGTGGATATTACCCGGTAGAAATTTCTTTTGAAGCAGCCAACGAAATGATGGCAAATAATCCGGAGCAATTCAAAATTGAAGTACAGAAAACATTACGCCGTCATGCTGCTGCAATCAACAAACACACAGCAAAAGGGACTTATTTCTTCGACTACGGAAATGCTTTCTTACTGGAAGCTTCACGCGCCGGTGCTGATGTAATGGCAGAAAATCCAACATTAGGAAGAGAATTCAAATACCCTTCTTACGTCCAGGACATTATGGGACCAATGTGTTTTGATTATGGTTTTGGACCATTCCGTTGGGTTTGTTGCTCAGGAAACCCGGATGACTTGGCAAAAACTGACAAAATTGCCTGTGACGTATTGGAAGAAATGAAGAAAAGCTCACCAGCTGAAATCCAACAGCAAATGGCCGATAATATCCAATGGATTAAAGGCGCACAGGAAAATAAATTGGTTGTAGGTTCACAGGCTCGTATCTTATATGCAGATGCAGAAGGAAGAACTAAAATCGCAGAAGCTTTCAACCAGGCAATTGCCCGTGGAGAAATTGGCTATGTGGTTTTAGGACGAGATCATCACGATGTTTCCGGTACTGACTCACCATATAGAGAAACGTCAAACATTTATGACGGTTCCCGTTTCACATCTGACATGGCTATCCAGAACGTAATCGGAGACAGTTTCCGAGGTGCCACCTGGGTATCCATCCACAATGGTGGCGGTGTTGGTTGGGGAGAAGTTGTCAACGGCGGATTTGGTATGGTTCTTGATGGTAGTAAAGATGCCTCAAGACGCTTAGAGTCAATGCTTTTCTGGGATGTCAACAACGGTATTTCCCGCAGAAGCTGGGCAAGAAATGAAGGTGCTGTTTTCGCAATAAAACGCGCAATGGAAACACAACCACTATTGAAAGTTACAATTCCGAATTTAGTGGATGATGCGTTATTAAACGATTAGTTTTAAGTTTCAGGTAGTACATAAGCAGAGATTTAAAACTAAAAGTTTTTAAACCTGAAATATGTACTACTATGAAAACGCTGAAACTATTTTTGCTTTTGCTGCTCATCACAGTAGGAGCCTGCAGCCCGATACAAGTAGATGCCGATTATGACAAAGCCACCGATTTCAGTCAGTATAAGACTTATAACTTCATGAAAGACGGCATTGCCAAAGTGGAGATTTCTGATTTGGATAAAAAAAGAATCCTTAATGCCATTGACATTGAAATGCAGGCAAAAGGTTATACAAAAAGCGAAACGCCCGATTTGATGGTAAACTTTTTTACCAAAGAAATGGATTATGTCAACGTAAGCAACTACTATGGTTATTGGGGTTATGGCTGGGGATGGTATCCTTATTATGGCTATCCTTACGCCTATACCACAACCGAAGGCACATTGTACATCGATCTGATCGATGCAAAGAGAAAAGAACTTGTTTGGCAAGGTGTTGGAGCAGGTCTTTTAGCTGAGAAAATGAGCGAAAAAGAACAAAGAATCAATGAATTTGTCAATCGAATTCTATTACAGTTTCCACCTGAAGCAAAAAAGGACAAAAAAGACAAAAAGGATAAAAAGTAGCTGTAACGGCTGCTTTTTTCTTTTTTCACAAAAGACAACATTTATCATATTTAAAGTGGTGCAATACGCTTAAATTTGCCTAAATTAAATTACAATGCAAGACATTCAAAACCTCGACGATATCAAACAGATGGTCAATTCCTTTTATGACAAAGTGAGACAGGATGAGTTTATCGGACCGATTTTCGATGAACAAATTCAAGATCGCTGGGAAATGCATTTGGAAAAAATGTACGGATTCTGGCAAACAGTTTTGTTGGATATCCATGCCTACTCCGGCAGTCCGTTTCCGCCTCATGCCCGACTTCCAATCCAGAAGGAACATTTCGACCGATGGATGGTTATTTTCACTCAAAACATAGACGAGCAATTTGCCGGTCCTATAGCAGATGAAGCCAAATGGCGCGCCGGGAAAATGGCTGAAATGTTCAACTATAAAATTGAATATTTTAGAAACGCCAATCAAAAACCGCTCACGTAGGTATTTTACATTGTTTTTTTGACTATTTTGCAGTTAGCTATTTTAAACTCCAAACTAACTAATTGCAAATCATGATAAAAAATTACTCTAAACTCACTTTAGGGATACTGCTCTCCGGTTTTTTGTTCTCGTGCAGCTCTACGAATCTTCTTACCTTAAGCGTAACAGAACCTGCTCCTGTTTATCTCCCTTCTCAAGGAAAATCGGTAGGTATCATTAACCGAAGCCTGCCCAACTCAAAAAACGAACCTTTTGACGTAATCGACAAAATCTTGTCGGTCGAAGGAAAAGATTTAGATAAAGACGGTGCTAATGAATCGGTTTTGGGTCTTCAAAACGAGTTGACCAAAAACAATGGTTTTGCAGCCGTAAAATTGATTGAAGATGCCAATCTGAAAAATGTTGGCTTGGGCGTCTTTCCTGCAGCTCTACAATGGGAAAACGTTGAAAAAATTGCTCAAAAAAATCAGGTTGACTATCTTTTCGAACTCTCTTTTTACGACACGGACACCAAAGTGGATTACAAAACCGCTACGGTGGAAAAAGCAAACGTAGTAGGTATTAAAATCCCAATGATAGAACATCAGGTGAATATAGCCACAATGATTAAAAACGGTTGGCGCATCTATGATGTCAAAAACAGGGAGATTTTAGATGAAATAGCCTCAAATAATGTGATTAACTCCTCAGGAAGAGGAATCAATCCGGTTAAGGCAGCTGAAGCTGTGATGGGAAGAAAACAAAATGTTTTAAAAATCAGCAACCGTTTGGGGGTCGATTACGCCTTAAAAACATTACCTTATAAAATCAGGGTTTCCCGTGATTACTACGTAAAAGGAACTCCTAATTTCGAAATTGCAAGAAGAAGGGCACAAACCGGCAATTGGGACGGTGCGGCCGAGCTTTGGGAGAAGGAAGTCAACAACCCCGATCCTACCATCGCAGGAAGAGCCTGTTACAACATGGCCATCATAAACGAAATAAACGGAAATTTGGATACAGCTGTAAATTGGGCCTCAAAATCCTACAGCGACTACGGAGACAAACTGGCTTTACGCTATCTCAACATCCTGAAAGACCGAATTGCCAAAAAAGAGCAGTTGGTAGCCGAAAACCATTAAAAAAAAAAGAACCGTAGTATTTGCTACGGTTCTTTTTTTCATATGCATCGAAAAGTATTAGTAAGCTAACAACTCTTCTATTTTCGCTTTTACTTTTTCAGCAGAAGGAATCATGGTCTGCTCCAAAACGCTGTTTAACGGAATGGCTGGCATGTTTTCCGAACCGATTGTCATTACCGGGGCATCAAGATATTTGAAACATTTCTCCTGAATCATTCCTGCCAAACTTCTTGCGAAGGAATTGTTGATTGATTCTTCCGTAATTACAAGGCATTTTTTGGTCTTTTTAACCGATTTCAGAATAGTTTCTTCATCCAACGGATTCAAAGTTCTCAAATCGATGATTTCTACCTGATCCTTGATTTTTGAAGAAGCGTTTAAGGCCCAGTGTACACCCATTCCGTAAGTGATTACCGAAATCGTTTCTTTGGTTTCCTGTTCCCAAATCTCCTGAACGACATTTGCCTTTCCGAAAGGTAAAACGTAATCCTCGCTTGGCTCATTTGTACGCGCTTCATCGGTTCCTTTCACTTTTGACCAGTACAAACCTTTATGCTCTAAAATTACTACCGGATTCGGATCGTAATAAGCTGCTTTTAATAATCCTTTTAAATCGGCTCCGTTACTTGGGTAAGCGATTTTGATTCCGCGGATATTCGCCAACACACTTTCCACCGAAGAAGAATGGTAAGGCCCGCCACTTCCGTAAGCTCCGATTGGCACGCGCAAAATCATGCTCACAGGCCATTTTCCGTTTGACAGATAACACGAACGGCTTACTTCCGTAAACAACTGGTTCAATCCCGGCCAAATGTAATCGGCAAACTGAACCTCAACAATCGGTTTTAAACCAACGGCAGACATACCAACAGTAGAACCAACGATAAAAGCTTCCTGAATCGGAGTATTAAATACACGCTCGTCGCCAAATTTCTGAGCCAAGGTAGCTGCTTCCCTGAAAACGCCACCTAATCGTCCTCCAACGTCCTGACCATATAAAAGGCATTCTTTATGTTTTCGCATCAACTCCTCAACGGCAAACAAAGCACAATCCACCATCACTACTTTGTCTTCACGCTCCGGATTTCTTTCGCCTGCTTCTTCAGTAATAGGCGACGGCGCAAAATCGTGCGTAAATAAATCTTCCGGTTTCGGATCTTCTGCTTTTAAGGCTTTTTCGTAATCTCTTTTAACTTTCTCTGTAGCCGCATGTTCGATTTCCGCGATTTCATCCAATGTAAATTCGGCATCGATCATCTGTTTCAATAAAACCGGATACGGATCTCTCGAATGTGCTTCTTCCAAATCATCACGGTACCATTCCATTCGAACACCCGATGTATGGTGGTTCAACAATGGAACTTTAGCATGAACCAAAAACGGTCGGCGTTCTTCACGTATTGTTTTCAGCACATTTTGAATCGCCAGGTAACTTTCCGTAAAATTAGCTCCGTCAATTGTAATTGCTTCAAGACCGTGGAATCCTTTTGCATATTCAAATGCATTTTGCGCACGGGTTTCTGCTGCATTAGCAGAAATATCCCATCCGTTATCCTGCACTAAATATAAAATAGGCAATTGCTTTAATGCCGCCATCTGGAAGGCTTCTGCAATTTCACCTTCGGTTACCGATGCATCACCAAGCGAACAAATAACAACCGGTTTTTCATTTACAGTCGTATCGTCAAGCCCCACATTTTCTTTATACCAAAATCCCATCGCCGCACCAGTGGCAGGAATCGCCTGCATCCCGGTCGCAGAAGACTGGTGTGGAATTTTAGGCTTGTCCGCATCTCTCAAACTAGGGTGACAGTAATAGGTTCTTCCTCCCGAAAAAGGATCGTCTTTTTTTGCCATCAGCTGCAACATCATATCATAAGGTTGCATCCCGATTCCCAACATCATGGCATCATCCCTGTAATACGGAAAAGCGTAATCCTGCGGTAACAACTGCATCCCCACTGCAATCTGAATCGCTTCATGACCGCGGGAAGTTGCGTGAACATATTTAGAAACCACCTTAAAATTATCTTCATACAAAGTGGCCATTGCTTTGGCAGCAGCCATGGTTGAAAACGCTTTTTTAAGGGTTGATTTATCTACAAGTACTGGCATATCAATCGTATTCATTGTTTCTTTCTTCAGCATTATTTACTAAGGGCAGTTGTAACCGCCGGTACTATCCAACCGAATTTATCTGCCGTTTTCTGAGTTTTGATAGCATTTAACGTATCATTTACATCGTGAGAAACCGGATTCGCTTTCGGGAAGTTTATTTTCATGTCTTTATATCCGATTTCTTCAATCATCGCAATTCCTACTGCTGTTCCTGCTCCAAAAGCTTCTTCCAACGTACCGTTTTGAGATGCTTCAATAATTTCGGAGATTTTGATCGGTCTTTCTGTCACCTCGAATCCTTTATCACGAAGTACGTCAATCACAGACATTCTCGTGATTCCGGCCAAAATAGAGCCGCTTAAATCCGGAGTAATGAACTTCCCTCCTATTTTGAAGAAAACATTCATCGTTCCTACTTCCTGGATGTATTCGAATTCGTTCGCATCCAGCCAAAGTACCTGATCGTATCCTTTCGCTTTAGCTAATTCCGTCGGACGGATAGCCCCTGCATAATTTCCGGCAGCTTTTGCTTCTCCTGTTCCACCTATCGCGGCACGGATATATTTTGTTTCTGCGTATAATTTAATCGGTTTGCTGAAAAACGGACCTGCTGGTGATGCGATTACGATAAACTTATATCTTGTAGCAGCACGCATTCCGATGAACGCTTCGTCAGCATACATGAAAGGACGCAAATACAAAGCGGCTCCTTCCTCAGACGGGATCCAATTTTTCTCAAGGGCAACCAATTGCTTTAACGATTCCACGAACAAATCTTCCGGAAACGAAGGCATTCCCATTCTATCAGCACTGAAATTCAAACGCTTTGCATTTTCCATCGGACGGAACAACAAAGGCACATTATCGTTACCCAAAGTAGCTTTCATTCCTTCAAAAATAGCCTGCCCGTAATGCAAGGCCATAGCAGCAGGATGCGTTGGAATCGCTGTTAAAGGTTCGATTCTCGGATTAATCCACGCACCGTTTTCATAATCACAAACAAACATGTGATCGGTAAAAGCATTCCCCATCGCGATATTGTTAATATCAACTTCGCTTACTCTTGAGGACTGAACTTGATTTATTTTTATATTGTAAGACATAGTCTGTTTTTTTCTAGTGTTATATTGCTGTATTGCTGTCAAATTTCTCTAAATAATCGCCTACTCTTCTCAGGAAGGAACCTCCCAGGAAACCGTCTACCACTCGGTGGTCGAACGACAGCGACAAATACATCATGCTTCGGATGGCAATTTCATCTCCTTTTGGAGTCGTAATCACTTCCGGACGTTTTTTAATGATTCCGAGCGCCAAAATGGCAACTTCAGGTTGGTTGATAATAGGAGTTCCCATTAAACTTCCGAAAGTTCCAACGTTGGAAATGGTGAACGTACTTCCCTGCACCTCATCCGGCTTCAGTTTGTTGTTACGTGCGCTTTCCGCCAAATGATTTACGGATGCCGCTAATTCGGACAAACTCTTTTCGTTGGCATTTTTGACCACAGGAACAATCAGGTTACCTGTCGGCAGTGCCGTAGCCATTCCGATATTAATATCGTTGTGAACGATGATTTTTTTCTCGTCTACCGAAACATTGATCATTGGGAAATCCTGAATCGCTTTCGCTACCGCATCCACGAAAATCGGCGTGAAGGTCAACTTCTCATTGTATTTCTCCTGGAATTTGTCTTTCATTTCATTTCTCCAGTTCACCAGATTGGTCACATCCACTTCGATATACGACGTTACGTGAGGCGACGTCTGTTTCGAATATACCATGTGATCGGCAATCATCTTACGCATGCGGTCCATTTCCACTATACGGTCTTTGCCTTCAACATAGTTGATTACCGGTTTTGGATAAGTCGAAGCCGGTGCGCTTGGAGCCGCGAATTGAGGATTACGTTGTAATGGATATTTACGGGTTTTCAGATAGTTGAAAACATCGCTTTTCTGGATTCTTCCTTCTGCTCCCGAACCCGGAATACTCTGCACTTCTTCCAGTGACAGGTTTTCTTTCTGCGCAATGCTGATGATGAGCGGAGACAAAAATGCGTCCGGATTGCTTTTTAATTGTACCGGTTTTGGTGCGCTTTCAGTTTGAGAAACCGACGGCTTTGGCGCATTTACTTTTACCGCTTCCGTCTTTTGGGTTTTCACTTCCGATGCCCCGTCCGATGCAATCAACGCCAGCACTTCACCAACGGCTACCACATCATCTTTTTGATAACGGATTTCGGTAATAACACCCGAACAAGGAGCAGGAACTTCGCTATCCACTTTATCGGTAGCCACTTCCAGCAGGGTTTCTTCGGCTTCAACCGTATCACCGACATTTTTCAGCCAATTGATGATTGTCGCTTCCGAAATACTTTCACCCATCTTGGGCATTTTGAACTCTACTATTGACATCTTTTATAGTTTTCAGTCACAGTTTTCAGTCGCACAAATACTGTTTACTGCGACTGGATACTGTTTACTTTTTCTTAAATTCATTTAATGTTTTATAAAACGCTTCCTGAGTTGGACGATTCTTCGGAATTTCACGCAAAGGCTCTACTGCTCTTAATGTTTCGTGACATTCGGCAGGCAGCTGTTGGTACAAAGCCGTCCCTTTGGTTTTCCACGCAATCATTTCATCACTCACGTCTTTGATAATCGTTGCCGGATTCCCGACAACCATTTTTCGGGTAGGAATCTTCATATCGGCTTTGATAAACGACAAAGCTCCTACGATACATTCATCACCCAATTCCACATTATCCATAATCACCGCATTCATTCCAACCAGACAGTTAGCTCCGATATTGGCTCCGTGAATAATGGCTCCGTGGCCAATATGCGCTCCGGCTTTCAGCACCATGCTTTTGCCCGGAAACATATGGATCGTGCAGTTTTCCTGAATGTTGCAGCCGTCTTCGATTATAATCTCGCCCCAGTCACCACGGATGGCAGCGCCCGGACCGATATAGACATCTTTCCCAATAATCACATTACCCATAACCGCGGCTTGCGGATGGATAAAACTGCTTTCGTGAACAACCGGTATAAAACCTTTGAATTCGTAAATCATTTTCTTTTTAGAATATAGATGATAGAGCATAGAAAAAAGACTTTTCGGTTTTATCCATTATCTTTTTTCTATGTTCTATTTTCTTTTATTTAAACTTCTTCAGCGTTTCTTTCGTAAAATCAGACAACACCAGTCTTCCGCTGATGGCTGCTCTTTCGGCTAGTAATGTATCCCAATCGTCTGTACCTCTCCAAAAGATTTTCTTCATTTCCATCATCGCTTCCGGATTGTACGTACACAGATGTTCTGCAAACTTCTGAACCGCTTCATCCATGGCTTCAATGCTTTCAAATACGTTCGCATACAAACCTTTCTCTTTTGCCCATGAAGCCTCATAGAAGGTATTCGCATCGATAGCGATTTGTGACATAGCCGATACTCCCATTTTTCTTTCGATAGCCGGACTCACCACAAACGGACCGATACCAACATTCAGTTCGCTTAGTTTTACCGCTGCAAATTGAGTCGCCATACAGTAATCGGTTGAAGCGGCAATACCTACTCCACCTCCTACGGTTTTACCCTGAATTCTTCCGATGATGAATTTCGGGCATTTGCGCATGGCGTTGATTACGTTGGCAAAACCTGAGAAAAATACTTTCCCGGTCTGCTCGTCGTTGATGGTGATTAATTCTTTAAAACTGGCTCCAGCACAGAACGTTCTGTCACCACCACTTTTTAAGATAATTACTTTTACCTCCTCTTTATTTCCAACAGTGGTAATAGTTTCAGCCAATTGGGCTAAAATGGTTCCCGGCAATGAATTTTGTTCCGGGTGGAAAAAGGCTATTGTAGCGATTCCGTTTTGTATGTCGTGTTTTACGTATGCGTCCATTTATGTTTATTTTTTAGCCCCGATAGTAGTGGAAATCCTTTTCTTTTTTTCTTTAAAAAAGAAAAGATTACTTCACAGCACTTCCATTTTAAGCGGAGTTCAGTGAACTTCGTTTGCAACGGATAGCGGGAATAGCTTCTAATAACTTTTACAAAATTCCGAATTGTTCAAAATGATGATTAAAGTGCTTAACATTCATTAAATCCCACTCGAATTTATCCAAGATTCCGAATACTGCGTTTTTGGTTGTTGCTTCCGGATTTTCTTTGAAATACAATTCAAAAGCATCGTAAGCTTCAATTAGTTTTTGTTTCGCAGTAGCCAAATCAGCATGAATCAATTCATCGGTGCTTTCTTTTTCCATCAACGGATGTTTGAAATCTTTTGGCATCGGTTTATGATTGAAAACCATTTCGTTTACTTTTGCCAAGTGTTCTGCCGGAGTCGAAATTTCGAAATCCTGAATTTCACCTGAGGCAATTCTCAAGGATTTTTCCAGGTGCTCCACCATATGCTGCGGCTTCATCATTCCCCACTTAGCTGTAGCATTTTCGGTTAATTTTGCTAAATAACTTTCAATGTTGCTTCTGTCTATCTGCACGAACGGGGATTTCTTCTGAACCATGGTCAGGATCGTAGCAATAGCTACTAATTCGTCGTTTTGGTCGAACACTTCCACGAACCATTTCACGATTCCGCATGGCAGTTCTTTTCCAACGCTGTCGCGCTCGATTTTCTGTTTGCACGTTAAACGAACGTAGATGGTATCGTTGTGATAAATCGGACGAACGAAACGACATTCTTCCAATCCGTAATTTGCCGCTACCGGTCCTTTGTTCGGATATACAAACAATCCTGCTGCAGCCGCCAAAATGAAATATCCGTGCGCTGTACGCTTTTCGAAAATACTTCCTTTCAAAGAGGTAATATCGGTGTGCGCATAGAAATGATCCCACGTTAAATTGGCGAAATTGATGATATCGGTATCGGTAACCGTACGTTTATGTGTTTTAAGCGACATACCCGGCTGAATATCCTCCCAGTGGTACTGGAACGGATGCTGAGGCGTCTCTTTGTATTTTGAATTTGGCTGATAAATGCCTGTAATTTCAGTAAGCGTAGTTGGAGAACCCTGAACGGCACAACGCTGCATGTAATGCTTGATCCCGCGTACACCTCCCATTTCTTCTCCTCCTCCGGCACGTCCCGGACCACCGTGAACCAATAAAGGCAGTGGTGAACCGTGTCCGGTGCTCTGTTTCGCATTCTCTCTGTTCAACACTAATATCCTTCCGTGGTGAGTAGCCGCATTGATTACATAATCTTTCGCGATTTCGTCAGAGTTCGTTACGATAGAAGAAACCAGGGAACCTTTACCCATTTGGGCCAATTCAATAGCTTCGTCTAGATTTTTGTATGGCATTATGGTTGAAACCGGACCGAAAGCCTCAGTTTCGTGAACCGTAAGATTTTCAAACGGATTATCCTCACGAAGTAACATCGGACTGATGAAAGCACCTTTAGCATCAGCACCAATAAGGTCTAATTTGTCTAAATCACCGTATACGATCGAAGCTGTTCTTGCAATTTCCTTCACCCTGTTTTTCACTTCTTCCACCTGGTCTTTGCTTACCAAAGATCCCATGCGAACTTCTTTAAGTCTCGGATCTCCGATGGTTACTTTATCCAATGCTTTTCCAAGGGCGATCTGAACATCCTCCACTAAATTCTCAGGAACGATCATACGACGGATAGCCGTACATTTTTGTCCGCACTTCACCGTAATTTCACTTCGTGCCTGACTGATGAACAAATCAAATTCAGGAGTACCCGGAACCGCATCCTCTCCTAAGATGGAAGCATTTAACGAGTCGGCTTCCATATTGAACGGAACCGCTTCGCTGATGATTCTCGGATGCGATTTCAACATGCGTCCGGTTGTAGCCGAACCTGTAAAGGTAACCACGTCCTGACTTTCAATTGAATCGATTAATGTATGTGCCGATCCGCAAATTAATTGCAGTGCACCTTCCGGCAAAATATTGGATTTGATGATTTCTCGAACAACTGCTTCCGTTAAATATGAAGTCGATGTAGCAGGTTTTACCACCGCAGGAACTCCCGCCATCCAGTTAACAGCACATTTTTCCAGCATTCCCCAAATCGGGAAGTTGAAGGCATTGATGTGTACTGCCACCCCTCTTTTCGGAACCAGGATGTGGTGCGCCATGAATCGGCCGCCGCGTGACAAATCGATTGGATCTCCTTCTACATGATAGGGTTGGTTTGGAAATAATTTTCGAAGCGATGCATTGGCAAATAGGTTTCCGAAACCTCCTTCAATGTCAATCCAGCTGTCCACACGGGTTGCACCGGTTCTATAACTTATTTCGTAAAAATATTCCTTGCGTTTGTTTAAATACATCGCAAGGCTTTTGATCATGTTCCCGCGCTCCTGAAAGGTCATTTTGCGAAGTTTTTCGCCTCCTTTGGATCTTCCGTAATGAAGCACTTCGGCAAAATCAATTCCTTGGGTAGAGGCATTACCGATGATTTCCCCGGTTACCGAGTCAAATAACGGAACACCTTCTCCGGAACCGGATGCCCAATTTCCTAAAATGTAATTTTCTATTTTGCTCATACCTATTTTGTTTAACCGCTATTCCGATAGCTATCGGGACGCTAAGTTTGCTTTTTTCTAAACTCTTTCAATAATTACTGCGTAACCTTGCCCCACTCCGATACACATGGTAATTAAAGCATAACGTTTTCCTGTTAACTGTAATTCCAATGCCGCGGAATAAGCGATTCTTGCTCCCGTAACACCCAGTGGATGTCCGATAGCGATGGCACCTCCGTTTGGATTGATTCTCGGATCGTTGTCCTTCAACCCTAACTCACGGATACAAGCGATACTTTGTGCCGCGAAAGCTTCGTTTAATTCGATAATATCAATTTGATCTAAAGTCAGACCCGCTTTTTCCAATGCCTTTTTGGTCGCATCAACCGGTCCTATTCCCATGATTCTTGGTTCAACTCCCACTACCGCCGAACTTACGATACGCGCTAATGGTTTTAAGTTGTATTTTTTAACTGCTTCTTCTGACGCAATAATCGTCGCAGCGGCACCATCGTTCAATCCCGAGGCATTTCCAGCTGTCACGCTTCCGTCTTTTTTAAAGGCAGGACGTAATTTCGCCAAACCTTCCATGGACGTAGACGGTTTGATGAATTCATCTTTGGAAAACTGAATCGGGTCTCCTTTTCGTTGTGGGATTTCAACGTTTACGATTTCTTTTGCCAATCGGCCAGAATTTTGGGCTGCTGTTGCTTTTTTCTGGCTGTGCAAAGCGAAAGCATCCTGGTCTTCTCTGGAAATAGTATATTTCTCAACAAGGTTTTCGGCTGTTTCCCCCATTGCATCCGTACCGAACATAGCATGCATTTTCGGGTTGATAAAACGCCATCCAAAGCTGCTGTCGTACATTTTGCTGTCGGTTCCATAAGCGGCAGATGGTTTTGACACCACTAAAGGTCCGCGTGTCATGTTTTCAATTCCACCGGCGATAAAAACGTGTCCGTCTCCGGCTTTGATAGCACGGTTCGCACCGATAATCGCCGAAAGACCTGAACTGCACAAACGGTTTACGGTTTCTCCCGGAACAGTGTACGGCAATCCCGCCAAAAGCAACGACATACGCGCTACGTTACGATTGTCTTCTCCCGCCTGGTTGGCACATCCCATGATCACATCGTCGTACGCGTCTGTTGGGATGTTTGGATTTTTCTCTGTTACCGCTTTGATTACCAAAGCCCCTAAATCATCCGGGCGAACCGATGCTAGGGTTCCCTGATAACTTCCGATTGGAGTACGTACTCCGTCTATGATATATGCTTCCATTTTCAGATTGCAGACAACAGAAAAACCGCCGTCTATTATATTTTATGTTCTTTTAAAACTCTAATTTCTATTCAATTCATTTCCTCTTTAGCCCTGATTGGAGTCTCGTTATTCATAACGAGATAACGCGGAAAGCAGGAATTGCGTTTCCTAAAATGCCCAAACCGTTCGCTTCCGCAAAAATTTATTCTTCCCATTCTTTCGGAGTCCTGTAGGCAACCCCTTTAAAAAGCGCTACCAAAACGTCTCCTTTTTTCACCTCTACTATGTAGAAGGCCAATTTATTCTTTAAGCTTTCCAGACTCGCTTCAGCAACGATGTAATCACCTTCTTCCAGGGCTTCGATGTGGTTAATCGAAGTCTCGATGGAAACGGCAAACCTTCCGTTGGTATTCACGGTAAATCCAAAAGCGGTATCGGCTAACGAGTAGGCTATTCCGCCGTGTGCTTTTCCCATGCTGTTTAGCATTTCTTTACGGACGGTCATCCCTACTTTACAGCTCCCGATTTCGCATTCCAGGATTTCGATTCCGAGCCACTGACTGAACGGATCCAGGGAAAGCATTTTATAAGGTATTTTTTCTCCTTGCATTTTCGAGTTGGAATTTACTATTTCTTCCGTTTTCATTACACTTCAAATACTTTATTTTCTCTATTCATTTTGCGTAAAACCGGACTGCAGCGGTAACGATCCTCGTGGTATTCGCCGTACAGTTCGTCTAACTTTTCAACACACCACTGGATTCCCAATTCGTTTGCCCAAGCCAATAATCCTTTTGGATAATTTACCCCTTTAGTCATGGCGTTGTCAATATCTTTGGCTGAAGCGATGTTTAAGAACAAAGCATCGGCAGCTTCGTTAATCAACATTACGATTACGCGGTCGAAAATGATTTTGGCCAACGTTGTATCCTCTGTTGGCTGTGGCATTTCTTCGCTGTAATTGTAAAAACCTCTACCCGATTTTCTTCCTAAGAATCCGGCTTCGGTCAATCTTTTCTGTGTGAATGACGGTTTGTATCTCGGGTCGAAATAGAACGAAGTGAAAACCGTTTCCGTAACGGTGTAATTCACGTCATGCCCGATGAAATCCATCAATTCGAAAGGCCCCATTCGGAAACCTCCTATTGTTTTCATGCTCCAGTCGATAGTCGCAAAATCGGCATACCCTTCTTCATAAACTCGTAAAGCCTCGCTGTAGAAAGGACGGGCCACGCGGTTCACGATAAATCCTGGTGTATCTTTAGCTACTGCCACTACTTTCTTCCAGTCGGAAATCGTTTGTGTTGTTTTCTGAAGCACCTCAGCACTTGTCTGAACCGCTGGAATTACCTCAACCAGTTGCATTAATGGCGCGGGGTTGAAAAAATGGATTCCGATTACGCGCTCAGGTTTCTGACATGAAGCGGCGATGGATGCGATCGATAACGACGATGTGTTGGAAGCTAAAACCGTTTCTGCTGAAACTAAGGTTTCCAATTCCGAGAACACTTTTCTCTTGACATCCAGATTTTCGACGATGGCTTCGATAACCAAATCAGAATCGGATAAATCCTGCAATGTGGTTACATACGAAGTTGCGTTTAGAATTCTTGATTTCTCGGCGTCGTCAATTTTTCCTTTCTCCACTAATTTGGATAAGGTATTTTCAAGGCTGCCTTTACTTCTGGAAAGCGCCTCCTGATTGGTATCGTATAATTTTACGGAACATCCGGCTGTGGCTGCCACTTGTGCAATACCGCTTCCCATCGTTCCTGAGCCTATAACTGCTATTTTTTTCATTTAGACTTTCTTAGACTTCTTAGATTTATTAGACTTGCTTAGACTTTTTAGATTTCTAAATATCTAACAATCTAAGAAGTCTAATTTTCTAATATTCTGAATTAATTTCCTTTAAATTCCGGTACTCTCTTTTCCACGAATGCGGTAACTCCTTCATTGTAATCGTAAGAAGAACTGGCTTCAATCTGCAAATCGCTTTCCAGTGCTAATTGTTCCTCCAATGAATTGGTCATCGATTGATTCAGCAGTCTTTTTGTCAGACCTAATGCTTTAGTTGGCATCTGCGCTAAATTTTCGGCTACTTTTTTCACTTCCGCTTCGAAAGAATCAGCAGCAAAAACTTTGTAAATCATGCCAAGGTTCACGCCTTCTTCGGCAGAAACTTTATCTCCCAACATCATTAAAGCCGATGCTTTTTGGAATCCGATCAGACGCGGTAAAAAGAATGTTCCCGCACTATCAGGAACCAAACCTATTTTACTGAAAGCCTGGATGAAACTCGCTGATTCTACCGCCACAACGATATCGCAGGCCAAAGCAATATTGGCGCCTGCGCCTGCAGCCACACCATTTACGGCAGCCACAATCGGTTTTTCGATGTTTCTGATTTTTTGGATAATCGGATTGTAATGCTCTTCAAGTATTCTTCTGAATCCCGGATTGATCTCCGGGGTTGTTACTTCTTTTAAGTCTTGTCCGGCGCAGAATGCCTTTCCATTTCCGGTAAGCACAATGGCGCGGACATTTGAATCGGCAGCGCAATTGTCAAGCGTATCCTGAAGCGACAACGCCATTTCTCTGTTGAAACTGTTGAATACCTCAGGTCTGTTGAGTGCAATCCACGCAACATTATTTTCAATCTTTACCTCAATTGAGTTTGAGCTCATACCTTATTTTATTTAAAAACCCACAAGGAAAACCCTGCGGGTTGTTTTTATTTTAAACATTTAAAATAGTCAAACGGCTCCAGGCAGTCCTGACACTGAAACAGTGCCTTACATGCCGTCGAACCAAATTGGCTGATCAGTTTTGTGTTGAATGAACCGCATTGCGGACATTTAACCAACTTCTTATTTCCCAGCAATGCTTCCTTATCCGCTTCCGCACTTAACGGAGCGGCAATACCATATTTTTCCAGCTCCGCTCGTCCTTTTGGCGTAATCCAATCGGTGGTCCAGGCAGGCGCTAGCACTAAACTCACTTTGGCTTCCATGCCTTTTTCTTTGAATGCTTTTTTTATATCGTCGCCGATCGCATCCATGGCAGGGCAACCACTGTAAGTAGGCGTAATTGCTATTTCAATAATGTCATTTTCAACATTTACCGAACGTACCACTCCCATATCCAAAATGGAAAGTACCGGAATTTCAGGATCGGAAACCGAACCAAGAATTTCCAGCAGTTTTTTATCGATATGTTGAAGTTGTTCCGTCATGATGTAAGCTAAAAAGGAATATCCTTTTACCAGTTCATATTAGGGTAAGCACGCTGCATGTACTGCATATCGGCTAACAAATACCCCATATGTTCGCTGTGGATACCTTGTTTTCCTCCTTTTTGGAAATATTCCATAACAGGAGTATTTAAAGTCGATTCTTCCAAAACAGCACTTACTTTTTTATAATAAGCCTCTTTCAGTTTGGTCGTATCCACTCCGATGTTTTCGGTTACCATAACTTTATCGGCATCCGTCTGATGGAACAATTCATCGGTGTACACCCACAAATCGTCAATAGCGGCTTGGATTCGGTCATGACTTTCCGTAGTTCCGTCACCTAAACGACGAATCCAATCGGAAGAAAAACGAGTGTGGTAACTCACTTCTTTGATTCCTTTTTCGGCAATTGCCGCCAAAGTTTCGTCTTCGCTGTTTTTCAATCCTTCCAAAAGTGAAAGATGGAAGATATCAAACAAAAATTGTCTCGCGATGGAATAGGCAAAATCCGTGTTAGGCTGCTCTACCAACAATACATTCTTGTACTCTCTTTCTCTGCGAAGGAAAGCGATTGTATCTTCAGTCGCGTTTTCACCAAGTAATTGAGCAGCGTACTGATAGTAACTACGGGTTTGTCCCAACAAATCCAAGGACATGTTGGTCATCGCGATATCGGTTTCCAAACTCGGACCGTGACCGCAAAGTTCACCAAGGCGCTGACCTAAAATCAGTGCGTTGTCTGCAATCCCGTATATATATTGAACTAAATTATTATTCATGTTTTTGTGTTTAAATCCGCATTAGTTTTTCCTAGAAAAAAACGCAGAAGTATTTATTACATATGCTTTAATTCTTCCGGAAGTTCGTAAAAGGTCGGATGTCTGTAAGCTTTGTCTTTTGCCGGTTCGAATAACTCAGAACTGTCATCCGGATCTGAAGCTGTGATTTGAGCTGAAGGAACAACCCAGATACTTACACCTTCATTTCTTCTAGTGTAAACATCACGTGCGTTTTCCAAAGCCATTGTCGCATCACTTGCGTGAAGACTTCCGCAATGACGGTGTTCCAATCCGTTTTTACTTCTTATAAATACTTCCCAAAGTGGCCAGTTTTTCATAATCTTATAGTTTACAGTTTACAGACGCAGTCACAGTCTGAAAACTGTAAACTGCGATTGAAAAACTAAATTTTAAATTGCTTGTTCTAATTTCTTTGCTTCTTGTTTTTCTGCGTAAGCCATGGCAGCATCACGCACCCATTTTCCGTTTTCCCAGGCATTAACCCTGTCGGAAATTCTTTTTTTGTTACAAGGACCATGTCCTTTTACCACTTGCCAAAATTCTTCCCAGTCCAATTCTCCAAAATCATAACGTTTGGTTTCTTCGTTCCATTTCAGATTTGGATCTGGAATAGTCAGTCCGATTAATTCGGCTTGCGGCACAGTCTGGTCTACAAACTGCTGGCGTAATTCGTCGTTGGTTTTACGCTTTAATTTCCATTTCATCGACTGCTCAGTGTGAACAGATGCAGCATCTGTTGGACCTAACATCATCAAAGACGGCCACCACCAACGGTTTAGAGCGTCCTGAGCCATCTCTTTCTGTTCCGGCGTTCCGTTAGCCAATGTCATCATGATTTCAAACCCCTGACGTTGGTGAAAACTTTCCTCCTTACATACACGCACCATCGCACGGGCATAAGGCCCGTAAGAAGTCGCTGTTAATGGCACCTGATTGATAATCGCTGCGCCATCCACTAACCAGCCGATAGCTCCCATATCAGCCCAAGTTATCGTTGGGTAATTAAAAATACTTGAATATTTGGCTGCACCGGAATGCAATTGCTCATACAAATCTTCACGGGAAACACCAAGGGTTTCGCAGGCGCTGTACAAATACAATCCGTGTCCGGCTTCATCCTGAACTTTTGCCAGCAAAGCCACTTTTCTTCTCAAAGAAGGAGCTCGAGTAATCCAGTTTCCTTCCGGCAACATTCCCACAATTTCAGAATGAGCGTGTTGTGAAATCTGACGAATATGCGTCTGACGGTATTTCTCCGGCATCCAGTCTTTCGGCTCGATTTTCTCATCGTTTGCAATACGCAAATCGAAGATTGCCTCTAAGTTTTTTATTTCCTGTTCTGACATAACATTTATTCTTTTTGTCCCGAAACTGTCGGGAGTAGATTTTTATTTATCGTTAAAAACTGATGTCGTTCCGTTGCTATTAAACGCCAAAATCAACAACTACATTTTTGGAAGTAGGTACGGCCTGACAGCTTAACACATAATTTTTAGCTACTTCAGTTTCATCCAAAGCATAGTTGATTTTCATCTCCACTGTACCTTCAAGGACTTTACATTTACATGTGCTGCAAACACCACCTTTACAGGCAAACGGCAAATCAGCACCAGCGGCCAATGCTCCGTCAAGTATATTATCGAAATCATCTTCCATTGTGAAGTGAAATTCTTTTCCACCATCAATAATGGTAACCTCGGTTCCTTCCACTTTTTTCTCCAAAATCTGACTGGTGCGTTGTTTGTCTGCTTCAGAACCTCCCGAATGGAACAATTCAAAATGAATCTTTTCTTTTGGCAAACCGGCAGCCACCATTTCATCGCGAATCAAGAAAATCATTTCTTCAGGACCGCAGATAAAACATTCATCAACCGATGGAACATCAATAATTTTAGAAGTAAGAACCTGTAATTTTTCTTTTGAAAAACGACCATTGAACAACTCAACATTACGATGTTCTTTGGTCAAGAAGAAGAACGCCTCAAAACGACCTAAGTACTTGTTTTTCAACGCTTCTATTTCCTCCTTAAAGATAATTGATTTTACTGTTTTGTTCAAATAAAACAATTGAAAAGTACTTTCCGGCTCAAGCGCCAAATGTGTTTTGATGATGGATAAAATCGGAGTAATTCCGCTTCCGGCTGCAAAAACAATATAGTTTTTTGCAACTTTCGGATTAACATCTTTGAAAAACACACCACTAGGCGTCATCACTTCAAGAAAATCACCTTTTTTCAAAGTCTCATTCACAAAACCCGAGAACAAGCCACCATCCATTTGCTTAACCGCAACCTGCCATTTATTTTCTATCGGGCTGGAACATAAGGAATACGAACGACGCACTTCCGCACCTTCAATCATAGTTCTTATATTAAGATGTTGTCCTTGTTTGAATACAAAATCATGTTTTAATTCTTCCGGAATCTCAAATTCGATAACCGAACAATCCTTGGTTTCTTTGTAAATATCAGAAACCTTTATACTGTGAAATTTACTCATTGCAATAGCTGTTAATTCTAACTAACAAATGTTAGTTTGTAGTGCAAAAATAAGTATTATTTCGATACGGATTGCATCAATGATTAAAAAAAATAAATTTAATTGACAAATGTGTTAAATATTAACAGACAGGTAGATTTAAAGGCAATGTTTCCGCAAGGTTTAAACAATCCCGTGCAGTAAGACCTGTGTCATGTTTGATTTTAAAACAGCCGCGTTGAAGCCTTTTTTTCTGCCGTACCAAAGGTAAAGCGTTCTTAAAGTGGAGTGTAGTGAAAAAATAATCACTTCGGTATTCAGGTCCTTCAACTCACCGTCAGCGATTCCTTTCACTATTATTTTGCGGAAATTTTCTTCATATTCTTCACGCATTTTGATGAAATATGCCAACTCGTCATCCGCCAAATGCATCCAGTCGGAATTCAGGGAAGCCAAAGCATCTGTATCCCGAACCGTAATATCAATATGCAATTGAATTACTTTTTCAATTTTCTGAATACAGGTTTCGTTCGACAACATGATTTCGTTCATCACACTGGTAAACTCCTCTGCAATTTCAATAATAATCAGCACCAAAATTTCCTGCTTGGACCTAATATGATTGTACAAACTGGCTGCTTTAATATCCATTGCCTGTGCTATATCACGCATGGTTACTGCGCTGTAGCCTTTCTCTTTAAAAAGTTTAGCTGCAATGGCAATTATTTCTTTTTTTCGGTCTTGTGATTTCATCGGCTGCAAAAATAGGATTTATTTCAGCTTTGGTAACATTTGCTACAAATTAATTGTTTTTGCCATTGTACCTTTGTTTAAAATTAAAATACTATGGGATTATTAGATTTGTTAGGATTAGGAGGTAAATCAGATGCCATCGCAGAATTTGTCACCAAAGGAGCCGTGATTATCGATGTAAGGACTGTGAGTGAATTTACTTCGGGACATATTCAAAGTTCCAAAAATATTCCACTCGACACACTTGCTTCAAAAATAGAGGAAATCAAAAAATTAAACAAACCGGTAATTGCCTGTTGCCGTTCCGGAATGCGAAGTGCACAGGCGACTTCCATTCTGAAACAAAATGGCATTGAAGCCATAAACGGTGGCGGATGGGAAAGTTTACAACGTAAGCTGTAATCTTTATAAGCCGATCAATAAAAAATCCCTCAAAAGAGGGATTTTTTATTATAAGTTAAGGGTTTTGCCCAACTGACTTTCCGTCTGTATGACCTGATTCTTGTATTCCAATTTCCAGCCCATTGTATTGGTCAAAATCAAAATTTTAGCGAGTTCACTCACCAAACGGTTCTCCGCATTGGTTTTCAGCTTTGACTTTTCAATTTTCCGAGCCAGATCTGATTTTACTTTTTTATTGATTTTATTGTAATCAGCACCGGTAAACGGGTTCATTGTACTCTGATCTATATCATAAAACTGTATGTCCGGACTGATTTTAATCTCTTCCTTCGGAATGCTTACTATGGTAATGGTTTTATTTTTTTGATCAATATCGTACTTCACTTTACTCAAATCATAGGCAACAGTTACATCGGCATTAATGATAATTAGCGCTTTTTTCTCGAAGGTAACCAGATTCATCAGGTATTTCTGTTGGTCTTTATAGGTCATAACCTGCGAATAATGTCCTTCGGTTACTACTAGTTTCCCTACATTTTTGATTTGTTGTTCAATCAGATCAGTATTGTATTCGGTAGTTTCTGTGGGCTTTTCAGATGTAAAATACTTAAACAGTACGACGCCGATGACAATGAAGATAATCAGCCAGATAAGTTTCCCGGCGCGACCAATGATCTGTACCAAAGGCACAAGCATATTTTTTAAAGTGTTTTCTTCAGAGGAATTACTGGCCATTTTAAAATTGGATTAGCGGATTTTCTACCACTAATTTACTAATCTTTTGATTGAGTTTTTCCAAAAAAATCTTATGTTGTTCAGAATTCGGATTAAATGGTCTATGGAGCAATGCTTTTTGAATAGAATCTACCTGGTCCATTGTTGAGCGGCAAGAGTCAGCAACCATCGACTGAACAAAACGTTCCCAGATATAATCGATTCCCACCTGATTGGGATGCAGCATGTCTTCGGCATAAAAACGGTAATCACGAAGTTCATCCATCAGGATTTCATAGCTGGGAAAATAAACAGTGTTTTGCGGATTTTGAACCTTTTGCAAGACAGTGTGCAAAGCCGTTATCAGATGCGATTTGCTCTGCTGATTTTCCACAAAACCATCTTTAATATGCCTTACCGGTGAAACGGTAAAAATAAATTTGCAATTAGGATTGACGGAAGTAATCAACGAAATTATGTTTTGAAGGCTCTCTTCAATTTGCGCCACAGAGAGCAGCTCTTTTGTAAATTGCTTTTGCGGTACTTTATGGCAATTGGCTACAATTTCACCACTATCGTTATTGCGATATACCCAAGCCGTTCCTAAAGTAAGAGAAAAATGGGTAGCCTGTTCTAGTTGGCTGCGGAACGTTTCTGTAGTTGCATTGAGTCGCTCCAGGAATGTTTCTTTATCAGAAGAGCTCAACTCGGAATGCACATCAAAACAGTTCCATAAGTCGTTATGAAAAAAAATATCGGCTTCGGAAAATCGTTTTCCTGAAATCGTTTTTTGTATTATTTTCTCAATAGAAACCGGATTAAAAATAATCCCGAAAGGATTAACTGTATGCTGAAATTTGAAATAACTGAATTTATCTCCGATATTTTCAGCAAAACAAGAACCCAAAGACACTATCCTTGAAGTATAATCTATTGGAAAATTACTTTGCGGAATAGGTATTTGGGTTCTGAAGTGCATGCTAAGTTTGTTTAGTTATACAAACTTAGGAAATATTATTAATAGTAATATTGGAATGTTACTGACCCTCTGTTGGCACTTACCGGATAATTACCCGAGTTATACGTATACTGAATCTGATCGCTAACTGAATTTGCAGCAGAAACTCCCGAAACAGCAATCGAAGTAACGTTGTTTACATTTCCGTTTAATGCTATATCATGATACGTCAGTTTATCAAACCCTAGTATTCCTTTAAAAGGTGAGTTTTTAGTGTCATAAGAAAAATCATGGGCTTCTGTAACCGGACTTCCGTTAACAGTTCTATAGGTTTCCATTCGGGAAACTTTTCCGTTTGAGAAGAAAATCTTTCTGTTTACCTTCATATTGGACTGACTGACAACATCGCCACGATAACCATTTACTGTAACTGTTCCGTCACTGTTATAACTGAATACCGCTTTATACGTTACCGTATTAGACGAATTTATTCTCTTATAAGTAGTAAGCTGGTTGTTTGCATTATACTCATACAGTTCCTTGGAATTTAAAACATTGTTGTTAAAATAGTCTCTTTCCGTAATCAGGTTTCCTGTGTATATATAGCTAACCTGTCTCCCATCTGTAGACACAACCTTGGAAAGTTTGCTGCCATTATATACATAATCATCGGTAGTAACACTTCCTCCATTATTGCTTGTAGCAACTATTCTCTTTACCAAAACTGCATTTGGATTTAATTTCCCATCAATTTCCGAACTTGAATCATCTATAGTATCAACAAATTCATCATTAGAACAAGATGCCAACAAAGCTATCGCAGCCACCCCCAAAACAATACTAAGTCTTTTCATAAATTTTTGATTTTTTGATTAAACTTCAGCAAAGGAATAAAAAAAAGTTATTCTAAGGTGCTTTTTAACGATTTTTTTTGACTTTAATCGATTAATTTTCAACAAGTTATGTAAAAATCTTATTAAAAAAAGCCTTTTTCATTTCATAAGTTTTCACTAAAGCCTCAAAGATAACTTAATGAAGGAGGCTAAATCACAATGAAATTATAAATATTTGATTTTCATGTCTTTAAAAAACAAAAAAAACCAAAATCGAAATGATTTTGGTTTTTTAAAAAATATTCTAAAATCTTACTCATAGAAATATTCAAAAATCAAAGGAGGACCATTATTATCCTCAAGATCTACAGCTGTCGCTTTTGACAAAAAATTATCCGCATTGTAAACATTTACTATTTCATCTACATCTACAATATCATTAACAGTACTACTATATGTGATTGAAGTTAAATTATGAACATTTTGAAAATTCCCTTGATCATAATAAGTTAATTTATCATACCCCAAGATTAGACTGGTAGGTGTATTTGCCGTATCATGAGTATAATTTGTAAACAAGGTTTCCAAACTCCCGTCAATGATTGAATAACTTTCAATTTTGCTCACCAATCCGTTTACAAAAAAAACTTTTTTATTCAAATCGGTAGGCGTGTTTTGATTAACCGAATCACCGGTATAGCCAAAAATTGAAATTGTTCCATCGTTATTATGAGTATACACAACTTTATATCCTGTGTTACCTCTTATTTGTTTTCGGGTAATTAACTTATTGTCATTATTATACTCGAGAAAATCGATATTTTTCAAAACATTATTCTTAAAAAATTCAATCTTAGTTATTAATTCATCCGTATAAGTATATTTAAAATAGCTCATATCAGAAGAAACAATTCTGGCTAACCTGTTTCCATTATAGAAATAATCATAAGTAATAGCACCGGAAGCTGCATTTGAATTTAATATTGCTCTTTTTAATTTAGTTCCATTTATATTAAACCCTGAATCGGATGAAGTTCCATCGTTATCCGAACAAGAACCGATTAACAATGCTAAAACACTGAATAAACAGAAAAATTTTTTCATTTTTATTTTTTGTTAAATTTTCAACAAAGATTAATAAAAACAAACCTTCATCAAAATTAATAAAGATTTTTTTTACAAAAAAACCCAAATCGATAACGATTTGGGCTTTAAATAACTATAATATAAAATCTTACTTCACGAACTCAACCGCTTTCTCCAAAGCTTCCTTAATCCCTCCAGGATTTTTACCTCCCGCAGTTGCGAAGAACGGTTGCCCTCCACCACCGCCTTGGATGTACTTCCCAAGCTCACGAACTACCTGTCCTGCATTCAACCCTTTGCTTTCCACTAATTCTTTGGAAATGTAAGAAGTCAACATTGGCTTGTCATCCGCAGCAGTTGCTAAAACCAAGAACAAGTTGTCTTTATTCTGACCTAATTCATAAGCCAAATCTTTAGCGCCGTTTGCATCCAAATCCACCTGTACCGCTAAGAAATCTACTCCGTTGATATTTTGCAATTGAGAAGCTAATTCCCCTTTCAGGTTTTTCGCTTTCTCTTTTAGCAACTGTTCGATTTGCTTTTTCAGTTTGGCATTCTCGTCCTGTAAAGAAACCACCGATTTGATAACGTCCTGTGGATTCTTCAACGTTTCCTTAATTTCTTTTAAAGCCGATTCCTGAGCCGCAAAAAATTGTTTCACCGCATCATTGGTAATCGCTTCAACACGACGAATTCCGGCCGCCACGGCACCTTCACTCGTAATTTTAAAATGCCAGATGTCTGCCGTATTATTCACATGGATTCCTCCACACAACTCCATGCTTTCTCCGAATTTGATAGCACGAACATTGTCTCCGTATTTTTCTCCGAATAACGCCATCGCACCTTCTTCAATCGCCTGTGCAAAAGGAATGCTTCTTCTTTCGATTAATGGTAACTGCTCCTGAATTCTTACATTTACGAAATCTTCCACCTTTTGCAATTCTTCATCAGTCACTTTTGCAAAATGTGAGAAGTCGAAACGCAGGTAATTAGGCGCTACCAAAGATCCTTTTTGCTCCACATGCGTTCCTAAAACCGAACGCAATGCCTGATGCAATAAGTGGGTCGCCGAGTGATTGCTTGCTGTATGGCTTCTTAAATCAGCATTTACTTTTGCGACAAAACTACCGTTTACATTTTCAGGTAAGCTTTTCGCGAAATGCAGAATTAAGTTATTTTCTTTTTTAGTGTCTATGATTTCGATGGTTTCGTTTGCCGACACCAAAGCCCCTTTATCACCAACCTGTCCTCCTCCTTCCGGATAGAACGGAGTATTGTCTAAAACGATCTGATATAATTTACCGTCTTTTTTAGAATCCACTTTACGGAAGCGGGTAATTTTCACTTCATTTTCCGTTTGGTCGTAACCCACGAAAGTTTCCACATTACCCGGAACCAAAACGTTCCAGTCTTCTGTAGATACTTCCGAAGCAGCACGTGAACGGTTCTTTTGTTCCTGCATCGATTTTTCAAATTCGCCTTCGTTGAACGACATCCCTTTTTCTTTCAGGATCAAGGCTGTCAAGTCTTTCGGAAATCCGAAGGTATCGTATAATTCGAATGCCTTTTCACCTGAAACTTCGTTTCCTTTCGTTTCAGCCACTACATTTTCCAACAACTGTAAACCTTGGTCTAACGTTCTTAGGAAAGATGCTTCTTCTTCTTTGATTACGTTAGACACCAAATTTTTCTGAGCCACAATCTCCGGGAAGAAAGCCCCCATTTGATTGCTCAATACCTCTACCAATTGATAGATGAACGGTTCTTTTGTATTCAGGAACGTAAACCCGTAACGGATGGCACGACGCAAAATACGACGGATTACATAACCGGCTCCGGTGTTGGAAGGCAACTGACCATCTGCAATAGCGAACGCCACGGCACGAACGTGGTCTACAATTACGCGAATGGCAATATTAGTTTTGTTTTGCTCTTCGCTGATATTTTTTATTTCGTTGTTGGTATATTTTTTACCCGTAATTTGTTCTACTTTTTCGATTAGCGGAGTGAACACATCGGTATCGTAATTCGATGTTACGCTCTGCATCGCCATACACAAACGCTCAAAGCCCATTCCGGTATCTACGTGTTGTGCCGGCAATTTTTCCAAAGAACCGTCCGCTTTACGGTTGAATTCCATGAAAACGTTGTTCCAGATCTCAACAACCTGCGGATGATCTGCATTTACCAGCTCACGACCGGAAACAGCAGCTCTTTCCGCATCTGTACGTAAATCGATATGGATTTCGGAACAAGGTCCGCAAGGTCCCTGATCGCCCATTTCCCAGAAGTTGTCTTTTTTGTTTCCAAGGATGATGCGGTCTTCCGAAACATATTGCTTCCAGATATCGAACGCGTCCTGGTCGAACGGCACATTCTCTGAAGGGTTTCCTTCAAAAACGGAAACATACAAACGGTCTTTGTCCAGTTTCAATACTTCGGTCAGGAATTCCCAAGCCCAAGCCAATGCCTCTTTTTTGAAGTAATCGCCAAACGACCAGTTACCTAACATTTCGAACATGGTGTGGTGGTACGTATCAAAACCTACATCCTCCAAGTCGTTGTGCTTTCCGGATACACGAAGACATTTTTGCGTATCGGCTATTCTTGGTGATTTTGGTGTTCCGTTCCCTAGGAAAAACTCTTTGAATTGAGCCATCCCGGAATTGTTAAACATCAACGTCGGATCGTCTTTTAAAACAATCGGTGCAGAAGGCACGATTAAGTGTCCTTTGCTTTCAAAAAAATCAAGGTAAGCTTTACGAATGTCTTGTGATTTCATTTTTTTATTTATTTCCGCGATTGTGATTCGCACTATTTTTTATTTCAATTCCAAAAGGTAAAATGACTGTTCCCCTAGCCCTGATAGAGCGGTTAGCTCGCGATTACAATCGCGACTAGTAGCGATAGCAGGAAAAAGGTTTACAAATAAGCCAAATGTTTCGCTCCAAAAAATCAATTGCTTTGAAACATTTTTTAAATTTGTTCGTATAACCCCTACAACCGATTCAAAAGCACCATTTTACAAGCTGCAAAAATAGTATATTTTAGAACATGTCGAAGGTAAAATATATTTATGATTCCGAAAAATTAGCCTTTCTAAAAATCAAACCGAAGAAAGGGCGAAAGCTGGGCTATTTTGCCTTGTTTTTGCTGGCGTCGGCATTGTTTGGCTTTTTGTGTTTCGTGATACTTTTGAACACTACGTATTTTGAAACTCCGAAAGACCGAATCCTGGCCCGTGAAATTGAAAACATGCGAATCAGTTATGCGCTTCTCAATAAAAGGGTCGACCAGCTGAATGAAACGATGGACAATCTGGAAGATCGGGACAATAATGTTTACCGCGCTTATTTCAACAGTTCGCCAGTGGATGAAAAAAAACGCAAGGGAGAAAGCGAAGGTGCACTTAGCTACAAACAGCTGGAAGGCTATGATAATTCCGATTTGGTAATCAACACTACGAAACGTTTGGATGTTATTTCGAACCAGATGGTCTTTCAGTCAAAGTCATTGGATGAAATCATTAAATTAGCCAAAGGAAAAGAAAAACTGATGGCAGCGATTCCGGCGATACAACCGATTAAAAATGAAGCATTGAAACAGATGGCTTCCGGATTTGGTTACCGAAGTGACCCGTTTACCAAAGTCAGGAAATTTCACAAAGGAATGGATTTTTCGGCACGAACCGGAACTCCGATATATGCCACTGGCGACGGTGTTGTGGAAAAAGCAGACGCATCGCTTTCGGGTTACGGAAACCATATTGAAATACGTCATGGTTTTGGGTATGAAACGCTGTATGCCCATTTGAGCAAGTACAAAGTTAGGCCAGGGCAGCGTGTTAAACGTGGAGATGTCATCGGCTATGTAGGCAGTACCGGACGAAGTGAGGCACCCCATTTACATTACGAAGTGTATCAGAACGGAAAGGTCGTCAATCCGTTGAATTTTTATTACGGATCGATTTCGGCCAAAGAATATGTTTTAATTTCACAAATTGCTAACCAGGAAAACCAATCGTTGGATTAAGCTGAAGAAAAACAGAGTATAGAACAAAGAATATAGAAAAGAGAGGAGTCTGGAGAAAAACTCATAACTCAAAACAAAAAATGCATTTAGACTTACCTGAAAAAAGATATTACAGTATTGGCGAACTAGCCAAGGCTTTCGACGTAAACGCTTCCTTAATCCGATTTTGGGACAAGGAATTCGATATATTAAAACCAAAAAAGAATGCGAAAGGCAATCGTATGTTCACTCCCGAAGACGTAAAAAACCTTCAGCTGATTTACCATTTGGTAAAAGAACGCGGTTTCACTTTAGACGGCGCAAAAGTACATTTGAAAGAAGGCCAGAAAAAAACACTGGACAAGTTTGAAATCATCAGCAAACTGGAAGCTATTAAAACACAGCTGACAAACATTAAAAATGAATTATAAGTAACAATCTACTTAAACAACGACTAATACTATCAAAGAAAATCAACTTTAAATTTAAAAAAAAATGAGAAAATTTGCACCAATATTAATCATTGTAGCTATTCTGGCCGTTATCGGATTTTGGTACGTTGGCATCAAAAACGGGGCTATCCGTGAAAATCAGGCAGTAGGAAAAGAATGGGGTAACGTGGAAACTGCATACCAAAGAAGAAATGACCTTATCGGGAATTTGGTTAAAACCGTAAAAGGGGCTGCCGATTTCGAAAAAGGAACTTTAACAGCCGTTATCGAAGCAAGAGCAAAAGCTACTCAGGTAACCGTAGATCCAACCAACGTGACTCCAGAGCAATTAGCCCAGTTCCAACAGGCGCAAGGCGGTGTTTCTTCGGCTTTATCACGATTATTGGTAACAGTTGAGCGATATCCTGAGTTGAAAGCCAACGCGAACTTCTTAAAATTACAGGACGAATTGGCCAGTACGGAAAACCAGATTTTAACAGCAAGAACCCGTTTTAACGAATCAGTTCAGAGCTACAACAACTATATCCTGAAAATCCCGAACAACTGGTTCTTGGGTGAGTACAAGGAGAAACCTTTCTTCGACGCAGTAGCAGGTGCTGAAAAACCGGTAGATGTAGAATTTAACTTTGACAAATAAACAATGTCTCTAACTGAAGATTTTCTAAACCCGGACGAAGAAAAAGAAGTTGTGCATGCAATTTCTTTGGCTGAGAAAAACACTTCCGGCGAAATCAGAGTCCATATTGAAGCCCATACTGAAAAACCTCCACTCGAAAGAGCCAAGGAGGTTTTTCATCAATTGGGAATGGACAAAACCGAAGCCAAAAACGGCGTATTGTTTTACGTTGGCGTAAAGGATCATTCCTTTGCCATTATTGGAGATAAGGGCATTGACGATTTGGTGGAAGAAGATTTTTGGGATTGCACCAAAGATGTGGTAATTGAGCATTTTAAAAACAAACAGTTCAAAACAGGGCTGGTTGAAGGAATACTGAGAGCCGGTGATCGCCTAAAGAAATATTTCCCATATCAGGACGATGATGCCAACGAGTTATCTAACGAAATATCCAAAGGATAATTAATAAAAAATCCAAATCATGAAAATTTCAAATTTAAAAGGGATTTTTAAATTCATCCTTCTTATCTCCTTATTGTTTAACAGCGGTTTTGCTTTTTCGCAATTTACCATTCCCGAAAAGCCTAGTTTTCAAACGAGCGTTTACGACAATGCCAATTTATTGAATGCCGCAGAGAAAAAACAACTGGAAGAAAAACTTATTCGTTATTCGGATTCCACTACAACACAAATTGTAGTGATTACCATTAACGATTTAAAAGGCGAAGACATTAACGTATTGGCAACCAACTGGGGGCATAAATGGGGAATCGGACAGAAAGACGAGGATAATGGCATTATCATCTTAGTTGCAAAAAACGACCGAAAAATAAGTATCCGACCGGGCTATGGTGTTGAAGACCGTCTGACAGCAGGTACCTGTGGCGAAATTATCCGAAACGTTATAACTCCCGAATTTAAAGCCGGAAGCTATTTCAATGGCTTAGATAAAGGAGCCGATACTATATTCGAAGCTTTAAAAGGAAAATATAAAGGCGAACGTAAAGGCGGAAAATCACCTGGAGGTGGAAAAATAATTTTCTTTATAATCTTGTTTATCATCATCATTGCGATTCTTTCCAGAAACAAACGTGGTGGTGGAGGTGGTAACACAGGACGTTTTGCCGGACCAGATCTGGGCGACATCATAATTCTGAGCAGCTTGGGCCGTGGTGGCTTTGGCGGTTTTGGAGGAGGAAGTTCTTCCGGCGGTGGTTTTGGCGGCGGAGGCTTTGGTGGTGGCTTTGGCGGAGGCGGATTCTCCGGCGGCGGTGCCAGCGGAAGCTGGTAACTTCACGCAGCAGATTGCAGATAAAATAAAACAGATAAAAAAAGAGATTGCTTTTTTGCAATCTCTTTTTTTATTTCATCCTACTTACCGTACTAAATCCTTTTAAGAACTCATTGTACTATCGTTAACACCACACAACAACTAATCAGCGTACCTTTAAGTAAAGTATTAAGGTCATGAAAAATTATGCAATTAAGCTGGTATGGTTTACCACAATATTTGCCTTTATTTTTGCGGGGCTATGTCAAACAAACGTTCCGTTACCATTAATAAGCAGTTTGTTTATTTTGGGTAGTTTTCTTGTACCTTACATGGTTTACACTGTACTTACAGATGATTATAAAACCGATAAGAAATTTAAAGACTGGTATAGCGACAGACCCGAGAAGCATCATTTGCAAAAAAAGCATTTACATAAAATAAAACACTAAAATTCCACAAAATCATTTTAAAAGAGGCCACGAAAGCAGCCTCTTTTTTAGTGATTCCAATTTCTGGAAGGTTTTTCTTTACCTGCAAATCGTTCAATCTTATAGGTTAAGGAAAACATTGCATAGCGTTTCAAAACAGTATTTTCTTCATCTCTGATGGTTGTTGCTGAAATCGTTCTTGTAGCGCTCTGATTTTGATTCAGCATGTCATAAACCTTAACCTTTGCCGTAAACTTCTTATCGTAAAAACTATAGGACAAACTGGTGTTCCACAAATAAAAAGCATTTTTAAAATCATCTGAAATATTAGAATTGTAAGTATAGCCAAAATCATTTCCAAAAACCCAGTTTTTAGGCCAGTAATTTGTGGTTTGGATATTAAACCTATGGATTCTGTTAAATGCCGAACTAATCGTATAATTAGCATAATTCGTTTCGTTATATGAAAAATTATACGATGGAGCAATGGTCAACAATTCACCATAATCATAGTTAAAAAACACTCTTGGCATCAATCGTAAAGCCTGAGCTTCATACATTTCGGTATTCGTAAATCCTTTTGAAAGTCCGAAACTAGTATTAACTCCAAGTCCGAATCGGTACTTGTGCTCTTCTTTTTTTATAGTTTTACTCCAACTCGCTCCGCACCAAGACGAATAGGTATCAGACACATTTCTGTAAGTAGTAGTTCGTTTTCCGCTAACATCGTATAATGTTGCAGAAACGATTTGCTCTTCGTAATAATCCCCCCCCAAATACGTGTAAAACCCCGAACGACTGGCGTAATCATAATCATTAAAACCCAAATACACATTATGGGTTTTATTCAAATCTAAATTAGCATTTCCCACAAACGTATTCAACGGATTGGCCTGATCCAAAACTGGCAATATCTGACTGGCGGTCGGAAATTCGAATTGAAAATCATAATTTAAATAGATTTGCTTGGATTTATCCAATTTGTAATTAAAATACATACTACCGAAGGGAATCACGTAATTCTTGTTCAAATCGGTAACAGTTCCAAGATATAAAGAGTGGGCATCAAACTGTGAAACAGCTGTACCTCCCGATGCACTCAAATTGAAATTTTTCTTATTAAGGGAAAACCCAGCATTCGGGCGTGCTGTCCTGATTAACGAAGACATATAATTGGTCAGCAACACGTTCGGGTTTGAATACGATTGTGTTGTCGGATCAAAATCAAAAGCTTCACGGTCTTCCGAGCTTTGTTTCCACTCCTGCCCTAGTCCGATATTTATGCTTAAGGAATCGGTTACTGGTTCCGAATAGGTGAAATCAAAATGGTAATTATCCTTTAAATTCCTGTTCTTCTTAAGCTGGTCACGAATATCATCCGGCTCAGTTCCCTGATAGAAAATAGTTGCCGAGGTGTTAGTTGAGTTGATTTCGTCTTTTGTATTTTCGTTATCAAATGTAAAATTCACATAACGTCCTTTTCGCTTAAATGCCTTATTGAAATAAAGTGAATTCTTAAAACTGACTCCGTCACTTTCATCATAAACATCTGAATTGCTTTCATTTAACAGATTATTATTTTCATCTGTTGATATCTGAAACGATTTATCCCTGTCTTTTCCATGTGATTTTAAAAAGACAGGAGTTATTCCCAAAGTTGTCGTAGAATCAATCTTGAATTCAAATTCAAAATTCAAATTATGACCAAAACGATCCGAACTGGTCTGTGAAGTCCCATCGGTGATGATCCCTCCCGTCGGAAGAAAATTAGCTTGTTTTACCTTACGCGTATTTTTGGTATGTTGATCTGAAAATAAATAACTCCCGGAAGATTCCAAATCTTTAACCCATTCATCTGAATAGTTAACCCCAATCATATCGGATTGCGTAATTCCGGCACCACTACCGAAACGCATTCCATTCATCCCAAAAGAACCATTATCACTATAATACATGGAACGGCTGCGCCCGCCCCCCATATTATCAAAGATTTCATCCATTGAAAAACCAACGGAATTAATATTGTTGGATGATGCTAAAACACTGAACTTCCTTTTATTCTTAAAATAGTTCAACAATCCACTGGCTTCATAGCGTTCATCCGTCCCGTATCCCCCCATAAATTTGCCAAAAAGACCTTTATTCTTGTCTTCGTCTATGGTTAAGTTGATACTGGCCTTATCGGAACTTGCAGCCTGACCTGAAAGCTCTTCCTTTTTGGTTTTAAGATCCGAAACCTGGATCTTATTGATGATATCTGAAGGCAGATTCTGTAGCGCTACTTTACCGTCCTTGTCAAAAAACGGTTTTCCGTTTACCATAATCTGGGTTACTTCTTTTCCGTTTACGGTGATTTTACCTTCCGGATCGATTTCTACACCGGGCAATTGTTTCAACAGCGTTTCAACATTCGCGTCAGGTCTGACTTTAAACGAAGCCGCATTAAACTCTAAAGTATCTTTTTTAATACGAATGGGTGGTGCTTCTGCTTTTACAATCACCTCGTTCAGCATTTTGGCTTGCTCTTTCAAACCAATTACACCAAAATCAGTGGTTTTCAAAAGTTCGTTAAAGCTTTGCTTATGTGCTTCAAAACCTTCCATCGACACTTTCAGGAAGACAGGCTGTGTAATCTTTTTCACGGGTAGTGAGAAATTCCCGTTTTTGTCTGTAATGGTATAATCAACAAGAGAAGAATCTTTGGCTAGGGAAAGATAAACTGTAGCTGATTCCATTGGAAGTTTGGTAGCTTCCTCAATAATTTTCCCTTTGATATAAAAGGAATTCTGCGAAAAGGCACACACTGAAAACAGTGTAAGAACGAACATTATAAATTGTTTTGGCATCAATAAAAAATTGCGGTTAAAATGATTTCTCATTAAAACCGCAAATTAAAGTTATTATTATGTCAGAATTTTACTCATTAAGTGTTTTTTAACAAATTATTTCTGTCTGAAATAAATATCGATCGGCACTCCCTCAAAATTATAGATTTGACGCAGCTGATTTTCGATAAAACGTTTGTACGGATCTTTCACATATTGCGGCAGGTTACAGAAAAACACAAACTGAGGTGTTGGTGTTGGCAACTGCATACAATATTTGATTTTCACATACTTACCTTTCAATGCTGGTGGCGGCGTACGCTCGATAATAGGCAGCATCGTTTCATTGAATTTGGATGTCGAAATACGCTGTTTTCTGTTTTCAAAAACTTCAACAGCCGTTTCCAAAGCTTTCAGCAAACGCTGTTTTGTCAATGCAGATACGAAAAGAATCGGCACATCGGTAAACGGCTCAAGCTCTTTACGGATTCTCGCCTCATAGTCACGGGCCGACATGGTATCTTTTTCCACCAAATCCCATTTGTTCACAAGAATTACTACTCCTTTACGGTTTTTCTCCGCCAACCAGAAAATATTCTGATCCTGACCTTCGAAACCACGTGTGGCGTCAATCATAAGGATACAAACATCCGAATGCTCAATGGCACGAACCGAACGCATTACGGAGTAGAATTCCAAATCCTCTTTTACTTTAGCTTTTCTACGGATTCCCGCAGTATCCACTAAGTTAAATTCAAATCCGAAACGGTTGTATTTGGTATCGATGGCATCACGGGTTGTTCCGGCAATATCAGTTACCACAAATCGGTCTTCACCGATCAAAGCATTGATAAAAGATGATTTACCTGCGTTAGGACGACCTACTACACAAAAACGAGGCAGCGGATTTTCTTCTTCCACAGCTTCCGGCAATTCCGGCAGGACTTCCACCAACTTATCCAAAAGTTCTCCGGTTCCGCTTCCGTTCATTCCGGCTATAGTGTAATATTCTCCTAAACCTAAATTATAAAACTCGATGGCGTCTTTTTCACGCATCGCATTATCCACTTTGTTAACCGCCAACAAAATCGGCTTGGTCACTTTGCGAAGTAATTTGGCAACTTCTTCGTCCATCGGCGTGATTCCTTCTTCCACATCCACCACGAAAATGATAGCATCAGCTTCATCAATAGCCAGTTCTACCTGACGGCGGATTTCACCTTCAAAAACATCATCCGAACCCTTAACATATCCGCCTGTATCTATGACCGAAAACTCTTTTCCGTTCCATTCGCTTTTTCCGTAATTACGGTCACGGGTTACTCCGCTCACCGAGTCAACGATAGCTTCTCTTCTTTGAATTAACCTGTTGAAAAAGGTTGATTTTCCAACGTTTGGCCTTCCTACTATGGCTACGATATTGTTCATTTTCTATTAAATTTTGCGCAAAAGTACATATAAAAAGTGGCAAAGTCACTAAAATGTAAAATCGCAGCGTTTATTATTCTGAAAATAAAAGCTTTACCTTTATTTTATTTTTAAAATTTATTTCTGATTGTATCCGAAACGGCGCAATTGATACGCATTACTTCTCCAGTCTTTGTTGACTTTCACGAACATTTCGATGTGGATCTGTTTTCCGAAGAATTTCTCCAAATCCTGACGGGCTTCTATCCCTACTCTTTTAATTGCAGAGCCTTTATGACCGATTATAATTCCTTTCTGCGTTTCGCGTTCCACCATAATAAGGGCTTTGATTCGGATAATATCGTCATCCTCCTTAAATTCTTCCGTTTCGATTTCTACGGCATATGGTATTTCCTTATCGTAATGCAAAAGGATTTTTTCACGGATGGTTTCGTTTACGAAGAAACGCTCCGGCTTATCCGTTAAAGCATCTTTCGGATAATAGGCTGGCGACTCTGGAAGTAATTCCAATATACGGTCAAAAACCTCTTTCACATTAAAATTTTCCAATGCCGAAATCGGGTAAAGCTCCGCATTAGGCACTTTTTCCTTCCACAGGTTTACCTGCTCTTCCAATTGTTCCTGATTGGATTTGTCGATTTTATTCAACAATAAAAGCACCGGGATTTTGGAATGTATGATTTTATTGAAAAAGGCTTCGTCTTTCAGTTCCTTTTCCCCTACTTCTACCATATACACCAACACATCGGCGTCTTCAAAAGCGGATTTCACAAAATCCATCATCGAATTTTGTAATTCGTACGCCGGTTTTATGATTCCGGGCGTATCTGAAAACAACACCTGAAAATCTTCCCCATTCACGATACCAAGAATACGGTGGCGTGTGGTTTGTGCCTTAGATGTAATGATTGACAGGCGTTCCCCCACGAAGGCATTCATCAGTGTTGACTTCCCTACATTCGGATTTCCGATAATGTTTACAAAACCTGCTTTGTGTGACATAGTAAAAATTTTAGCCTACAAAGGTAGTCATAACATGTGATATAGTAGAAATTTTAAAATTTTTTTATCTTTTTGTTGTACGTGTCAAATTTCACCGTATCTTTGCACTCGAAATAACGCGGGATAGAGCAGTAGGCAGCTCGTCGGGCTCATAACCCGAAGGTCACAGGTTCGAGTCCTGTTCCCGCTACTAAGAAAATATTGAGAATACAAACCGTACATCGCGGGATAGAGCAGTAGGCAGCTCGTCGGGCTCATAACCCGAAGGTCACAGGTTCGAGTCCTGTTCCCGCTACTAAGAAGAGAATCATTTTGGTTCTCTTTTTTTTTAAATAAACTGAAGTTGCTTATTTCTTATGTTTTAAGATTTATCATACTGTTAATCAAAACGTTTCGCTAAAGAATCGCTTTTATTTTTTACTCATGAACACAAAAAAAATTGCCGAGTACCGAAAATTATTAGATGTTACTAAAACAGCAACATTAAAAGAATTGAAAACAATTTACAGAAAAAGCATGAAGGAAGACCATCCCGATACTATTGCTGATCCTGTTGAACGTTTAGAGGCGGAAGAAAGAAGCAAACAAGTAATTGAAGCTTATCACTTTTTAGTAAGTATTGCACCTGAAACACTTGAAAAAGATAAGGACGAATACATCAAAACCACCACTACATCCAATATATTGGAGTTCTACATGGACAACGGTGTTTTGTACATCAGCTTCCTGGATGGCAATCAGTTTGAATATTTTGGCGTTCCAAAAAACACCTATATCAAAATGATCAATGCGGAATCACCAAATCGTTTTGCAAAACGACACATCTTTAATGAATTCACTTACCGAAGTGCAAGCAAGCTGGTAGCCGCTGAATAAGCCTACCTATATATATGAAACAAAACCATCAGCGAGAGTTGATGGTTTTCTTTTTTTCTACAAAGACATCAAACACTATTTACAATCTCTTAAGTTCCGTTATCGTTTTCAAAAACTTACGACATATCCTTTTTCAAGTTTCTTTTAGAGTTGTAATTTTGTTCCCTACAATTGTATGTCTGCAAAAAACATTACTCTACGTATTAACGTTCCGAAAAAAATCACGCTTTAATTTAATATACTTTTTTTTCATATTCCTGATATTTATCATAATAAAAGACATTTTTGTCCTCTAAGTTTACATCAAGATTTTAAGTCTTATTCAAAACACAAATTATTATGATAACAAATTTAACAAAACGCACAAAAACAGGAGTCGCCGCAATTTGCTGCACCCTGATTTCAGTGGGCTTAACTGCATTTGGAATCAATTTCACAAAAAATGATGCAGACCACTACAAAAAAGTTCCTGTTGAAGGAGAAATGATTGCCGAACTAACCGCACCTCCTTTCGTTCCCAAGCCGGTTGGAAACCGACCTGCCAAAAAATTGATTGTCAATATGGAGATCAAGGAAATGGAGGGAGAAATGGCCGATGGTGTAAAATACACCTACTGGACATTTGGAGGTTCTGTCCCAGGAAGCTTCATCAGAACAAGAGTTGGTGACGAAGTAGAGTTTCACTTGAGAAACCATCCTGACAACAAATTACCGCACAACATCGACTTACATGCTGTTACGGGCCCAGGCGGAGGAGCTACATCATCATTGGTTGCACCTGGCCACGAAAAAGTTTTCAACTTTAAAGTGATCAACCAGGGACTTTACGTTTACCACTGTGCCACAGCTCCTGTAGGGATGCACATCGCAAATGGTATGTACGGCTTAATCCTGGTAGAGCCAGAAGGAGGTTTACCACCGGTTGACAAGGAGTATTATGTAATGCAGGGTGACTTCTACACCAAAGGTGCTAACGGAGAATCAGGTTTACAACCTTTCGACATGAACAAAGCAGTCAAAGAACAACCTGATTATGTGGTATTCAATGGAAGTACAAAATCTTTGGTTGGCGACAAAGCTATTACAGCCAAAGTTGGGGAAACAGTACGTTTATTTGTTGGTAATGGAGGTCCAAACCTAGTATCGTCATTCCACGTGATTGGAGAAATCTTTGACAAAGTTCATGTCGAAGGCGGAGAAATGATCAACAAAAATGTTCAGACTACACTGATCCCTGCCGGCGGTTCTGCAATCGTTGACTTCAAAGTTGACGTTCCTGGAACACTTATTTTGGTTGACCACTCTATCTTCAGAACGTTCAACAAAGGATCCTTAGGCATGTTGAAAGTTGAAGGACCTGGCGACAAAACTATTTACTCTGGAACTACTCAGGAAGGCATCTACTTACCGGAAGGAGGTACTATCCAAAATATGCCTAAAGTAAAAACAACTGAAAAACCAAAAGTTAGCCTTACTGTTCCGCAACAAATTGCCGCAGGAAAAGAAATTTACGGAAAAACATGTTTTGCATGTCACCAATCCGAAGGACAAGGAATTCCAACTGTATTTCCTCCACTGGCTAAATCCGACTTCCTAAATGCGAACCATACGCGAGCAATTAACACCGTATTGAGCGGATTAAGCGGTGAAGTCACTGTAAATGGCAACAAGTACAACAATATCATGACCAGCCAAAACCTGACCGATGAAGAAATTGCCAATGTACTGACTTATGTATACAACAGTTGGGGCAACAATAAAACAGTTGTAAAACCAGAGATGGTTAAAGCTCAAAGAGAGCAAAATGTACATTAATTATAAAAACATTCAATCATGAACAAATATTTATTAGGCGCCGTATTAGGAACCATCTTCAGTTTCTCGGCATCAGCACAAGACATCACCAAAGGAAAAGCTGTTTATAACTCAAACTGTGTAGCTTGTCACCAGGCGGCAGGACAAGGTATTCCCAATGCGTTTCCTCCATTAGCAAAATCAGACTGGTTAAACAAAGATCATAATCGTTCAATTAAACAAATCATTAAAGGATCATCCGGACCGATGACTGTTAATGGAAAAACATACAACGGGGCTATGCCTCCTCAGAGCACACTAACTGATCAACAAGTTGCAGACGTGTTGACTTACGTTTACAGCAACTGGGGTAACAACAAAAAGAAAGTTACTCCTGCAATGGTTAAAGCTCAAAGAAAATCGTAATCAATTAAAACTTTAAAAAGATGCACGCAATGTTAAAACGAACAATATATATGTCGCTTTTTTCAATGTTTATTGCGGCATCCCTTTGGGCACAAAACTCAAAAATGGTTCTGGTAAAAAAGGGGGCTTATGTCCCCCTTTACGGAACTGTTGACAAAAAACCGGTAACCGTTAACGAGTTTCAGTTAGACATTTATCCGGTAACCAATGCCCAGTTTCAGGATTTTCTCAAAAAAAACCCTGAGTACAGTAAAGCTAAAATCAAAGGGATCTTTGCCGACAAAAGCTATTTATCACATTGGGAAAGCGACTTCAGTTACGGAAAAAACAACTTGAGCAATGCTCCCGTAACTAATGTCTCTTGGTTTGTTGCCAAAAAATACTGCGAATGTCAAGGTAAACGCCTTCCAACATTAGACGAATGGGAATATGCTGCCATGGCAGATGAAAAACGCACTGACGCGAGAACCAAAGAATCATATACGAAATACATACTCTCTTGGTATGAAAAATCAAAAACCTATGCAAATCCTGTAGGGCAAACCTTCAAAAACTATTGGGGTGTTTACGATATGCACGGACTGGTATGGGAATGGACATCAGATTTCAACAGCATTTTTTTATCCGGAGAATCAAGAAAAGACAAAGACACAGATAAAAATCTCTTTTGCGGAAGCGGATCGGTAAACGCCACCGACCTCATGAATTATGCAGCTTTTATGCGCTATGCTTTCAGAGGAAGTCTCAAAGCCAAATACACTACAAGAAATCTGGGATTCCGCTGTGCCAAAGATTTTAAATAACTAAAAAAAACAGCTATATGAAAAAGATAATTTTAGGCTTAGCATTGCTGCTTATGATTTTTCAGAGTTGCGATTCAAACAAAAAAGCCAGTGATGCACCTAAATCCAAAAGCATCTCCGACCTTTCTATCTATCACCTTCCTTCCAAATGGACCAATCAGGATGGAAAAGACATCCAGATGAAAAACATGAAGGGCAAAGTACTTGTGATGGTTATGATTTATACCTCATGCAAATCAGCTTGTCCGAGACTCGTTGCCGATATGAGAAATATCGAAAGCCGTCTTCCCAAAGATACCAAAAATGTAGAATTCGTACTGATAAGCATCGATCCGAAAGTTGACACCCCTGAACGTCTAAAAGCATTTGCCAAAGAAAACCAAATGGAGGGCGACCAATGGACTTTCCTTCGTTCATCCGAAGACAACACCAGAGAATTTGCTGCAGTTTTGGCTGTAAATTACAAAAAAATCTCCCCTATGGATTTCTCTCACTCAAATATCATAAGCGTTTTCAATAATGTCGGCGAATTAACCTATCAGCAGGAAGGACTTAATGTAAATGCTGACGAGACTGTTCAAAAAATTATTGAAGAAGCGCAAAAATCTTAAATAATTTATATGAAAACCTTTAAAAAAATCAGCTTATCGTTCTTTGCGATGGTAGGCATAGGTACTTATGCTCAAGAATTTAATGCCGATCTTCAGTTAAGACCCCGCTATGAATACAGAAACGGTTATAAAGCCCCTCTAAAAAACGGAGAATTGCCAACTTCCTTTGTCTCTCAGCGTACTCGCTTAAAATTCGATTTCAAACTGGATCAGTTCTCAACGAAGGTATCTTTACAAAACATACGTACCTGGGGAGATGTTCCCACAACTGCCACTGCAGACAAAAATGGAGTTGCATTGTTTGAAGCTTGGGGCCAATATGATTTCACAGACAAATGGAGTGCACGTTTTGGGCGTCAGGTAATCGCTTATGACAACGAGCGTATCATGGGTGAAATTGACTGGCTACAACAAGGACAAAGTCATGATGCCTTATTGGTGAGCTACCATCCTGCCAATCACCGATTGGATTTAGGGGCAGCCTATAATGCAAATGCAGAGAACCAAATCCGCCCCTCAACTCCTTATACAACAAACTATAAAACATTTCAATACGGATGGTATCATACTAATATTGACAAAGTGGGTCTAAGCTTGCTGTTATTAAACACGGGCTATGAATACCAAAAAACTGCCACTACTCTTGAAACAGATTACAAACAAACTTTTGGTACATACTTAACTTTCAAAAACAAAGCATGGGATGCGAACCTTGGAATTTACGGACAATCCGGTAAAGAAAACAACAACAAAGTAAACGGATTTTACGCCGGAGCTTTCGTGGGATATGCTTTTGACAGTAACTTTAAATTAGGAGCCGGTTATGAATATTTCTCAGGTAAAGACCAAAACGACACCAGTACAGACATAAAATCGTTCTACCCTTTATTTGGTACTAACCACGCCTTTAACGGTTACATGGACTACTTCTACGTTGGCGGAAACCACAAAAACAGTGTGGGTTTGCAAGATGCCTATTTAAAACTTACCTATGCAAAAGACAAATGGCAATTTAACTTAATGCCACATGCATTCGCAGCTTCAGCATCGGTTATAGACACTAACGGTGAAAAAATGGACAGCTATTTAGGAACCGAGATCGACTTTACGGCAGGTTACCAGTTGCACAAGTTTATTGCTGCCACAGGAGGATTCTCCCAAATGTTTGGAACTTCAACTATGAATATACTAAAAGGAGGCAATAATGTAGCGAACAATAACTGGGCTTGGTTTATGATAAACATCAACCCGCGTATTTTCTCTGCAAAACAGCCACAACCCAACCAGTAATTCGCCATAATTGCTGTTATTGATAAGACCGCCAATTGAATTTGTACTGCTGACGCTGATTCTCTTGGTGGTCTTTTATATTGACCCACTGGCTTTGTGGAGGTGGGGATTTTGTTCGCAAACCTTTTCATTTAGGACAGATGTCAAATTCACTCATAGCAGAAAGAGAGTCGCTAGATACAGAAACAAACTCGCTAGATACGAAAATAAAGTCGCCCGTAGCAGAAATAAAGTCGTTAGATACAGAAACAAAGTCACTCGTAACGAAAACAAAGTCATTAGATACAGAAACAAATTCGCTAGATACAGAAACGAACTAGCGAGGTACAGAAATAAATTCACGAGATACAAAAATAAATTCGCTCGTAGCAGAAAGTAATTCACTCTGTACAGAAAGGAATTATTTCCGCGCGGTTAGGAACTTTTGCTAGATATCGAATTTGTTTGTGATTGCTATTTACCGTCGCTTCGCGTAGGTTGCAGTTAACTGCGAAACATCAGTTTTAAAAAGCATTTTCTCAGCCAAACCCTCAATCTCTTCAGTCAACCATCATTTTTTGACACACAGTTGCTGAATCACATTTTCTAAAAAGCACTTTCATTGAAAGATGCTTGCCGCCTGCAAATCTTTTTTCAAAAACGTCTTTTTTTAAAACTTCAATCGCCATTCAGATACCCTATTCATTAAGAAAAATATAATCAAAAAAACATTTATTCCAACATGACATTTATCATGTTCAAAGCATTTTTTAACCATTAACTTCGCTCTATAGAATAAAGGATAAAAACATCCTTTATTAAAGGAAATAAAATATTAAATAAAAACTACACAAATTATGCTTTCAAAATCACAAGCGCGGGCATTCTTTTTAGGCGGTACGGTCGTCACCTTCTCCATCTTCATCGGTCTGACCATATACTCGTTTATGCCCAACAAGGACCAATCAAATTACACCAAGCTTGACAAGCAGGTTGTAAGAGGAAAAGAAATCTGGGAAACCAACAACTGCATGGGTTGTCATACTATCATGGGAGAAGGTGGATATTATGCTCCGGAACTGACAAAAGTAATCGACCGAAGAGGCGAAGGCTACGTAAAAGCAGTATTAACGTCACCAATACCGTGGGCTCCAAACGGAAGAAAAATGGTTGCCTACAACATGAACGAGAAAGATGCTCAAGCAATGATCGCATATCTCAAATGGGTGGGCAATATAGACTTAAACGGTTTTGACCGCGTTGTTTCGCCTTTAGCTAAGGCTAATCAGTAAAAAATATCAATTCTAATTTTTTTTAAAATGAAATATAAATCACAAAAAATCGCCTACTGGTTCTTTGCATTGGCCATGCTTTTATTCGCATTGCAGCTTGTCTATGGTTTTATCATGGGCTTTGACCGAATCGGTATACAAGGTTTACACGACATCATCCCATTTAACGTAGCAAGAGCGGTGCATACCAACTTACTCGTTGTATGGTTGCTGACTGGATTCATGGGTGCAGCCTATTACATAATCCCCGAAGAAGCACAAAGAGAATTAATCAGTCCGAAGCTGGCCATAGTTCAGCTAGTCTCACTTGCTGTGGTAGGTGTTATCGCTATTGTGGGATTCCACTTTAATCATTGGGAAGGACGTAAATTCTTGGAAATTCCAAGAGAACTGGACTTTTTGGTCGTCGTAAACGTATTGCTCTTCCTTGGCCTAATCTTAGGAACACTCTTTACAGGAAAACGCAAAACCACTACTGCACTGGTATTGTCAATGGGATTGCTTTTCGCCGCTTTACTATATTTACCGGGTATGATTTGGTTTGACAGCCAGGTAATGGATTCATTCTTCCGCTGGTGGGTTGTCCACCTATGGGTTGAAGGTGTTTGGGAATTGATTATGGGAGGTATACTTTCTTTCCTTCTAATCAAATTGACAGGTGTAGACCGTGAAGTAATTGAGAAATGGCTGTATGTAATTATCGGACTGACATTCCTTTCAGGGGTTTTAGGCACAGGACACCATTACTATTACATCGGTGTAAATAAAATCTGGCTGATCGTCGGAGGTATATTTTCAGCATTAGAACCTTTAGCTTTCTTAGCAATGGCACTGTTCGCAATCAACATGTACAGAAAAGGTGAAAAAAGCCATCCTAACAAAGTTGCATTATTCTGGACAATCGGTTCTTCTATTGTATCATTCATTGGTGCAGGTATACTAGGTTTCGCACATACTTTACCTCAGGCCAACTTATATACACACGGCACGCTGGTTACCGCATCACACGGACACTATGCTTTCTGGGGAGCCTATGCCATGATTGTGTTGGCTATGATAAGTTATGCTATGCCAAACCTGACTGGCCGCAAACGTTATATGATGAAAACAGGTTCGGCGGCATTCTGGCTCTCTAACATCGGAATCTTGGGAATGACAGCTGCTTTTGGAGTAGCCGGGATAGCTCAAGTATACATGGAAAGAAAAATGAAAATGGAATTCATGACCGTACAAAACGAAATCAGTATTCACTTTGTGATATTGTTACTTTGTGCCGCAATGTTTACTACAGGAATTATCATGTTTATCTACGACTTCATTAAATATGGAAGACCAACTGACGAAGCTTTGGTTGACCAAAAAACGAAAGCTCCTGAATTTTCAAGCAAAGAAGAAGTCTTCGAATTAAATTAATAATAAAAAAATGTTTTTCTATACCTGAACGCTAGACGACTTTTTCCGCACTCATCTCCCCGAGAAAACGATTGTTTTAACGTTCAGGTTTTTTTACTCAAAAGATTATGGAAACACTAAATATCCCTTTTTATCATGCCGTCGGCAAGGAACAGGAAGTCTTTGAGCATGCTTTCAAAAACAAATTACCCCTTTTGCTGAAAGGGCCTACCGGAACCGGTAAATCAAGATTTATCGAATACATGGCTCATGTATTGAACAAAAAAATCATCACCATCAGTTGTCATGAGGAAACATCTTCAACAGATTTGATAGGCCGATTCATTATCAAAGGAGCTGAAACCGTATGGATTGATGGACCTCTGACCACTGCTGTAAAAGAAGGCGCTATCCTCTATCTTGATGAAGTTGCTGAAGCCCGACCTGATGTAATTGTAGCCATACACTCGCTGACAGACCACCGCAGGGAACTTTTTATAGACAAACTGGGCGAGACCATCAAAGCTCATGAAGATTTCATGCTCGTTGCGTCTTTTAATCCAGGATATCAAAGAGGTTTTAAAGAACTGAAACCTTCGACAAGACAACGTTTCGTGGCCATTTCATTTGATTATCCTGAAGCAAAAATAGAATCTGAAATCCTGATTAAAGAAACTAATGTCGATTCTGAATCTGCAAAACGACTGGTAGTTATCGGCAACAAAATCCGAAATCTGACCGAGTTAGGCTTAACAGAAACTGTTTCAACCCGATTATTGGTAGATGCTTCAAAACTTATCCACAGCGGATTACCGAAACGACTTTCTGTACATGCAGCTGTTATTGAACCGCTGACAGATGACCAGCAAACGCTGGAAGCACTGAAAGATCTCTGCGATTTGGTGATTTAATTCACTACGCCAAAACACTGCGATCCTAACAAGATTGCAAAATACAAATCTAAAATTACACAAAATGGGATTTGAGATAGATGAATATATAGTGGAGAAATTTTTCAAGCATTTGAAAAAGAGAAAAAAAATAGATCCCGAGACAGAAGCCCGACGAATCACTTTGGAAAAAATCAGGCCAAAACTCACAATTCTTGCCAGAGCACTTACAGGAAAAGCTATCGAGATTTTTCCAGCCGAAAGAGAAGGAGGTTACAAAAACAACAATTTTTTCCTTCCGGTATCATTTGCCGAACTTTCAACCCCGGCTGAAAATCATGATTTTTACGTATTTCGGGTTTTATACTTAAGCATCCAACAGCAACTGAATTTAAACTGGACTCCCGACGAAAAAGAACCAGATCTTGAAATATCCCGTCAAAAGGCGATAGTCAGTTCTTCCCAAATAATGGAAATACTACTTAAAGAATTTCCTTCAGCAGAAAAAACATATCACAAAACCCGGGAACATTTTATACAAGTCGCCGAAAACCCTGACGAACCAGATTTCACCTTTTTGTATGGAAAATGGATGCGGAATGACTTTGTCCAAGATTCGGAAGACATTCTTCAAAACTTCTCCGATAAAACCAAATCGGCAGACGAAAACCAGCCTACCACTACGGTAAAATCGAAAGCCGTTGAAGAAGTAAATATTGCCCAACTTGATAAAAAACAACAGGAAGACTACGTACTTCTTCATAATTTCGAAAAAGTTGAAACGGCAGAAGAGTTTAACGGCACTTGGCGCGACTTTGACGGGACAGACGAACTGGAAGACCATCAGGACGCCCTTGACGAACTGAACATGAAACACACCGTTCGCGTTGACGATACAGCCCATTCGGTTTATCAGGCAGATTTCATAGAAAATGCTTCTGTTTCCGAAAGTGCCGAAGTGGATGCCAGCGGACTGCATTTCACTTATGATGAATGGGATTACGGCAAACGCATTTTCAAAGAAAATTTCTGTAAAGTCTATCCTAAACTACAACAAAGAACAGATCCTGACTACTATAAAAACACCATTTCGAACAACGCTTCCACTTTGATGGGGTTGCGAAAAATGCTCACTTCCGTTAATAATAAAATACAACAACAAAAACGCCAGACCCAAGGTAACGAATTTGATATTGACTCCATAACCGATTTGTATGTGGATGTGCATTCCAAACGAACTCCAACCGAGAACGTTTATATTGCGAATAGAAAAAAAGAAAAAGATTTATCCATTTTAATCCTGCTCGACATAAGCCTGTCAAGTGACAGTTATGCCGGCGGAAATAGGGTTATCGATGTCGAAAAGGAAGTTTCAATCCTTTTTGGTGAAATTCTGAACGAGTTCAACATCGATTTCTCGATCGACAGTTTTTATTCTAAAACCCGCAATTTCTCGACATATCTCACACTAAAGGATTTTGGCGAAAACTGGAACAGCGCCAAACACAAAATCGGAGCTGTTGAACCTTGTGGCTATACCCGGATCGGGGCCGCACTGCGCCATGCCGGAGCAAGACTGGAAAAAAGAAGTACCAAAAATAAATGGATTATCCTGCTCTCGGATGGTAAGCCGAACGATTATGACAAATACGAAGGGAAATACGGAATCAACGACATAAAACAGGCGTTGCGCGAACTTAATTCCAAAAACATCAATTCGTATGCATTGGCCATTGAAACCCAGGCTCAGTACTACCTTCCGCAAATGTTCGGACAAAACCATTATCAGATACTAACAACCCCCAGAGAATTACTGCAGTCGATGGTAAAACTCTACGACAAAATCAAACATCAGAAATAAAATCATGCAAACAACAATAAACCAAGATCCAAAATTCGCTACGCTACCCGAAGGACACCCGGTACAGATCTATTTTGAAGAACGCGATCTAATCATAACACTTTTAGCAGAATTATTATCAACAGATGCTTCTGAAGATTTTCAGAAATACTTCAACGTATTCAATCATTTATGTACTATTGAGAAACGATTTGCCCGAAAAGAGAATCAGCTGTTCCCTTTTTTAGAAAAAAGACACTGGACCGGCCCTTCCAAAGGCATGTGGTCTTTCCATGATAATTTGAGAGATCAGATCCGCCTGATTAAATACTACATCAAAACTCAGAATGCACCTAAAATAAATGAAAACACTAAATATCTGGTTGACGGAATATATCGACTGATGCATGTTGAAGAAAACACTTTATTTCCCAATGCTCTAGCTATTTTAGAAGAGAACGACTGGATTGAAATGCGTTCCGGAGAAGAAGAAATTGGTTGGATGTTATCCCGTGTACCCGCACCGTTTCCGCAGCAAACGACAGACTTTATGAATATTGAAGTCAAAGAACCAATTACAGACAGTAAACATGGTAATTCCCATCATTTTGATGAAGGGTATATGACCGTCGAGCAAGTCAATCTTCTTTTCAGAACCATCCCTGCCGATTTGACTTATGTAGATGAAAACGACAAGGTAATATTTTACAACCGCGGCGAAGAAAGGGTTTTCCCAAGAAGTGCCGGTATCATTGGCCGTGAAGTCAAATTTTGCCATCCTCCGAAAAGCGTTGGAACCGTACTGCAAATACTGGAAGAGTTCAGGAAAGGCACAAAAAGCGAAGCCTCTTTTTGGATAAATTATAAAGAACGCCTGATTTACATCCGTTATTTTGCGGTACGCGACGACAAACAGAATTACAGAGGAGTCATCGAAATGTCACAGGACATCACCGACATGAAAACCATCGAAGGCGAAAAAAGGCTTCTAGAATGGAAGTAAGATTCCAGACAATAAATAAAGTTTCAAACTTTACAACTGATTATCATGGTTCGAAAAATTTCATGGAAAAACAAAAACCTACTGATTTTTGCTATTTCCCCAGCATTCATCCTTCTTCTGTGCAGCTTTGTTATTGCAAAGCATGGTCATGAAATAAAAACCCCGGACGATGCACTGGCTGAATTAAAGTACGGCAACAACCGTTTCTTAGACAAACAAACCGTCAATTCTGATTTCCATGCCCAAATTCAGGCAACAAAAGACGGGCAGCACCCACATTCATTTATTTTAGGATGTGTAGATTCACGTGTCCCGCCGGAAATCATTTTTGACCAAAAAATCGGCAACATTTTCGTTTCCCGTGTGGCCGGCAACATTGAAGACGACCACATTTTGGGGAGCATGGAATTTGCCACAAAACTCAAGGGTACCAAACTTATCGTAGTTTTAGGACACACGCACTGTGGAGCGGTATCCGGAGCTATGGCCAATGTTGAGTTGGAACATCTGACGCAGCTGACCAACCAGATAAAACCCGCCATCAACAAGCATGAAACCTATCCTCTCCCTCATTACATGACGGATGAGACAGCCCGGAAAAACGTTCGCATGACCATCAAACGCATTTTGGAAAAAAGCCAAACGCTTCGTCACCAATCTGAAAAAGGCGAAATCAAAATCGTTGGTGCCTACTACGACATAGCAACGGGCGAAGTGATTTTCATATAAAGCAACCATATTCAATCTAAAAAAATGAAAACGGCAGAAATCAATCATAGCAACTTTTACTATCCCCCGGGCGGTATCCTTATGTGGATCATTATTTTCCTGGAGCTCATTACTTTCGGGATGGCATTGGTGGCATTTGTATTCTATGGAAAAGAACAACCGGAGGTTTTCCATGATTCCAGAATGCAGCTCAACACAGCTTTGGGCACTTTAAATACAGTTTTCCTTCTTACCAGCGGTTATTTTATGGCCCAGGCTGTGCAAAAATTCAAAAACAATAATCTGGCAAAAGCCTCGCTTTTTTTCAAATTATCGTTTTTGGGAGGGCTCCTTTTCTTAATTGTAAAAGGATTTGAATATTATCACAAAATCGAAATGGGAATTTCCATAGAGACAAACCTTTTTTACAGCTTCTACTGGCTTGTTACCGGCTTTCACCTCATCCACGTTATCGTCGGCTTGGTCATTTTAATGTTGACACATTACGGTATGATGAAAAAAAACTCAGACACTTCGGTTGAAGACGTTGAAGCCTGCGCCGCCTTCTGGCATATGTGTGACTTAATATGGTTATTGGTATTTCCAACCCTTTATTTACTTTTTTAATGATGAAAAATCCGCTCACACTTTGTTATGGCCTATTAATTCTTTTGACTATTACGGCCGCAATCCTATCAAATTCTGTAACTCTATCGGGACTCCTTATCAGTCTGATCATGGGAATATCGTTTATCAAATTCTATTTGGTTGCTTTTAATTTCATGGAACTCAAAAAAGCGAATCTCACTTGGAAAATCTCGCTTCTTTTTGTTGTGGGGATTACGATATTACCAATCATTCTGATAAGTTTCTAAGCCGCGTTCAAAAGTGATTCTGATTATTATAATCCATCAATCGCCCCCTCTCGGATTGTCACTACCTACTGAAAGTTTTTGACAGCGGCTTAATTAGTAATTAATTTTTGTTTTTTGTAGTTAATAAAAATGGGGAAGCTATTAAATTTTGCTTCCCCATTTTTCCTTTATCGATCAGATATAATATTACTACTGCAAGACCTCTTAATACCGTAAAAAAGTATCCTCGGTTTTAATACCCAAAGCTAACTCCTCCAAAGTGGTCCCTTCAAGCATTACCGTTAGCTTTACTTTGATAAACTTAAATTTATTGTGTATAGGGCAAGGATGCTCATCTGAACAATGGGTCAATCCCAAACCGCATTTTGTAAAAATGTCTTCTCCGTCTATAGCCGTCACAATTTGAGACAGTTTTATTTTTGCCAAATTCTCGGCAGGTATTTCAAAACCACCTCCAACTCCTTTAACGGAACGGATGATCTCATTCCTGACTAAAGTTTGTAGAATTTTTGCTGTAAATGCCTGGGGAGAATCAATCCTTTCCGCAATATCTTTTATCCCTACCCTCCTATTATGTAAAGATTCTGAAGCTATAAAAATAACCGCCCTAATCCCGTATTTACATGTTTTTGAAAACATAATTACATTATTTTTAAAATTCGAATATGTACAAATTCACTAAAGGTCAGAAATAAAGATTGTTTCTGTCTTTTTAAACAAAATCATAAAAACAGCATCCAATCTATTACAAAAATTATTGGCAATTTATAAAAAACTTTAAGATTAAATCACAAAAACAAACGTCTCAATCATAAACCCGGCATTGTCGACAAAACTCTTCATCATCATTTAAAAGCCAAACCTCAATTTCATTTCCCAAATCCGACATAATTTTTTCCCTCCAAAACGATATGATATACAGCACTTAAGATCAGGCTTTTAGAGATGACTAAAAATTAATGTCTTTCGAACTTTAAACACTAACCAACTCACAACCAATAACGTAAGTATAACGCTTAAAAATTTCATTCCCAATGCTGATTTATATCATATTTTCTTTATATTTACTATAATAATTTTGTAATTGATGTAAAAATACCGACCAAAACCACCTTTACTAACCACAAAATATTTCCCGTCAAAATATGCTTGTAGACATCGATTTACTCTTCACATGGGGTGCAATAGCGAAAGAATATAAGAAAGGCGAAGTTATTTTCAGAGAAAATAATCAGGCTAATTTTTATTATCAAATAGCTGAAGGAATAGTCAGGATGTTTAACGCTAATGACGACGGAAAAGAATTCACCCAAGGTTATTTTTATAGTGGACAAAGTTTTGGTGAGCCTCCCTTATTCATAAATGAAAGTTACCCCTCTACTGCCACGGCATTCCAGGATTGTACGATCATAAAATTATCAAAAGATAAATTTTTGAAGATTCTGGAAGAATATCCATCCGTACAAAAAGATTTTTTAAATCTGATGTGCCAAAGAATCCACTCGAAAGCGAAAACATCAAAGGATATTATAAACCAAAAGCCGGAATTCAGGATCATGGCCTTTCTGAATGACTACAAAAAAAGCAAAAAAAATCTCGAAAAAGAACTTATACCATTTACAAGGCAGGAAATTGCCAATTTTACAGGACTCCGCGTAGAAACAGTTATAAGAGCTTTATCCAAAATGAACCAATGCGAAAAAGTTGAAATAGTAAACCATAAAATTTATTTCTAATGTATTTCAACAGCAAATTTTGGTTAAAAATCTCATTGATAAACTTGCTTATCGTTGCTTCCGTAGGTCTATTGATGCGATATAAAATAGGTTTTGAATTCCCCCACTTCGATCAAAAAAGCCTCCAGCATTCACACTCCCATTTTGCCTTTGCCGGATGGATAAGTCATACGCTGACTGTCTTGATGATTGCTTTTTTAGAAAAAAGAACGCGAAATACTGATAAAGAGACGCTCAGTTTCTCAAAATACAATAAGATAATCATCTCCAATTTATTTTGTTCCTATGGTATGCTGATATCCTTCATTTATCAGGGATACGGGCCAATTTCAATATTCTTTTCAACTGCAACAATACTTATTTTCTACATTTTCAGTTACCATTTCATCAAAGATTTAAGGCAAATAAATCCGGACAATCTTTCCATAAAATGGTTCCGCGCTGCCATATTTTTCAACATTATTTCTTCATTGGGTACTTTTGCTTTGGCCTATATGATGATGACAAAAAGCATCCAGCAGGACATGTATCTTGCATCTATTTATTACTATTTGCATTTTCAGTATAACGGATGGTTTTTCTTTGCCTGCATGGGATTATTTTATGATTTTCTCGACATAAAGAAAGAAAACCATACATTTTTCAAGACAACATTTTATTTGCTTTTCGTAGCGTGCATTCCGGCTTATTTTCTTTCGACACTTTGGATGAAACTACCTCTAGGAGTTTACATAATTACAGCTCTTTCCGCCCTTATCCAGGTATATGCATGGTTCCGATTCCTGTCCATACTAGTAAAAACCAAACTTCATATACTAAAAAACAATCTGTCTGTTTTTCGCTGGATAATCCTTTTCATTGGATTTGCCACAAGCTTAAAGTTACTGCTCCAATTGGGGTCGACAATCCCTTCCGTCAGTAAGCTGGCTTTTGGCTTCAGGCCCATCGTTATAGCCTATTTACACTTGGTCCTTCTTGCCATAATTTCATTATTCCTGTTGTTTTATATTTTCTCTAATCAATTTTTAGCCGTAAACAAAAAAATTATTCAAGGCCTGATTATTTTTTCAACCGGCGTATTATTAAATGAGACCGTGCTGGCCATTCAAGGCATTGCATCATTCAGCTATACTTTAATCCCCGGTATAAATGAAACCCTTTTCGGGGTTTCGATCATAATGGTCTTCGGAATCATTTTTATAACAGCTAATTCTTTACAAAAAGTCAAAAGCGAGTCTGTTTTATGATTACGCTCATAGTAAAACAATCTAATAATCAGTTACTTTACAAGTACTAACCAAGTAATTTATTATTATGAAAACAATTAAATTTTTTGTTTTAGCAGGTCTACTCATGGCTATTGGATGTAAGAAAGCCGAAGAAACCAAACCAGATGCAACTACAGAAAGCACCGCTACTGAAAGCGTTGGACAATCCGGCGTAAAAGATGAAACATCGGCGCCAAATATAGTACAGACTGCAGCCGGAAGTAAAGATTTCACAACATTGGTTACGGCCGTAAAAGCGGCGGGTTTGGTAGATGCGCTTTCCAACGCAGGCCCCTTTACCGTTTTTGCTCCGACGAATGCGGCTTTTGACAAGCTTCCCAAAGGAACAGTGGAAGATCTGTTAAAACCGGAAAACAAAGACAAATTAAAAAGCATTTTAGAGTACCACACTTATGTAGGTTCTTTAAAAACAGACTATATGAGCGACGGACAGTCATTTGAAATGGTTTCGGGCGGCAAAGTAAATATTACGAAACAAGGAGATAAAACTTTAGTAAACGGCTCCGAAATTACCGCCTCCATTGAAACCTCGAACGGAATTATACATGTAATTGGCGATGTCCTGAGTCAGAAATAGGTTATTATTAATTCAACCACTTCCACGGAAGCAAAAAAGCGTAAACAAAAAAGTGTTTACGCTTTTTTTGTGATTGCAATCATAAGGGATTCATGGAATAATAATTCAATTTGTAACATAACATTCAAATTGATTCGTTATGAAACACTATCGGAAATATTCCATTTTTTTACTTTGTCTGGTATCAGTATTCCTTGTCTACAATAGTATTTTATACACTTCAGATTCGGATTTTGGCGAAGTGCATTTGTCAAAAAAAGCAATCGAAGGCGAAAATATCTGGCTTAAAAACAACTGTAATTCCTGCCATCAGATTTATGGGCTTGGCGGATACCTTGGTCCGGATTTAACCAACGCCTACTCAAGGATCTCCAGCGAAGATTATCTCAAGGCCATGTTTAACAGTGGCGTGAAAGCTATGCCTAAATTTCATTTTAACGAAGAAGAAAAGAATCAATTGGTCCAATTCTTAAAAGAAATTGACCAGACCGGTTTTTACCCTAATCTGCAGGCGAATTCCAAAAACAATGGTTGGGTTACCATTAAATACAAAGATCAATATTATGAATAATGTTAAAAAATACGCATTCCTGTTTATCGGCACCGGATTAATTTCATTACTACTCGGGTTGCTTTGCGGCCTGTTAGCCGGATTTCAATACATCGTCCCGGATTTCATCAAAGAAACATTACCTTTTAACTCGTTACGTCCGTTACATACTTTGTTTGTCGTTTCCTGGATCCTGTTATCGGCAATGGGAGGAATTTACTATTACCTGAGTCAAAATCCGGAAATTAAATTTTTCAACCACCAGTTTGTCCAGTGGCATTTCTGGCTTTTTCTGCTAACTGGAATCGGAATTGCAATTTCATATGTTACCCATAATTTCGGTGGCAAAGAATATCTTGAATTTCCAGCCTATTTTTATTTCCCAATTATTGTCGGATGGATTTTGTTAGGCATTAATTATTTCAAAACCATGCTCCCAAATTTCAAAACCTGGCCGGTGTACTACTGGATGTGGGGAACAGGAATAGTTTTTATGATCTTCCATTTCACAGAAGCGCATTTGTGGCTGCTTTCCTCTTTCAGAGATAATTTTCTCCGAAACTTCGCCATTCAATGGAAAGCTGGCGGCTCGTATGTGGGCGCCTGGAATCAATTGGTATATGGAACTGCATTATTTGTTATGTCAAAAATCAGCAGTGATGAAAGCTATGCCAAATCAAAAAAAGCCTTTTTCTTTTACTTTTTAGGATTAACCAATTTAATGTTTGGCTGGGCACACCACATTTACATAGTACCGACAAGTCCATGGATCAGATATGTTGCCTATGCCATCAGCATGACCGAATGGGTCATTCTTTTCTCAATCATTTATGACTGGAAAAAAAATCTTGGTAAAGAAAAAAAGAAAGCCAATTTTATTGCTTACCAGTTTATGATTTTAGCCGATTTCTGGGTGTTTCTGAATATTATTTTAGCCTTATTGATTTCCATACCGTCAATAAACCTTTTCACGCACGGAACTCATATAACCGTAGCCCATTCCATGGGAACAACCATCGGGATAAACACGCTTATATTGTTTTCATCAATAACGTACATCCTTGAAAAGGAATTCATGTTTACCGCAACCGTACTTTTAAAAATAAAACAGGGAATCAAAATTTTCCATATTTCTTTTATCTGTTTTTGGGTCACTCTATTGGTTTTGGGCGTTAAAAAAGGACATTGGACTTACTTCAGCCAAAACATTTCTTTTGGAACATTTCAGAATTCAATGCATTGGATCTATGCTGTTTTCGTGTTGTTCGGATTCGGTTTACTGACCGGGTTATACCTCATCTCTTTTAAACTTTTACAATTAATACGCAACAAATTCAGAACATGACTTTTATCAACTTTTAAATGCTGATATTTTACAACCTTTGAATCCTTAATACAATTTCAAACGAATGAAAACAAAACAGTTACATACTTTTCACATACCGGTAATGGGACTGTCCTACACCATTGACAGTCCTATCCGTGTTGCCCATTACGGCATTTCCTCCGTAATAGCTATTACCGATGATGAAATTCTCGAAAAATTGAGGGCTTTTTATTGTGATAAATTCAACATCCCTTATCTGGAAATTACGCAAAAAACCATTGACTACAGGGCAAAAAGAATTACGGCCTACCTGAACATGGTAAATGATACGGTAAAAGAAAAATTCCAGAACTTTAAAAATGAACTGCTCGAAAATAAAACTTCACTGGAAAATTTCATATCCGTTCTGCCCAACACTTCCGATTTAAAGATCAACCTGGAAAAGGTCATCAATGAAGGAAGTACCATTAAGAAAAACATTCAAAATTTTCTTGAAGACTATTTCTCGCCCGGCAGTATTGATGTTAACATCATGACAAAAGTGGACAAGGACAATTTTAAAAATGACACCCAATTACCGGTAGAATTCAACGATGCCCACGCCTCATTAAGAGGATTTGCCCAGAGCGAACTGAATTCATCAGTTGTGTTTTCTGCAGGAATGAACCCAAGACTATTCAGCTACATTGAAAATTTCAAGGATTTTTTCCCTGATGCGCACGGCAACCTGAAAAAGAAGATTATTCTAAAAGTCAGCGATTATCGTTCCGCATTGATTCAAGGTAATTTCCTTGCTAAAAAAGGACTTTGGGTTTCCGAATACCGAATTGAATCGGGATTAAATTGCGGTGGTCATGCTTTTGCCACAGACGGTTATTTAATGGGACCGATTTTGGAAGAATTCAAAGAGAAAAAAGACCAATTGATCCAATCGGCACAAGAACTTTTGATCAAAGCATTAACACTAAAAGAACTGCATGTACCAACAGAACCAATGGAACTGAAAATCACCGCTCAGGGAGGCATCGGAACTGCAGAAGAGCATGACTTTTTGCTCGAGCATTACAATCTGGATTCCGTTGGCTGGGGGTCGCCTTTTTTATTGGTTCCCGAAGCTACTTCACTTGACAAAGAAACAAGAAATATATTGGCCAAAGCCAAAGAAGACGATTTTTATCTAAGCAATATTTCTCCGCTGGGTGTTCCCTTTAATTCCGTAAAGGGCGTATCCAACGATTTCTGGAAGCAAAAAAGAATCGATCAGAATAAAGCCGGAAGTTCCTGCCCCAAAAGACTGCTGGCATTAAACAAAGAATATGACCACAAAGGCCTTTGTACCGCTTCCAAAAAATTTCAGGACATCAAACTGGATGAGTTAAAAGCTATTGAAAAAGATCTGACGCCTACAGAAATTGATAAAAGAAAAAATGCAATTACTGAAAAATCCTGTCTGTGCGTAGGTTTGGTAAATGCCGCTTATCTGGAAAACGACATAGAAATAAAAGGCCAACAGCAGGGCGTTGTTATTTGCCCTGGACCAAATCTGGCGTATTTTGACAAAGAAGTATCGTTAGCCGAAATGGTTCGTCACATTTACGGAAACGGGAATATCATGACCGATAAAAACCGTCCGCATGTATTTGTAAAAGAATTGAAAATGTATGTGGAGTATCTGAAAAAAGAGATTAGCGACTTTTCCGGAGAGATAACAGCAGGGCAGACAAAAAAATGGAATTCTTTCAAAAGTAATCTTCTGGCAGGAATCGATTATTATCAAAATCTTTTCTCGTCGACTAAATATTTTAAGGATGTTCAGCAGGATGTTCAGCGACAGTTGACACAATACCGAAAAGAATTGGCTCAAATTGAATTTTTTGCCTTAGAAATGGCGTAAAAACCATTTTAAAATTACCTGATAACGAATTGGATATTTGGCAAAGAAAACAATTCTGAAGGGTTTATCGCTTGGGAAGAAGACAGCTTCCCAAGCGTTTCTTTATCATTTCTAAATCCTTGGATATAAAAATTCCCCTCATACCCTTTACTATCCAAATAGTGAATCATTTTATTTAAATCGGAAGAAGCCAGCAAGTCGGAATGACAAGTTGTTCTCACCTCAAATGTTACTTTTGAATTCAACAGCAACTGTAGTGACTGTTCAAAAGGCGAAAACAGATCTGACTTGGTAATCATTTCGTATTTATCATCCAAAGCTTTAAAATCGAGTGCAACATAATCAATAAGTCCCTCTTCCAAGAGTTGGCTTAAAATTCCGGGATTGGATCCATTGGTATCTATTTTAATCAGATATCCCATTTTTTTTATTGCTTTGATCTGCTCCTGAATGTTCTTATGGATCAAACATTCGCCACCACTTAAAACAACGGCATCCAGCAATCCTCTTCTGGTATCTAAAAAAGAAATTGCTTCAGAAAAGAGAACTCGTCCCTTTCCCAAAACAATTTCGGGGTTATAACAGTATGAACATCTCATATTACAGCCGGCATACCAAAATATGCAAGCTGATTTCCCGGGATAATCCAGCAGCGTAAACGGAGTAATATCAGAAATAGGTTTACTTAACATCCACCTTCTTTAAAATATGTGCGTTGTTTATGTTCACCTTTTTTTCCTATATTAAAACTTTCTACGGGTCTGTGATATCCCATAACACGGGTATAAACAAGACATTTCGTCCTTAAACCCTGATTCTCCTCTAAAATTTGGTCAGTCTTTGTTTTCATATGTGTAAATTTTATTTTTTAGCGGTCACATTTGTTATCGCCTTTTATTCATTGGTATTTGCTTGCGCAAACTATTAGTTAATGGCGATTTCATAATCATACTAATTTTGGTTTTCAATTATAATTTCATCGCATTTTGGACAATATTCATGTTCGCCGTTTAAATAGCCATGTTTCGGACATATACTAAACACAGGAGTCACCGTAATATAAGGCAGCTTGAATTTCGTCAAAACGGTTTTCACAAAGTTCTTACAAGCTTCAGAAGAACTGATTCTTTCATTCATGTACAAATGCAGTACCGTACCTCCGGTATATTTACATTGTAATTCATCCTGCATTAAAAGAGCGTCAAAAGGGTCCCTTGTATAGTCCACCGGAATTTGGGAACTATTGGTATAGTATATATTTTCACCAATTCCTGCCTGAAGGATTTTAGGAAAACGTTTTTTGTCTTCTTTGGCAAAGCGATACGTAGTTCCCTCTGCAGGAGTTGCTTCGAGATTGTACAGATTTCCGGTTTCCTCCTGAAATTCTTTCATTCGATTACGGATATAATCCAAAATTTCGATGCAGAAATCATTGCCGAAAACCGTCGTAATATCTTCCGTATCATTCGTAAAATTCCGAATCATTTCATTCATTCCATTTACGCCAATCGTAGAAAAATGGTTTCTGAAATGCGGAAGATACCTTTTCGTGTATGGGTACAATCCTCTATCGTACATATCCTGAATAAAGGCTCTTTTCTTCTCCAAAGTGGATTTAGCTATTTCCATCAACTTATCCAATTCCTCAAAAAGTTCTTCTTTTTCTCCTTTGAACAGATAACCCAATCGAGCCATGTTTATGGTTACAACGCCGATGCTTCCAGTCATTTCAGCACTACCAAAAAGTCCGTTGCCGCGTTTCAGCAATTCTCTTAAATCCAGTTGCAAACGGCAGCACATACTGCGCACGGCATTCGGTTTATATGCGTTTGGATTTTCCACCTGATTGCCGTTTTCGTCCAATACATACTGGCTGCCTATGAAATTCTGAAAATACGATGACCCTATTTTGGCGGTATTCTCAAACAACAGATTGGTATTCTCACCATTCCAGTCAAAATCCTCTGTAATATTCACAGTTGGAATTGGAAAAGTAAATGGCTGTCCGTTAGCATCTCCTTCAGTCATAACCGTATAGTATGCTTTGTTTATCAGATCCATTTCAGCCTGAAAATGCTCATAACGCATTTCGGTTACATCAGTCACGCCTCTTTCTTTGGCGCGTTTCAGAATAATTTCATCCTTACAGCTTACAAAAAGATGCTGGTCATTTTTAGTCGGAATCTGTTCTTTTAAATCTTCGGGAACTACCCAGTCCAGAGTAATATTGGTAAATGGCGACTGCCCCCAACGGGCTGGCACGTTCAGATTGTAAACAAAACTCCGTATGGATTTTAAAACATCGTCAAATGTCAAATTATCTTTAAAAACATATGGTGCTAAATACGTGTCAAAAGAACTGAATGCCTGAGCCCCGGCCCATTCGCTCTGCAATATCCCAAGGAAATTAGCCATTTGCCCCAATGCCTCCCTGAAGTGTGACGGAGCTTTGCTCTCTACCCTTCCCCGAACGCCATTGAACCCCTCATTAAGCAATACACGCAAACTCCATCCAGCGCAATAGCCTGTCAGGCAGTCCAAATCGTGAATGTGTATGTCTCCATTTCTGTGTGCATAGCCCTCTTCTTTGGAATACACTTTGTCCAACCAGTAATTGGCTATTATTTTACCGGCTACATTATTGACCAAGCCCGCATTGGAAAAGGAAGTATTGGCATTGGCATTAATTCTCCAGTCGGTTTGGGACGTATATTCTTCAATAGTTTGTGAGCTGTCTACATAAGTGGTATCGTCATTCAATCCCTGAACGTGTTCACGCTGCAGTTTTCGAGTGTGGCGATACAGCATAAAGGAACGCATCACTTCAAAATGTCCTCTTTCAAAAAACAGTTTTTCGATAACATCCTGAATTTCTTCAACAGCCCAAACATCACTGTATGGCATAGCAGCCATTACATCCTCAAACACTCGTTCGTCATAAGGAATTGAAACACTGGCAAAACTTTTTTCTATGGCGTCCTTGATTTTAAAATCCTCAAACGGTTTATAATCGCCATTTCTTTTGATAACATATTTTTCCATTTTCTAGGCTTTTTATGTTATACAACAGTTATAAAACCGTAAATTTTTGCTCCAAATCTTTTGCTTTGTGAAAAAGAATATTGTTTTCCAAATGGATATGTTTGTGTAAGTCCTTCTCAAAATCCTCAAGCATGGCAAAAGTCACCTTATAGGTATTACATCCATCTGCCGGAGGTGTATAATTATTGGCCAGCTTAGAAATTCTTCTCAAGCGTTCCCCTTCACTGTCATGTTCATCCATCATCATAGCAATTGGATTATATACACTCCCAAAAAATGGTTGTTCTATCTGAGTTTTATTCTGCAGGGAATCGCACATTTTTTTGATAAATGGAAACAATACCAATTCTTCTTTCTTCATATGTTGAGCTAAAGCCCCGGCAGTGATTTGAAAAAGAGAATTAATTTCGAAAAGTTCAGGATGTTGCTCTCCATGGACTTTACACAATTTATCTAAAAATGTCAGTAACACAGGTGTTTTTTCTTCCACATAACGGTGATGCACTTTTTCGATATAATCGATCAATAAATCAGCAGGCCAAGATTTATAATCTATATTTGTATCATCGTTCTGATTCAAAACCTCGTTGATCTCATTTTCCAATTCTGAATGATCAAGTCCTTTTTTTTCACAAACTTCACTTAAAGTACGATGTCCTTTGCAGCAAAAATCAATGCCGTATTTTGAAAAAACAGCAGCTGTTCTAAAATCCTGAGCTACAAATTCGCCAATTGTATTTTCTTGTGTTTTCATAATATTTCTTTTTAATGTTTATACAATATTACTTCGATAAGCAAGCCTGATTATATGACTTAAATCATATGTAAAAACTTTTTACCATGCGTACTTTGTATTTTATTACAAACAATATGAACGAGTTACAGAATCAAATAATCGAACTGAAAAAGAAAAAAAACGCCGTCCTTTTGGCTCATTATTATCAGCGTCCGGAAATTCAGGAAATCGCAGATTATGTTGGTGACAGTCTTGGATTATCGCAGGAGGCAAAAAAAACAGATGCCGATATCATTTTATTTGCCGGCGTTCATTTTATGGCCGAAACCGCAAAAATCTTAAACCCGTCCAAAAGGGTGCTGCTTCCGGATTTAGAAGCCGGTTGTTCTTTGGCGGAATCCTGCCCGCCATCTGCTTTTGAAAAATTCATACAGGCGCATCCGGACCATCTTGTCATTACTTATGTCAACTGCTCCGCTGAAATCAAAGCTTTAAGCCATATTGTCTGCACTTCTTCCAACGCTGAAAAAATTGTTCGATCTGTTCCTGAAGACACTCCGATAATTTTTGCACCGGATAAAAATCTGGGCAGGCACATTATCCAAAAAACAGGCAGAAACATGATTTTGTGGGATGGTTCCTGCGTGGTGCATGAAGCCTTTTCCCTAGACAAATTAATTGACCTGTACAAGCAGCACTCGGATGCCGAAATCATTGCCCATCCCGAATCGGAATCCCATATTCTGAAAACTGCAAATTTCATAGGCTCCACCGCGGAAATGATAAAATATGTCGGAGAAAGTCCGAATAACAAATTCATCATAGCCACCGAAGCAGGAATTTTACATAAAATGCAGCAGGAAGTACCGCAAAAAATACTCATCCCGGCTCCAACGAATGAAAACAACACTTGTGCCTGCAGCGAATGCGGTTTTATGAAAATGAATACTCTTCAAAAGGTATACGATTGCCTGCTGAACGAAAGCCCTGAGATCGAACTGCCGGAAAAACTCATAAAAAAAGCGTTAGTACCCATTGAACGAATGTTAGAATTATCAAAATAATGACACAGAACAATTACTTAGTCATCGGTTCGGGAATTGCCGGATTGACATTTGCTTTAAAAATTGCCGATCGTTTCCCCGACAGGTCCGTGACCATTGTGACCAAATCGAATGCAGATGAAAGCAACACAAAATATGCTCAGGGCGGAATTGCTGTGGTCATTGACAAAGTAGCCGACAATTTTAGAAAACACATTGAGGATACCCTGATCTGCGGTGATGGATTGTGCGATCAAAAAGTTGTTGAAATGGTAGTCACTGATGGCCCAAAAAGACTACAGGAATTAATCAATTGGGGAGCCAAATTTGACCTGAATGAACAAGGAAATTTAGATTTAGGAAGGGAAGGCGGACATTCAACAAACCGAGTGGTTCATCATAAAGATCAAACGGGTTATGAAATTGAAAGAGCCATTTTAGCGAAAGTGTATAAAACTAAAAACATACAGATTCTGGATTATCATTTTGCTTTTGAATTAATCACCAAAAATAACCGTTGTTTTGGCGCTTATGCCTTAAATGAAAAAACAAATGAGATAATCCCATTATTATCTGATTACACTTTATTGGCAACAGGCGGAATTGGACAGGTCTATGGCCATACCACAAATCCTGCAATTGCTACAGGCGATGGAATTGCTATGGCAAAAAGAGCAAATGCCAAAATTACAGACATGGAATTTATCCAGTTTCATCCAACGGCTTTGTATGATGAAAACCTAAGTTCTACCTTTTTAATTTCGGAAGCCGTAAGGGGATTTGGAGGTATTCTTCGAACAAAAGACGGCATTCCTTTTATGTCAGATTACGACCCGAGAGGTGATTTGGCTTCCAGGGATATTGTCTCACAAAGCATCGAAAACGAGTTGAAAAAATCAGGGGATGATTGTGTGTACCTGGATTGTACGCATCTTGAAATAAATGCCTTTATCAAACATTTCCCCATGATTTACAATCGATGCAAAGAGGCCGGAATTGACATTGAAAAAGACTGGATTCCGGTGGTACCTGCACAACATTATCTGTGCGGAGGAATCTCGGTTGATACAAACGGACAAACTTCCATAACCAACCTATTTGCTTGTGGCGAATGCTCTCGAACCGGTTTGCATGGTGCCAATCGACTGGCATCTAACTCGCTTTTAGAAGCCATTGTTTATTCAGACAGAATATATAAGTATCTGGAAAAAGTCAGCACAACATATAGCAGTACAACTTACTTTCCCGGAAAAAAGAAAAATAACGATAAAAAATTGGATCAATTCTATCTTTCCAATATTAAGAACGAATTGCAAAACACAATGCGTAAAAACGCAGGAATCACCAGAAATGATCTCGATTTGGAAAAAACCAAAAACAAATTGGAAATGTGGCGATTAGAATTATTAAAGCTGGAAAACCGAATTCTGGTTACTAAAGAATTCTATGAATTAAAAAACATGATAACGGTTAGTTTACTGATAGTGATGCAATCTATGGCGAGAAAAGAAAATCGTGGCGGGTTTATCAAATCTGAAATTTTAGAAACCTCCTATTCTCACCAAACTCCCTAAAATAAGCAAGGTTACACCAATCACTGTTACTGTAATAATCAGTAAACTAGCTGGAAGTAATCTGTCTGACTTCAACTTTGGAAACACAAAAATGTCTGCACATATTGCCATTACCATTGTGGTTAAAAGTAAAATCAATTTTGTGGAAACCACTTTTTCAATAGCGTTTGAAAAGGAAAACCATTTGGTAAAAGTCACATCAAAATCGTAAGCCATCATAATTCCGGTAATTACCAGAATCAGGAGTGAAGGCATTCCGACAGGTTCAAATTTACCTTTGAAGTTCTTTAAAATTGAGGCATCTCTCTTTTTTATTGCCTCAGGCAAAAAACGAATCGACAAAAACAAATGTCCCCCAACCCATATTGAGGCTGCCAATAAATGTAAAACCAAAAGAATGTGATGCCTCATTGCGACAAAGTTTTATACATCATGGCCGAAGCAATATTCATGGCCCGATGTTTGATTTCCTCCGCTTTTTCTCCTTGGAATAAGGAATCGACCGTATAAATAAATAATGCAACCCAATGATCAAAATGTAACTTATTCATTGTGCTTTTCTGATGAAGTTCCTTGTGCTTTTGCATGGGATTACCGTCATAATTACCGGCGAAAAACAAAATATTTTCCCAGAAATTGTACATTTTCGGCAGATGGGTTTCCCAATTCACTTTGGCCACATCATTAAACAGATAGCCGATAACTTCGTCCTGTTTTACGGAATCATAAAACCTGTCAACTAATTTTTTGATGTCTTCTCGATGCCTGATATCAGTTTTCATTATTTTATCTTGTAAAAACTATAAATCGTTATGTTTAAATTTTCTTAATGAAATAAAAAACGGAATGATTCCCCAAAGAAACAGTAATACAAAAGAAGCTGCCAACCCCCATGAGGTTCCGAAAAAATCTTTAAAAATAGCCCCTGTATACCCCATCATAGCCGAAACGTCGAGTTGCAATAAAATTAATATCCTAGCCAGATCGATCGGACTCAAGGCAGACAGAAACACCATCTATTTTTCTATTGGGTAGTCCGCTAATTGAAACAAAAGAAACAAGACCAATCCGTCGAACAATAACGCAAAAAACAGCCACTGCATAATTGCAATCCCAATTCCCTTAGCCTTATCCCTGGTCAAAATTGAACTTAAAAATGCCAGTCCGACAAATATTACAGTAATTAGGCTCCCAACCACAATCATCATGAACCCAGTGACATCCGGCGCATATAAAAGCAACGGAATACCGGCACCAATAAGAAAAGCCAAGACCATGGACAAAGACAATCCGGCAAACAAACTTTTCCAGATTTTATCTCTTGTGACGGGTTGCCCCAAAAGCAATTCGATAAACTCTGCACTGTTATAAATATAAATGGTTGAAAAAAGTATTGACACCAATGGCACAGTAAACAATATCACATTTAGAATCGTAAGCAATCCTTTGGAGGAAGTATCTTCAAGAGCAAAGGAACTCCAAGATAGTGCCGCCAAAATAATAGTGTAAACCAATACAATTTTGTTCCTCACTATATCGTGTAAAATAATATTAACCAACCTTTTCATACTGCTTTCTCTTTAATATTTTGGCGATGGCTTTTGATATCTTATCTACCTGAATCTCTTCTTTCAGGTCAGCTACTTTTTTGTGGAAACAGACCTCGCCTTCCTGAATAAAAATGATTTCTGTAATCAGTTCATCCAGTTCACTTAACAAATGGGAGGTAATCAGGATCAGTTTTCCTTTTTCTTTTTCCCTGATAATTTTCTCTTTTAAAATTTCAGATGCCAGCGGATCAAGCCCTGCAGTAGGTTCATCCAATATCAAAACATCGGGATTAAATAAAAAAGCCAGGACAGCGCTTACTTTTTGAGTGGTTCCGCCGGAAAGCGTCCGCATTTTTTTGTCAAACATTTTCTCCAATTCAAAACTTTTCATCAATTCTTCGTCGATGTCCGCATCATGGTTTCGAATCTGTTTAATCATGTCCACAATCTGTCCAATAGTCATATTATCAGGATATCTTCCAATCTGAGGCATATAACCAATCTTTTCCCTGTAGCGGTAATCCCCTAAAACAGATTTTCCTTCAAAGTCGATTTCGCCGCTATCCGGCAAAACCATTCCGAGAATCGACTTAATCAGTGTGGTTTTTCCGCATCCGTTAGGGCCAATCAGTGCAATACACTCGCCTTTTTGAAAGGATAAGGAAACGTTTTTCAGCACCTCTAATTTCCCGAACTTTTTACAGCAATTTTTAATTTCGATCATAGTGGCAAGGCATGCATTAGTGGTGTTTTATCAACAAAATTCTCAGGTGTTATGCTGGGAAGGACTTTTTCCGATTTATCTAAAAGCGTTATCATAAAACTTCTGAAGAGCAACATAGCAGATGGCGTATTCTCGGTAAGAACTGCAAACAAACTCAGTGGATGATAAGGAACATCTCCGACATTATCCCTATTAAGATCATACCCTTCATATTTATCCCAATAATTACTGTTAAAGGTATTGAGCACTAAGCTCCCATTAGTACTGATATCAAAGGTATTCCCTAAAAAATTGTTTTGAGTAATTACATTATCCATGCAACTAGCCTGAATTTTCATCCCCCAACCATTGGCGCTGAACACATTCTTTTCAACTTTAATTCGCGAAGTCCCTTCCATATAAATCCCTGACGTATTCTTGCTGAATGTATTTTTAAAAATATAGCTGTCTGATATTTCCTTGAGTAATAATCCGTAGGCCGAATCGCCCCAGTTTTGTTCAAAATGATTGTTAATCATCTTTACGTTTCTGGTAAACATTACTGCTACTCCTGCCCCGTTACCTTTAAAAACATTGCCGACATACGAATCATCATTTGAAAACATGAAATGCAGGCCATAACGAATGTTGTTATTTGAAATATTCTTTTGGATTAAGGACTCGGTGACAAATTCAAAATAAATTCCGTCGCGGTGCCCCATTATTTTATTCCCGATTATTTTCAGATTATTGCTTTTCCAGCAGTGGATTCCGTTTCCGATAAGCTGTTCGCCTTTTCCGTAGGCCCGGAGATTATTGTTTCTTATAATGCAGTTCGTAGAATTCTGCAGATAAATCCCAAAGAAATTATTGTCAAGGATATTATTCTCGATAACCACATTTTTTTGGTCATACACTTTGATTCCACAAGGATCTTCAAGCGATGCATGACCGGAATTTATAATTTTAAATCCTTTGACCGTAACATAATCGGCATTAACCGATAAAACTTCAACCTTGTGTTTTCCGTCAAGGACCGGATAATTTTTCCCTATGAAGGTGACTTTTTTATCTATTCGGATATTTCCTTCGCTGTAATAGCCGCCATCCACAATGATAGTATCGCCATCGGAGGCTAATTCCAACGCTTTTTTAATTTTTTTAATCGCTGAATTTTTCCCAACAGTGATCACTTTGGCATTACCCAGGCAGATAAAGCCGCTCAAGAATAGAATCGATAACAGTTTTCTCATTTGATAGACGAATATACCTCGCTCCAGGTCATTGGTACAGCATTATACTTTTGCTGAAATTCATTTTGTTCTTTGTTGTTGGTAAAGGCTGCGAAATTACCGCCCATGGGTGATTTGATCGTCCCGCCTTTTATGTAAAAACATTTTTCTGCAGGGACCAGCTTATTTTCTTTCGTATAATCTGCAACATAATGCGCTTTATAGTGCACCGCTGTATTTCCATTGGGCACCTCTGTATTTCCTCCCTTGGCATAGGAAATCATACATAGCAAATCATCAAACTTATAGACCCTTCCTTTTTGCGTAATTAATTCGGCTCCAAATTTCCCGTTTGAAATCGTCATTTTACAAAAATCACAATGATCGGAATTCAGTTTTATCTCTTCCGGCCCATTACTCCCGCAAGCCGATAACAATAAAGCCATGACAAAAAACAAGTACTTCCCCATCTTATTTCCTGAATTTAAATTCTTTTAAAACAATCATAATTAACAGTAAAGCAGAACCCGCAAGCATCCACCCTCCGGTATCAGGAATCGAATATGCCGCAAAATTCAACAGTTGTTTATATCCCAATAAGGGTGGCTGATAGGCCATTCCGGGCACTTTGATGGCAGCATTGGGATCCAAATTATGACCGTATTCATAGTTCCAACGATAGAAATCGGCAGCTGAAATAATAATAAAAAGCATGTACGTTATAAAAAATCCAAGTACCGCTTTTCGTTTGGCAATAAATATTAAAACGAATGATACAAGGGCAAAAGCTCCGAAAATATATGGCAAAACTGAAAATTCGAAAAAATTTTCGGTATGTAGCGTTGCCATTCCGATATAATGGTTTAATCCATTGATAACATCCACATCCCCTCCTATTTTGTTTGGATACAGTTGCAGTACTAATCCTTCGGGATATTGGGGAGCATCGAGCTCAATTCTCCATAATGGCACAAACAAAGATCCTGCAAATAAAGCTGCAACCATTAAAAGCAACACTTTTGACGAATTAGAAATTTTTGTTGTTTCCATAGTATTAAAAAAAGAAACTGTCCAAAAATTACAACATTCGCATTTTGAAATTTCCATAAATGGCCATTCAAATTTAGATCTGTTGTTTTTCTGCTTGAAAAGAGAAAATAAATTTTGGACAGTTTCTTATGTTAGGTTATTTTAAATTTTTGGCTGGTTAGTACCAACGCTCCACGTGAGCGGCACATTGCTTCCTGCAGGTGATACACGTACATATCCTGACATTTCCTGATGTAGGGCGCTACAGAAATCCGTACAATACATTGGGAACATTCCAACTCTGTCCGGCACCCACTTCAATGTAGTGGTTTCTCCCGGCATGATTAACAATTCCGCATTGTTGGCTCCTTTAATAGAAAATCCGTGAGGCACATCCCAATCCTGTTCAAGATTTGTAATATGGAAATATACTTCGTCACCCATTTTAATTCCTTCAATGTTATCAGGAGCAAAGTGAGAACGAATAGAAGTCATATAAACATGAACCTTATTCCCCTGGCGTACAACTTTTGCTTCTTTTTCTCCTTTTGCCGCAAAAGGATGGTTATTCTCTGCAATTTTATAGAATTTATACTGACCATTATTTCTAATTAAATCTGCAGGCGCAGCTTGTGCATAATGAGGTTCACCGATAGTTGGAAAATCCAGGATAAGCCGCATTTTATCTCCACTGATATCATAAATCTGAGCCGATTGTGCCAGCTCCGGTCCGGTTGGCAAATATCGGTCTTTAGTGATTTTGTTATAGGCTATCATGTATTTTCCAAATGGTTTTTTAGAATCGCCGCCTGGAACACATAAGTGTCCAACAGAGTAATAGGTAGGTACCCTGTCTAAAACTTTTAATGATTTGATATCCCATTTTACAACTTCAGAAGAAACAAACATAGAGGTATACGCATTTCCTTTTGCATCAAATTCTGTGTGTAATGGCCCTAAACCTGGTTTTTTAACTTCCCCATGCAATGCTGCTTCATATTTTACAACCGAAATACCGCTATAATCTCCGTCAAATTGCTTATTGGCAATTGCCGATTGCAATTTATCAAAACTGAAAACCGGTATCAAAGCAGCTAATTTTCCTGATCCTACTATGTATTCCCCTGTAGGATCAACATCACATCCGTGAGGGGATTTTGGACAAGGAATCATATAACAGATATCTTTTAAGGCAGTCGCATCAAGCACAAGAACTTCATTTTTCGTTTCAGAAGTTGCAGTGTGAGTTTTTTCATCCCATTTGTTCCGTACATATTTTACAGATTGCTTTTTAGCTTTACCGGCTTTGACATATTCCTCAGCTTTTTTCCAATTTACTGCCATGATAAAATCCTTATCCTTTTGAGAAGCGTTCACTTCCAATAAAGTATTGGCTTGTTCCGTATTATAACAAGAGAAAAACATCCATCCGTGTGATTTTCCTTTTCCGGCATGTGATAAGTCAAAATTCACCCCTGGGGTAACAATTTGAAAAGCCAAATCCATTTCTCCTTCTTTACCAACTTTTACAAAACTGATATGTCCTTTAAAATTTTGTTTATAGGTATTTATAGGCACATCACCGTTGACATAATCACCGGGAACACTAAAACGGGTACCAGCTACCACATACTCAGTATTTTCAGTAATAAAAGGTGAAGAATGATTCCCGCCAACATTTGGTAACTCAATTATTTCTGCAGTTTTAAATGTTTTAAGATCAACACGGGCAATACGAGGAGTATTGTTAGCATTTGCAAAAACCCAACGTCCGTCAACTTCGCCATTTGTCTGTGACATTTCTGTATGGTGTAAATCATCCCAAGGTACAAATCCGTGCGAGGTATTTAACATCGGTTTCGTTTCTTCGCTATATCCCCATCCTTTTTCAGGATCAACGGAAAACACAGGTATTACCCTGAATAATCTTCCACTCGGCAAACCGTAAACACTAAGCTGTCCGCTAAATCCACCGGAAACAAAGTTGTAAAACTCATCGTACTTCCCTGGCGCGACATACGCTTTTTGAGCCGCATCACCACTCACTGCGTCCCCTGAATCTTTAGGCTTACAGGAAGTAAAGAGCATACTCCCTACTGCAATCACAAAGATTGACTGTATAAATTTATTTTTCATAGTGATTTGAATTAAAAAAAGAAAATCGCAGCGCTTATCCCAATGCGATTTTCATATTGTTTTATTTTACTCCGTCGTTTTTTCTCATGTATTCAAGAATATTTCTTGCCTCTGTATCATTTAGTCCTTGATTTGGCATACGAACCAAACAAATTTCTAATTGTGCCTGAACAGCAGGATCTTTATCAATCATAGGGTCCGGATTTGTGATAAAATTCATAATCCATTCAGGTTTACGACGAGTAGTCACATCTTTCCATCCCGGGCCAACGAGTTTTTCGTCGGTAAGTTTGTGGCATGAGGTACATTTTACTCCTGCTACTTTTTCTCCTTCAGTAGCCATAGCCTGATCCAGTTTTGCTCCCAGATCTACTTTATCATATTTACCTTCTCCTCGATGAGGATCATATTTTTCAGCATCGGTCGCTGCCGAAGATGTTTCACTTGAAGGTGCTTCCGTTGAAGGTGCTTCCGTTGTTGGTTTAGAAAAATCATCCCCTGAACTTTCTTTTTTCCCACAAGAGACGAATAATAAAATTGTTAGCGCAAAAATTGATGATAATCTTTTCATGATAATACGATTTAAGATGTTAAGACGAATTTACTTATATCTCCGATTTTATTTTATGACCGTAATCATAAGCCGAAAATCACCAAAAGTAAATAGCTTTCACACTTACTGGAATATCAAACAACATTCATAAGTTTCATTTAAGCTTCAGAAAAACAATGATTTAGTTTTGTGTATTTTTTCTTATATTTGAGCATAAACCAAAAAAATATTTTATGGAATTTAACTTCGTAGCCGTACTGGTTGCTTCACTGGTCACTTTACTCGTTGGATTTGTATGGTACAACCCTAAAGTTTTCGGAACGATCTGGATGAATGAATCTGGGATAACAGAAGAAAAAGCCAAACAGGGCAACATGCTCAAAATTTTTGGATTAACAATATTCTATTCATTAATGCTTTCCTCAGCTGTCCCCAGTTTAGTAGTCCATCAGATGGGAGCATTCGCAATGGTAGGCGGTCCAGCTTTTGCCGACAAAGCTCTTCCTTCTTATGCCGCTTTCATGGCCGATTACGGAGACGCTTTCCGCTCGTTCAAACACGGAGCACTTCACGGATTTACATCGGGATTGTTTTTAGCACTACCGATTACTGCAATCAATGCTTTATTTGAGCAAAAATCATGGAAGTACATTTTGATTAACGCCGGATATTGGATTGTTTCCCTAACCATCATGGGTGCAATCATCTGCGGATGGAAATAAAAATTAACATTTAATTATAGTGTAATCGCTCTACTTTTGTACTTGTAGAGCGATTTTTTCTTTGTGAAGCAGCCTTATCATTATAAAATCTACTCCTCTGTTGCAGAGCTTCCCAGCACTTGGGACGAATTGTCTGTATCGAATATTTTCCTTTCAGCAGATTATCTGAAAGCAATGGACCATTCGGCACCAAAGAATATGATTTGCCACTATATCGGCTTATTTAAAGACACCAAGCTGATAGGCATCGCACTTTCTCAGTTTCTCGATCTGAATCTGGTGGATTCTTTTGGAGAACGCGATAACTGTATCAAAACTTCAGTTCGAAATTTTGTGTTCCGAAACTTCACATCGCACGTTTTGTTCATGGGTAACAACATGCTTACAGGACAGAACGCTTTTGTTTTCTCGGAAGAACTAAAACCTAACGAAGGAATCCACTTATTGCACAATGCCGCACGGGAACTTAAAAACCGTTTTAAAAAACAAGGCAAAAAAATACACCTGACCACTTTCAAGGATTTTTTTACCAATGAAAAACATATTTTGGAAGCTCCTGAATTCGGATCTTTTTACAAGTTCTCCACACAGCCCAACATGATTTTTTCGATAGCAGAAAACTGGAAATCGGAAGACGATTATGTTAGTGCGCTGAGTAAAAAATACCGTGACCAATACAAAAGAGCCCATAAGAAACTAAACGGGGTTGAAAAACGAAAAATGAGCCTGATAGAAATTGAGCAGCACAATACAACGATTAACTTCCTCTACCGAAATGTGGCTAAAAATGCTCCCTTCAACACTTTCTTTTTGGCGGAAAATCATTTTTATGAACTCAAAAAGCATTTGGGACACAACTTCCTTTTTTATGGCTATTTTTTGGAAGACAAACTTATCGGTTTCAACACCCTGATTAAAAACGGCAGCACCATTGACACGTATTTTTTGGGTTATGATGACGAACATCAAAGGGAAATGATGGTATACCTTAACATGCTTTACGACATGGTTAAGTACTCGATCAAGAAGCAATTCAAGGAAATTATTTTTGCCCGAACCGCTTTGGAAATTAAAAGTTCTGTGGGCGCCAAACCTGTTGAAATGGTAGGCTTTATGCAACATTCCAACCCTCTGATCAACCGTTATGTCGGAAAGATTTTCAAATCATTGGAGCCGGAAACCATTTGGCAGGAGCGGAATCCTTTTAAATAGAAGGCAGATTGCAGGATGCAGATGACAGAAGAGTCAGTTTGCAGATGGCAAATGGCAGGATGCAGATAGCAGGCTGCAATGGACAAACAACCTTAGTTTGCAATTAAAAAACATCAAAGAATACTAAAGTAGTTAATTAGCCCCGATGGAAGCGACATCCTTTTTTTGCTTTAATTAATGGCAAAAAAAGATAAAGCGAACAGCGGGAAAATAGTTTATTCTTAACCCAAGCCATTCGCTCCTAAAACATTTTATATCGTTTCCAGTTCCATTTGAACGTTTTCCCACTCTTCCAGCAACTGATCCAAATCTTTCTTTTTCTTTTCGTAGGCCGCAAAGAAATTAGCGTCGCCGGCGTGTTTGTCGTAGTTATCCGCCAAGGCCTTGTCGTCGCTCTGTATATTTTTCTCCAACTGCTGGATCTGGCTTTCGATTTTGCTCAGACGATTTTGCAGTGATTTATTCTTTTTCTGTTCGTCGTAGGAAAGTGATTTATTCTCTTTCGGAGTTTCTTTCACCGCAACATCCTTCCTCTCTACCTCTCGCATGTTTTCCATCTTGCGCTGCTCTAAGAAGAAGTTGATATCGCCCAAATACTCTCTTATTTTCTGATCTTTGAATTCATATACGATATTGGACATTCCCTGAAGGAAATCACGGTCGTGAGACACCAGCAGCAACGTTCCTTCGTATTGCTGTAAAGCCGCTTTTAAGACGTTTTTAGACTTTATGTCAAGGTGATTCGTCGGCTCATCCATTACAAGCACATTAATGGGCTGCAACAACAGCCTACATAAAGCCAGACGGTTTCGCTCCCCTCCGGAAAGGACTTTTACCTTTTTCTCGACATCGTCCCCACGGAAAAGGAAGGCACCTAACATATCGCGCACTTTTGAACGGTTCGTGTCGGTTGCCGCTTCAATCATCGTATCTAAAAGTGTTTTTTCACCATCCAGATATTCCGCCTGGTTTTGGGCGAAGTAACCCAACTGAACATTGTGCCCTAATTTTATGGTTCCCCCGAATTCGAATTCGTTTACGATGGCTTTCATAAAAGTGGATTTTCCTTGTCCATTCTGACCCACGAAAGCGATTTTACTTCCGCGTTCAACCAACAGGTTAATATCTTTTAAAATGGTTTTCTCGCCATACGCTTTGGTTACGCTTTCGGCTTCTACCACCACACGTCCGGGAGTAACCGAAACCGGGAAGGAAATACTCATTACCGAGTTATCATCTTCGTCTACCTCGATGCGCTCCACCTTATCCAATTTTTTGATTAAGGATTGTGCCATGGAAGCTTTGGAAGCTTTGGCTCGGAATTTCTCGATCAGCTTTTCAGTCTCTTCAATTTTCTTGGCCTGGTTTTTTTGCGTAGCCAATTGTTTTTCGCGGATTTCCTGACGCAGCACTAAATACTCCGTATACGGTTTATTGAAATCATATGCCTTACCCAGAGATATTTCGATGGTTCTGTTTGTAACATTGTCCAGGAACATTTTATCGTGGGAAACGATTACCACAACCCCCGGAAAAGTGCGCAGGAAACTTTCCAGCCAGATGATACTTTCGATATCCAAGTGGTTCGTAGGTTCATCCAGTAATAAAATATCGTTGCTTTGAAGTAACAGCTTTGCTAATTCGATACGCATTCTCCAACCTCCCGAAAACGTATCGGTCTGATTGTTGAATTCTTCACGTTTGAAACCAAGTCCCAAGAGGATTTTTTCGGTTTCACCTACATAATTGTAGCCGCCTAAAATTTCATAATGATGAGTAACATCGCCTAGTTGCTCAATCAGTTCAGAATATTCGGCACTTTCATAATCGGTTCTTGTGGCCAGCTGATGGTTGATTTCGTCGATTTTAAATTCGGCCAGTTTGATTTCTTCGAAGGCTTGGTAGGCTTCATCCAAAACCGTTCTGCCTTTCACAAAATCAATATCCTGACGCAGGAAACCAATCTTCACTTCTTTTTCTGTGGCGATGCTTCCCGAATCCGGTTGTAAATCACGAGACAAGATTTTAAGCATGGTTGATTTTCCGGCTCCGTTTTTACCAACAAGACCTACTCTATCTCCCGCACCCAATCGAAAAGTTACTTCCTCAAACAAATATGTCCCCCCGAAAGAAACCGATAAATTATGAATATTAAGCATATTATACAGCTAATGTTACCCGGTAAATTCTCAAATGAATTACCTTTACATCAAATTTTTTGCAAATGTTAAAAAAAGGATCCAAACTAAACAGCATTTTAACAGGAAGTTGTCCAAAATGTCAGGAAGAGAGCATGTATTCTGACAAAAATCCGTACCATTTATCGAATACACTTAAAATGAATACGACGTGCAGCCATTGCGGAACCCGATATAAAATCGAACCTTCCTTTTTTTACGGCGCCATGTATGTGAGTTATGCTGTCGGAATTGCGTTTGGCGTAGCCTCTTTTGTAATTACTCATTTGTTTTTTGGTGCCAATCTCAAAACCTCTTTCATAGCGATTATTGCAACCCTAGTCGGTTTTATGCCGGTGATCATGCGACTATCCAGAAACATTTGGATAAACATTTTTATCAATTACGACAGCGACTGGAAAAACAAAATGTGACTATTTTTTCTTTTTGATGAACCGTTTGATGTCGATTTGCATATCAAGCGGTTTCTGATTTTCAATATTTTCGAAAAGATCTTTGGCTAAAGTTGGCCCAAGCATTACCCCGCGTGTCCCCAAACCGTTAAGAATGTGCAAACGACCAAACTCCGCATGGGTCCCCACCAAGGGACGGCGGTCGTTTACTGTTGGACGGACACCTGCAAAATGATCTACTACTTCAAAATCACAATCGATTAGCTCTTTCAAATTGTCGATTAGTTCTTTTTTGCCTTCTTCAGTTGGCAGGTCGGTTTTATCATCCCAATTGTAGGTAGCTCCGACTTTAAACAAATCGTTTCCAATTGGAAGAATGAAAATACTTGATTTCAAAACCACATCCAGATTTAATTCCGGAGCTTTAATAATCAGTAACTCCCCCTTAGTGCCATCAAGAGGCAATTGATTAAAATACTGATTATGCTGCAAACCGAAACCCTCTGCAAAAATGATATGTTTGGCTTCTATATCCTTATACTTTACGGCATTATCAAGAAAAGTTATTGCCGAATAATCGAACGTCTCATTTAAGAACAAATTATTCTTCTGAAGGTATTCGACATAAGAATTGATAAAAACAGCAGTATCGACATAGCCCGTATGCAGCACCTCGCCAAATCCGAAATCAGAAGATATCGATTTATATTGCTTTTGTATAATCCGTGTGGAAAGAAAAGGAGACAGTGTTGGTTTATCAGCCGCCTGAAACCAATTGTTCTGCTCTTCAATGGATGCAAATTTCCGATAGACCGGTATTTTATAATCGAACGTAACATTTAGTCGCTCCTCAATTTTAGCATAAAACGGTAGCCCGTACTCCAATTGCTGGGTCGCCTGCCATACCTGACTGAAACGTTTTAAAATTACAGGATTATAAAGTCCTCCGGCTACTTTAGACGAAGATGAAGAAAAATCTTCAACCACAAGAAAAGACTTCCCGCCTTGAAGCGCCGTTTCAGCAAAACATATCCCGGCAATACCGGAACCAACAATTAAATAATCTATCATATTGCAAAAATAAAAAACTCTTACCGTAATGGTAAGAGTTTTTATATAATTAAAAAGAATTTACTACTAGTAGTTCCACATATCTTGTTCGAAGTTGCGGATTTTTTCTTTTACACGCTCAGATTCTAATAACTGCATCTGAGAGTTTTCTTTCATGTACTCTTCGATTTTTCTATCGCCGTACACATTCTCTTCTTTGTAAATTACCGCGCTGAAACGACGAGCATTTAACAAGTGATCGAAAGTAAGTGGCATCGCAGAGTTTTTATCATTGAAAGCTTTGGATTCATGTAACACATTTCGGATTGAAGGGAAATACACCCAGAACAATTCGATTACGTCGGCATTTTCATTTCCAATTTCTCTCGCTTCCGGAGACACTGGACAAATACCCAACATTCTGTATTTCAATTCACCCTGTCTTTTATCAAAGTACCAGTATCCTTTAATTTTATAACCAGAAATATCAATACCTGTTAATTCTCTTTTATCGATATACTGAGGATCCAAAACTTTAGTTGGAGTTCCAGGAACTGTTTCAGTTACCCATTTCCCGTTCACTTTTTTCTTTACAGTTTTAGCTTTCGGGAAGTAGTCATCATAATAAGTATTAATCTCATCACGACCTGCCTGAGTAGTATCAATGTAAGTAAAAGAGGAAGACATATCTTTAAGTGTCTTCTTATTAGTAAAGTAGTCATCAGTATATACTTCTGTTATTCTACCACTTCTAATACCTTTTAAAAGAACATCAAACAAAGAACGTCTGTCGCTACCAATGTTTACCGAATCAATTGGATAGTACAATGGAAAGTTAACTCTTTCATCAAGATCAATGATTTCCCAGATTGCTTTACCCATTAAGATGTCACGATCGTGCACATAACCATAAGGTAGTGGTTTATCGTTATCGGCATTCATTTGCGCAGCGGTTTTCTTTCCTATTTCAGCCGGAGTTTTAGCATTCAACAAGTTAGACTGTGCGAATGATGCATAGCTTCCTGCCACTGCAAAAAAGACTACTAAAAAATTTCTCAATTTCATGTTCTAAAATTAAAGTTATTTAAGTTACTGTACTTAAATGGTTATTTTATTTCGTATGTAACTGGTGCTGTTTTACCAGTCATGATATTTGCTGACACACCAACGATTTTAGTTTTGATGTCTGATATAATAATCACATCACCTCTTCCAGCTTTAGCCATCGCAGCTTTACATTGAGCGTTAACTCTGTCTCCGTTTACGATAACCGCTGCCTGACCTGGCGCTTTGAATGTAAACTGAGTTACCTGGAAGTTCAAGTCATACAAGAAATCAGGTAATTTTGCAGAAACTTGAGACACTTCCAATCTGGATTTAGCTCCAGAAGTAGATCCCATTTCCCCACCAATTGCTCCAACCGGCGGCGGGATATTTTTGATACGGAACGCTTTCTTGTCAGATACTGTTTTACCGTCAGGTAATTTACCAGTAACATTAACAACTACTTCTGTACCAGAACCTGGATTCAAGTTGTAAGTTCCCGGCTTACCAGCTCTAGATAAACCTGGAGCAGAAGCGTTCACTTTATCATCAGAAATACCAGCAAATGAAATTGTCATTGGGTTAGGTAAACCTCTATACACAACGTTCATTTTATCAGCAGAGATGTTAGCTGAGTTTGGTCTTGGTACTACAACATATTTTTCTTTGAACTCTACTGGGATAGATTTTCCATCTTCGATAAACGTAAATTTACCAGAGATTTCTTTTTCACCTACTCCACCAGCAGTTGCATTGAACACTGCCTGACCGTTTTCAATTTTAGAGCTAGCTCCGTTTACGTTGAAAGAGTTAGGAACAGTTGATTCGTCATAACGACCTAACACTACTTTTCCTTTTACAGCTTCTCCTTGGAAAACTACAGATTTTTCAAAAACAACGATTGCTTTGTAGTTTGACATTGAAGCCGCTTGAGCTGTAGTGTTACCAATTAAAGCATTATAAATATCCTGCTCAGTTTTTTTGATATCACTTTGGATAGCTGATAATTTTGTTAATGAAGCTACTGCCGGGAAACCTTTGAAGTGGTAATCTAAAAACAATTTAGTCACACCTTCTTTATCTTTCACATCAGCTGTACTGAATTTACCATTAACATCTTTAAGAATCGGTTGGAATTTCACATCTTTTCCGATTACGCCAGCAATACCATTTTTGAATTTATCAAACTGTGCAATGATTTCTTTTCCTTTTTTAGAATAACCGTCACCGCTAAACCAAGACTCATCAATTTTATCACCTTTGTCCATTGACTCATATGGCAATTTACCATCTGCTTCTTTTTCAATATCTTTAGTGATGTCATTTTTTAAAGCCTGGATATAATCGTTAAATTCTTTAACGATAGGCTTGATTTCTTTTGCCTTTGCAAATGGCGCACCAAACTGTGCAGCATTTTCTCCAGCCTTACTCTCTAATTGACTGTATAAACTTCCGTTATATTCGTCTGAGAATTTATTAACACCTTCGAATTTTTCATTCATCAAACCGAAAGCCGTTAATACCTCTTTTGACATATTTAATGCCAACATCGCGATGAAAACCAAGTACATTAGGTTGATCATCTTCTGTCTAGGACTTAATTTTCCTCCTGCCATTTTCTAATTAGTTTTTTAAAAAAATAAGTTAATAATTTTGAAACTAATTAGCCTCTGTTACTCATTGCAGAAAGCATTCCGCCATATACATTATTTAATGAAGATAAATTTGCAGTCAATGATTGCATTTGATCTTTTAATTTCAAATTGTTCTCAGCAACTTCTTTGTTGATTTCAGCGTTACGAGTAGCGCTCTCCACCTGCATTTTGTACATACCGTTTAAAGTCTCCAATTGAGTAGCAGCTAAGCCCATTTCTTCAGCATATTTCTTTTGCGAAGCAATAGCATCAACTGTAGGAGCCATATTTTTAGCAGCACCTTCAAAGTTTTTAATACTGTTTCCTAAGCTAGCCATTAACTCACCGTCAATTTTAGCTTCTTTCAACATATTATCTAATTTTTGAGACAACAAACCTTGAGCCTCTGTAGGGTTTTCAACTTTTTTAACATCTCTCTTTTTAGCTTCACCACCTGCTAATTCAGGGTAAACCAAAGTCCAATCTAATTCTGTTTCTGTTTCGAAAGCTGACAATCCGAAGATTAACGCCTCAGTTCCCAAACCAATGATAAGGAATGTACCTGCTCCTGGCCAGTGCATAATTTTAAATAATGCTCCGATAATTACTACTGCTGCCCCCATACCGTAGGCGAAACTCATCACTCTTTTTGGTAATGCCATAATAAATAAATTTTAGTTAGTTAAGTTAATATAAAAATTGGTTAATTTTTCTTATTTCTGATTTTTAGTGTTGCTTGTTCCCATGTAATCTTGAACTGTTCTGAATCCGATATACGATCTTGCTGAATCCGCGTATTCATAATCACGTGTACTTACCTGTAAGAAATAAGCAACATCTTTCCAAGAACCTCCACGAGTCACCTTACGCATGTTAGATAAATCTGGAACATTAGGGTTCATTGTAGACACATACTCGTAAGCTGCAGGATCATAAGAAGAATCTGTCCACTCAGCTACGTTACCAGCCATGTTATACAAATGATATTCGTTTGGCTCATAAGACTTAGCCTCCACTGTATATAAAGCACCATCTGCAGCATAATCTCCACGGTTAGGCTTAAAGTTTGCCAAGAAACAACCTCTGTCATTTTTAGCATAAGGACCTCCCCAAGGGTATGTTCCAGATTCTAAACCACCTCTCGCTGAATATTCCCATTCTGCTTCTGTTGGCAAACGGAATGAATTCACCTGATCTCTTCCTTTTTTCTTTTTAATATAAGAGTTCTTGTTCATAGTTCTCCAAGCACAAAACGCTTTAGCCTGCTTCCAAGAAACCCCAACTACCGGATAATCCCCGTAAGCCTGGTGCCAAAAATAGTCATTATGCATTGGCTCATTATAAGAATAAGCAAAGTCTTTAATCCAAACTGTAGTATCAGGATAAATTTCGACATTTTCAGTTTTCATGTACTTACTTCTCTTTGTTCTGCTGCTACCAACAGTTTTATCTTTTGCAGCTGCCTGAATATCCATCCAAGTATAACGGAATTTCAACTTAGAAACATCGAATGTTCTCAATCCATTATATGACTCAGTAGCAGGCAAGTACAATGAATCCATCACCTCTACATAATACTCATCCGGATATTTCTGAACATCGTTATGCAATTTAACTTTTCTATTCAAACGTCTTCCTGCATAAGGATCTTCATCTGTACCTACACTATAGTAGTTTTCATACATATATTTATCATATGCAGACATTTTAGACGGATCTTGATCTTTAAATGCAAAGTCACCGATACTTCCTCCTGTTTTCCCATTACCTCCACCAGGTTTTTGACCCTGTTCATCAGCAAGTATAGCCAATCTTGTTCTGGTAATTGAATCCTTTACCCATTCCACAAACTGACGGTATTCGCTATTTGTAATTTCCGTCTCATCCATATAGAACGAACGTACAGTAACAGTTTTAGTAGGCGCATCCTGAACATTAGCTAAATCATCGTCTGATTTACCCATAATAAACGCACCTCCTGGAACCAAAGTCATACCAAACGGCTTCTCTGGATGCCATTTTCTTCCTTTTACTCCTACTAGTTCACCTCTGTCGTTTTTATGACAACTACTAAAGAACAATGAAACAAGTGCTGTAAACGCAATGAACTTCTTCATATAAATCTTGGGTTAATTATATATTACATTTTAAGGGCGTAAACCTATTTATTTATTTTTTAAAAAGCAATTTTTTTTTAAAAAAAACTCAAAAAAAACAAATTGTCACAAAACAGACAGGCTTATCGCTTTTTTTTCTGACTAAACTAAATTTTTCTTTTGGGCTTTCCACCATCTTTCCGGTATTTCCTGATCGATAGCACCCAAATAATCTTCATATGTACATGGTAATAACGTACTTCTTCTTAATTTATTGTTAATACCCGATAAAAAAGGTATTTCAATCCACCAACGCTCGGTTTTATCGCTCTTAAAGAAAATCAGTTCCTCGTCTTCAAGAGGAACAATGTATTTTAAATAATCTTCTTTAGCACCGAAAGGATATTCTTTGGAACGATAATGATACCCTTCTATGAAATACCACAAAACCTGAGCAATCAATACTGACTCCTTTTCAGAACCATTATGATTAAAAACCCCAAACGATGTTACTTTATCACTTATTCCGGAGTAGCGCGAAAGTACACAAATTTCTTTTCCATTAAATCCATTGGGATTAAATTTCACAAAATTTCCCGAATCTGCCGATTTTACAGAGGTTAAATCAATAGAAACCAGGTCTGCATCTCTAAAAACCGGCTCTGCTATGGCCGAATTATTACAAATTTCGCCTAATCGGTAGGCATCAAAATACAATTTCTCTATCAAATCGATTTCTTCCTGCGAATTGAAATAAGTCTGATACCCAATATTACTGTAATTGAACAGATTAGAAGGTTCTTCGACAATCATACCCGACAAGAAAGAATTGGCCGGAAATCCGTCCTCCTTTGCAAAATCAAATTTACTGTCCACCGAAACCACATTCACCATTTGTTCCAATTGATCATAAGCTCGGTACATCGCATAGGTTAAATCCTGTGATCCGCCAATAACAATTGGCACAACCCTATTCTTTATCAAATGTGCTACCGCATTTTTCAACACATAATAAGTGTCTTCCAATGAATTTCCCGGAACAATATTTCCCAAATCCACAATCTGTGATTCCCAGTTTCCAGGAAACAGACTGTAAAACTCTTTTCGGACATGGGTTAAATCAACATCATAATTCCCGTCACCCAAACCACGACTATCCGTCACACCGATGATTGCAATCGCAGCTTTTTCAATATTCGGAAAATCGGTTTCCGAATGAAACACAACTTTTCTACCCAAAGCCTGACTGCTCAAACCTTGAACAAATTCAAAAAAATCAGAATCCAGTGGCTGAAAAAAATCAAATACCATATTTATTTCTTTTTAGCTGGTGCTTTTTTAGTTGTTGTCTTTTTTGCTGCAGTCTTCTTAGCCGGTGCCTTTTTCTCGATTAACTCTTTCACCTGTTCCAATGTCATTGCCGCCGCATCCACATCTTTGCTCAATTCGATTTTGATTTTCCCTTTTATGATTACCGAACGGCCCCATCGTGCTTTTTCCACGACAATACCCTCAGCTTCCCAATTATGAATAACCTTATCGATATTCTTTTGCAATTTCTCTTCAATCAGTTCTTCTACATCCGATTGTGAAAGATTATCAAAATTGTATTTCTTGTTTACATTGATAAATAAACCGCTCCATTTGATGAAAGGACCAAAGCGGCCAACTCCTTTTTGAACCGGTTCATTCTTATAGGTAGCGATTGGCGCATCCGCTTTTGCTTTCTCATCAATCAATTCCTGTGCTCTTTCCATGGTAACATCCAATGGATCTTCCCCTTTCGGTAAAGAAATAAATACACTTCCGTGACGCACATACGGACCGAAACGACCGTTGCTTACTTCTACTTCTTCTCCTATATATGTACCTAATACTTTTGGAAGCAAAAATAAATTCAATGCTTCTTCTAAAGTAATACTGCCGATATTCTGTTCAGTACGTAAACTTGCGAATTGTTTGTTTTCATCATCGGCTTCTCCGATTTGTGCCATCGGTCCGAATTTACCCAAACGAACACTCACCTGCTTACCAGTTTTCGGATCCGTACCTAAAATACGTTCTCCACTTTCTCTCTCAGCATTTTCCTCTACATTTTTAACGTTCGGATGGAAATGATTATAAAAATCGTTCATCATTTTAGCCCATTCGATATTCCCTTCGGCGATTTCGTCAAAATCCTGCTCCACTTTCGCTGTGAAATTATAATCCAGGATAGTTTCAAAATTCTTAACCAAGAAGTCGGTTACGATAGTTCCGATATCTGTAGGCACTAATTTTCCTTTATCCGAACCGGTATTTTCTTTCAATGACTTCTCCCCTACTTTTCCGGATTGAAGTGTTAACTGCGTATAATTTCTTTCCTGACCTTCCAAGTTACCTTTCTCAACGTAATGACGGTTGATGATAGTGGAAATTGTTGGTGCATAAGTTGACGGGCGACCAATACCCAGCTCCTCTAATTTCTTAACCAAAGATGCTTCGGTGTAACGAGCAGAAGGACGAGTATAGCGTTCTGTAGCCGTTATGTAATTATTCTGAAGTCTTTCATTTACTTTCACAGCAGGTAACATTCCTTCCTGTTCTTCTTCATCGTCATCATGACCTTCCAGATATACTTTCAGGAATCCTTCAAATTTGATAACCTCACCGGTTGCCACGAAAAGTTCGCTGTGATTATTGGCTTCGATCTTAACGTTGGTACGTTCCAATTCTGCATCACTCATTTGAGATGCTAAAGTCCTTTTCCAGATCAAATCGTATAAACGCGCCTGATCACGATCAATATTCACTGTGTGACGTGTCATGTCTGTCGGACGGATTGCCTCGTGCGCTTCCTGTGCTCCTTTGCTCTTGTTTGCAAACGTTCTTGGTTTTGAAAACTCTTTACCATAAGAAGCTATGATTTCTGCCTGAGCCGCATCCATTGCTTCTTTTGAAAGGTTCACACTGTCCGTTCTCATATAAGTAATAAGTCCGGCCTCATACAAACGCTGAGCCAACTGCATGGTGATTCCAACAGGCAAGTACAATTTACGGGCAGCTTCCTGCTGTAAGGTAGACGTCGTAAATGGGGCCGCAGGAGTTTTTTTGGTAGGCTTGGTTTCTAAATCCGCTACCTTATATATAGAACCGATATTCTTATTCAGAAAATCTTCGGCTTCTTTTTTCGTACTGAAGTTCTTTGGCAATTTCGCTTTAAACGTTTTACCAGCTTCGTTGGCAAATTCCGCTACAACCGAATATGAGGCTACCGCTTTAAAGTTTTGAATTTCGCGTTCGCGTTCCACAATCAAACGAACCGCTACCGATTGCACTCGACCTGCCGACAAACCGCCTTTGATCTTGCGCCATAAAACCGGTGACAATTCATAACCCACCAAACGGTCCAACACCCTTCTGGCCTGTTGGGCATTTACCAAATTATAATCGATACTTCTCGGGTTTTCAATTGCCTTCTGAATCGCTGTTTTTGTGATTTCGTGAAAAACGATACGTTTGGTTTTACTCGGATCCAATTTTAATTCTTCCGCTAAGTGCCATGAAATAGCCTCTCCCTCGCGGTCCTCATCGGAAGCCAACCAAACCGTGTCTGCAGCTTTAGATAACGTTTTTAATTTACTCACCAAGGCTTTTTTATCCGGGGAAACTTCATACTTCGGTTTGAAACCATTCTCTACATCCACACCTATTTCCTTAGAAGGTAAGTCTGCGATATGCCCATAACTGGACTCTACCTGAAACTCGCTTCCCAAAAACTTTTCTATGGTTTTCGCCTTTGCCGGTGACTCAACGATCACTAAATTCTTTGCCATTTACTTTTTATTTATGCCGCAAAAGTATAGGAATTTTTTAAATATCGCGTTTTTGCCCTTTTTAAAAGTAAAATTTATCGTTGAGCGGTTGCTACCAAATTGATTTAATCAGCAGACAGAATTATGTATTAACAAGGTTACAGCATGGTTTTATACACTTAAAAAAAATCAAAAAATTACACCTTATATATATAGGTATAATTCTAAAATGTTTTCGGTGGATTTCAAGGTGGTTTAGAACGGCTGCAGAATGCTTTCAGACGATTGCAAAATGATATCGGAGGACAGCCTCAGCACACTAACGACAGAGAACAAGGAACACTACAAAGAATTATATGGTTTTATTGTTAAAATTTCGGATGCAGGCAAACTGGTTTTTGATGGTACCACTAAGAAAAACGAATAAAATATTACACACACCATTAGCAAGACGCAGGTTGTTAGGATTAAGGAGAATAGCACTGTCTAATGTTCACTAAATAGCATACATTTTATCACTTATTTAAACATCGGCACTGATTAAACGGTGTAAATCTATAAAAGTAAAGTTGCAACTTTAGGATTGCAGCTTTTTATACCCGACAGTAAGTACCCGACATCATTGCAGGAAAACCTGTTAACAAATATTTAACAAAAAGAATATTCGTGTTGTATTTTTGTCGCAACCAAAATTAACTTGTAGCCAAATATTACCTATTTTTGAGATAAACGACACTAAACAACTGACATCCAGAGAAATTAGTGATCTGCTTAGAGTGTTGGACATTCGTCACAGCTGTCCGAATTTTAAATAAAACAATAAATTTGCAACCATCACTAAAAGTTATCAAATGTCGATACATCCCTCTTCAATTATCCGCAACACTACCTGTAAGTTATTGCTTATTAGCTGTTTAATCACTAATTACACCGGTTTAGCACAAACTGAGTTTTTTAATTCTAAAATCGAATTTACTGAAGACAATTTGAAAATTTTTTATTCGTCTTTCACCATGGACAGTTCACAGGTTTACTTTAACTCCAACGACTACAACATCCGGGCTTACGATAAAAAAACGGGTGCTTTAAATTGGTCTTTCTATGCCAATAATAAATCCGACAGGTCCCCAAAACATAATAAAAACCATCTTTTTGCGGCGAAATACATGGGCAATGACGTAAGCAGATATGTACAACTTGACAAAAAAACCGGTTCCGAAGTACAAATACTAAACATCGAACCCATAAAAACAGAACCTTTATTTAAAGGTGATATAATGTATTGTACTGCTATTTATGAATTTGGAAATATTTTAGCATATGACCTAAAAAACAACAAGGTACTTTGGCATAAGTTCATTGCGCACGGTACCGATGTGCAACCCTACTATTTTAAAGATAAAATTGTAGCCAATGCGGAAGGAGACAATTGGATTGAAATGGACTACAACGGAAATTTACTGGATACTAATGCCGACTGTAAACATAAAATCTACCTTGACACTTTAACAGTTTGCGCTAAGAATTTCCGATACTTATCTCATAATCAAAAAGAAATTGAAAATCGTTCGCTTCCGTATGGAATGAGTAACCATGATGTAAAGGCAAAATACAGCGACGACATGACTTTTCTTTTGAACGAAAACCAAATCGCACTTATAGGGAATAACGGTAAAGTAAAAAAAGAACTCAGCTTTGACAAAATGATCGAGTTAGAGGAAACCGGCATTAATGAATACAAAGAAATTTTACGGGTGGAAAACGAAACCTTGTGGCTTTTATACGAAAACCATTTGATCGCATATGACTTTAAGAAAGACAAAACCCTGAAAATATATGATTTATCGGCGTGGAATGCGCATCAGGCTGTTTTAGAGGGTAACAAAATATGGCTTATTTCTAAAAACGATGGGCAGTTGGTTGGATTAAATTTGGAAAATCAAAATGAATAACCATTCTATCAAAATATAAACATCATGAAAAAACTAATTACAATTTGCTTTTTAATAGCAACAACCTTAACCGTAAAAGCGCAAAATTTTCAAACAACAGAGAATGAAGTAAACCGGTTACTCGGTGCAAACAAAATTACTGTCTTTTGTCACGGAATGGAACACAATGATATCAATAGATTTAAAATAGAAGAGCTAGGCAGAATAATCTATCATAATAGTTCTGAAGAGCTACCTGAATACCCTGTGACCATGTTCCATTTAGTGGAAATATACGGTTATTCTATCAATGACAATAGTGTAGTCTTTTATGATGATTACGAAGAAGAATATCTAAAGCTAACAGGTTTAGACAAAAATGAAGGAAAGCAACTAGTAAAACTATTAGAAAAATTAGATAAAATCTGCAATGACAATTTAAATGAATTTAAAAAAGATTTTAAACAATTTGACGGCCTCGATGACATTACTACTGATAAATGGAAAAAAATTTAATCTAAACTGACAATTCTGGACAACCCATCGTGAAAATCACCACCCTATTTTTATTCCTAATCACGTTCTCGGTCTCTGCCCAAAAGCAAAAATCGGAATTTCACAAAGCAGTCGACAGTATCAATACTATAATCACCTCAAACAAAAAGGTTTATTTTATTGACAACAAACGAAGTGGCGCTTTTGTAAAACGCATTGAAGCTACTAAAAACGGGGCGGTAACATTCACCGACAGTGTTCCAGAGACAGTTAAAACTATAACTATAGGTAAACAGACTCTTTTACCGGATTGTTGCCCCCAAAAAACAGTAAGATCTATTAACCTGTTTGAAATAAAAAAGTGGGATATTCATTTCCCATATACCAAGTTAATGAGCAAAAACAATACAATTTATGGCGAGTTTTACGGAATTCGCGAAAAGGATTTATTTTTGTTAAAAGAGCAGTTTGAAAAACTTACGGCTTTGTGCAAAAAAGAGAATAAGCATTAACATTTCCCTTATCACCAATACATATACACCAAAAAAACCCACCATTTAGTTGTACATCAAACAGCAAAGTTTAAATTTGTTAATACTTCAAAAAACGAAAACAATTAAAACTACTTCATGAAGCGAGAAGAGCAGCTAACCCAATTAAAAAAAACATCTGAGTGGGATGTTATTATTATAGGAGGTGGCGCTTCCGGATTGGGAATTGCGCTCGATGCTGCCAGCAGGGGTTACAAAACTGTTTTGGTTGAAGCGGTTGATTTTGCCAAAGGTACATCCAGCAGAAGCACAAAATTAGCACATGGAGGAATTCGCTACTTAGAACAACTCGATATTGCCCTAATACGAGAAGCTTTAAAAGAAAGGGAACTGATGTTAAAGAATGCCGGCCATCTGGTAAAAAGTCAGGCATTTGTCATTCCGGTATACAGCCGATTGAATGGTTATTATTTCTCCACAGGTTTAAAGATATACGACTTACTGGCCGGCAGCACATGCTTCGGAAGTTCCCAATCAATATCCAAAGAGAAAACAATCGAATTACTTCCGACAATAGCACAAGAAGGATTGCAAGGAGGGATTCTTTATCATGACGGTCAGTTTGACGACGCTCTTTACGCCATAAATCTAGCCCGCACCGCCATTGAAAACGGTGCCTGTCTTTTAAATTACGCCAAAGCCGTCAACATCCTAAAAAACGATGAAAATAAAATTTCAGGCATTATAATCGAGGATCAGGAAACTGGCGAAAAATATGATCTGAAAGGCAAAGCAGTAATTAATGCAACCGGAGTATTCACGAACGACATCATGAGTCTGGACAGTTCCAGAAACAGGAAGTTCGTTATTCCAAGCCAGGGAATACATCTGGTTTTTGACAAATCATTCCTGCCGAGCGAAAATGCGCTCTTAATTCCGAAAACCCGCGATGGCAGAGTGCTTTTTATGGTACCTTGGCACGATAAACTGATTGTAGGTACAACAGACACTCCTGTTGACGAACCAAGTTTGGAGCCCAAACCATTAGAAACAGAAATCAATTTCATTCTGGAAACGGCTCAGATTTTTTTATCAAAAAAACCACAACGAAGCGATGTCCTGTCTGTTTTTGTAGGATTAAGACCTTTGGCGTTACCAAAAAAAGAAGGACAAGACCCGAAAGAAATATCCCGAAACCATCAGATTATTGTTTCGGACTCAGGTCTAATTTCAGTCATTGGCGGTAAATGGACAACGTATCGCAAAATTGCTGAAGATGTAGTAGACAAAGTAATCGAGATTCACTATTTACCAAAAGCCGAATGTAAAACCCGAAGCATCGCTATTCACGGGCACACAACCGTTACAGAATCTGAACGAAAAAATCATTTGTCTGTTTACGGCACCGATATTTCGGAACTTTTAAAATTACAGGAAAACGAACCTGAGCTAAAAGAAAAATTACACCCCAATTACCCTTATACTTTATCTGAAGTAGTTTGGGCCATCCGAAACGAAATGGCCAGAACAGTGGAAGATATTTTAGCAAGAAGACTTCGACTGCTATTTTTAGACGCTCAGGCAGCTATCGAATGTGCTGAAAAAGTCGCAAGCCTCCTATCCAAAGAACTAAGTCAAAACAGTGACTGGGAACAAAAACAAATTGCCGACTTTAGAAAAGTTTCACAAGGATATCTCCTGCACTAAACACTTTAATAGAGGACTATTATCTGGTGCCCTTACTATAGCTTTAAAGCAATCAAATGGCAAGCTCCCAAAACTTTTGTTAAACAAATCTGCCATCTTGTCAGAAAATAAAATTTAGTACTATCTTTGCCCTAAGATTTTACACTTTTAAGTGCTTTATGGAAAAGGAAATTGATGAGAAGAAACAAGGTACAAGCCTGGTTTTAGAACAAAAAGAAGAGAATACTAAGAAACTTTTTATTGAAAGTTACGGTTGTGCGATGAATTTTTCGGACAGTGAAATCGTAGCTTCCATATTAACCGAACAAGGTTACAACACCACCCAAAATCTGGAAGAAGCCGATTTGGTTTTGGTGAATACCTGTTCAATACGCGATAAAGCAGAACAAACCGTTCGCAAACGTCTGGAAAAATACAATGCAGTAAAACGCAGTATCAACCCAGGCATGAAAGTGGGCGTTTTGGGCTGTATGGCCGAACGTTTGAAAAGCCAGTTTCTGGAAGAAGAAAAAATCGTAGACATGGTTGTGGGCCCTGATGCTTACAAGGATCTGCCAAATCTGTTGAAAGAAGTGGAAGAAGGACGCGATGCCATCAACGTAATTTTATCGAAAGACGAAACCTATGGCGATATTTCACCGGTACGTTTACAAAGTAACGGCATCAATGCTTTTGTTTCAATCACGCGAGGATGCGACAACATGTGCACATTCTGCGTAGTTCCTTTTACACGAGGCCGTGAGCGTAGTCGTGAACCACAATCCATTTTGGAGGAAATCAAAGATCTGTGGGAAAGAGGTTTTAAAGAAATTACGCTTTTGGGTCAGAACGTAGACAGCTACCTTTGGTATGGAGGCGGACTGAAAAAAGATTTTGAAAAAGCTACTGAGATGCAAAAGGCAACAGCAGTGGATTTTGCACAATTATTAGACATGTGTGCTGTTCAGTTCCCAAAAATGCGTTTCCGTTTCTCAACTTCAAATCCACAGGACATGCATGAAGAAGTGTTGCATGTTATCGCGAAACACGACAATATATGCAACTACATCCACTTACCGGTACAATCCGGAAGTACACGTATATTACAAGAAATGAACCGTCAGCATACCCGTGAAGAGTACATGGCTTTGGTAGATAAAATCAAAGCGATTATCCCAGGATGCTCGATTTCACAAGATATGATTACCGGTTTCCCAACCGAAACCGAAGAAGATCACCAGGACACTTTGAGCCTGATGGAGTATGTTGAATACGATTTCGGATACATGTTCGCTTATTCGGAAAGACCAGGAACGCTGGCTGCCCGAAAAATGGAGGATGATGTCCCTGAAGAAGTAAAAAAACGTCGTTTACAGGAAGTTGTCGACTTACAACAGGAATTAAGCCACAGAAGAACCTCACGTTTCCTAAACCAAACTGTAGAAGTCTTGATCGAAAAAGAATCAAAACGATCGGATGCGCACTGGAGCGGAAGAAATTCTGAAAATATGGTAACAGTTTTCCCTAAGGGTGATTACAAACCAGGCGATTTCGTGTTGGTAAAAGTAAACGATTGCACTACTGCCACCCTAATTGGAGAAGCGGTTGGGTATTCAAACATGCAGAACTAAATCGTTCAACAAAACAAAGGTTGCTTTACAAACCCGTAACGAAAAATGGAATCAGTTCAAGCCATAAAACAGCGATTTGAGATTATTGGGAATGACCCAAAGCTCAACCGTGCGATTGAAAAAGCCATTCAGGTCGCCCCAACCGATATTTCGGTATTGGTGACCGGAGAAAGTGGTGTTGGTAAAGAAAGTATTCCAAAAATAATACATTCCCTTTCGCACCGAAAACACGGAAAATACATAGCTGTGAACTGTGGAGCCATTCCGGAAGGAACTATCGACAGTGAATTGTTCGGACACGAAAAAGGGTCTTTTACGGGAGCAACAGGCACCCGTGAAGGGTATTTTGAAGTTGCGGATGGCGGCACCATCTTTTTGGACGAAGTGGGAGAATTACCATTGACCACCCAAGTACGTTTATTGCGTGTTTTGGAAAATGGTGAATTCATCAAAGTTGGTTCTTCACAAGTACAAAAAACCAATGTACGTATCGTGGCAGCAACCAATGTCAACATGTTTGACGCCATCGAAAAAGGAAAATTCCGCGAAGACTTATATTATCGTTTAAGTACGGTAGAAATCATGTTACCGCCGTTACGCGAAAGAGAAGACGACATTCATTTATTGTTCCGAAAATTTGCTTCGGATTTCGCTCATAAATACAAAATGCCGCCCATCAAACTGGACGACAATGCCATACAGTATCTGACAAAATACCGTTGGGGCGGAAATATCCGTCAGTTGCGAAATGCGGCCGAACAGATTTCTGTTTTGGAAACCAATCGCGACATTACGCTGAGTACCCTGCAAACCTATTTACCGGCAGAAGGAAGTACATTGCCATCGGTAATCAGAACTAAAAAATCGGAAAGCGATTTCAGCTCGGAACGTGAGATTTTGTATAAAATCCTTTTCGACATGAAAAGTGACCTGAACGACCTGAAAAAGCTCACTTTGGAACTGATGCAGGGCGGTAATGTCAAAAACGTTCAGGAAACCAACAAGAATCTTATTCAACGCATTTACGGACAAAAAGAAGAAAGCGAAGTGCCGTTTGAAGAACCTTCTTTAACGGCATTCCCGGTACAAAACCAAAATCTTCAGGAAGAATTTGAAGATGAGGATGATGACCAGAATTATCTTTTTGCCGAAACCGTGGAAGAAGAAGATTCGCTTCGTTTGGACGAAAAAGAGATTGAACTTATCAAAAAAGCGCTCGAGCGAAACAAAGGAAAACGAAAAGCTGCCGCCGATGAATTGGGAATTTCGGAAAGGACATTGTACCGAAAAATAAAACAATTCGATTTATAATATATTTGGATTTTAAAATCAGATGAAACATTTACAATATATCATTGCCGTTGCAACACTGCTACTTTTTAGCAATTGTTCGGTTTACAACTTTACCGGAACAGGGAAAATTGACGCTAAAACCTTTCAGGTAAATTACTTTCAGAACAATGCCTCTCTGATCGAACCCGGAATCGAACGTACTTTTACGATAGAACTTCAGGAATTGCTACAGAATCAGACCAATCTGAGCCTGACAAATACAGGGGGTGATTTGGTTTATGAAGGCGAAATCAAAGAATACCGAATCACGCCAATGACGGCAACTGCCGATCAGCAGGCAGCACAAAACCGACTTACCATCACGGTAAACGTTCGTTTTACGAACAAGAAAAATCCGGATGATGATTTCGAAAGACCGTTTTCATTTTATCATGATTTCCCCGCAAATGAACAATTGGTCGGAGCCAATTTAACAGAAGCGCTGGACGTTATTTTTGAAAGGATTACTCAGGACATTTTTAATGCCTCATTGGCAAAATGGTAATTTTTCAAATAATTCTGTCGGAACTATTTGAATAAATCCATAAATTGTTCCATTATAAATTCAAACTGCATTTTGAACGTAAACGATTTAACATACCTGATTAATAAACCCGACAGCTTGAACGGACAGGAAACCACTGAACTAGAAACGGTTTTGAGTGAATTTCCATATTTCCAACCGGTCAGAGCCATTCTTCTGAAGGGGCTTTACAATCAAAAAAGTTTCCGTTACAATCAGGAATTAAAAAAAACAGCTGCTTATACAGCTGACCGAAGTGTTTTATTTGAGTTCATCACTTCAGAAAACTTTGTTTCCATACAGAAAGCTTTCCTGGAAGAAAAAGAAGCAGCTATCAACAACATCATTGTCAACCAATACAAAATTGTTATCCCTCAAGCGATAGAAGTTCAGCCTAAAGCGAACCCGCTCGAACAATCCATTCTTTCCTCTATTCAGATTGCCGAACCGGAAAAAACAGCAGAAACAGTTTCGACCGATCCAGTTCCTGCCGAAGAAAAAGCACCGGAAACAATTGAGGAAAAACTTGAATTAGGAAAACCGTTGGAATTCTCTGTTCAGGAAAAACATTCGTTCCAGGAATGGCTACAATTGGCAAAAGCTACACCAATTAACAGAGAAAACGAACCAAAAGAAGCTGAAGCCGACGAAGAAAAAAAGAAAAAATCAGAACTCATTGATAAGTTTATAGAAAGCAATCCAAAAATAGCGCCGGTTAAAAATGCCGTCATAACCCCTATAAACATTGAGAAATCCACACAGGACAACTCCTATTTAATGACCGAAACTTTAGCCAAAGTATATCTTGAACAGAAAAAATATCAAAAAGCAATTCAAGCTTATGAGATTTTAATTTTGAAATATCCAGAAAAAAGTAGTTTCTTTGCAGACCGTATTTCGGATATTAGACTTTTACAACAAAACAATAATTAAAGAATTATAATATGTTTTCAATTTTTTTAGTGTTAATCACAATCGTATGTTTTTTACTTGTAGTGGTAGTTATGGTTCAAAATCCTAAAGGAGGAGGTTTATCTTCTTCTATCGGAGGATCACAAATGATTGGTGGCGTACAAAAAACAAATGATTTCCTTGATAAAAGTACTTGGACATTAGCTGGTTTATTAATCGCTTTGATCTTATTATCAAGTTTAAGCTTCACTGGAAACTTAGGTGAAAATGCTTCAAAAATCATTGACAACAGCACTGCTGTTCCTGCTGCGACTCCGGCTCCGGCTGCACCAGCAACTCCAGAGGCTTCAAAACAAGAAGCTCCTGCTGCAACTGATGCTGCTCAACCTGCTGCTGCGACAGAAGAAGCTAAAAAATAATTTTCTGTAAAATACTTTAAAATGCCAGCATGTCAGTGCTGGCATTTTTTATTTAGTAAATTTGTCAGTTTATAGGCCTTGGCATAATTTCTGAAAAAAGGAAAACCATCAAAATTAATAACACATAAAAAATATAATTATGGCATTAACCATTAAACCACTTTCAGACCGCGTTCTTGTAGAACCAATGGCAGCAGAAACACAAACTGCCTCTGGAATCTTCATCCCAGACACTGCAAAAGAAAAACCTCAAAAAGGGACGGTAGTTGCAGTTGGAAACGGAACAAAAGACCACACCATGACTGTAAAAGTAGGTGATACTGTTTTATACGGAAAATATGCCGGAACCGATTTGAAATTCGACGGCAAAGATTACCTTATCATGCGTGAGGACGACATTCTTGCGATCATCTAATCCGGAATCAAAATAAAACTACAGAGTCAGCAAACTGGCGAAACAAATCAACAAATAAATAAAAAATGGCAAAAGATATAAAATTTGATATTGAAGCACGCGATGGTCTAAAACGCGGTGTGGATGCATTGGCAAATGCGGTTAAAGTAACTTTAGGTCCTAAAGGACGTAATGTAATCATCAGCAAATCTTTCGGAGCACCGACAGTAACCAAAGATGGTGTATCGGTAGCTAAAGAAGTGGAATTGAAAGACACTCTTGAAAACATGGGTGCGCAAATGGTAAAAGAAGTAGCTTCTAAAACCAATGATTTAGCTGGAGACGGAACTACAACTGCAACCGTTTTAGCTCAGGCTATCGTTAAAGAAGGACTAAAAAATGTAGCTGCAGGAGCTAATCCAATGGATTTAAAACGCGGTATCGACAAAGCAGTAGAAGGCATTGTTGCTGACCTGCAAAAACAAGCAAAAGAAGTAGGAAGCTCTACCGACAAAATCAAACAAGTAGCTTCAATTTCCGCTAACAACGATGACGTTATCGGAGAACTTATTGCCATGGCTTTCGGAAAAGTTGGAAAAGAAGGCGTTATCACCGTTGAAGAAGCAAAAGGAACCGACACTTATGTGGATGTGGTTGAAGGAATGCAATTCGACAGAGGGTATTTATCACCTTACTTCGTAACAAACCCTGAAAAAATGGAAGCGGAACTGGAAAATCCGTACATCTTATTATACGACAAAAAAGTATCTTCTTTAAAAGAATTACTTCCAATACTAGAGCCGGTTGCACAGTCGGGAAAACCATTGTTAATCATTGCTGAAGATGTAGACGGTGAAGCATTATCTACTTTAGTAGTTAACAAATTACGAGGCGCTTTAAAAATTGCGGCTGTTAAAGCTCCAGGTTTTGGCGACAGAAGAAAAGCGATGTTAGAAGACATTGCGATCTTAACCGGAGGTACCGTAATTTCTGAAGAAAGAGGCTTCACACTTGAGCACACAACTTTAGACTTATTAGGAACTTGTAAACGAGTTACTATCGATAAAGACAATACAACGGTAGTAAGCGGCGATGGTGATCACGAAATGATTAAAAACCGCGTAAACCAAATCAAAGCTCAAATGGAAACATCGACTTCCGAGTACGATAAAGAGAAACTACAAGAGCGTTTGGCTAAATTAGCCGGTGGTGTTGCTGTTCTTTATGTTGGTGCTGCTTCTGAAGTGGAAATGAAAGAGAAAAAAGACCGTGTTGATGATGCACTACATGCAACCCGAGCTGCAGTTGAAGAAGGTATCGTTGCCGGTGGAGGTGTAGCATTGTTGAGAGCTAAAAAAGTATTGGACAAAATCAAAGCTGAAAATGCAGACGAAGCAACCGGAATTCAGATTGTATCCCGCGCTGTTGAAGCTCCTTTAAGAACCATCGTTGAAAATGCAGGTTTAGAAGGATCTGTAGTGGTAGCAAAAGTAGCTGAAGGGAAAGACAATTTTGGATACAACGCTAAAACTGATGAGTATGTAGATATGTTGAAAGCAGGAATCATCGATCCTAAGAAAGTAACTCGTGTAGCTTTAGAAAACGCTGCGTCAGTTGCCGGAATGATTTTAACTACAGAGTGTGCATTAGTAGAAATCAAAGAAGAAAACGCCGGTGGCGGAATGCCAATGGGAGGCGGAATGCCGGGAATGATGTAATCATTTATTTAGAATATTTCTCACAAAAACTGCCTGATTTTCCTTTCAGGCAGTTTTTTTTTGATACATTCGCGGTTTAAATTTTACAAAGAATGAACTTAAAAAAATTAGTCTTTTTAGTTATCGCCCTTACACTACAAAACTCAGTTTTTTCACAAGCTGAAATAAACCAAAGCCATGAAAAAATAAACGATGCCCTTACAGAGTATTTCAAACTTGACAGGGAAAACATCCATCTTCACCTTAACAAGAACATTTTTTTAACCAGCGACGAAATCTGGTTCAAAGGATACATTATAGAAAAGAAAAATAAAAAGCCTTATTTTTTGACTTCCAATGTTCTTATCTCGTTGTTTGACGAGAAAGGAACTAAAATTAAAACGCATTTATTTTATGCTGAAAACAGTATTTTCGAAGGAAACATCAAGCTTGACGAAAACATAAGTACCGGCAAATACTATCTGCAGGTTTTCACAAACTACATGAACAATTTCTCAGAAAACGAATCATCAGTTTTCGAAGTTAAAATCATCAATCCGAAAGATGGAAAAACAATCCCCAACTCGAGCATTGTAAACTTGAAAACACTAAAAACAGAATTCTTTCCTGAAGGAAATGTGTTTTTAGAAGGCACATCAAACACAATAGCCGTTAAAATCAGCGATTGCAACGGAAACGGCATAAGCGTAAAAGACGGAGAAATACTCAATCCCAAAGGCGAAACCATCACAAATTTCAGCACTAACGCATTAGGCTACGGCAAATTCGAAATTACGCAAACGAAAAGCGAATTATATAAAGCCGTTTTCAAAATAAACGATACTAAAATAGAAGAAAAACTGCCTTTCCCGGAAAGTAGCGGAATCACTTTTTCAGCCAATAATTACACTTTTGAAAACAAGACTACATTAAAAATCAAAACCAACAGCAAAAGTCTGGACCAATACAAAAACGAACCTTTAACACTTGTAATCCAACAAGACGACTACAGTTCGTATGTCCCTTTTTCATTTAAAGACAACAATACGGAGCAATTATTGGCCTTACCCAATGAAAATTTCCTGAACGGAATCAACACACTTTATCTGGTTGATAAAAACCATAAAAAAGTAGCCGAAAGAATAATATACAAACCGTTGAAGTTCGAAAGAAATATCGACCTTAAAGTTATCAGAAAACAAAACGATTCGATTGTAATCAGCGGAACAAGCACCATTCTCTCAGGAACACTGAGCGTTTCTGTTTTACCTGCTGGAACCAAATCCTTAGCAGAAAAGAAAACCATATACAACTCTTTTTTACTTGACAACCAGTTAAGCGAAAAATCTCCGGATGGCAATCAATTACTCTCCGATTTTTCAAAAAGAAAACATTATGAATTGGACACCTATCTGATGTGTCAAAAATCAAAATACAATTGGCAGACAATGCTAACCTCTTCACCTCAAAAGAAATTTGATTTTGACAATGGACTTACCATTAAAGGAACCATCAATATCCCGGTAAATGACAAGGATTCCAAAGTAGAAATCAATTCCCTGACATCTCAGCTGAGTGAATTATCGCCAATCAACGAGAAAAACGAGTTTTATTTTAAAAACATTCTGGTTTCCGATTCAACTTTGGTACATTTTTCTCTTTTGGACAAAAAAAACCGACGTATCGAACTAAAATCAGCCGCTCAGGTTTTAAACAACAATAGGACTTTCATCAAGCCATTCAAAACAACACAAAACAACTGTCCGGAAACAACAATAAACAACACTGAAAATTCAAGCTTTCATTTTCCGAAAATTGCAAAGGCAATTCAACTGGATACTATCACAATCGGAACCAAAGAGAAAAAAACTCAGCTTAAAAACCTGAAACGCTTTAACAACGCGATGGCAAAAGGCTACAAAGTAACGGATGCGGATGCCAGTAGAGACATCCTGCAATATATAGCCGCAAATGGTTACGATGTTTCAATCCAGGGACTCACCGTAAGAATCATCGGAAGGAGATCTACTTCCTTTTTAGGAACTAAAAGCCCGGCTATTTACATAGACGACACCCCCGTTCCTGATTTTAGCTGGCTGTTAGGCTATAGTATGAGCAGAGTTGATGAGATTTATATCAATAAAAGTGGTTACGGGGGCGGAATGGATGCCGCCAATGGTATAATACGGATTTATACCAAAAAAACGTTTGGCTCGAACCCAAGGACAAGGATCAATTCGCAATCGTTCTTGGTTAAAAATGGTTTTGAGAAACTTAAACAATTTACCAATCCTAAATATACCAGCTATAGCGATGAAGGATTCGTAGATTTTGGAACAATCCATTGGGAGCCTAATGTGGAAACCGATGAAAATGGAATTTTCAAATTCTCGATCCCTAATTACTACGTGAAAACAGTAAAAGTAGTCATCGAAGGCATAGCCACAGACGGGCAGATAATCTCAGAAACAAAAATTATCGAAATCCCATAAAATTCAAAGCCGTTCAGAAATCCTGAACGGCTTTTTTAATTTTTAAAACTAACTCACCTTATAATTAAAAACAAACCTAATATTATGTCACTACAGCCCTTTTTGGCCAATCTGACTGGCTAACCATCGATTAAATCCCTCATAATAAATTCATTACTTCATTTAATCGGTCGTCATCGGCATGTTAAACTTACACATACATCTCAAACACACTGGAGAAAGTTCTCGTCGCCTGAGCATTCATTACCGAAAACGGATTTGAATATGGATTCAGCTTGTATGGCTCCGGATTGGTTGACGTGTTTGGTAAACGCTGTTTCAGTTGCCGGAATGATCCCAACTAAAGAATACACGTTAGTAGAAATCAAAGAAGAAAACGCCGAAGGCGGAATGCCAGGTATGATGTAATCCATTAAAAAATATCTTTTATGAAACACTGTCTGGATTTTTATTCAGGCAGTTTTTATTTGCTTTTAAAGATAAAACTTACATGAAATTTATATATTAGTAAGATAAAACCCATAGTAATGAAATTTTTAAAAATAATTCCGCTGTTTTTAACCCTTGCATTTCAAAACCTAACCTTTTCTCAGGCTGAAATCGGTCAAAGCAATGAAAAAACAAGTAGTGTACTTTCAGAGTATTTCAAACTGGACAGGGAGAACATTCATCTTCATCTGAACAAAAATGTATTTCTACCTAATGATGAAATCTGGTTCAAGGGCTACATCATAGAAAAAAAAAGCAAAAAAGGGTATTCACCCACGTCAAATGTCAACATTGCCCTTCTTGACGAAAAAGGAACCAAACTAAAAACCTATTTGTTTTATGCCGAAAACAGCACTTTTGAAGGAAACATCAAACTTGATAAAAATACAACCACAGGCATCTATTACCTTCAGGTGTATACCAACTATATGAATAATTTCGCGGAAGATGAATCATCGGTTTTTGAGTTTAAAATTATTAATCCTAATGATGGAAAAACAATACCAAACACCAAAACACTTGACATCAACACCTTAACTACAGAATTTTTCCCGGAAAGCAATGTATTTCTGGTAGGAACATCAAATACGATTGCCATAAAAATAACCGATTGCAACGGAAAGGGTTTAAGCATAACGGATGGAGAAATAAAAGATTCTAAAGGAGTTACGGTTACAAATTTCAGGACTAATGAATTGGGCTACGGTAAATTTGAAATTTTACAGACCAAAAATGAATTATACAAAGCCATCTTTAAAATTGACGATAGTAAAACCGAAAAGAGTTTACCAATGCCTACAGCAAAAGGCATAACGTTTTCAGTTAACAATTACACTTTTGAAGACAAAACCACATTGAAGATAAAAACTAACGCTCGCAGTCTCGACGAATATAAGAACGAAACCTTGACGCTTGTTACCCAGCAGGACAACTACAACTCCTTAACCCCTTTTACACTCAAAGAAAACAGCACAGAACAATTATTTATTTTGTCAAATGAAAATTTCAAACCCGGAATCAATGTGCTTTATTTAATCGATAAAAACCAGAAAAAAATTGCCGAAAGAATACTCTACAAGCCTTCCAATCTTGATCAAAATATTACTCTTAAAGTACTTAGAAAACAAAACGACTCAATTATCATTAGCGGAACAAGCACACTACCGATGGCAACGCTTAGCGTTTCTGTTTTACCAACCGACACCAAAACTTTAACCAGTAAGAAAACCATCTGCGATTCCTTTGTACTTGACAACCAGCTCAGTGAAAAAACTCCCAATGAAAGTTATTTCCTGACGAATTTTTCAAAGAGGAAACATTATGAACTCGACACATATCTTATATGTCAGAAATCAAAATACAATTGGGAAACCATGCTAACTTCTTCTCCTAAGAACAAATTTGATTTTGACAGCGGATTAACCCTCAAAGGGACCATCAATATTCCCGTTAAGGATAAGAATTACAAGGTTCAAATGAAATCAATACTATCCGGACTGAATGAATTTTCGGAACTCAATGAGAAAAATGAGTTTTATTTTAAAAACATTTTGGTTTCGGATTCAACCCTGATACATTTTTCCCTTTTGAACAAAAAAAACCAACGTATCGAGCTAAAATCAACTGCTCAGGTTTTAAACAACAACCGAACTTTCATCAAGCCCTTTAAAACAACCAAAAGCAATTGCCTGGAAACAAAATCAAACAACACTGAAAGTCCAAACTTTCACTTTCCGAAAATTGCAAAAGCCATTCAACTGGATACCATCTCAATCGGAACCAAGGAGAAAAAAATTAAACTTACAAACCAGAAAAAGTATCATAATTCCATGGCAAAAGGCTATAAAATTACAGAGGCAGATGACACCAGAGACGTCCTGCAGTTTATAGCGGCTAGTGGTTATGATGTTTCCATCGGAAAACCAGCAATCGTCGACAGTCTTGCATTGGCAAAGGAAGCAGCTAAAGGCAACCTTACTTCCGCCCAAGGACTCACCGTAACAATCCTCAGCAGGCGACCATCCTCCTTTTTAGCAACTAGAGCCCCTCTTATTTACATAGACGACACACCTATTACTGATTTTAGCTGGTTATTGAACTACAGTTTAAGCAGGGTTGATGAGATTTACGTCAACAAAAATGGTTACGGAGAGGGCATGGAGGCTCATAACGGTGTAATCCGTATTTATACCAAAAAAACATTTAGTAAAAATATAGGGCCAAGAATCAATTCACAATCGTTCCTGGTTAAAAATGGTTTTGAAAAACTTAAACGATTTACTAACCCAAAATATACCAGCTACAACGACGAAGGGTTCGTAGATTTTGGAACAATTCACTGGGAGCCAAATGTAGAAACTGATGAAAATGGAATTTTCAAATTTTCATTCCCTAATTACTACCAAAAAACAGCAAAGGTAGTCATTGAGGGCATAGCCTCAGACGGACAGATAATCTCTGAAACAAAAATTATCGAAATCCCATAAAAAACAAAGCCGTTCAGAAATCCTGAACGGCTTTTTAATTTTTAAAACTAACTCAACCTTTTAATTAAAACAAACCTAATATCATGTTACCACAGTCCTTTTTGAACAATTTGACTGGCTAACCCTCTATTAAATCCCTTCATAATAAAAATTCATTGCTTCATTTAATCGGTTCTAATAGATATGTTAAACATACACATAAGCTACTAACGTAGTTATTTCAATTAAATTGTGTTCACCTGAGCATATAAAATAATATCTGTTAAAAACATCGAAAACTTATTATCTTATGAAAGTCATATTTTGTTTTAATAAAAAAGCCGACTTGTAATTCAGCCGGCTTTTATTTTATTCTATTATCTATCATATTGACAGCAGGTATGAAGATCATTATATGAATCTTCAGGCGCTTTTACATCTTTAGTATCGTGTCCTGCTTTGGCTACAGATTTTTCAACATCTTCCAAAGAACATTTCTGTTCGTTGTATACCAAATGTAAAACCTGATCGTCTGAATGCCAAACCGCCGACTTAACCCCAGCAACGGAATAAGCTGCTTTTTCGATACGTTTTTTACACATATCACAATTCCCTTTCACTTCTACATCTGCTTTAGCGCTTTTGTTCTTTTTGTCTTGTGCCTGCGCTGTAAATCCGAAAAAGGAAACCAGCAGTATTACAATAATATTTTTCATAAAAATTTAAGTTTATCTGTTTATTGTTTATTTAACTTTAAATCGGATTCCGGCATAATACATCTGTCCGAAAACCGGCGCGTATATCATTGAACTGTCAAAATACGGGCCAAAAGGATCGTCAGCACCTAAAATAGCATTTTTTTGTTTATAATTTCCAATATTTTCACCGCCCACGTACATCTCAAACACACTGGAGAAAGTTCGTGTTACCTGAACATTCATTACCGAAAACGGATTTGAATACGGATTCAGTTTGTATGGTTCCGGATTGGTTGACGTATTTGGCAAACGCTGTTTTCCCATCCAATTATAGGTAAAATCAAATTTCCACTGTTGCCCTTTTTCCCTGATGTGTGTTTCATAGGCCAAATTAGTAAAGAAACGATGTTTTGCCTGTAACGGGCGCTCCAATGTTCCTGTCAGATAGTCGGTTTGAATGTCATAAAACTTATAGGCAGTACGAACTGAGAAATGAGTCATTAAATCCACATTGAAATCAATTTGCAGACTGTTAGCATACGATTTCCCATCTAAATTATGAAAAACCACTGCTTGCGGACTATAATCGACATCCACTATGGCCTGATTTTGGAAATCCGTTCTATAGTAATCCAACGTCACTTCTGCTTTTTTACCAAGCAGCTGAAACCCTTGTGTAAAGCTAACTCCGTAATTCCACGCAATTTCGGGATCCAAACCATAGATATTTCCATTTGCATTGATAACCGAAAACGCCCTTGAACTCGCAAAAAGGTTTTGGTTTTCAGCAAAAATATTAGCACTGCGTTTTCCTCTTCCCGCTGATGCACGCAACACGGCTTTTTCCCAAGGATTGTATCGTACATGGACTCTTGGCGTAAAAAACACCCCTAAACGATTATGCATGTCCACACGGCCTCCCGCAACGAAACTGAAATTGTCAGCATTGTCATAGGCATATTCAAAAAACGCGCCCAGGGAATTATCTCTTCGGCTTACATCCATCGGTAATCCTACAGTTACAAATTCGTTGTAATCATCAGATGTAAAATTCAAACCCGTAGCGAATTTATTTAATGTATTACTGATGATGGAATTATAAATCAGATTAGAATAAAAGCTATTCTGTTGAATATTATATTTGTTTAAACCGAAATAGGATTTCTGACTGTGATAGTTAAATGCATTTTGAAAACCGATGCTTTTCCAAGGCGTGTCCGGAAAAACATAACCTATTTTTGAAGAAACGTCCACTTTATCAGTATTGATTTCAGACCCCCAATGGTTAGTTGTTCCTTTGTCAACATCTGGATCAAAAGCAACCTGCCCCGCTTGTTTTTCGTCTCTCATGTAACGGACATTCAGAAAACTCACCCAACCTTTTTCCGGATCGTTATACTGCCAACGGTTCATAATATTAATCTGTTTCCCGAGCGGATTATCCAAAAACCCATCGTCGTTCATATCTTTTTTAGACACACGGGTACTACCATGAACGAAAAGACTGCTGCTTAGTTTATCGGTAAACTTTTTGTTGAAATGCGTATTCAGTTCAAAACGGCTATCGGTAGACCCATAAGCATTCAGGTAAAATGGGATGTCGTTTGCTGGTTTTAACAACTCGGTATTGATTTGTCCCGAAATGCTCTCATACCCATTCACCACGCTCCCCGCTCCTTTTGTAATTTGAATGCTCTCTACCCAAGTACCCGGAACAAACGAAAGTCCGTATGCCTGAGAAGCTCCGCGAACCGAAGGAATATTCTCTTCGGCTATTAGAATGTACGGACTAGTTAAGCCCAACATTTTAATTTGCTTGCTTCCAGAAACGGCATCAGAGAAATTTACATCGATGGACGGATTGGTTTCAAAACTTTCGGAAAGGTTGCAACACGCCGCTTTGAGCAATTCTTTACTGCTCATGGTGGTTACGTTTGCCGTTTTTACATACGACTTTTGAAGAGAATTTCGTTTAGTGGTTACTACAACCTCATCCAGACTTTTGCTCTTACTGGGTTGAAGTTGCACCTTGATCTCTTTTGGCTCATGAGCCATCAGGGAAACACTTTGATATCCCACATAACTCACAGTTATTTCGTGGCTTCCCGGATTCATCGGCAAACTGAAAAAACCTTTTTCATCGGTCGTTGCTCCTTTATCGGTATCTTTCCATATGACGGAAGCCCCGGGCAAAGGATTGTTTTTTTCATCGGTTACGGTTCCCGACACATTTTCCTGAGCTAACGCAATATTGGCTGTCAGCATAAGGAAAATCATAATATATTTATACATGATTTTGATTTTAATGTTTCAATAGAAGTTTACTCCGATTAAATCGGAAAATCTGAAAAACATTAAAATCTGTCGTAGAAAAGATACTGGCAATAGAGTTTGTAGAGTGGCGGCGCATTACTGTCGCAATAAAATGAAGGAGCATCACTTTTCAATTTGATTTCTTCAAAATCAACAGGTACTTCTAACGCTTTCCATCCTTCAACGAAAGTAAAAAACCCTAAATTTAACTGAAAACTTTTTACGATAACCTCATCGGAAAGTGATTTTTTCAAATCAACCTTACTGTTAGAACAACAACTGTCGTGTTCGTTTGTAGAGCCACAACAAGTCTCCTGCTTTTCAATTTTCTTTACTTCGCAAGGCTCCGATTTTTTATAATCCAATGAAATTTCGGCAAGTTCCCCGCCGCAATAATGCACATTAAACGCCAGTCCGACATTGGAAACCAATATCAGCAGCGCTAAAACGAAACTAATATGCTTATTTATTTTCATTTTGTTAAAATCTGACCAAAAGTAACGCTTTTTTTCAATTTCAAAACATAATTTGCTGTTAATTGATTTCAACTATCTGTCCCTGATAAGGAATCTCGCAATTCATTGCGTAACGCGTTTCGATTTTTTCTTTCAGCGTAACCAAGGCTTCCGTTTCACCATGGACCAGAAAAACGGTCTGAGGTTTTTCTTCCAACTCCGACAGCCAATTCAGCAGATCATCCTGATCGCCATGAGCAGAAAGCCCTTCTATTTCAACTATTTTGGCTTCTACAGGATAATATTTCCCATACATTTTAATTTCTTTCTCACCGTCGAGCAATTTTCTTCCGCGGGTTCCTTCTGCCTGATACCCTACAATAATCACGGTGGTTTCAGGACGAATGATATACCGCTCCAGATAACTCAAAACACGGCCGCCTGTAACCATCCCACTCGCGGCAATTATTACTTTGGGCTGATCATCATAAATTGCGGCAATAGTATCTTCATAGTCTGTTATCATGGAAAAAACGGCACACATCTCCTGACATTGGTCTGATCTTAATTTGTGCCATTCCCTGTTATCTTCAAAAATATCTATCACTTTAACCCCCATTGGCGTATCTATTATATAAGGCATCTCCGGAATCTCGCCTGCTTTTTTAAGCTGCCAAATCAAATACATGATCGCCTGGGCACGTTCAACAGCAAAACTTGGAATAACAACATTTCCTCCTTTTTCATAAGCTTCGTTGATAGCCTGCTTCAATTCGTCTTTAGGATCATTATCCGGATGCAGTTTATTACCGTAGGTACTCTCCAAAAAAACATAGTCTGCCTCTTGGGGCTTCACCGGAGCATACATCAGGTCGTCATTATCTCTTCCGATATCTCCTGAAAAAACAAGTCGTTTGCCTTCAATAAATAATTCAATAGAACAGGCACCCAATATGTGTCCGGCTGAAAAATAGCGGGCAGAAATTTCGGCATCCACATCAAAAAAAGTATCCGGTTTAATCACCCTAAAAAAAGGCAGGACTTCTTCGGCCTCCTCAACCGTATACAAAGGTTCGGCTGGATCGTGTTTGGAATAATGCTCCTTGTTGGCCTTTTCCGCTTCTTCTTCCTGAATTTTGGCACTGTCCATCAAAATCAGCCGAGTAATGGCTTTTGTAGGACTAGTACAGAAAATCTTCCCTTCGAAACCCTGTCTGATTAACAGCGGAAGCCAACCGCAATGATCCAAATGCCCGTGGGTAAGCAGTACAAAATCGATGGTTGACGGCAAAATCGGAAGCGGTTCCCAATTGAGTTGACGCACTTCCCTACTCCCTTGAAACATACCGCAGTCAACTAAAATGCGAATCCCTTTTGATTCTATTAAGGTTTTGGAACCGGTTACCGTTCCGGCTGCTCCTAAAAACTGAATTTTCATGGTTTAGTCATTAAAAATAGAACTATTGTCGCCTATGTATTCACACAATTCTGAAGCTTCCCTGATAATGTTTTTAATCCGTTTGTAATTGATGCCAATGTTCGACAACAATTTACTGTTATTGACCAAATCAGAAGCCAAAAGCACATCCTGAATGAGCAGTTTTTCTTTCTCATATTGAGTCAGCGTGGTCAGACAGGTTACCGGGTACAGACCGTTTTCCTCGATTTTATATTTCAGACATTCCTTTACAGGAAAATCCCAGCTGATCAATCTCAGATTAGAACATTCACCGAAATCAATTGCTTCGGAAGTAAAACGATTGTTGGTTATGACCCAGCATTTATTAATGGTATCCTCCTGACTGAAAACCGGATGGGTTTTACCTTTTAAATCGTTGAAACGCGAGAGGATGTACATCGGGATTTTTACGTCGGATTTAATTTCGTTACTACCGTGAAACTTGCATTCGACCATGGCAATGGCATTCCCTTTTTTTACCATTACGTCAATTTCATGGGAAACGCAATTCCCTTCGAGAATCACGTTGGTTTTAGTTTCAAAACCTTCCGTACGGAACAGCAAAGCAACGTATTTCTCAAAAAAGAACCCCGCAGGGCCCAAAGCCTGTACAGCGGTTTTCAAATTATATCTTGCCGCATGAGCTTTCGAAGTTTTTTTTAGCAGTTGAAATGCCATTTTGTAAATCTTACGCGTTGGCATACCATCATAAATCTCTCTTTCGATAATGCTTAGGATATCTTCGATTTTTTCATTTGTGGCACCGGAAAGCATAAGAGAATTGCGGAGTTTCTCCCGATCGAAATATACGATATCGCCGGATTGTTTAACGACCTTCATAACCTAACTCGTTTGTTTAAAGGTACGAATTTTTTTAGAAGTTTTTTTTCTGATAATAAATGGCCGGAAGAAAAACTATCAAAAACAATGGCTGAATTAAAAAGCGTCTGATGTAAAACAAAATCATGAAATCAGTTTTTTCAGAATAATTTAAAAGACCGAAAAACAAAACCATCAGCACTACAAATAAAATGAGATATAAAACAGTTATGAATTTTGTCAGCTGAACATCTTTAAACACAACATAAATCACAGCTAATGAAAGTGCCGAATTCAGAAAATAGCGAAAAAATAAGCCCAAAAACAACAATACAGAATTATATTCCGGCAATTCAGCTCCCTGATAGTCTTCTTTAAAAAAAGCCAGAAAAGGATCGTAAAACAAATTCTGTTCAAATAGGCGAATCATCGCCAAAAGCACAACCAAAACAAGAACCCAAAGGATTTTACCTTTATTTCTCAGCACTTCTTTGAGCATAACCTGAAAATTTCTGAATCCATAAAACCCACAAAACAAAAACTACCGAATAGATAAACAACGGAAAAACAACACCGTGCAGTAAATGCTCATATTGAGGCAGATCGTACAATGCCATAGCTAACAACGCTATCCGAAAAACATTAAGCACATGAATAATCAAACATCCCACAACGATATACAACATCGTCTTGAACCATTTGGAGGAAAAAGCAAATATAAAAGCCGCAAAAAGAATCATTACACTTAAGGCATTACAGCCTTCTACGATACGGGCAACAAATTTTTCTTTGTAGATTAAATTCATGCACGGTTCTGAGACATTCTGTTCCGTTTTCACTTCCTTGCCCAAAAAATGCAAAATGCTTTCAGACTGATGAGCTACCAAACGGGTAAAACCGTCCACTTCGAAACGGGCGGCATCATATTGGCTGAGATATAATCGGTATCCAACGGTCAGCAATGCATAAAGTGCAAAAAACTTTATCAGGAAAATAAAAAAAGGTTTGTATTGCAAAAAGAGATCTTTCACCGAAATGATTTTAACAAAAATATAAAAATAAAAAGAGCGCAATTAAATACTTTTGCTAAAAACCAAAAAACATGACATTTCAGGAATTACAACCCAAAGTTACCGAACTGCTTTCACAAGGCGGCATTTCACGCGATGAGAAATTAAAAAACCTGTGCGGTTTATTAAGCGATACTATCAGCCACTATGACTGGGTAGGTTTTTATTTTGCCGATCACGAAACCAGGACATTGCATCTCGGGCCTTACGTAGGAGCCGAAACCGACCATACCGTCATTCCTTTTGGAAAAGGCATCTGCGGACAAGTTGCCGAATCCAATGCTAACTTTGTCGTTCCTGACGTTAAAGCACAGGATAACTACATTGCCTGCAGCCTTACGGTGAAATCAGAAATTGTGGTACCTCTCTTTGTTCATGGAAAAAACATCGGACAAATTGATATAGACAGTCATGTACTGGATCCTTTCACAAAAGAAGACGAAACTTTTTTAGAATTTGTAAATCAGGAAGTTGCAAAACTTTTTTAAGCATGTTTCGGCAATTTGTTTGTGAGTTTAAAAAATAAAACTAACTTTGCACCCGTATTGAGACTGTCTCAATTTACATAATAATCATTTTAAAAATATTAGCATGTACTTAACTAAAGAAGTTAAATCAGAAATCTTCGCTAAACACGGAGGTGCTGCTGCCAACACTGGTTCTGCAGAAGGTCAAATCGCGTTATTCACATTCAGAATTTCTCACTTGACTGAGCACTTGAAAAAAAATCGTCACGATTTCAACACAGAGCGCTCACTAGTTTTATTAGTAGGTAAAAGAAGAAGTCTTCTTGACTACTTAAAGAAAAAAGATATCAACAGATATCGTGCGATTATCAAAGAATTAAACATCAGAAAATAATCATGAGAAGAGGTGCCTGCGCGCCTCTTTTTGTTTTGTATATTTTAAAAGAAAAAAGTTTGGTTTTTCATTGGGTATTAGACAACTACACACAACAACAACACAACAACTCAACTGACACCCATTGTTTAATTAAGAATTACATTTTATGATTCCTAAAGTATTCCAAGAAATTATCGATTTAGGAGATGGAAGAAGCATCTCAATCGAAACAGGAAAATTAGCAAAACAAGCTGACGGCTCAGTAGTTGTTCGTATGGGCGACGCAATGTTATTAGCTACCGCGGTATCCGCTCGTACCTCCAATCCAGGAGTTGATTTTCTGCCGTTAACAGTAGATTACCGTGAAAAATTTGCTGCCGCAGGTCGTTTCCCAGGCGGTTTCTTCAAAAGAGAAGCTCGTCCGAGCGACAATGAAGTATTAACCATGCGTCTTGTTGACCGTGTGTTACGCCCGCTTTTCCCGGACGATTACCACGCAGAAACGCAGGTAATGATCCAGTTAATGTCACATGATGATAACATCATGCCGGATGCATTGGCCGGTTTGGCGGCTTCTGCAGCATTAGCCGTATCAGACATTCCTTTTTACAATTTGATTTCAGAAGTGCGTGTAGCGCGTATCGACGGTAAATTTGTAATCAATCCGAGCAGAGAAGAATTGGAGCAATCCGACATCGACATGATGATTGGTGCTTCTATGGATTCTGTTGCCATGGTAGAAGGTGAGATGAAAGAAATCTCGGAAGCCGAAATGGTAGAGGCGATCAAATTTGCACACGAAGCCATCAAAGTTCAGATCCAGGCACAAGAGCGTTTAAGAGCCGCTGTTGGAACTCCTGCATACAGAGAATATGAAGGTGAAAAAGAAGACGAAGCAATTTATGCCAAAGTAAAAGCTGCGGCTTACGATAAATGCTATGCAATTGCAAAAGAAGCTTCCGGAAAAAGTGAAAGAAGTGAAAAATTCGCTGCCGTAAAAGAAGAAGTAAAAGCTTTATTTACAGAAGAAGAATTAGCCGAAAACGGAGATTTGGTATCCAAATATTTCTCCAAAACCAACAAAGAAGCGGTTCGTAACGTAATCCTTGAATTGGGCTTACGTTTGGACGGAAGAAAAACAACCGAAATCAGACCTATCTGGTGTGAAACCGATTATTTACCTTCCGTACACGGTTCGGCTTTATTTACCAGAGGAGAAACACAAGCATTGGCTACGGTTACTTTGGGAACTTCCAGAGAAGCCAACATAATTGATTCTCCATCAGAACAAGGTGAAGAGAAATTCTACTTACATTATAACTTCCCTCCGTTCTCAACAGGTGAAGCAAAACCTTTAAGAGGAACTTCACGTAGAGAAGTAGGTCACGGAAACTTGGCACAACGTGCCTTGGTAAACATGATTCCTGCTGATTGTCCTTACACAATCCGTATAGTTTCTGAAGTATTGGAATCCAACGGTTCCTCTTCAATGGCTACAGTTTGTGCAGGAACAATGGCATTAATGGATGCTGGAGTTCAGATGACAAAACCAGTTTCCGGTATTGCTATGGGATTGATCACAGACGGACAGAAATTTGCAGTATTGTCAGATATCTTAGGTGATGAAGATCACTTGGGAGATATGGACTTTAAAGTTACCGGTACTGCTGATGGAATCACCGCTTGCCAGATGGACATCAAAATTGACGGCTTACGTTATGACATCATGGAACAAGCCTTGGATCAGGCTCGTGAAGGACGTTTGCATATTTTAGGTAAAATTACAGAAACGATTGCACAACCAAGACCGGAAGTAAAACCAAAGGCACCAAAAATCATTACCCGTACCATTCCAGGAAACTTCATCGGAGCCCTTATCGGACCTGGCGGAAAAGTTATTCAGGAATTACAAAAAGCTACAGGTACCACTATCGTTATCAACGAAGTGGATGAGCAAGGTGTGGTTGAAATTTTAGGAACAAGCCCTGAAGGTATTGCAGCGGTATTGGCTAAAATCGACTCTATCATTTTCAAACCGGTTCTAGGTGAATCTTACGAAGTGAAAGTAATCAAAATGCTTGATTTCGGAGCGGTTGTTGAATATACGGCTGCACCTGGAAACGAGGTATTGCTTCACGTATCGGAATTAGCTTGGGAGCGCACTGAAAATGTTGCCGACGTAGTTAAAATGGGCGATGTGTTTATGGTAAAATACTTAGGTGTCGATCCAAAAACCAGAAAAGAAAAAGTTTCTAAGAAAGCTTTATTGCCTAGACCTCCGCGTGAAGAGAAAAAAGAAGTTTCTGAAAAAGGTTAATTTTTTTTTTAAATAAAATTAATTCATAGTAAACCCTGCTTCGATTTGAAGCAGGGTTTTTCTTTTGTTATAATAAAACGTAATTTTTAAAAATAAAACCATATTTAACATTTTCAAACCAAATTAATCTTTATTTTGCGTAAGAATTATCCAATGTTTTTTTTTGTAGCAATAAAAGATGAAAACCAAACCCGAAAACTTTTACCTGAAACTTTTACTTTCATTCACAATCATAGCTTTCAACCTGAACCTTATTCAGGGTCAGTCATCAGAAGAAACACTTACCAAATCATTTGACCAAGCAATAGGGAAAGAAAACCTGGACATCAATAACGGAATCATCCACATCAATGAATTTCGAATCTTAAACAACAAACACCGCTATTACCCTAACGACAAATTTGAAATTGGTTCCGCTACTTACAACAGCCAAAACTATTACGACATTCCACTTAAGTATGATATTTACAAAGACATACTGATTTACAGGCCGCAGGAATCGGAAGCCATCAGCATCGAACTCATACACGAAAAGGTAACCGCGTTTAGCATCAACAATAAAAAATTCGTATACCTGAACAACATCTATTTTCCCATGATGCAGATAAAACCAGGTTACTATGAAGAAAATATCTCAGGAAAAAATTTCATTTTTTACATTAAGCACCATCGGAATAAAAGAGAAATCTTAAAAGGATCATCCGTTTTTTATGAGTTTGACAACGATTATGAATACCTCCTCGAAAAAAACGGAACTTTCAATAAAATAAGTTCCAAAAAAGATCTTATCAAACTCTTCCCCGAATACAAAAGAAAAATCAATGATTTTTATTCTTCATCAAAAAAAATACTAAAATCTGACGAACCCCTGTTCTACGAGAAAATGATGACCTATCTGAACAATGAAACAGCAAACAACCCGAGCAACTAACCCATGAAAAAAATCTTTTTTACCATAGTGGTTATGCTGTTACATCAAATAATCACGGCTCAGGTTGAAGAAAAGAAATTCACTTTTAACTTTGAAAACATAACTCTCGAAAAGGCAATCGAATCCATTGAACAGGAATCGGATTATTCCTTTTATTTTGACAAAGACTGGATCAAAAACCATCCGGAACAGATTAACCTTCAACTTTCTAATGCATCATTAGAAACAGTTTTGAATGCTTTATTTCAAAACACAAACCTGAATTTCTACATCTCAGACAAAAAAATAATCCTTACCAGAAACAGTATTATTTACGACAAATTACCTGAGAATTATTTCAACGACGAAAAAAACAAACCACAGAACAACACAATTGTGGTTATCCAAGGCGCGCCGGTTTTCAAAAAAGAACTTGACACTAATGAAAGTGATGACGGCATCAGTGTTATAGGAAAAGAAAATAAAACCCAAAAGGGAAAAACCTTTCAACTCTCCGGTTACGTGAAAGATGCTAAAACGGGAAAGCCGCTTCCTGAGATAATCATCCGCTCCAAAAATACGGAAGCAACAGCAATTACAGATGTGCAGGGATTTTACAACATTACTCTACCGGTTGGCATAAACATTATCGAAACGGAAAACTTTCTTTACAAAAAAGAAACCAGAAAGGTAATACTGTACAATAACGGCAAATTAGACCTGGCAGTTTCTGAAAATATCAATCAACTAAAAGAGGTCATTGTAAAGGGCAAAAAAAGTGAAACCCTTAAAAGTGCCAATACCGGAGTTACTTCTATCGATGTGGAAGGCATGAAAAACATTCCTATGGTTTTGGGAGAAAGGGACCTTTTCAAAGTAGCCACAACAATTCCGGGGATAAAAACAGCCGGAGAAGGTTCGGCAGGATTTAATGTACGTGGTGGAAAAACAGACCAAAACCTGATCCTTCTGGATAATGGAGTTATCTATAACCCTTCACATTTCTTCGGATTCTTTTCGGCCATAAATCCGTTTGCCACCGCAAGTGCAGATATCTACAAAGGAAGCATACCTGCCGAATTTGGCGGACGCCTTTCCTCAGTGTTTGACATAAGAACCAAAAACGGAAACCCAACCAAAATCTCCGGAGAAGGAGGCATTGGCCCTGTCACCGGTAATCTCACCGTAAGCACACCTGTCATTAAAGGAAAATCAAGCCTTCTGGTTGGTGCCAGAGCAACTTATTCGGATTGGATATTAAGAACACTTGACGAAAAATCTCTAGAGAACAGCCAGGCTTCTTTTTATGATGGCGTCCTAAAATACAATCATAAGATAAACGAGAAAAATGATTTAGAAGCGACTGGATATTATAGCCATGATAAGTTCAGCATATCATCCGACTCATTGTACAAATACGACAACCGCTTATTCTCTTTAAAGTGGGGCCACGTTTTTAATGTCAAACACAGAGGATCTTTAATATTCTCAAACAGTCAGTACAAATTCAACATTGAATACAACAAAGAAAACGACCCTACAAAATCGTTTGATTTCGGGTATAAGATCAATGAAAACCACTTTCAGCTTAAATTCGGCTATAATCTGAATAACAACCACAAAATTAGTTACGGTATCAGTTCAAAACTATACCAAATAGAACCAGGTTATTTGAATCCGACGGCTCAGGAAACAGTGCTTGTACCGGTCACCATCGATAAAGAGAAAGGATTAGAATCCGGAATCTACCTTTCTGATTCCTATAAAATTTCAGAAAAGCTGTTGCTCAATGCCGGTTTACGCTATTCGTTTTATGCAGCGCTGGGACCTTCAACGCAAAGAACTTATGAATCCGGCTTACCTATAACCGATGCCACTGCAATCGAAAGCAAACAATACGGAAACAATGAAGTCATAAAAACCTATAACGGTTTCGAACCCAGAATTTCGGCACGTTATTTCATCAGTAAAGACATTTCTGTAAAAGCCAGTTATGACAAAACCTTCCAATATCTGCACTTGCTCTCCAGTAACACCACGCAATCTCCAACCGACACTTGGAAACTATCCGATTTGAATATTGCTCCTCAGAACGCAGATCAGTTTTCTTTGGGATTGTACAAGAATTTTATTGAAGAAGATTGCGAAATAAGCATCGAAGGATACACCAAAAGAACAAACAATCTTTTGGATTACAGAGTTGGTGCCGATCTATTACTGAATGAAAACATTGAAACCGAACTTTTGAAGGGAGAAGGAAAAGCATACGGTATCGAATTTCTGGCGAAAAAGAATTCAGGAAGGCTAAACGGATGGTTGGGCTACACCTATTCTCGCAGCTTTGTTAAACTGGACAGCAAATTTGACAGCGATAAAGTAAACAATGGAGAATATTTTCCTGCCAATTACGACAAACCGCATGATTTGAGTGCTGTTTTAAATTACCGATTCACCAAACGATACAGTGCTTCCGCAAATTTCATTTACCAAACCGGAAGACCGATTACTTATCCTGTTGGAAAATACACTTACGGAAATGCCGAATACACAGTCTACAGCGACCGAAACCAATTCAGGGTTCCTGATTATTACCGTTTGGATTTAGGCGTAAACATTGAAGGAAACCACAAAATAAAAAAACTGGCACACAGTTTTTGGAACATATCCGTTTATAATGTTTTGGGACGAAATAATCCGTATTCCATATTTTTTGTAACCAAAAACGGAGACATAAAAGCATACAAGACCTCCATATTTTCTGTACCGGTTCCTACCATAACCTACAATTTCAAGTTTTAATTTAAAAACAAGAAAAATGAAAGCAACATACATTTTGAAAACCATAGCTGCACTGCTGTTTTTCACAAGTATCATAAGCTGCACCGAACCTTATCAGCTAGAAACAAATACCTTCGAAGAGGCTATCGTCATTGAAGCTACCATTACGAATGAATTAAAAAAACAACAGATAAAAGTCAGCAAAACATATCGGCTTGAAGAAAATGGCCCCACTTTCGAAGCAGGAGCTGAAGTATACATGGAAGACGACTTGGGTAACCAATACGAATTTACTGAAGGAGAGAATGTTTACGAATCCACCACAGAATTTCAGGCTGTCCCGGGCAGAAAATACCAATTGTTTGTCACCACGGCTAATGGCAGCGAATATGTTTCCACAAAAGAAACTCTGACGACACCCACCGAAATTGAAAGCCTGAGCACAACTGTTGTGCTGAAAGGCGGTCAAACCGGAGTTGAAATAGGAGTTAACAGTTACGACCCATCAGGCACTTCAAAATATTACCGTTACGAATATGAAGAAACATCACAAATTACAGCTCCAAAATGGAATCCCTTTAATACTATCTTACTAGACCAACCTAGGATATGTGCCAGCATAGGTAGTAGCATTGGTGTATTTATTGGATTTGAAACCATCGGATTTGAACCGAGACCACGAGATACACGTGTTTGTTACATAACAAAAAAATCTGACGAACTTTTTCTCACTACTACCACTGCTTTTAACGAAGATCGGGTAACCAAATTCCCTGTACGCTTTATCGCCAATACGGATTATACTATTGCCGAACGCTACAGCATCCAGGTAACACAGTATGTTCAGAGTTTCGAAGCTTACACTTTTTACAAAACACTGAAAGACATGTCGGGCTCAGGAAGCCTCTTATCTCCTAACCAACCCGGTTTTTTCAGCGGAAACATTAAATCGGCAACCAATCCAAAAGAAAAAGTAATCGGTTTTTTTGAAGTGGCTTCCATGTCATCCAAAAGGATTTTCTTCAATTTCCGGGATATTTTCCCGAATACCCACCTGCCCGTCTATCCTTATGAATGCACTGAATATGAATTTAACAGCAGGAATTTTGGCGAACCTCCTTATAACGAAGAATACCCTTGCGGATCAGGAGGCCCGGGTGGAGCCCTGAGAGAGGATATCCGTGCCGGCCGAAAACTCCATTACAAGTCAGCCTTTCCCTTCTTTACTATGGTTATTACTCCTTGTGGCGATTGTTCTTCCTTTGCATCTAACGTAGTACCACCTTTCTGGCAATGAAAAAAAAGTATATGAAATTTTGCAAATATCTACTACTCTTGGCAGTTGTATTATCGATGATCAACTGCACCGAACCTTATCAGCTAGAAACAAACACCTTCGAAGAGGCTATCGTCATTGAAGCTACCATTACGAATGAATTAAAAAAACAACAGATAAAAGTCAGCAAAACATATCGACTTGAAGAAAATGGCCCCACTTTCGAAGCAGGAGCTGAAGTTTATATGGAAGACGATTTGGGCAATCAATACGAATTTACCGAGGGAGACAAAGTTTACGAATCCACCGTAGAATTTCAGGCTGTCCCGGAAAGAAAATACCAATTGTTTGTCACCACGGCAAATGGCGACGAATATGTTTCCACAAAAGAAACCCTGACGACACCCACCGAAATCGAAAGTCTGAGCACAACGGTTGTAACGAAAGATGGTCAAACCGGAGTTGAAATAGGAGTAAACAGTTATGACCCTTCGGGTACTTCAAAGTATTATCGTTATGTGTATGAGGAAACATCAAGAATTACCGCTCCAAAATGGAACCCTTTTAATACTATCTTATTAGACCAACCCAGGATATGTGCGGGCACCGAATTCCCCGGGTTTGAAACCATCGGGTTTGAACCGAGACCAGCAGATACCCGGATTTGTTACCAGACAAAAAACTCAAACGACATTTTACTCACTACCACCACAGCTTTTAACGAAGACCGGGTGACCAACTTCCCTGTACGCTTTATAGCCAATACGGATTACACGATCGCCGAACGCTACAGCATCCAGGTAACACATTATGTTCAGAGTTTCGAAGCTTACACTTTTTACAAAACACTGAAAGACATGTCGGGATCAGGAAGTCTTTTATCTCCTAACCAACCTGGTTTTTTCAATGGCAATATTAAATCGGCAACTAATCCAAAAGAGAAGGTCATTGGTTTTTTCGAAGTGGCTTCGGCATCATCTAAAAGAATCTTTTTCAATTTTCAAGATATTTTCCCAAACACACCCTTGCCTTTATATCCTTACGACTGCACTGAGTATTCATATGACAGCATGTTTTTTGGCATTAATCTACATCCAACCCCAGAGGTTCCTTGCGGAACCGGCGGGCCAGGTGGTGCATTAAGAGGCGAGATTCGTGCCGGTCGAAAGCTTTTATATTTAAATCGATTTCCCATCTTTATTATGGTTATCCCACCTTGTGGCGATTGTTCCAGATTTGCATCTAACGTAGTACCTCCTTTTTGGCAATGAGAAAAATAATTCACATCCTAGCACTCCTATTTGTTACCAGCAACTTTGTTTTTGGGCAGAGCACTCGTATAATAACACCTATAAATCAGATTAATACTATTGATGAATCTGTCTATTTGCATTGCAGCACCACTACACTCCTTTGCGGCGAAACTCTTTTATTTAAAGTTTATGCCTTAAACACCAAACAAAAAACACTTCGTGCAACAAGTAAAATAGGGTACGTTGAATTAGTTGACAACCGAAACAGTAGTGTTTTAAAACAAAAAATCGTAATAAAAAATGGGACAGGCCAAGGAGACTTCTTTATCTCAACCTCATTAAAAACCGGGAATTATAAGCTCATAGCCTATACAAACTGGACACTCAACAAGGGTGAAAAAGGGATTTACAAAACCGACATTTTCATTATCAATCCATTTGAAAGAGTCCCTTTAGAAGAAAGTACCTTAAAACAACCATCAAACAATGTACTTTCTGAAAAACGAATAGACAACATTAAATCGGACAACAGTTTATTGTCAATAAAAACAGATAAATCCAAATATGCTGTCAGGGAAAAAATAAATCTCACTATTCAAAGTAATGTAAAGAACGAAATCAAAGGAAACTTTTCCATCTCTGTCAGAAAAACAGATAGTCTGCCTGAACATAAGACAGCTACGTCCATCGATTTTTTAAATATGACTGCCCCTCAAAACAATTCAAATAGTGAGAAAAGCAGATTTTTACCTGAAATGCGCGGTGAAATCATATCAGGAAAGATTTCATCAAAAGACAACTCCAAAAGTTTGAAAGACAAAATCGTGTCGCTATCAATTCCCGGAAAATATTTCGGAATCAAAATGGCTAAAACAGATGAAAACGGAAAATTCAATTTCATCCTTGACGAACATCCAGGGTCTTCCAACGCAATAATTCAGGTTGTTGAAAATGACCGTAAGGAATATACTGTTGCGCTTGAAGATGCAATCAAACCGGATTTAAGCATGTTATCCAATATAACCTCTTTACAGCTGAATCCGAAAAACAAAATCGACATTGAGAACCGTTCCATTGCGAATCAGATAGAAAACAGTTATTTCCAGAAGAAAAAAGACAGCCTAGCTGAAATATCTAAAACATCACCTTTCTTCCATCCATTGGAAAAAGAATACATTTTGGACGATTACACCCGTTTCCCAACCTTAAAAGAAACAATTATTGAAGTGTTGGATAATGTCTATTACACAAAAAATGAAAACGGGTACTCAATACGCCTGAGAACCAGTTCTTCTCAGGAGGATTCTTTCGGAGAAGCTTTGGTTATGGTGAATGGTCTTTTACTTCAGGACAATACAGAATTATTTGACTATGATACTCAAAACATTTACAAAGTAAGCTTGGTCAATCATGCTTATGTTTACGGCTCCAAAATTTATAGCGGCGTTATCAATTTTGTCACTAAAAAAAATGATTACGAAACAAAAACAACCGGTGATTTCATTAAAACAGTCATTATTGACAGACCACAAACAAGAAAAAAATACTTTACTCCGAATTACACCGAAAATGATTTTGCACGAATTCCGGATTTCAGGTATCAGTTGCTGTGGGAACCGGAAATCAACCTTGCCGGACAAAAAACATCACTGTTTTTTTTCGCATCTGACGTAAAAGGCCAGTTTGAAATTTCATTAGAAGGGTTTACGGAAAAAGGGGAGGCCGTTTCGTTGAAGGAATTCATAACCGTTGAATAAAAACCAAAAAAAAATAAACTGAAATAACTGACATTTAATCGATTAACCGATGTCGGATTTGTATTGAAAAAAATAAAGTAATTAAATTTATATCAATATTAAAATCGGGCACCATGAAAAAAATTATTCTTCTTTTAATTTTCAGCTTACCTTTACTTGGTTGCGCCGATGATAACAGTAATACTCCATCAAAATCAACGCTTACGAACGACCAGCTTTCCAACGCTCCGGAAGCGAAAGAGGAATACGACGTAAGTAATTACGGAATATATAAAGGCATTTTTGTAGGCTCGTCAGGTACCATTTATGTAAACATCAACAATAAAGGTGCGATTTCAGCAAAAATGGTAATAAACGATGTTACCTATAACAATTTTAAAACCTCCGAAAAGATCATTGAAGGACAACCCATTGTTGGCCTGACGTTTACCAACGGAAGTTCAACTTTTGATTTTAATGTTGATGCCGATGGCGAAAATCCTTTTGTGGACAATATGAACATCAGCGGTCACCCTAATCCGTTTGTGCAGATACTTAAAGAATACTCCTTTGAACAAATAAAATGCTATTTGGGAACTTTTAGCGGTGAAAAAAACGGGGTCTATAATCTGGCTATAGCTTCTGACCCGAAAAACCCTAACAATTATGTCCTTGGATTAGCTACTATTAAAGGAGAAACCCAGGCAATATATTTAGATGGTTCCGTAAGTAAAAATACAATCAACGGAAAATTCCAAGGAGGAACCTTCACAGGTACCATCAAAAACAACACCATAAAAGGAAGTTGGGAAGACGAGACACCACAAAGCGGAAGCTGGACAGCTAAGCGAAAATTATAGAGTTAGTTATTCTGTTTTAGCAGCTCTTTCAGGAGTTTTTCCGGGGGAGCTGCTATTTTTTTCAAAACCTTTGTAACTTTTTAGATAATTGATACGTATAACAAACTGAACATAAAAGACAAGGAGATTCTTAAATGAGACAACTTAAAATCACCAAGCAGGTTACCAATCGTGAAACTGCTTCCTTAGACAAATACCTTCAGGAAATTGGAAAAGTTGATTTGATTACCGCAGATGAAGAAGTAGAATTAGCTCAACGAATAAAAGCGGGAGACCAAAGAGCGTTGGAAAAATTAACAAAAGCCAACTTGCGTTTCGTGGTTTCGGTAGCTAAGCAGTATCAAAATCAGGGTTTAACTTTACCCGATTTGATCAATGAAGGGAACCTGGGGTTAATTAAAGCCGCACAACGTTTCGACGAAACCCGTGGTTTTAAATTTATATCATATGCCGTATGGTGGATTCGTCAGTCGATCCTTCAGGCACTAGCCGAACAGTCACGTATTGTTCGTTTACCATTGAATAAAATTGGTTCGATTAATAAAATCAATAAAATGTACGCTTTGTTAGAGCAATCTAACGAGCGCGCTCCTTCAGCAGAAGAAATTGCACAAGAGTTGGACATGACCGTTAATGACGTAAAAGAAAGCATGAAAAACTCAGGTCGTCATTTATCTATGGACGCGCCACTTGTGGAAGGTGAAGATTCTAACTTATATGATGTATTACGTTCAGGTGAATCACCAAATCCGGATAGAGAATTAATACACGAGTCATTGCGTACGGAAATCGAAAGAGCTTTGGAAACACTTACACCGAGAGAAGCCGATGTTGTTCGTCTGTATTTCGGCTTAGGTGATCAGCACCCGATGACTTTAGAAGAAATTGGAGAGACTTTTGATTTAACACGTGAACGTGTTCGTCAGATTAAAGAGAAAGCTATCCGTAGATTGAAACATACTTCAAGAAGCAAAATTCTTAAAACTTACTTAGGATAATTTGAATTGTCAAAAAAAAGTTGTAATTTGAATTGTTTATTTTAACTTTACGCACTTAAAATTTGACATCCAGTCCTAAAAATATTGAAAATAACAACAGTTTCAATAACTGTTCGTTTTTTGATTGATGATTGAAACTCCGGCTGATTACCGGAGTTTTGCTTTTTATACTATCTTTGCACCAACAAAACGACAACACAACAATACTTTATAAAATGGGTAAACAAGCAATTATAGCACCATCGGTACTTGCGGCAGATTTCGCCAACTTACAGCGCGATATTGAAATGATCAATCAAAGTGAAGCAGATTGGTTCCACATTGACATTATGGACGGTGTTTTCGTACCAAACATTTCTTTCGGAATGCCGGTTTTGGAAGCTATCAACAAACATGCAAAAAAAACTATCGATGTACACCTGATGATCGTTGATCCTGATCGTTACATCAAAACATTTAAAGACTTAGGCTCCGACATTTTAGTGGTTCATTATGAAGCCTCTACTCATTTACATAGAACCCTACAAGCTATCAAAGCTGAAGGGATGAAAGCGGGAGTAGCCTTAAACCCTCACACCAGCGTATCACTTTTGGAAGACCTTATTAACGATATTGATTTGGTTTGCATTATGAGTGTTAACCCAGGATTTGGAGGCCAGTCTTTCATTGAAAACACTTATAAAAAAATCAAACAACTGAAAGAAATCATCGTGCGAAACGGGGCTTCAACCCTTATCGAAATTGATGGAGGAGTAACCAATAAAAATGCAAAACAACTGGTGGAAGCCGGAGCTGATGTATTGGTAGCCGGAAGCTATGTTTTCAGAGCAGAAGATCCTATCGCAACCATCGCAGATTTGAAAAAAATCACTGAAATATAACAAAAAAAGGCGCTGAGATTCAGCGCCTTTTTTTATTCGTACTGTTCAATCAAATACCGAATCAAATCAGTTGTAGTTACTATCCCTACCAGTAAATCGCCTTCGCAAACCGGCACTGCATGAAATTCATTATTTGCCAGTATTTCAGCTGTCTCTTTAATTGTGGTTTCAGGTGTGACCGTAATCACTCTTTTGGTCATGACCTGCTCAATTGTAAACATATTATAAACGGTCACATCAATTATTTCATCTTCATCATCGGCAGCATCTGCATACGAAATACGAAGCAAATCCGTATAACTTAACATCCCTAAAATTTTATTTCCACTAACCACAGGTATGTGGCGGATTTTATGCTCCTTAAACAAACTTTCCGCTTTTGTCAAATCGTCGGTCAAATTCAATTTCACGACATTTTGCGTCATAATGGTTGACACATCCACAAGTTTTTTCATAACCATAAAGTTTTGATAATGAATAAATTCATCACTATAAAGTTACAAAATAGCTAGCTAAAATTCGACAAAATTAAAACTTGATGTTGCCCGCAATTTCATTCAACATTACTTCAGAAATTTTTGCCTGAAATTTAGCACTGGTATTTCTGGCCTTAACATTTATGTAATTCTCCTGTGCATTTCTGAACTCAATTGTTGGAATCGATCCTAATTTGAATTTTTCCAACGTGATTTCAAGATTCTTTTTAGCAATATCTTCGTTATGCTCTTCTAATTTAACCAATTCCACATTGGTCAGGTACGTCTGATATGTCGAATGTAACTCAGAACTTATACTTTGTCTTTCCTGTTCAATTAAAAGACTGGAATTATCTACCTGAAGCTTGGCAATTTTTTCATTTTTCGTTTGGAGAAACCCGTTAAAAATATTCAGTGTTGCGGCCACACCATAGTTGAATCCATTACTTGATGATTGCGAAACAAATCCTAAACTGGATTCACTCTTATTGAAATTGTAACCTGAATTCAATCTTACTAATGGGTATCGTTCAGCCCGAACCTGCTTTAAATCTAATTCAGCTACCCTCTTATTTATCAATGCCAATTGCAGCTGCGGATTTTGCTTCTCCACCAAGTCCTGCAATTCTTGCAATTGTAAATTTTCGTCAATTGTTACTTCTTCTTCTACTTTAAAATCGGTTGCCGAATCGCGTGCCAAAAGTGCATTCAGGTTTACTTTTGAAATCTGAAAAAACTGTTTTAGAAGCAAAAGATTAGACAAATCCTGATTCATATCAACCTGAGCATTCAACACTTCCAGTTTGGATGCCTTTCCAATGGAAAACCGGTTTTCGGCCAACTTTAAACGCTGCTTGGAAATTACTATCGTTGTATCCAAGGCTTTTATCAGTTGTTGCTGTTTCACCAAATCGTAATAGGTGGTCATCACATCGCTGACTTTAGTCAAAATAGTCGATTTTAACTGCACCTCACCTTGTTTTTCCAATGTTTGCAACTGATCGTAACGCGCGAACATTTTTAAACCATCGAAAACAGTCCATCCTAAATTCACACCATAAGTCATGTTGTTGTTTTTGGCATCGTTCAATTCCCGAACCTCACCCGTTGACTGCGTTTGCTTGGTGTTTTGAATGTTGTTATTTTGGGTAAATGTCCCATCTATCCTAGGCAGCATTCCTGCATTAGCAAGGCTTTTATTCTCTTTACTGACTTCCAAATCATTAGAAGCAAGTTTGATATCATAATTGTTTTTCAGCGCAATTTGCACGGCCTCCTCAACCGTTAAGACCTCTTGCCCATAACCGTTAAATGCGACCGCTAACAACAATGCTATTTTAAACAAAATGTTCCTTTTCATGAAATTATTCCTTTTCGTATTCTTTAATATTATCAAATTCCGGACGGTGTTTTCTTTCTCGCGACCACATTAAGTAAACTGCCGGAATTACAAACAAAGTCAACATCAGCGAAAACAAGGTTCCGCCAACAATAACTACTCCCATCCCGATTCGGCTTGTTGATGCAGCTCCCAAAGACAACGCAATAGGCAATGCGCCCAATGCTATCGCGAGACTCGTCATTAAAATAGGTCGCAGTCGGGATTCGGAAGCCTCTAAAATAGCCTCATATTTTGATTTCCCCTGTTCCCGTAACTGATTAGCAAATTCGACAATTAAAATACCGTTCTTCGTTACCAGACCTATCAGCATCACCGTTCCGATCTGACTGAAAATGTTCCAAGTCTGACCGAACAACCAAAGCGAAAACAAAGCTCCGGCCACCGCCATAGGCACCGTTAAGATAATAATAAACGGATCAATAAAGCTTTCAAACTGCGCTGCCAAAATCAAAAATATCAACAACAAAGCCAATCCGAAAGCGAAAGATGTATTCGAACTGCTTTCCTGAAAATCACGGGATTCACCACTTAAATCGGTTGTAAAAGTATCATCCAGCACTTTCTCTTTAATGCGTTCCATAGCATCAATTCCGTCTCCAATACTTTTTCCCGGAGCCAATCCTGCCGAAACCGTGGCCGACATATAGCGATTGTTGTGATATAATTGTGGTGGACTGCTCTGCTCTTCCACAGTAACCAGGTTATCCAACTGAATTAACTGACCTTTGTCACTTTTTACGAAAATCGATGTCAGGTCCATTGGCGCATTTCTGTCTTTTTTATCAAATTGCCCCATTACCTGATATTGTTTGCCGTTCATCATAAAATAACCAAATCGTTGTCCGCTTAAAGAAAGCTGTAATGTTTGGGCTACATCGATTACCGAGACTCCCAGACTTTGTGCTTTTTCCCTGTCGATGGTCACATAAATTTCCGGTTTGTTGAATTTCAGATTGACGTCCGAATTGGAGAACGTCGGATCGTTTTCTACCTCTTCCATAAACTGCGGAATCTTCTGTTCTAGTTTTTTAAAATTCGGCGCCTGAATTACGAACTGGATTGGCATTCCACCTCTACGGTTAACGGCAATGGTCGGCGACTCTGAAACGCTGACTTTCGCCTCGGAATATTGTTTTGTCCATTTGGTGAGATCCTCCGCAACTTGTTTCTGTTTCTTATCCCTTTCATCAGGCTGCACCAAGGCAATTCTGGCTCGTCCTGAATTTACAGAAGAAGCACCAAATCCCGGAGAAGTAACAATCAAACTCACTTTTTTCTCAGGAATCGAATCATTGATCAAGTCGTTCAGCTCACTCATGAAATGATCCATATAATCATAGGAAGCACCTTCCGGAGCCGTTACATTCACGCTGATAAAACTACGGTCATCATACGGAGCCGTTTCCTTCTGAAGAACATTGAAAAACAGAAAAATCAAACCAAAACACCCAATCAAGATTGGAAAACTCAGCCATTTTTTCTTTAAAAAGCCCATCAGTGCTTCAGCATAACCTGAATTCATTTTCTGAAAAAACGGTTCGGTTAAATCATAAATTTTAGATTTTTTCTGCACACCGCTTTTCATCAGATATGCATTCAGCATCGGCGTAAGCGTTAACGAAACAAAAGCCGAAATCAGTACCGCAGCGCCAATTACCACACCAAACTCACGGAACAGCCTTCCAACGAAACCTTCCAGGAAAATTACCGGAAGGAAAACAGCAGCCAAAGTGATTGAGATGGAAATTACGGCAAAGAAAATTTCATTGGAACCTTTAATTGCCGCTTCAATAGGAGTCATCCCCTCCTCTACCTTCTTGAAAATATTTTCAGTTACCACGATACCGTCATCAACAACCAAACCTGTAGCCAATACGATTGCCAGCAATGTCAACACATTTACCGAAAATCCGCATAAATACATTATGAAAAAAGTAGCTATTAACGAAACCGGAATATCAATTAAAGGACGGAAGGCAATGGCCCAATCCCTGAAAAACAAGTAAATGATCAATACTACGAGTATAATTGACAACAGCAAGGTTTCCGCCACTTCCAAAACCGCTTTTTTCACAAAAACTGTGTTATCTACAGCAATATTCAGTTTGAAATCTTTCGGCAGATCTTTTTTTAACTGCTCATACTTTTGATAGAATACTTCGGCAATGTCAAGATAATTAGTTCCAGGTTGCGGAATAATAGCCAAACCAACCATCGGCTGTCCGGAATCAGACAATTTCGTTTCCAGGTTCTCTGCTTCCAAAGAGGCCTTACCGATGTCGCTAAGACGGACAATTCTGTCGCTTTCCGCTTTGATGATTATATTATTAAACTCTTCTTCGGTAGAAATATTCCCGAGGGTCTTAACCGTAAGTTCTGTGTTGGCCCCAGTTAATTTTCCGGAAGGCAGTTCCACATTCTGCTTATTCAAAGCTACGCGCACATCGGCCACCGTACAACCATAAGAGGCTAATTTTACAGGATCAATCCACAAGCGCATGGCATATTTTCGTTGTCCCCAAATCTGAACGCTACTAACTCCCGGAATCGTCTGCAAACGCTGTGAAAGTACATTATCAGCATAATCCGTAAGTTCAAGTACATTTTTATTATCACTCTGAACCGTCATGGTAATAATAGGCTCCGAATCGGCATCAGCTTTAGAAACTACAGGCGGAGCATCGATATCCTGCGGCAGACTGCGAACCGCCTGCGACACCTTATCGCGAACATCATTAGCAGCTTCTTCTAGATTTTTGTCAAGGTCAAATTCGATATTGATATTACTGCGCCCCTGACTGCTGGAAGAAGATATATTCCTGATTCCATCAATGGAATTAACCGCTTTCTCCAAAGGTTCTGTAATCTGCGATTCGATAATATCGGCATTTGCGCCCGAATAATTCGTCTGAACTGATATTTGTGCCGGGTCGATAGATGGAAATTCACGTACTCCCAAAAAAGTATACCCTATGATTCCGAATAATATCAGCATCAGGTTGAGTACTATGGTAAGCACCGGTCTTTTTATACTTAAAGTGGATAAACTCATAACTAATAATTTTATCTTACTTTAAATTCACTTTTACTGGAGAATCCTCCTTCAACATCATAACACCGCTGGTCAAAAGAGTGTCGCCTGCTTTAAGTCCGGATAAAACCAAAACCTCTTTATCGGTGCGGGCTCCGGTTTCAACCATAACTTCTTTTGCTTTTCCATTGACGGACACAAACACTTTTTTCCCGTTTTGTACCGGAATAAGCGCTTCGGTAGGCACTAATATGGCATCGTTGATTTTATCTAATGGCAGGGCAATACTGGCGAATGTTCCGGGAATCAATTTACCGTCTGAATTATTCGCGATGGCCCTCATTTTTAAAGTTCTCGTATCCACCTCGATTCCCGGTTCGATGGCATAAATTTTGGCCGCAAACGTGTCTTTGGAACCTGCTACCGAAAACGAAATGCCTGTATTGATTTTCATCTGCGTAGCGTATTTCTCAGGAATCGAGAATGTTATTTTCACCTGACTGGTATTTACAAGATTGGCAACAATGATTGTTGGCGTAACATAAGTTCCTTTAGAGATGGAACGAAGTCCGATCTTACCTGAAAACGGAGCTTTTACCGACGTTTTGGCAATTTGAGCTTGTATTAGTTGTGTTTGAGCTTTAGCCGAACGAAAATCGGCGCTCGCGACATCATATTCTTCCTGACTAATAGCTTCTTTGGCCAACAATAATCTGGCGCGTCTTTCATTCTCCGAAGCTAAAGCCTGTTTGGTTTTGGCCTGAGACAATTGAGCACGAAGTTCCACATCATTAATTTTGAAAAGTTGCTGCCCTTGAGTAACAAATGTTCCTTCATCGAAGTTGATACTTTCAACAATACCGGAAACTTCGCTGCGGATTTCCACCTGTTCATTAGCATCAATCGAACCTGAAAGGGAAAGATTATCTGAAAAAACTCGGGGTTTTAGAACAATGCCGGAAACTTTAGCCGGTTTTTTATCACCGCCTTTTTCTTTTCCTCCTCCCTCTTTTTGCTTATTTTCGGATATTCTGTAAAAAATCAAACCTCCCAAAACTATGGAAAGCAGTAAGTAAATTATGTATTTGGGTTTCATAAGATATAAGATATGTGCTTTATGACTCCAATTCTAAGATTTGGTTTAAACAAAGCTACTTCTTAATCTTTTTTTTAACAGCCCTTTAGGATAGTATTTAACAAAAATTTAGCGACTGCCTTTGAAATTTATCATCAATTCCACCTTGTGATACAATTCGGGAAATTCCCTTCTGAATTGATCCGGACTCTCGAAAAAATGCTCCAGGACAACTGCCAGGAATTCATACTTGTTAGTGTAAGCGTAAATACGGAAATAGTTTGATTCAATCAAGCGTTTTGCATTAGGCACATGATGGATATACTGCATTATTTCATCAAACATATCCGAGAATAAATTCATGCTGGTATTATAGCTTTTCATCGCCTGAAAATTAAGTGCATGAGCAAATTCGTGAAGCCCCAGATTATGGTTGTCATTTTGAATACTGAATCCCTGTTGAAAATCTTTCCAGGAAAACGCAATTACTTTAACCGACGGATTGAACTCCCCTTTGTGATATTGCTCTGTTGTAATGGAATAATATTCGTCGGGATAAATCAATATATGTTCAAAAACATCGTAGAGATAATTTTTCATCCCGAAAGTCAGCATCGTGGAGGTGGCTGCTATATGCACTTTCATCCGATCGTTCACAACCAAACCTGATTTACCCACGAATTCATATTCGGCAATAAAATTTACTACACGGTGTTCAAAATACTTTTTCTCTTTTCTGGTAAGCTTGTTATAAAAAACAGATTCACTCTTTAGTATATTACGCTGTGATCGTTTTAAACGTTTTAAAAACGGATAAAAATGAATATAAAGAGGCTTTTTATAGACGGCAACATATACTTTCTCGTAAGCCTTAAAAAGGAACATTCCGACAAAAAAAAGCGCAACAAAACCGAGCAGAAGCTTTTCCAAGAATTATAATTTACAGATTAGGGGCTAAATTAATTTCCACTTGCATTAAAAAACAAGGACCATCATTTAAAACGGAACGCCTAAAAATACAAAAAAGAAACAAAAACCAACATTTTGTTTCTTTTTTATTTGTGATCTCCAAGGAGTTTACAAAGCATTCACCTCAAAATCCTCCTTTGAAAATAAAAAAACACAAAAATTTAAAAGCAAGCTTTACATTTTTGTGTTGTTCTTATTTATTTGTGACCTCGGAGGGGTTCGAACCCCCAACCCTCAGAGCCGAAATCTGATATTCTATCCAGTTGAACTACGAGGCCATTAATATTTTTTAGACTTCTTATATTTTTTGATTATTAGAACTAACATTGTCTAAAAATCTAAGAAGTCCAAGCTATATATATCTACACTAATAATTTTTTAACTATAGTAGAAATCGTTTTTCCTTCAGCGGTTCCGCCTAATTTTTCAGTAGCCAATCCCATAACCTTACCCATTGAAGCCATTCCGGAGGCGCCCGTTTCAGCAATGATTTGCGCAACAACAACTTCAACTTCTTCTTCTGAAAGCTGTGCAGGCAAAAATTTCTCGATAACAGCCACCTGAGCTAATTCCGGTTCCGCTAAATCAGGACGGCTTTGCTCTGTAAAGATAGCCGCACTGTCTTTACGCATTTTCACCAATCGTTGCAACAATTTGATTTCATCTGCTTCCGAGATCTCTTCTTTTGAACCTGACGCTGTCTGTGCCAACAACAATTCTGATTTTATCGCACGCAAAGCTTCTAAAGCTACAGTATCTTTTGCTTTCATGGCGTTTTTCATTTCGTCCATGATTTTTGTTGCTAAACTCATAGTAAGGTATTTGTTTGTCTATTATTCTTATTTTATTTTGACTGCAAAAAACAAATGATTTCCTCCCCAGATCCAATTCCTTTACTCTGCATTATCTTCAATGCTCAATAAATACAAAGTTTTGCACCGAAATCCAAGCATTGTAAGCTAGTTTGAAAAACCTGCAATGGCAAATTGGAGAAAAGCGAAAAATGGCTGGATGTTAAAACCTTAACCATTTGCTGTAAAACCATTTTTTATTTCGCTATGCGAAGATAAAAAAATAACCCGAAACATTACTGCTTCGGGTTAAAGGTTTCTCAAAAAAAAGGTTAGTTAATCCACATTATCATGAAGGAAAGAATTATTGGAACGCAACTGAATGTCGTCGTTACTATCCATTCCCAAAGACATGCGGGATTTGCTGTTATCGATGGCAGCCGAATTTAAATCTACTCCCATTCTTTTATAAGCGGGTTCTTTTTCCAATTCATTAACACGGGTTGCACTGTTATTGAATTTATAATTGAACTCTTTCATTTTTCTTTTACGCTCTTCGGCACGCATACGCAATGTTTCTTCGATTGTCATTTCCACCGGAGAAATTTCATCGTAATGTGCATGAGCTGCTACCGGAGTTGCCACCGGAGTCATTACCGGAGCAACCTCTGTTTTTTTCATAGTGAAGTTCAACTCCGCAGGAATTGGCTCTTCTTTCACCTCTTCCACTACTGGTTTTGAATTTGCCAGTTCGTTTTCTTTTTCCATATAATCGTCCAAAGAATAACGAATAACTCCCGATTGGTTTACTTCGGTAACCGGAACTACCTGAACAGGCTCGTTCACTTTCATCTCGCGAGTCTCTTGCGTTAAATCAAAAACCATACGGTCGTCGTTGGTTGAAACACCCCCGTTTGTCAAATCGAAAGAAAAAGCGATTTGCTCCTGAACCTTTTCAATTTCAGACGTAACGATTTCTGGCTTTACGATCTCCGCTCCAAAAACTTCAATTTCTCGAACATCTTTAATTTCGAATTTCTGCTGTTCCGTTACTGGAGATACGATTTCAAAAAACACATCTAAGTTATTGATGAATTCAGAAGTTGGCACCAAATCCACTTCCGCTACAGGCTTTTTTACTTCAACAACTTCCACCTCCTCTTCCAATGTAAACACAACCTTTTCTTCCACTACCGGAGTAACTTCCGCTACAACCGGCATTGCTTTTGGCTGTTCAGTCGGAATTGAAAAATCAAATGACGGAACCATTGGTTTTTGAGTTAAATCCTGAACCAATTTTTGCTCACCCTCTAACGCGTGAATAATTTTCTTTGGCTCTGTATTAACGATTTCCGCCTGTTGCTCAACATTAAATCCTGTTGCTATAATAGTAACCGCTACAGCATCTCCTAACGATTCGTCTTCACCAACTCCCATAATGATATTAGCATTGAAACCTGCTTCTGTCTGGATATGGTCGTTGATTTCCCCGATTTCGTCAATTGTAATTTCATTGGTTCCGGAAACTATTAGCAACAATACATTTTTAGCTCCTGTAATCTTATTATCGTTCAATAACGGAGAATCCAAAGCATTGATAATAGCCTCTTTCGCACGGTTTTCACCTGATGCAGTTGCCGATCCCATGATTGCTGTTCCGCTGTTAGATAAAACGGTTTTAGCATCTTTCAAGTCGATATTTTGCGTGTAGTGATGTGTAATAACCTCTGCAATACCGCGTGAAGCCGTTGCCAAAACTTCATCTGCTTTAGAGAATCCAGCTTTAAAACCAAGATTTCCGTAAACTTCTCTTAACTTATTATTATTGATAACGATTAAAGAATCTACCTGCTTCCTAAGTCTTTCAACACCTGATAACGCTTGGTCCTGACGAACTTTTCCTTCAAATTGAAACGGAATAGTAACTATACCTACAGTAAGAATATCTCTTTCCTTAGCTAATTGCGCGATAACCGGAGCAGCACCTGTTCCAGTTCCACCGCCCATACCAGCTGTGATGAATACCATTTTAGTATTAACATCCAACATTTTTTCAATTTCTTCAATACTCTCCAAAGCGGATTGTTGTCCTACTTCAGGATTTGCCCCTGCCCCAAGACCTTCCGTCAAATTAACGCCCAACTGGATTTTATTAGGCACAGAACTGTTTTGTAACGCCTGTGAATCCGTGTTACAAACAATAAAGTCCACACCCTTAATCCCTTGCTTAAACATGTGATTGATGGCATTGCTACCACCTCCACCTACACCAATAACCTTAATAACATTTGATTGATTTTTTGGTAAATCAAATGAGATGCTTCCAAAATCTGAATTGCTTTCCATACTGTATCGGTTTTATTCTGCGTTATCTAAAAATTCTTTAATTCTATCTATATATTTATCAAAAAAGCCGCCTCTTACCCCTGGATTAGGCGTATCCGGTCTTTTCGGAACATCTTCCACAACCACGATAGGTTCAGGACGCCTATCCTCTTCTGGCTCTTTCACTGTTTCTTCAACAATTATCGGAGGACTAACCACAACTTTAGGCACTTCGTTTTTAATTTCCACCAAAGGAACTGCACTTCTTGTATTGTTACGAATACTATTCATGACCAATCCAACTGCCGTGGCATACATCGGACTTGAAATCTCCTCATCGGAATTGCCAGCCAAATGCTCGTTCGGATAACCAATTCTCGTATCCATTCCAGTGATATATTCCACCAATTGTTTTATATGTTTCAATTGCGCTCCACCACCTGTCAACACGATTCCTGCAATTAGTTTTTTGCGAGGATCCTCGTGTCCGTAAGCTTTGATTTCCGCAAACACCTGTTCAATGATTTCCACTACGCGCGCATGAATGATTTTCGAAAGGTTTTTCAAAGAAATTTCTTTTGGCTCACGACCTCTCAAACCAGGGATAGAGACAATCTCATTGTCTTTATTTTCACCAGGCCAAGCTGATCCGAATTTTACTTTCAGCAATTCAGCCTGTTTTTCAATAATCGAACAACCTTCTTTAATATCTTCAGTGATCACATTTCCTCCAAAAGGAATAACTGCAGTATGACGTATTATTCCATCTTTAAAAATAGCCAAATCCGTAGTACCCCCACCGATGTCGATAAGCGCAACACCCGCTTCTTTTTCTTCCTGACTTAAAACCGCGTCAGCTGACGCTAAAGGCTCCAAGGTCAATCCTGACAAATCCAAATCGGCACTTTTAATACATCTTCCAACATTACGGATTGATGCAGCTTGCCCAACCACCACATGGAAACTGGCCTCCAAACGTCCGCCATACATTCCGATTGGCTCTTTAATCTCGGATTCACCGTCAATTTTATACTCCTGAGGCAGCACATGGATGATTTCCTCACCTGGCAACATCGCCAATTTACTTACCTGATTAACCAACATATCAATATCAGCATCACCGATCACTTCCTCAGCATTGTTTCTGCTGATGTAATCACTGTGCTGAATACTACGAATGTGCTGGCCGGCAATCCCTACCACCACATCATTGATTTTGTAACCTGAATCCGCCTCTGCCTCAGCAATTGCCTGCTGAATCGACTGGATTGTCTGCGTAATATTATTCACAACACCACGAGCCACACCAAGACTTTTGGATTTCCCAACGCCCAAAATCTCTAACTTCCCATACTCATTTTTCTTGCCGATCATTGCAACAATCTTCGTTGTTCCAATGTCTAACCCAACTGCAATACTTTCTTTTTCCATATCTCCTTCTATTTGGTGCACACAACTTGTTGCGTAAACTTCAAATTAATCATTTTATATTCGCCTATCAAGGTGTCTTTCATCGCATGCTGAAAGAAAGCTTTGTAATTATTAAACTTCTTATCAACATTGATCGGTTTACCGAAAAGAATTCCGTAATCGTAATTCCTGTTCGTCATCAATAAGCTTCCCGACTCCAAAATTTTGGCTCCGGTAATATTTTTTTTCAAAAAATCATCATCGTGGATTTTCTGAAAAACCTCGGTCAGACCTTTTCTGTTTTCCTCATTTATTTTCCCAAAAACAAGTGGCACTCTAGCGGAAAAATTATCCGACAAAGGCATTTTATTTCCTTCGTAATCAATGTAATAAGAACTACTTTCGTTACTCACTCTAGCGATTGGGGTCTTTTGCGTTACGAGTGCTTTTAGAGTTCCGTCAACAGTGGCGTAAACCTGCGCATCGGCAATCATTTCATGATCATCGAGTTCACGCTCTAATCTATTCAAATCTACTTTATCTTTTCGTATAGTCGTAACACTGCTAAAATTTTGTATTAACAAGTTATTAACCATTTCATCGGTTACAAAAGGCATATTTTCCCCGGCGAATTTCACCTCGGTTTTCAACAGTTTTCTTTCCTCATTCCGCTTTGAAGAAAAGGAATACAGAAAAGCCAACAAGCCAATCATTAACACCAATCGTACATCTGTCCATTTAATCTTTTTCATCTCATTAATTTTATTTTTCATCGATATTCGATGCAATCGCCAATTGAATCAATCGTAAACAACACCCATCTTTTAATGGCTTGTGTCATTTTCCAACGCTTTTTTAATATCCGGAACCATTTCACCCACATCACCCGCACCTATGGTAACAATTACCGGAGCATCGGACACTTTCATAAGCGAAATCAGTTCTTCTTTCTGAACCAGCCTTTTATTATTGTTTTCTATTTTATCCAGCAGCCATTGGGAGGTCACCCCTTCCATCGGCAATTCTCTGGCCGGATAAATTTCCATCAGCATCACCTCGTCAAACTGCGATAAACTTTTAGCAAAATCATCGGCAAAATCTTTCGTTCGGCTAAACAAATGCGGTTGAAAAACAGCCAGCACTTTTTTTCCCGGATACAATTCGCGAACCGCCTGATGTACCGCATTAATTTCTGTCGGATGATGCGCATAGTCGTCGATATACACCAATTCCGGTTTTCGGATCTGGAATGAGAAACGACGTCTTACGCCTTTAAAAGTTAAAAAAGCTTTGGCTATGTCCTCGGTTGGGGTGCCGAATGTACGCGCCATTGCCAAAGCTAATAAAGCATTGGTCAGATTATGTCTGCCCGGTAGGCCAAATTGTAAATCTTTTATTTCTTCTGTTGGCGTTTTCACATCAAAAACATACCAGCCATTTTCTATTCTTATATTTTTTGCCACGAAATCAGAACCATCGTTCACTCCAACCGTTATTGCCTCCAAAGGCAATCCGTTATTAATAAAAAGATGTTGCTTATCCTCCACTTTGTGTGCAAATTCCACAAATGAAGCTTCAATAGCCGTTGCATCGCCGTAAATATCCAAATGATCCGCATCCATGGAAGTCACGCAGGCAATATTCGGGTACAGATGCAAAAATGAACGATCAAATTCATCTGCCTCCACCACCGTTACGGTTTTCCCGTTTCCGATTAAATTCGAATTGTAATTTTCAACAATTCCGCCTAAAAAAGCAGTCACATCAGCACCGCTTTCATGCAAAACATGGCCAAGTATACTGGATGTCGTAGTTTTCCCATGAGTACCAGCTACGGCAAAACAGAATGTATCTTTGGTAATGATTCCCAAAACTTCGGCGCGTTTTTTAACCACAAAACCGTTATCTAGAAAATAATTCCATTCCGAGTGATGTTTCGGAACCGCAGGCGTGATTACAACTAATGTATTTTCTTTATTCAAATACTCCTCACCAATCAGTTTCACATCGTCTTCAAAATGAATCGAAATCCCGCTTTCTTCTAATTCGCCAGTTAAATGTGTATGCGTCTTATCATAACCAGCCACATTTTTTCCGATGAATTTAAAATAACGCGCCAAGGCACTCATTCCGATGCCTCCAATTCCGATGAAATAGACGTTCTGTATTTGGTTTAGGTTCATAATCTTCTATTTTAAAGATTGAAAGATGAATAATTCAAGATTATTTTATCAACTTCACAATCTCATCCACAATATCTTTGGTGGCATTAGGCAATGCCAATTGTTTTATATTTTTACTCAATTCGTTTTGTTTTTCTCCGTTGGAAATTAAATCCTGAAAAACTGTTTCGAACTGATTCTCTAATTCTGATTCTTTTAATAAAATAGCGCCGTTTTTATCAACAATCGCTTTCGCGTTTTTGGTTTGATGATCTTCGGCCACATTGGGTGACGGAATAAAAATTACCGGTTTCCCAACTATACACAATTCTGATACGGAAGAAGCACCTGAACGAGAAATCACCACATCGGCGGCAGCATAAACCAAATCCATTCGATCAATAAACGAAAGCACCTGAACATTTTCCTTATCCGAAAAACGTTTGTATTCTTCAAAATATAATTTTCCGCATTGCCAGATAATCTGAACGTTTTGTGACAGCAGAAAATCCAATTCTTTTTCAAGCAACTGATTGATTCTTCTTGCCCCTAAACTTCCTCCCAAAACCAATAATGTTTTTTTGGAAGGATCAAGATTGAAATAAGCAATAGCTTCGAATCGCTTTTCACTTACCGAAATCAGATCCTGACGCACCGGATTACCTGTTAAAATCATATTTTCTTTGGGAAAGAATCTTTCTAAATTTTCATAAGCCACACAAATCTTATTGGCTTTTTTACTCAGCAATTTATTTGTTATTCCGGGATATGAATTTTGCTCCTGAATCACCGTCGGAATTCCCATCATAGAGGCCACTTTTAAAACAGCTCCGCTTGCAAATCCACCAGTTCCCACAACCACATCAGGTGTAAAACTTTTCAAAATTCCGAATGATTTTGACAAACTGGAAATCAACTTAAAAGGAAACATCGCATTATCCACTGTCAGTTTTCGCTGAATGCCCGAAATCCACAATCCTTCTATCGGATAGCCCGCCTGAGGAACTTTTTGCATCTCCATTTTATCTTTGGCTCCCACAAAAAGAATATCAGCATTCGGGAAACGGTTTTTCAACTCGTTTGCAATCGCCACCGCAGGATAGATATGCCCTCCGGTTCCCCCTCCGCTGATTATGAATTTTGGATTTTTTTTCATTTTTTAGTTTCTGAGTTACTTAGTATCTGAGTTACTAGTTTTATTCCCTATATTCTTGACTCTTGAAGCTATCTCTCACTTCTTATTCAAAACTGCATTCATCGGGTTATCTGTTTGGTCTTCTATCGAATAATTTTCCCCGGATTCAGTTTTCTTAGCTCTTTCGATTATCTCATCAATCTCATTTTCTTTTTCCGCTTCGAATGCCACTTCACGGTCGATTATGCGTTGTAACGCTTCGTCCCTTAATTTAGCTTCCGCTTCTATCTGAGCGATTTCTTCTTCTTTCTTGGTCACACTCAATATGATTCCGACAGCGATACAGGTCATCCAGATAGAGGTTCCCCCGCTACTGATTAACGGAAGCGTCTGTCCGGTAGTAGGCAATAATTCAACCGCCACACCCATATTAGTAAAAGCCTGAAAAACGATCGGAAAACCGAGCCCTACTATGAGCAGCTTACCAAACATTGTTGGTGCTTTATGTGCGGTGATCAGGAATCGTATAAAAAGCAGCAGGTACAATCCCATTATGGCAAATCCACCCAACAGTCCATATTCTTCCACAATAATTGCGAATATAAAATCCGAAGAAGACTGTGGCAAAAAGTTTTTCTGCACACTTTTACCGGGACCTAAGCCATAGATTTTACCTGAGGCTATTGCAATTTTTGCTTTTTCAATCTGATAATCGTCCTCATTTTCCTCATCCGAACTAAAGCGCTCAATACGGCTCATCCAGGTATTTACACGACTCGTTAATTTGTTATCCGGAAAAGCTTTGGCAATTAAAACGAAAAGTAACAGACCAGCGACACCCATACCTATTATCGTAAACAGGTATTGCAATCTGTATTTCCCAACAAACACTAACATACAAACCATCGAGAACATCAGGGCTGCCGTAGAAAAGTTGGCCGGTAAAATCAAACCGATAATTCCGAAAACCGGCATCCATAATTCAAAAAAAGACGACTTAAACGTATATTCTTTTTCTTCAATTTTAGAGAGATACCTGGCAACATACACCATCATCACGATGAACGCAAAAGCAGAAGGCTGGAAAGAAACACCGATAAAAGGAATCTGCAACCAACGGCTCGCATTGGCACCTCCGATTGTATTACCCTGAAGCATTGTAAAGGCAAGCAACACAAGAACCAAAGGCATCAGCCACCAGGAAAAAGCTTTAAAGTAATGGTAAGGTGTCCTATGCACGAAATAGATAAAACAGAAACCAATAAATACATGAACTAAATGCTTAATCAAATGTCCAATTATTGAACCATTCCCAACAACATACACCAAATTGGTACTTGCACTAAAAACAGGCATAAAAGAAAATAGCGACAAGAGGGCTACGAATGCCCATATTCCTCTATCCCCTTTAAGTTTTCCAATTAGTTCTTTCATTCTTTTTTGAGTTGCTAAGTAACTGAGGCACTAAGGCACTGAGTTTTCTTAGTATTGTTTATTACTTACTTATTATAAGTTTTGCACCGCATTTTTGAACTGTTTCCCACGGTCTTCGTAGTTTTCAAACAAATCAAAACTTGCACAGGCCGGCGACAACAAAACCGTATCGCCTTTCTCAGCCATTCGCTGGGCTATTTTAACGGCATCGGTCATACTTGCCGTTTCGATCATCACATCAACAACATTTTCAAAGGCCTTCATTATTTTGGAATTATCCACTCCCAAACAGATAATACCTTTTACTTTTTCACGAACCAACGGCATCAACTCACTATAATCATTTCCTTTATCCACCCCTCCGACAATCCAGATCGTAGGTGTGTTCATACTGTCAAGAGCGAAGAAAGTCGCATTAACATTTGTTGCTTTGGAATCATTAATGTACTGCACATTCTGAATTTTCAACACTTTCTCCAATCGGTGTTCAACTCCTTGAAAATTTGACAGACTCTCACGGATTGTTTCTTTTCGGATACGCATTAACTGAGCCACTGTAGTAGCTGCCATTGCGTTTTTAACATTGTGTTTTCCCTCTAGTGCTAGTTCGTTGATTGCCATAGTAAATTCTTCGTTATTAATGTGAGTTGTTATGTTTTGTTCGTCTGCGTATGCTCCTTCGTCTAATTTTTTAATCAGTGAAAATGGAATTTTTTTGGCTCGTATTTTGTTTTCCGATAACCATTTCACTATTGCCTCATCATCATCATCATATATAAAATAATCGTCTTCCGTTTGGTTTTTTGTTATTCTGAATTTCGCTTCGATATACAAATCGTAATCGTAATTGTAACGATCCAAATGATCCGGACTGATGTTTGTCATCACCGCAATATGAGGGCGATAATTTATGATCCCATCCAACTGAAAGCTGCTCAATTCCAAAACGTAGGCTTCAAACTTGTTCTCAGCTACTTGCCAGGCAAAGCTCTTGCCAATGTTCCCGGCAATTCCGATATTCATTCCACCTTGCTTCAACAAATGATGCGTTAACATTGTTGTTGTTGTCTTACCGTTGCTCCCAGTAATCCCGATAGTTATAAAATCGGTAAACTGACTTGCAAATTCGATTTCAGAAATAATATGAACGCCTTTTTTTATAATTTTCTTTACGATGTTTGACTTATCCGGAATTCCAGGGCTTTTCATCACAACATCCGCATTTAAAATCAATTCTTCAGTGTGTTGCTTTTCTTCCCACGGAATCTGATTCAAGAGCAGCACTTCTTTATAATTGTTTTTTATCTCTCCGAAATCCGACACAAAAACATCGTATCCCTTTTTCTTTCCAAGAATCGCGGTACCTACGCCGCTTTCTCCCCCACCTAAAACCACTAATCGCATCTTATCGTAATTTTAAGGATACTAATGAAAATATAGACAACAGTATGGCCACAATCCAAAATCGGGTAACGATTTTACTTTCATGATAGCCTTTCTTCTGATAATGGTGGTGCAAAGGCGACATTAAGAAAATCCTTCGGCCTTCTCCAAACTTTTTCTTGGTATACTTGAAGTAAGAAACCTGAAGTACTACTGATAAATTTTCTGCCAAAAAGATTCCGCATAATACCGGTATCAATAATTCTTTTCGGACAGCGATTGCCAAAACGGCTATAATTCCACCAATAGTTAAACTTCCGGTATCCCCCATAAAAACAGTCGCCGGATAAGTATTATACCAGAGGAATCCGACAAGAGACCCTACGAAAGCCGCAATGTAAACAGTCATTTCCCCGGAATTGGGTATGTACATAATGTTCAAGTAATTCGAGAAAATGATGTTTCCCGAAACAAATGCAAAAATTCCGAGGGTCAGCACCGAAATAGCCGAAGTTCCCGCGGCCAAACCATCAATTCCGTCGGTTAAATTAGCTCCGTTGGAAACCGCGGTGATAATGAAAATCACCACCGGAATGAAAATCAACCACGCATAATCCTTGTAGTTATCTCCCGCCCACGACAATAATTCAGCATAGTCCATTTCATTATTTTTGAAAAACGGAATCGTAGTTGCCGTAGATTTTTCTTCTTTGGCTACAGCAGAAACCACAGTTCCCTGCTTAAAAATATCCGTTTTAGCAGTATCAGTTCTTACCGTAACCGCAGGGTGGAAATAAAGTACAGAACCTACAATCAAACCTAAACCAACCTGACCAATAACCTTAAATATCCCTTTTAGGCCTTCTTTATCTTTTTTAAATATTTTAATATAGTCATCAATAAAACCAATCGTTCCCATCCAAACGGTAGTGACAATCAACAACAACACATAAATATTGTCGAGTTTAGCCAACAATAAAACCGGAATCAATGTGGAGAAAATAATAATTAACCCTCCCATAGTTGGTGTTCCCGCTTTTTGCGTCTGTCCTTCCAATCCCAACTCACGAACCGTTTCACCGATTTGCAGCCTTCTCAAATAGTTGATAACGCGCTTACCGAAAATCGTCGAAATCATCAACGACAAAATAATGGCCAAGCCCGAACGAAATGTGATATACTGGAATACACCTGTTCCCGGAACATCCAATGTTTTATCTAAATATTGAAATAAATAATACAGCATATCTTTATTTGTTTAATTGTTCTAATAGTTCTTTTACGGTTTTCATATCATCAAAATCGTGACGAACACCGTGAATTTCCTGATACGTTTCATGCCCTTTACCGGCAATCAGGATGATATCCCCGTTTTGCGCCAGTTGACACGCCGTTTTGATCGCCTGCTTTCTGTCGACAATAGAAATTGTTTTTTTATAATTCTGAGGCTCAACACCTTTTTCCATTTCTGTAATTATCGCTTCGGGATCTTCACTTCGCGGATTATCAGAAGTAAAGATGGCTTTATCACTCATCTCGGACGCGATTTTGGCCATAATTGGTCTTTTGGCAGTATCACGGTCACCTCCACAGCCCACAACGGTAATTAACTGTTCATTTTTAGTGCGGATATCGGTGATGGTTTTCAATACGTTTTCCAAAGCATCCGGCGTATGGGCATAATCCACGATAGCTGTTATGTTTGACTCGGAAACAATAAATTGAAAACGTCCTGAAACACTTTCCAATTCACTTAACAAGCGCAACACTTCCAGATTTTCCAAACCTAACTCAACCGCTGTTGCATAAATAGCCAGCAAATTATAAGCATTAAACGATCCGATTAAACGCACCCAAACTTCCTGATCGTTGATTTTCAGCAACAAGCCAGAGAGTTGGTTTTCTAAAATCTGAGCACGAAAATCCGCATACGATTTTAATGCATAGGTAACTTTTCTAGCCTTCGTATTCTGAAGCATTACTGCCCCATTTTTATCATCAATATTTGAAATCGCAAAAGCGGATTTTGGCAAATTATCGAAGTACGATTTTTTTACATCGCGATACTCCGCAAACGTTGTATGATAATCCAAATGATCGTGTGACAGGTTTGTGAAAATTCCGCCCACAAAATGCAACCCTTCCGTTCTTTTCTGATGAATTCCGTGGGAGCTCACTTCCATGAAACAAAACTCACAACCCTCTTCTGCCATCTCATTCAGATAATGATTTATAGTAAGCGAATCCGGCGTGGTATGTGTGGCTTTATATTCGATATCATCAACCAGGATTTTTACTGTCGAAAGCAAACCTACTTTGTATCCGGCTTTTTTAAACAACTGATATAATAATGATGCTATCGTAGTTTTTCCATTGGTACCGGTCACTCCAACCAGTTTTAGATTTTCAGATGGATTTTCGTAAAAATTAGCCGCCATAAAAGCCAGCGCGCTGCTGGTATCTTTAACCTGAACGTAAGTGATTCCGTCAACAATTAAAGTTGGAAACGTCTCACAAATAATCACAGCCGCACCAAGACTGATGGCTTTCTCGATGAAATCATGACCATCGGAAATGGTTCCTTTTATGGCAACAAAAACATCATCGGAAACGATCTTTCTCGAATCGAATTCGATTTTGTTCACCTCAATATCGGTTGAACCTTTTACAGCTTCAATGGCTACTTTATATAATATCTCTTTTAAAATCATCACGACAATTGTATGGTTATGATTTGATTTTTATTGAATCGTTGCCCCGGTTGAATAGACTGTTGTTTTACCTTCCCGACACCGATTACTTTTACTTTCATCCCGAAGTTTTCCAATAAAGCGATAGCATCCATCCCAGCCATTCCTTTTACATTCGGAACTATATTTTCTTTCTTCTGTTCTTTATTATAATACTCACCGTAATTTTTTTCCTGATGTTTGATTTTTACGTTTAGTGTTTTGATTTCGTTGGTAGACGGAACATCTGTAAAAATCTTTTGTGCGATTCTTTTAAACACAGGACCCGCAACATCCGCACCATAATAACCCGCAGCTACATTAGGTTTGTGCACTACTACCACACAAGAATATTTCGGTTCATCCGCAGGAAAGAAACCAACAAAAGAGGAAGCATAATACATTTTGTCATCACCTTTATGGTAATTCATCTGTGCGGTACCTGTTTTTCCAGCCATAGAGAAATCTTTGGAATACAATTTGGAACCAGTTCCTTTTTTAACCACATTCTCCAAAACTGCTTTTATTTTTGCCAAAGCGTCGTCTGAACAAATTTTCGGATTGATGACTTGTTTGTCGAATTTTTTGATGGTCTTATTCCACTCTTTGATTTCACGTACGAATTGCGGTTTTACCATTTCGCCTTTATTGGCTACTGCATTGTACAAGGTAAGCGTTTGCAGAGGCGTCATGGAAACGTTGTATCCAAAAGCCATCCATGGCAATGTAATTGCTGACCACCCCTTTTGACCTGGTTGCGGAATATAAGGCTTCCCTTCTCCTTTAAAAGGCAATCCGAGTGGTTTGTTCAATCCTAAACCATTCAATCGGTTAACGAATTCTTCCGGGTTGTTTTTATAATTTTCATACACCGCCTGAACCATGATGGTATTGGAAGAAAGTTCAAAACCACGAGCTAAAGAAACTTTCCCATAACCTTTTCCGTTTGAATCGCGAACATGTCTGCCCCTATAAGTAATGTCACCACCCTTCGAATCGTATACTTTACTGGTATCTACTTTTTCATCATCCAATAATGCAATCAAATCCACTAATTTGAAAGTGGAACCCGGCTCGTGCGATTCCGCTACAGCGTAATTTATGGTTTCGTAATATGTACCGCTTTCTGCACGCCCTAAATTAGAAATGGCCTTTACTTCTCCGGTTTTCGTTTCCATTACCACCACACAACCGTGATCCGCCTGATAGTACTCCAATTGCTTCAGCAGAGCATGGTGCGCGATATCCTGAATATAAACATCTATAGTTGAAATGATGTCGTAGCCGTCGCGAGGTTCAATCTCGTTATTATCACTAATCGGCTTCCATTGATTTTTAGCGATTTTCTGCATCAGTCGCTTACCGTCTTTTCCGTTGATATATTCTCCAAATGCTCCCTCGATACCTACACGGGTTTCCTTTCCACTTTCATCAAAACGTTCATAACCAATAGTTCTCTCCGCAATTTTACCAATCGGATGTTCCCTAACGGTTTTTTGCTCCGTAATGATTCCGCCCTTATAAGCACCTAAATTGAAAAGCGGAAAAGTTTTCATTCGCATGTATTCGGTATAACTTAATTTTCTGGCCACTAGATAATAACGATTTTTATGCGCACGGGCTTTTCGCAATTCTCTCTGATAAAAACCAGACGGTTTGCCCAACATCACCGAAAGCGAATCCGACAGTCCTTTTATATTATCATCGAAATGTTCTTTTTTAGGAGCCACCGCATCAAAACGAATGGTATAATTCGGAATTGAAGTAGCCAGCAAACTTCCGTCGGCAGAGTAAACATTCCCTTTATTGGCAGGAATCACAAAATTTTTCACCGTTCTTTCTTTGGCTAATTTTCTATAATAGTCACCCTCTACCCATTGGATGTTAGTCAGTTTTACAGCAACGAAAATAGCCATCACGAAAATCGTGAAGGCTACCAAATAAATTCTGTACGAAATATTTTTATTTTCTACTGCCATATCTTTTTAAGAATACTGCTTTCCTGTTCTTTCACTTCAATTTTCTTCGGAGGAACGGAAGACGGAACAATTCCGTGCGGTTCCATCTGATTGGAAATGGTTGATTCCATTTTGAGTTCCATCAGCTCAGAGCGTCGGTCTACGAATTCAGAACGCAACTCTTTCACTTCATTTGTCAGTTCTGTAATCCTGTAATTTTTTTGCTCGTAACGGTGTGCATTTCCAATCATCACCATGGCCAGCAAAATCAGGAACACGATAAACTTCCAGTTTTTTAACGCATCATCGTCGATTAGGAATTTCGCCTTCAGCAAACTGTATACTCCGCCCTTCATCTTCTATTTCTTTTCTGCTATTCGCAATTTTGCACTTCGCGCGCGGCTGTTAATTTTAATTTCCTCATCGGTAGGCACAATCATTTTCCCTATCAATTTGAACGGCACTTCAAATCTTCCGAAGAAATCGCGCTCAGGCTCACCTTCAAACATTCCGTTTTTCATAAAACGCTTTACTAATCGGTCTTCAAGGGAATGATACGAAATCACGCTCAATCTTCCGCCCGGTTTCAAAACCTCAAGCGACTGCTCCAAAAACTCTTTCAGCACCTCCATTTCCTGATTTACCTCGATTCGGATGGCCTGATAAATCTGCGCTAAAATTTTATTGCTTTTGTGTGCCGGTAAAAATCGGCTCAACACTTGTTTTAACTGCTCTGTATTTTTTATCGGATGCGATTCCCTTGCCTGAACAATCGCACTTGCAAGTCCTTTTGCCGTTGTCAATTCACCATAGTCGGCAAATATTCGGCGCAAATCAGCCTCAGCATATTCATTCACTACATTATAGGCACTAACAGCTTCTTTCTGATTCATCCTCATGTCCAGTTCCCCTTCAAATCGTGTTGAAAAACCACGTTCCGGAACATCAAATTGATGAGAAGAAACCCCTAAATCACCCAAAATTCCATCAACTTGTCTTACGCCATGAAAACGCAAGAACCTTTTAATGTATCTGAAATTTTCATTAATCAAAGTAAAGCGCTCATCGTCGATTGCATTAGCCAAAGCATCAGTATCCTGATCAAAAGCAAACAATTTTCCGTTCGGCCCCAAACGACGCATAATTTCCTTAGAATGACCTCCCCCACCAAAAGTAACATCCACATATATTCCGTCCGGCTTGATATCCAAACCATCCACAGTCTCTTTCAGTAAAACCGGATTATGATATTCCATTGTCGTCGTCATTTAAATTACCCATTACATCCTCAGCCAAATCCGCAAAATCCATATCATCTCCCGAAATAGACTGTTCATACAAATCCTTATCCCAGATTTCGATGATATTAACTTTTGAAGTCAGCACCAAATCTTTGGAAATTCCGGCAAAATCAATCAGATCTTTAGTGATTAAAAGTCGGCCAGCATCATCAATTTCAACCATTTTTACACCCGCCATAAACTTGCGGATAAAATCATTGTTCTTTTTTACAAATCGATTCAGCTTGTTGATTTTCAACATCATTACATCCCATTCCGATTTCGGCCAAAGCTCAACACATTTATCAAAAACCGAACGTTTCAACACAAAACCACTCTCCAAAGAAGACAATTGCTTCTTCAAAGGCGCAGGCACCATCAGCCTTCCTTTTGCATCAATTTTACATTCGTATGTCCCGATTATGTTCGTCAACGGAAATCGTATTTGAAATGATTTATAGCAAAAGTAACTATTTTTTACCACTTTTTACCACAAACCCCCACTTTGTTGATAAGTTTTCCCACCTCATTCTCCATCCGTAGGAAAATATGCTAAATCACTCATCCTTAATATTTAGCAATAATTTATCATTTTAAAAGAATCATCAAAAAATATTCAAAAAACCACACCTTTTAATAGATTTCCTTATCAATACAAAAAAATCAGAATTAAGCTGATTTTTGTGATTACAAAAATGAAATTTATTGACAATTAACAAATTAGACACCTATTTGGTTTTAATAAGAAAGTATTTTCGATTTTCATTTTGAACACTTCCTATTTCCTGAGAAAATCATATATTTGTCCAATATTTAAATTGGATAATTATATACCAAAAACACATGTTGAAAAACGAAGGCAAATACCGATATTTTGAAGCTGGAGAAGGCACGCCTATCATTATTTTACACGGACTTATGGGAGGACTGAGCAACTTCGACGGCGTTGCAGAATACTTTCCAAAACATGGATATCAGGTTGTGATTCCTGAATTGCCGTTATACACCAACAACATTTTAAAAACCAACGTGAAGGCTTTTTCGAAATTCGTAAAGGACTTTATCACTTATAAAGGATTCGACAAAGTAATCCTACTTGGAAATTCACTTGGAGGACACATCGCTTTGTACCACACTAAAATGTACCCTGAAAAAATGGCCGGATTGGTTATCACAGGAAGCTCCGGCTTATACGAAAGCGCCATGGGAGAAAGCTATCCGAAACGAGGCGATTACGAATACATCCGAAAAAAAGCAGAAGATGTTTTTTACGATCCAAAAGTAGCTACTAAAGAAATCGTTGATGATGTTTATGCGACAGTAAACGACAGAATCAAACTGATAAAAACGCTTACTATCGCCAAAAGCGCCATCCGTCACAACATGGCGAAGGATTTACCAAAAATGACGACACCAACCTGTATCATCTGGGGAAAAAATGACATTGTTACCCCTCCGAATGTAGCAGAAGAATTTAACCGATTGTTGCCAGACTCGGATTTATACTGGATCGACAAATGCGGACATGCTGCCATGATGGAACATCCGGATGCATTCAACACTATATTGGCAGACTGGTTAAAAAAAAAGAATTTATAATATAGAAAGTTACAGGCGACTGTAACTTTTTAAATTTAAAAAAATATGAAAATCAATACCGCCGAATTCGTAATCAGTAATTCCGAAGTAAGCAAATGCCCTAAAGAGCCTTTGCCGGAATATGCTTTTATTGGCCGATCTAACGTAGGAAAATCATCGTTGATCAACATGCTGACCAACCACAAGAATCTCGCGAAAACATCGGGAAGACCTGGAAAAACGCAATTGATCAACCATTTCAAAATAAACAGCAATTGGTTTTTAGTGGATTTGCCCGGTTATGGTTATGCCCGCGTTTCCAAAAAAACAAAAGAAGTTTTTCAAAAATTCATTACCGATTATTTTGAAACCAGAGAGCAATTAGTTTGCGCTTTCGTATTAGTTGACATCCGTCACGAAGCCCAAAAAATAGATTTGGAATTTATAACTTATTTAGGCGAAACCGAAGTGCCGTTTTGCATCATTTTCACAAAGGCTGATAAAATCAGTAGAGGAAAAATTGATCAACATATAGCCGCCTACCGAAAAGCGCTTTTAGCAAACAACTGGGAAGAAATGCCACAGTATTTCGTTACCTCGTCTACAGAAGAAACCGGAAGGGATTCTCTTTTGGAATTTATTGACGGCGTGAATGACGAAATATTTAAGAGCAATAATTTATAAAAAAAAGCGGTCAAATGACCGCTTTTTTTATTTCTTCAATTCCAGTTTTTCAGCGAAGTAATCGCAGAAATCCCTCATGGTAGCCGTCATTTTTTCATCTTCAGTGGCACGGTGAAACGTATCCGCCATTGCTACTAATGTCTGATGAAAGAATATTTTCATTTCATCTACCGGCATATCTTTTGTCCACAAATCGATACGTAAAGTTTCCTGAACTTTGCTATCCCAAATGGAAAGCAACATAGCCTTAGCCTCTTCATTATTTACGCCTCCATCCTGAGCTGTCCATTTTATTTTTTCCGGTACGCGGTTTTCATCTAATTCAACCGTCAGTTTTATCTCGGAAGTTATTGTCTTTGCCATTATTTTTTGGGTTTATATTTAGAGTTATCGAAAATTCCTTTAGCATCCATAGCCAACATTTTTTGCAGCGTTATATCATTATTTTCCATATAAGAACGCACAATTTGCCAACCAAGCCATTGTCCTACCCTTCCCGGTGATTCACTGTCAATTTCAAGATAAAATTTGGAATAAGGACCTACCGCCACAAAACGCTGCATCAGTTTGGTATCCGTATCATACAACAGTTTGTTGTTGATGAAATACTTCCACATTTCACTTTCGTTTTCTTTACACCATTGTATCTGATCTTCCCTATATTCAATCTTTGCCGCATCACTAACATCCGGAAGCAACATATCTTTAAGATACAATTCTTTTCCGAAGTAAATCATTTGCGCCAACAACGTTCTGTCTGTAGGCTGAGCAATTCTCCCCATTGAAAAACTGCTTACCAGATCCGACATCATTTGCGAAGGTTCAAATCCCTGACGCATATACTTCGGGAATCCTTCATAAAAACGATGGTCTTTACCCAAATAAGTATCAAGCGAAAGCAACACAATACTATCTGTGTAAATTGCTTTTGCATCCTTGTCCACTTCGGAAATCAAAGTAATTACCCTAGGCGTTTTTTGGTTGGGGTAATAATACTGGATACGTTTAAACAACTGCTCCAAATCGTTTTCAAAAGCAACATCATTAGGATATTTCTTTTTTACTTCCCCATACAATTCCTGTAACAGCGGATTTTTTATTTTGTTTGTCCAAACCGAATCCGGATTACCTGCAGGAAAGAAAAAAGGATACTTACTCCTTAGCTGACCTAAATCCTCAGGCTTCGACTCATAGAAAAGTTTATCAAAACGTTCGATTTTTACTTTAACAGGAATAGCTTCGGCCGCTTCTGTTGCTTTATCCTCATTTTTTTTACAGGAAACGGCAAAAGCAGCAAAAACAACAAGCAATAAATACTTCTTCATAATTTTTATCAAAATTTATACTTTTATAGCAAATAAATTCGGCGCAAATATACGCCACAGTTTTAAAAAATTTTCATAAATAATTATGTCAACAACAGACACTTTTCAGGCCGACAAAATCAATACTCTAATAGTTAACTGGTTGCGCGATTATGCAACAAACGCAAAAGTAAAAGGTTTTGTTGTAGGGATTTCGGGCGGCATCGATTCAGCACTGACCTCAACACTTTGTGCACAAACCGGAATGCCAACATTATGCGTTGAAATGCCAATTCACCAAGCACCCAATCAGGTTTCCAGAGGAAAAGAACACATTGAGCAGTTAAAAAAGAGATTCCCGAACGTTTCAAGTGTTGCAGCAGATCTGACTCCGGTTTTTGAAGGATTCAAAACACAAGTTCCGGCATCTGAAAACGAAGCATTACTACATTTGACTTTAGCCAACACACGTGCCCGCCTTCGCATGACAACACTTTATTATTTTGCGGGTTTACACAGCGCTCTTGTGGCAGGTACCGGAAATAAAGTTGAAGATTTTGGGGTTGGATTCTTTACAAAATATGGCGATGGCGGCGTAGACATCAGTCCGATTGCCGACTTATTAAAAAGTGAGGTCAGAAAACTGTCTGCTTACTTACAAGTTCCCGAAAGCATCTTAGTTGCAAAACCGACCGATGGCTTGTTTACGGATGCGGCTCAGGAAAGCGACCGAAGTGACGAAGAACAACTCGGAGCAACCTATGACGAACTTGAAATTGCTATGCAAGCATTAGCGGATGGAAAGACCGAAAAAGACTTTGAAGGGCGCGAAAAAGAGGTTTTCAGAATATTCTCACGACTAAATATAACAAATCAACATAAAATGACAAAGATTCCTGTATTTTTGGTCCCAAATGAATTGAAATAAATTTCCTTCATTGATTATCAGTACATTATATATTTTTTGTATCTTTACAAGATAATTACTATTAATATTTGATGAAATGATAAAAGTGTGTTTAGCCGACAATCATCCTGTCGTACAGTTTGGGGTGAAAGCCTATTTTAAAGACAATCCGGATATTAGTCTTGTAGGTGTCGTTAGTAATTTGGACGATTTGGACGAAGTACTAAAAAAGAAATCGATGGATGTAGTCGTTCTTGATTTGGAACTGGAAGGACTGTCAAGCATCAACCTGGTGAAGTCTCTTATAAGAGATTACTCTGACACTAAAATTGTGGTTTTCACTAATTTAGGAGAACAAATTTATGCACCAAACGCATTAAAAGCGGGTGTTTCTGCTTATATCCATAAAAATTCAAAATTAGAAGATTTAGAAAGCGCTATCAAGAAAGTAAACGAAGGAGCTGTTATCTTTAGTGACGCTGTGAAGAAAAACCTTGCGTTACTTAATAAAGGCAAAAAATCCGATCGTTTATACCGAAAATTATCATCACGAGAAATTGAAGTATTACGTTATTTGAGCGACGGAAAGAAAAACAAAGAGATTGCAAAATTGCTTACGCTAAACGAAAAAACCATCAGTACTTACAAATTACGTTTGTTAACAAAATTACATGTAACAAATTTGGTAGATTTAGTTAATAAAGCCAAAACGCTTGAAATCGTTTAACTGTATCGGGACAAAACCCTACCAAGCTTAGACGAGAAAGAATTGATTAGTTTGTAATAATCCATAGCAGCAGAAAGAATTTCCGAGTTATCTGCTTCAGGTTCGCTTGATATACTATTCTTTAATTCATTAATAATCTTATCAACTAAAAACCAGCGAAGAGTCAATATAGTTTCAGAGACATATTGACTAATCGTTTGGTTTTTTTGTTTTACCACGATCTGCTGTGCGTCCCAATTATGCAATGCTTCACGTTCTTCTTCCATAAGGATATGAGTTACCCCTTGCGCCAATTCCGGATCAAGACGCATAAGATAGTGTTCTAGTTCAAACGTTTCGTTCTGATGGAAATAGTTAATCAGGTCGTTGTATATGGCTCGAAACAAAGGATTTGCCAATTCCACTTCATCTTCCTGCAAGCTAAGATAAATTCGTTGATAAACTTTGTAATTATTCAGCTCTTTTACCTCTACAGCTTCGCCTTCTTCGTTGGCTTTGAGTAAGACATCCTCAAATTCCTCTTCGGCGGTTCCGTATAAAAGCAATATTTCGATTATTTTTCGTTCCAATTCGTATTGAACGTCTACGGATGCTGAAACTGTTTCCGGATCGCTTTTTACAACCTCAAAGGCTTTCTGATCCGCTTTCTGTTTCTTACCGACCTCCTGAATATCTTTCTGGACAAGCTGCGCTAAAGTATTGAAAAGCACATCCTCTGAAATATCCATTATTCGGGAGCATTCCTGAATGTAAATTTCACGCTTGATTTTATCAGGAATCTTGGAAATACTCATCACCATATCCCTGATCAGTTCCGCTTTTTTGATTGGATCATTCTTGGCTTCCTTCATTAATAACGAAGCTTTGAACTGAATAAAATCCATCGCACTGTTGCTCAGGTAAGCAACCAAATCATCGTATGCCGTTTTCTTTGCAAAACTGTCGGGATCCTCTCCTTCGGGAAAAGTGCAGACTTTCACATTCATTCCTTCTTCCAGAATCAGATCGATTCCTCGAATAGAAGCACGAAGTCCGGCTGCATCACCGTCAAAAAGCACTGTAATATTTTTGGTAAGCCGGTTAACCAATCTGATTTGATCAGGCGTTAAAGCCGTTCCGGAAGAAGCCACCACATTTTCGATTCCCGCCTGATGCAGCTGAATCACGTCGGTATAACCTTCTACCAGAAAACAATTATCTTGCTTGGCAATAGCCTGCTTGGCGTGAAAAATTCCGTAAAGCACTTTACTCTTGTGGTAAATTTCACTTTCCGGCGAGTTCAGGTATTTTGCCGCTTTTTTATCGTTAGTCAGAATACGTCCGCCAAAACCCAAAATACGGCCCGACATACTTTGAATCGGAAACATCACTCGCCCTTTGAAACGGTCAAACTGTTTCCCTTCTTTTACAATAGTCAATCCTGTTTTATCAAGATAATCTAGTTTATAACCTTTTCCGAGCGCTTCTAAAGTGAAGGCATCCCAGCTTTCAGGAGAATAACCTAATCCGAATTTTTCAATCGTGTCTTTCGTAAACCCACGCTCTTTGAAATAGGAATACCCAATGGCTTTTCCTTCATCGGTATGCATTAAAACATTGTGGAAATATTTCTGGGCGAATTCCGAAACCAGGTACATACTCTCCTTTTCATTAGCTTCCGCCTTATCGGCATCCGTCTGTTCGGTTTCTTCAATCTCGATATTATATTTTTTGGCCAGGTAACGAATAGCTTCAGGATATGAAAAATGCTCGTGCTCCATTATGAAGGTAACAGCATTACCCCCTTTGCCCGAGCTGAAATCCTTCCAAATCTGTTTCACCGGCGACACCATGAATGATGGTGACTTCTCGTTGGAGAAAGGACTTAAACCTTTGAGGTTACTTCCTGCTCTTTTTAACTGCACAAAATCCCCGATAACCTCCTCGACACGAGCGGTTTCAAATACGGTTTCTATGGTGTTTTGTGAAATCAAATTATTAAAAAGCTCCGTTTTTTTTTGGGAACGGTTCAAAGGTACAAAGTTTTACAAATAATCAGCCCTTTCAGAATCGAAACTCTGAAAGGGCATAAAAGTATCTAACTAAAACAAATTAATTAAAATCAAAACGCAATCCCAATGATGCATTACGCTGATCTACCGCATTACTTTCAAACATCGGCTGCAAATCATATTTCGCATACAAACTTATACTTTTGTACCCTACATAAGTACTTAAACCATAGGTAAACTCATTTACATTCCAATCCCCTTTTTGTCTTTCCTTAATTTTATAACCATCAACTTCATAGCCTAAAAACTGTTTTGAATTGGTATTAATCCCTATAAATCCACCGGCTCCAAAACGGAAACCATCGTGAGATCTGCGGTACATTTTTCCATTGATCTCTCTTTTATCCGAAAAATCCCACTCCAAATGAACCGGAACTGCAAAAAATACATTTTTAAAATACGTTTTATCATCTATTAAGTTTACCGGATATGTCTCTAACACCGTTTCTGATCCTTTATCCACAAAATAACGGTTGTCGGTAGCGTGTAAAATATTATACATAAAGGAGAAACCGTACTTAAGATGAAGCGGACTGTCTTCTTTACCCAAACGCGTTCTTCCGGTAATCCCCCACTCATAGAATGTCGAACGCCAATATCCAAAATCAGAATTCGCAACAGCTCCATTAGTTACCAGATTATTAAGTCCGAAGGCGAAAACAAACTGCGAAGTAGTTCTCTTTGTTTTTCTGTCGTAATGATCTGCCGGAATGGTAATCGAATATCTCTTCTTAATTTTGATGGTATCACTCAATTTCCCATCAACTCTTTCCTGCACCAAAGCATTAAGCTTTTCCTGTTCTACCGCTACTCTTTCTTCGATTTTTTTAGCATGATCAGTAGCTAATTGCATCTTCTTTTTATCAGCTTCTTCCTGAGTCAGCTCGCCCTTTGTAAGTTGTTCGTTAACCTCTTCAACTTCCGTTTTCAAAGCCAGCTTCTCTTCTTTAGTGATATTCTCGATGTTTTTGGCAATTGCATTAGCACGTTGCTCAAAGGTTTCCTGCGCAGTGACTTTGCTTACAAAAAAGCACAACATGACCACTACATAAAAGATAATCTTTTGCATAATTTAAAAATTTAACTGTTCGATTTTTGATTATTTACTCGTAATTCCTGTTTGCTACAGCTGTTTTAACCGTTTTAAAATTTCGGTTCAGACGCTGTAAGGTTGTTTCTCTGAATTCCTGATTTAATTCACCTTCCACATTGTTCAGCAATGAATTGGCATTAACTTTCACCTGAGGCTTTTCTTTAACATCATCCACATTAGCCAAAAGTTTTTCTGACTCGGATTCAGGGGCTACTTTTGTAATTTCAGGTTCTTTTTGGGTAATGACTTCGGCAACTTCTTCTTTTACAATCTGACGATTAGTATCGGAAGCAACAGTTGCAATTGTTTTATTAGCAGTCTTTGATTTTGTTACTGAATTATTTTCTGCAACGGTTTCAGAACTACCTACTATCGGGGACATTGGATTGGACACAACCGACTCAGGCTCTTCTGAATCTTTCTGATCCTCATCAGAAGTTACCACAGTCGGGTTTTTCATTTGAATTTCAGGATTGCCTCTTTCCTGTTGAAACAAAAACAAGCCTATTGAGAAAAAAAGCGCCAAACCCGCAGCAATGTACAACCATCTGAAATTGCGTTTCGGTTTTTTGTTCTCGGCTACCGAAAGCATCGCATCCAGGCGGTCCCATGCCGCATCTGAAGGCTGCATTTCCCTCGCATTCAGTTTTTTTCTGAATTCCTCTTCCATTTTATTCGGTTCCATTTTCATAATTTTTAAGTTTATTCACCTGACTTTGGAGCAATTTTCGGGCGTGTGACAACTGCGATTTCGAAGTCCCTTCGCTAATATTCAGCATTTCGGCAATTTCCTGATGTTTGTATCCTTCAATCGCGTAAAGGTTAAAAACCATTCGGTAGCCATCCGGAAGGCTGTCAATCAAAAACTGAATATCTTCAACAGAAAACTGGCTTTCGATGTTATTGTAACGTTCTTCAAAATAATTTTCGTCTTCCGTAAACTTTACCTGTTTTTGTACTCTCAAAAATGAAATACTCTCGTTTACCATAATCCGCCGGATCCATCCTTCGAAGCTGCCTTTGTGTTCGAAATTTTTTAGATTGGAAAACACTTTCATGAAAGCGGTTATCATTACATCTTCCGCCTGCTGCACGTCTTTTATATATTGCCGGCAGACACTTAGCATTTTGGGAGCGTGTTTCGAGTAAATCTTATGTTGGGCATGCCGGTTGTTGTCGACAGCCAACTGTATGATTTCTTTTTCCTCCTGATGTAAGTCTATTACTTTCATTCAAAAAATGTATTTCGAAAACCGGTCTTTATAACCGACTTCTATTAGCATAGACGAGTGAAGTCTGAAAATGGTTGTATGAAAATAAAAAAAATTATTTTTTTCTTTCAATCACATAATTTACCATCAATGTAAGGGCATCTTTATAGGGAGAATGGGGGAAATCTTCAATGAGTTGAAGTGCTTCTTTTTGGAATTGCACCATCTTTTGTTCGGCGTAGGTTAATCCGTTTTTATCTTTTACGAATTGAATCACTTCACGAACGCGTTTTTTGTCTTTATTATGATTCTTAACCGAATTAATCACCCAGCTTTTTTCTTTGGAGGAACAATTATTGAGGGCATAAATAAGCGGAAGGGTCATTTTTTGTTCTTTGATATCGATACCGGTTGGTTTACCGATGGCATCATCGGTATAATCAAACAAATCGTCTTTAATTTGGAAAGCCATTCCGATTAACTCTCCAAATTTACGCATGCGTTCAATTACTTCCTTGTCCTCGGGAAAAACGGCACAAGCCCCAAGCGAACAACAGGCGGCAATCAACGTAGCTGTTTTTTGGCGTATGATTTCGTAATAAACTTCTTCAGTAATATCCAATCGGCGTGCTTTTTCAATCTGGAGTAATTCTCCTTCGCTCATTTCACGAACAGCAACTGAAATGATTTTAAGCAGGTCGAAGTCATTATTATCTATTGAAAGCAGCAGCCCTTTCGAAAGCAAAAAGTCACCAACCAACACTGCAATCTTGTTTTTCCATAAAGCGTTGACAGAGAAAAACCCGCGACGTCGGTTACTGTCGTCCACCACATCATCATGCACCAGTGTAGCCGTGTGAATCAGCTCGATAACAGCAGCCCCACGATACGCCCGTTCGTTTACAGTTCCGCCCGATACCATTTTCGCGGTTAGAAAAACAAACATAGGACGCATTTGTTTTCCCTTTCGGTTTACGATATAATGAGTGATTCTGTTTAAAAGCGCCACTTTAGAAGACATGGAATCGCGAAACTTCGTTTCAAAAAGTTCCATTTCAAGGCTTATAGGCTCCTTTATCTGTTCAACGATTTTCATCTATGAGATTGGATTTTTCAATGTTACAAGATGACTTTTGTAATTTTCGTTTGAACCTATATCTGTCATGACTTGTTTCATAGAATTCAAAGATACAATTCTATATGAAATAAAAAACACTGTTTTTCCGTTAATCCGTTAAACCTTTTTATGTATTTTGCATCTATTAACTACACCCAAAACCTAATTTTATGAAGACACGAAATTTATTCAAATCGATTGTAGTTTTACTGGCCTTATCCCTAATTGGCTGTAACAAAGAAGAACAAGAAGAACAAAACAACAGTAACACTACCGGTCAATTTACCACAGAAGAGTTTAACGCTAATGCCAAAATGGATGACATTTCAAATGACATTTCAGAAATAGCGGAAGACCAGCTTAATGCACAAAACACGGCAAGAGCAGAGAGCTATCAATCCATCCTTCCGAATTGCGCAACGGTTACTACAACAGTAGAAGGAAATACCTGGACCAGAATTATTGACTTCGGCACAACAGGTTGCACATATCATAACGGAGCTATCTTAAAAGGACAAATCATCATTAGCGGTAGCACCGATTTCCATCAATCTCCTTATGTATGGACTTATAGCTTCCATTCTTTCTACTATGACAATATCTTGGTACAAGGGACAAAAACACTTTCAAGAACCGTTCAGGCTACCGATGCACTTGCTACCCCACATCCAGTTGTGGGCATTGATTTGGATTTGGACATCACGCTTCCAAACGGAAACACTTATTCCAGAACAGGAACAAGAACAAGAGAATTAATTGAAGGATATGACACGCCGCTGATTTTCCATGACAATGTATACCGCATTACAGGAAACTGGGCTACTACAGGCACAAACCATTCCTACACATCTACAATAACAACTCCGTTGAGAGTAGAAATTGCTTGTTTGTATAAATTGGTTTCAGGAGTAATTACAATAAACCGCAACGAACACACTGCCGTATTGAATTATGGAAACGGACACTGCGACAACAACGCAACCATCTCTATTGATGGCGGAACGCCACACACTTTTACTTTCAGGAATTAACACGAAGTAACCCAATAAAAAAACGTTCGCTTAATTGACGAACGTTTTTTTTATCTTTATCCTTCTTTGTTGGCCAACTGACCACAGGCAGCATCAATGTCCTTTCCTCTGCTTCTGCGTACTTTAACCACAATGTCGTTTCGCTCAAGAGCCACAATATAATCTTCAATAGCTTTCTGGGAAGCCTGCTGAAACTGACCGTCGTCAATCGGATTGTATTCAATTAAGTTTACTTTACACGGAACGTATTTGCAGAATTTTACCAAAGCATCAATCGATTTCTTATCATCGTTGATTCCTTTCCAAACCACGTATTCGTAAGTCACCTTACTTTTCGTTTTCTTGTACCAATATTCCAGAGATTCCTTTAATTCAGGCAAAGGAAAACTTTTGGTGAACGGCATGATTTCATTCCGGATTTCCTCAATAGCTGAGTGCAAAGAAACCGCCAGTTTGAATTTCACTTCATCATCGGCCATTTTCATAATCATTTTCGAAATTCCCGATGTAGAAACCGTAATACGTTTCGGCGACATCCCTAAACCTTCCGGCGAAGTGATTTTGTCGATTGCCTTCATTACATTTGGATAATTCATCAACGGCTCGCCCATTCCCATGAAAACGATGTTGGATAACGGACGGTTGTAATACAAACGGCTTTCACTGTCGATAGCCGCCACCTGATCGTAAATTTCATCCGGGTTCAGGTTACGCATTCTTTTCAATCTTGCCGTTGCACAGAAATTACAATCCAGACTGCAACCAACCTGACTTGAAACACAGGCAGTAGTCCGCGTTTCGGTCGGAATCAAAACCGACTCCACGATCAAATCGTCATGCAGACGAACGGCATTTTTTACGGTCCCATCAGAACTGCGCTGCATCGTATCCACCTTGATGTGATTGATTACGAAATTCGCTTCCAGCATTTCGCGTGTGTGTTTCGAAACATTGGTCATGTCCTCAAACTTATGCGCACGCTTATGCCACAACCATTCATACACTTGATTACCACGAAAGGCTTTATCTCCGTTGGCAACAAAAAAATCGCGTAACTGGTCTTTCGTTAATGCGCGTATATCCTTCTTCTCCATTTGCATGGCGCAAAGTTAATCACAATTTATCGATTTGATTATCTGTTAATTTGTAAATTTGTGTGAAACTTTTTCAAATGAGATACTTACTCCTCCTTTTTAGCCTGTTCGCAATAAATTTTCAATCGTTTAGCCAGAAGAAAAAAGAAGCGATTAATTATGATTCAGCAATAAACAAAACCGTACTCATAAATTACTTTAAAGAAGGCACCGTTACTTTAAATGATAATTGGAAAACAACAAACAAGTTTATTCCTCATTATTTAGTATTAAAAAATCAGCATAAAGACTTTATCGAAATAATAATTTCAGAAAAAAAAGACAATCAGTTTTACACGACAAACACAACAGATGCCGAGTTATTAAGTAAAGATGCTGAGTTTGAAGCTAAAAGACATAAGGCATATAGCAGCTTATTTGAAAAAATTCACGACGAAAAGACCTGCTATTTTGAAAAAATTTACGGCGACAGTATCTGCTATGTTTTTAACGAATATAAAAACAATATGCCAGGAATGACAATAGTCGGAATAAAAAACGACTACTTAATTGAAATAACATTCCGTCCTAAATTTAAAGATAGAACCAAAAACCTTGATTACCTGTTAACTCTTTTTACAAATTTAAACATCAACTAAATGCATTTTATATCCGAGACTTTAGAAGATTATGTAGCGTTACACACGGAAAACGAACCGGAGTTGTTAGCGCGCCTAAATAAAGAAACCCATCAAAAAATTTTACAACCAAGAATGTTGAGCGGTCATTTTCAGGGACGCTTCCTGAGCATGATATCGAAGTTGATTCGTCCGACAAACATTCTTGAAATAGGCACCTATACCGGTTATGCTGCTTTATGTATGGCCGAGGGTTTGCCGGAGAATGGAACATTGGACACCATCGACAATAATGAAGAATTGTACGATTTCCAGAGAAAATATTTCGCGCAATCCCCATGGGACAGCCAAATCAAGCAACATTTAGGCAATGCATTGGAAATCATTCCTACTTTGAACAAAAAATTCGATTTGGTTTTTATTGATGCCGATAAGGAAAACTACATCAATTATTTCAATATGATCGTGCCGTTGATGAACAAAGGCAGTTTAATTTTATCGGACAATGTACTGTGGAGCGGAAAAGTATTGGAAGAAGTTAAAGCCAACGATAAAAGCACCAAAGTATTACTGGAATATAACGAAATATTAAAGAACGATCCGAGAGTGGAAACCGTTTTACTCCCGATTCGCGATGGCTTAACCATGAGCCGCGTACTTTAAAAATAAAAATCCCGATTTATGAATCGGGATTTTTATTTTTATATGCTTTCCGGAAAATGCTTCCTTCTGAAAATATCATAAAGTTTTGAGAATCCAAAGCCGGCTATGATTCCAAATAAATATCCTGAAAGTATATCACCCGGGAAATGCAAGCCCAGATAAATTCGGCTATAGGCAAATATCAGCGGAAACAAGAACAATAAAAAGGCATATTTGTAGTATTTCCTCAAAATCAAAAACACAAATACCGTTGATGCCATTGAATTGCCTGCATGACCTGAAAAATAACTGAAGGAACTGCTCGACTTTACAATTCGGATCATATCTTTTATTTCCAAATCGTTGCACGGACGCAATCGCTGTACACTATTTTTTATCAGATTAGTAAACTGATCGGTGAACGTAATCATGACTGCGATTGACACAAGAATCAAAAGCAAATGCTTCCATCCGACTTTCTTATACAACAGATAAAAAACATATAAAAAAATGGGTGCCCAATAAAACTGTTTGGTTATAAAAAGCCATAATCCATCGTATTGTTCAGACCCCAGTCCGTTAAGAAAAACGAAAAGCTGTTTGTCTAACTGAATAATTTTCTCCAAAATTACATCTGTCTTTTAATCGGTCCGGTCATGTCTTCGATATCCTCTTTTGCCTTGTCGATTTCTTTGGTAATATCTGAAGTCAGATCCAATTGTTTCATCGGATTCAAATCGTTTAAATCATTCAAACCGTTTAATTCGGCACTTTTCTGAATTTCGTTTTTGATATCGTTGGTCGCATTTTTAAGCTGCGCCATACCTTTACCCAAAGTACGGGCGATATCCGGAATCTTATCCGATCCGAACAACATCAAAGCTACCAATATAATGAAGAATATCTCTCCTCCTCCTATTCCGAACATGATTTTGTAATTACAGGTTGTAACGCGACAAAGTTACAAAGTTTTAAAATGGAATATGTTATTAAAAACAAAAAAGACCACCTTATTCAGATGGTCTTTTTCCTATTTATTTTGCACTCTGAGAAAGCTCATCAAATTTTGATTTCACTTCTTCTTTTGGCCAGACGTTATTGGTTACATCGATGTCAGCCGTTTCCAGTTTCGGGTCCAATTGAATTTTCTTCAGCGGTTTATCAGTTGCGAAAACGCGTTTCACCGTATCGTTCCCTTTTCTCCAGATTTGCACTGGGAAATGATGATTTTCAGTTGTCCCGTCCTCGAACTGCAATTCTACGATTACCGGCATCATCATTCCGCCTGGCTTATCGAATTCCACTTCGTAGAAATACTTTGGCTGTTTCAATTCATTACGAACTTCAGGACTCAATTTATTCACATATTCCGACAATGTTTTTACATCTTGTACATTCAACGGTTTCTTCAATTCCGGTTTAAAATCTTCGGATGTCTCAGAAACCATATACACCATTGGCTCTCCATTGTTTATTTTTCTGCCTCTGCGGTTGAACTGCTCTTTTACTTCTTTAGAAGGATCTTCGGTCACATAATACTGTTTCACGTCTTTGATAGCGATATCCACATAATCGGTAGAATAAAACCATCCTCTCCAGAACCAGTCCAAATCCACTGCCGAAGCATCTTCCATAGTTCTGAAGAAATCTTCCGGTGTCGGATGTTTGAACTTCCAGCGTTGCGCATAGGTTCTGAAAGCATGATCAAATAACTCATGACCCATAATGGTTTCACGAAGAATGTTCAATCCCGTTGCAGGTTTTGAATAACCGTTGGCGCCGAAGTTGTAAATCGTCTCTGAATTCGACATGATAGGCTCCAAAAACTTCTGGTCGCCACTCATATACGGAACAATTTTAGCGGCAGGTCCACGGCTTGAAGGGAAGTTTTTATCCCAGCTTTGTTCTGTCAGATATTCAAGGAACGTATTTAAACCTTCGTCCATCCATGTCCACTGGCGCTCATCAGAGTTTACGATCATCGGGAAGAAATTATGTCCCACCTCGTGGATAATCACACCCATCATTCCGTATTTGATTCGGTCGCTCACATATCCTTTTTCATCCGGGCGTCCGTAGTTCCAGCAAATCATCGGGTACTCCATCCCCTGATCTTCTGCTGAAATAGAAATAGCTTTCGGATAAGGATAATCAAATGTATATTTTGAATAGGATTTTAAAGTATGTGCCACCACACGGGTTGAATAATCACCCCATAGCGGGTTGGCTTCCGGCGGATAACAAGATATCGCCATTACCGTTTTGCCGTTTTCCAATTTAACGGCCATTGCATCATAAATGAATTTTCTTGAAGTCGAAAATGCGAAATCACGCACATTGTCTGCCTTAAATTTCCAGGTTTTCTTTTTAGTTGAAAATCCTTTAGCAGCAGCTTCCGCTTCTCCCTGAGTTACTATCACAACCGGTTTGTCATAGGTTTTCTCCGCTAATTCATAACGTTTTACCTGCTCGGCTGAATAAACTTCTTTTCTGTTTTGCAATACTCCGGTTCCTTCCAAAACGTGATCGGCAGGTGTAGTGATGCTCACTTCGAAATTCCCGAAAGGCAGCGCGAATTCGCCAGAGCCCCAGAATTGCATGTTTTGCCATCCTTCCACGTCGTTATAAACGGCCATTCTTGGGTAAAACTGAGCGATTACATACAGATTGTTACCGTCTTTATCAAAATGTTCGTATCCGGAACGACCTCCGTCTACCATATAATTATTTATGTTATACCACCATTTCACATCAAAAGAAACTTTGTCCCCAGATTTTAGCGGCTTTTCCAAATCGATTCGCATCATCGTTTGATTGATGGTGTAATTCATTGGTTTGCCTTTAGCGTCTTTCACATATTCAATGTTAAACCCTCCGTCAAAGCGCGGCTGCATAAATTGTCTTGAGAACTCACCAGAACTCATAGCATTGCTAACTCTTTGTCCTTGTGTTAACGGAGATTTACCGTCCCGTTTCTTTTCATTCTGATCCAGCTGAACCCAAAGATAAGTTAACGTTTCAGGCGAATTATTGTGATAGGTAATTGTTTCCGTTCCGTATAATTTGGTATTTTTATCATCCAGTTCGATGTTAATTTTATAATCCGCCTGCTGCTGATAATATGCCGGACCTGGAGCACCTGAAGCCGTTCGGTACGAATTCGGTGTCGCCATCTCATGGTACATCTGACTGAATTTATTGGTGTCTCCATGTCCCGGATCCCTCTTTTTATCGGCTGGTTTTGTTTCCTGCGCCAAGGCAATAAAAGGAACTGCCAACGCTACCAATGAAAAAATTGAAACTGATTTCCTCATGTTTTTATATTGTTTTGTTTTTGTCTAAAATTCTACTTCGCCCTCTGTTTCACTATCTGTCAGCAACAAGCTTTTTTTGTTACCATATATATTGAAATGGACGATATTTTGTTGTTCGGGGTATATTTCCGTTAACACGGAATTGTGTATCGATATCGAGGATATTTTTTCAGGCACCAATGTGGTAAGATAGCAAATCAAGACATTATCTTCGGTTTCCTTGCCTAAAAATTTCAGGGTTTTGGCCTTTCTGTTAACTGTCAGCTGCATTTTTTCAGAAAGATAGCTTTTGAGAAGTTCGTTGGTTTCAGTAATTTCTTTGGGAGTAGCCAAATATATTTTCCTTTTATATTTGGTCTGAAGGGCTTTTTCGATATCGTCAATAAAAACCCGTGCCGTTATCTGCACTTCTTTTTTCTTGTCCGAATAATTTATCTGATAGATGCCAACATAGAACTTGTGCAAAGCAAAAGAGCTCAGCACAACAAAAAGGAATACCGGCAATAGGCACTGAAAATATTTCCTCATGCCTCAAAAGTAGTAAAAGAAATTATTTACTGATTTTTTTTATGATATTCTTCACTTTTTTTCTGCAGAAAATCAATCAGTTCGAATTCTTTTTTTGGATTAAGCAGCACTCTGCTTTCAGGAGAAGTATCATCACAATAGGCCAGAAACAAATCAATTTCTTCCGGTTTAAGCTTAAGGGTTTCAGTAAAGAATTGCGGATCGAATTTTTCTTTCACACCTTCGGAGAAGATTTTTTCAGTCACGTAATCAATCTTCTTTTCTTTAGGTTTGGGATTAAAAATCGCTTTGTGTACTTTTTTCCCTAAGGCCACAAAATCCATACCGCTGAAACTGTTTCCGCTGCCGGGAGTGATCTGTGCCAAAGAATTGTCTACCTTATTGTATTTAGGCAACGGATTAGATAAATCTATCTTTTTTTCATCCACATCCACCGTTTTAATTTTGAGGTTTTTGGAATCCGCTTCCAGGTTACCGGTTAACGTGTAAGGTCGAACCACAACCTCGTCGAGTTCGTTAACTTTAACCGAAAGGCGTATTTTGACAACTTCATTATCGAGATGTGACTTATTGATTATCAAAACCGATGAATTAAAGGCGATAGCACTAAAAACCAGCGTATCCCTTTCCTTCACGAACAAGCTGAAATTTCCTTTATTGTCGGTAATCGTAATCCTTTTCGAAGTAATATTTCTAACAACAATATTATCCACGTCCAAGGAATCAGCAACCACTATTCCCCGAAACAATATGCGGTTAACGTCCTGAGCCGTTACGGTTAACGACAACAGCATCAAAAAAATAAGCATTTTACTTTTCATCGGACAATCGTTTAAGATATTCAGACGCCAGCTTTACCAATTCCAACTCTATCAGCGGTTTTTTATTTTCCGTTACCAGATTAGCCAGTTCTTGATTTTCCGCTGCAAAAACAAAAAAACCATTTACCTGAGACGTTGGGATCTTTAATTCTTCAATAAAATAGGTTTCGTCAAATAGCGTGGAAAGTTTCTGCTGAAGCATTTCAGAACGCTCGACTTTAATTTCTTTTTTAATCCTGTCGGTCCTTCCGTTAATTTTATTAATTATCGGATCCACAGGCAAACTTCCTCCCAAAATCCCCAACAAATGAATTGCCTTAAAATCACCTGCCGTTTGCAACCTCCGTTCTGCAGGGGTATATGTTTTCATCCCTTTCGGAACAATTCCCAGACTAACCGCATTGATGCCGCTATCAGTAATCACAACTTCTTTTAACTGGGTCACTTTTAGCCGCATTTTCACCACAAAGGGTAGATAATCAAAATCCTCTTTTTCAATGACAATTCGCTTCTCGTTTAACTGAACGGATGTAAAAACCAATGTATCACCAGGTTTTGCGTAAATTGAAAACAATCCGTCTTCTGAAGTAGCCACTTCTTTTCCCGAAGCCCGATTTACTACATTGACTCCCTGCAAATCATTCACATCGGCAACAACTTTCCCGTTTAGAAGTTTTGCATCTTGAGCAGAACAAACCGTCACAATTAAAAAAGAAACTAAAAAAAGTAATTTATTTTTCATCTACACTAATTTAAAACTGAGCCTTATATACCATAAGAAACCCTGCTCATTGCCCATCAGGCACATATAAAAAAACGTTTCTAAGTTGTAGTGAAAACATTACACCTTAAAGTTACGTTAATTATCTGAATAACTGATATATACGCAGAAAAATTATTTTTTTAGGACTGATGCAAAAACCACACTATTGACAGAACTTCTAAAAAAGCAATCAACCTTCTATAAAGACTGATTTTTACAACAGCGCAAAAGTATTGGATGGCTTTTCTAATTTAACGCCTATAGATTCGCTTTTTTTTGTTAAATGAGTAATCCTATTCCTTTCAACACCATCCTATTCACATCCTGAGTTGTTGTAATCAAAAAAAAAGCAGAAAAAATAAAAGATCTTTACTTTTCATCGGATAGTCTTTTAATATATTCTGAAGCCAGTTTTATCAATTCAAATTTTATCAGCCATTTATTTTTTTTCTGCATAACAGTCTCAAATCCCTGATTTTCGGCAGCAAAAATATAAAACCCATACAAGTGCTCGGATGGAATCTTCAGTTCGTCAACAAAATAAGCTTGACTAAACATCAGTTCAAGTTTATGCTGCAACCTTTGACTCTTAACTGCGGCTACAATTTCTTTCTTCCGCCGTTTAGCCGTCCCGTCTAAGGCATAAACCAGACTTTTTAACGGCCCCGTTTGTGCGGTATAATACCTTCTTACAGCTCTTTCCTCCGGAGAGCGCACTTTTATTCCTTTTGGCACCAAACCCAAACTTTCTGCGGTAATATTGCTTTTTTCGATCAAAACCTCTTGCAACAGAATCACTTTAGCTTTCATCTTTACCAAAAAAGGCAGATAATCAAAATCTTCTTTTTCGACAACTATTCGCTTTTCATTCAGCTGCACAGCGGTAAAAACCAAAGTATCTCCGGGTTTTGCATAAATTGAAAACGATCCGTCTTCCGAGGTTGCCACTTCTTTTCCGGAAACCTGATTCACTACGTTAATGCCATGCAAATCTCTCACATCAGCAACCACTTTCCCACTTAAAAGCTTTACATTTTGAGCAGAACAAACCATCGAAATCAAAAAGAAAACAAAAAACGTTCTACTTTTCATCGGATAATCGTTTAAGGTATTCCGACGCCAGTTTTGCCAATTCCAACTCTATCAGCGGTTTTTTCTTTCCCCTTACCTGATTAGCCAATTCCGGATTTTCCGAAGCGAAAACAAAAAAACCATCTACCTGAGCAGACGGAATCTTTAATTCTTCAATAAAATAGTTTTCATCAAACATGGCGGAAAGTTTCTGTTGAAGCATTTCCGACCGCTCTACTTTAATTTCATTTTTCAGTTGTTTTGTTCTTCCGCTTATGGCATTAATTATGGGATCAATGGGAAGTATTCCCGGACCTGTAGTTGCTGTATAATATCTTCGCTCTGCGGGAGTGTAAGTTTTCATCCCTTTCGGAACAATCCCCAAACTAACGGCATTGATGCCACTATCAGTAATTACAACTTCTTTTAACTGGATCACTTTCTGTCTCATTTTTACTATAAAAGGCAGATAATCAAAATCTTCTTTTTCAATGACAATCCGTTTCTCATTTAACTGAACCGAAGTAAAGACCAACGTATCGCCGGGTTTAGCATAAATTGAAAACAACCCGTCTTCCGAAGTAGCCAATTCTATTCCTGAAGTACGATTTATAATATTAATTCCTTGTAAATCTTTAACATCGGCAACCACTTTTCCGTTTAATCGTTTTATGTTTTGAGCAGAACAAATCGTGACAATTAAAAAAGAAACTAAAAAAAGCAATTTATTTATCATCTACCCTAATTTAAAACCAAGCATTATACATCATAAAAAACCTGATCATTGCCACCATCGAATATTAAAAAAACGTTTCTAAATTGGAGTAAAAACTGCTGCACCTTAAATCTACGTTAAACATCAGAATTCCTGACACATACACAAAACAAAAAATTATTTTTTTTTCACGACCAATGCAAAACATAAACTATTAACGGCACGTCCAAAAAAGCATTCTTCTTTCAACAAAGAAGGATTTTTACCACAATACAAAAGTATTGCCCGGGTTTGCCAATTTTATGCCAACAGATTCGTAATTTTTTGTTAAACGGGAAATTCGATTCCTATCAATTCATTTTTGAAATTAGTTAACTTTGCGACAAAGATTTGAAAATGAAACGAATTATTATTGCCAGCACCTCAACACTATATGAAGGAAGTTATCTGGAGTACTTACTTCCCACATTAAAAACGCATTTCAAGGGAATCAACAAAATTCTTTTCATCCCGTATGCCAGACCGGGCGGAATTTCGCATGATGATTACACAAAAAAAGTAAATGAGGCTTTTGCAAAAATCGACATTGCAGTAAAAGGAATTCATGAATTTGAAAACCCTGTCGAGGCATTGCAACAGGCGAAAGGTATTTTCACAGGCGGTGGCAATACTTTCCTACTGGTTACTCAATTGTACAAAATCGGAATTATTGAAACACTTGAGAAAGTGGTAAAAAACGGAACACCATATCTGGGAACCTCAGCCGGCAGCAACATCTGCGGACTCACCATGGGAACCACCAACGATATGCCAATCGTTTATCCGCCAAGTTTCAACACTCTGGCTTTTGTCCCTTTCAATATCAATCCGCATTATCTGGATCCTATTGAAGGTTCCACGCACATGGGAGAAACTCGCGAAACCAGAATTAATGAATTCCATTATTTTAATTCGCAACCCGTTTTGGGATTGCGCGAAGGAAGTTGGCTGGAAGTGAACGACAGCAAAATAACCCTAAAAGGTGCTTTACCAGCCCGTTTATTCAAACAGAATCAGGAAGCGGTGGAACTCGAAACCGGAGCTGATTTATCAAACTTAAAATAAGCCCATTTTAAATCCACGCTGATTTATCCAAATTTAGTAAGAATTTTTTCTTAAATTTGTATAAATCAGTTGGTTATGGAGATTCGAATCGAGGCCATCCAGATTGCGGAGTCATTTAACATCAAAAAGTTCCGCACCGAATTTCGTACCGAAGCTTTTTCGGGCTCGACTTCCGAGGTATTTTATGCACTTACGGACAGCAACCGTTATCTGTATATTTTTGATTATGGCGTAGTTGTTTTTGCCAATTATGATCCTATTGGCAAAAGTGAATTCCTGAACTTCGTTACAAATTATGCGATAAATCCGGTCGATTTAAATTTATCTGAAGAATATATTATCAAAACAGATGCAACCCTCGATAAAATAATTGTCAAAAACAATTTTGTCATCACTTCGCAAATTGACCCTTCCTTATTGCGCATCGTGATGCTCAACACCGGTCAATCCGTTGCCCTGGAATATTACGAAGTACTTACAGACGAACTCATAACTTCTTCCAAACACTATATTCTTGAACTGGAACAAAAAGGCCGACTCAGTATTTCAAAAACCGATTTACTGAAATATATTGGAAAGGTTCTGAATGTCAAAAACAGCATTGTCGACAATTTATACATACTGGACGACCCCAATCTGGTCTGGGACAATGAGGAACTCAACCTGCTTAACCGCAACCTGAAGAACAATTTCGACATCCACCCACGTTTTAAAGACCTTGATTACCGCCTGCAGATTGTTGAAGATAACCTAACACTGTTTACCGATGTTTTAAACGTTCGGGAAAGCCATCGCTTGGAATGGATCATTATTATTTTGATTGCTTTCGAAATTATAATGGCACTGTTCCATTAGCGAAATCATCAAAACCCGATAAAAACAAAAAAGCCTCAAACTTTCGCTTGAGGCTTTGGAGCGGAAGACGAGGCTCGAACTCGCGACAACCAGCTTGGAAGGCTGGAGCTCTACCAACTGAGCTACTTCCGCAGGTGATGATCTTTTAAAACTTTCATCTAAGTTTTGGAGCGGAAGACGAGGCTCGAACTCGCGACAACCAGCTTGGAAGGCTGGAGCTCTACCAACTGAGCTACTTCCGCATTATTTCGGTGCAAATATAGATAAATTTTTATTCTAAAAACAAACTTTTTTTTAAAAAAATATCATGTAACTTGAAGCAACTTTTAAACTTTTTAATCATCATATATATAATTGATTTATTTTTAAACCATTAGATACAGACAACCCTCACTAAACACAACTGAAATTTTATGATTTTAATCCGTCAAATAGAAGCCGAGGACACTTTTTCTGTCAGACAACCCATTTTAAGACCGGGCAAACCAATCGAAAGTTGTCACTTCGAAGGCGATAATTTAGGAACCACTGCACACTTCGGCCTTTCGGAAAACGAAGAATTATTGGCCGTCGTTTCGCTTTTCAAAAAAAATTATCCGAATTGCTCAATTGAGAACCAATTCCAAATGAGAGGCATGGCTGTTCTGGAAAACTACCAGCGCATGGGCTTTGGCGAACAATTGGTAAAAAAGGCGGAACACTTCGTAAAAGAAAAAAACGGAAAATTGATTTGGTTCAATGCAAGAGAAATAGCCGTTCCATTTTATGAAAGACTGGGTTATAAAATTTACGGAAATCCATTCGAAATAACTGAAATTGGTAAGCATTTCGTCATGTACAAACGTCTTTAAAATGTTAAAAAACAATGACAGCCACAGTATTTTTTGTAACTTTCATAGCGCAAAAATGCTATTTACCATGTCGTGCAAATACCTCTTTTTCATACTCCCGGTGCTTTTTATGAATTGTAAAAAAGAGGTTGCTTTGGCTTATAATAACCAACAAGACTCTTTAAAGACAAAAGTAATACCCATAAATTCCCCAAAATCAATTGCTTTTGACAGTACTGCGCTATGGGACAAACCGGAGCACGTAAAAGAATTCTACCGCAATAATCTTTTCAAAACGGTTTGGACGGAAACCGAAGACCGAAAAGCGCTTATCGATATAATAAAAAATTCGGCAGACGAAGGACTAATCCCAGAAGACTATAATTTCAGCTCGCTTGAAAAACAAGAAGAAGCAAAAACAAAATTAAATTCGACTGAGATCGTAAACTTCGATATTCTTTTAACAGAATCCTTTCACAAACTAGCTAATCACCTGTACAACGGAAAACTAAATCCCAAGCAACTGTACACCGATTGGGAAACCGGCAATAAAAAAATAAAAGCGATCGATTTACTTCAAGAAGGAATCAGGCGCCATGATGTTGAAAAAACATTAGACACTTTAAAACCGAACCATCCCGTTTATCATCTTTTAAAAAAGAGCCTGAAAAAAATAAATGAAATGCCTGATGATGACTTCGACCCTATAGTCATTGAAGAAAAAATAAACCCCAATGAAAAAAAAGCAACCATTAAAGCGGTTAAAAAAAGGTTGATATATTGGGGCGACTATACTAAAGAAGATACAATAACCAATTTAACCAACATTTACGACAAGAAAACCGTGGAAGCCGTAAAACATTTTCAGAAACGACACGGATTGTTGGCTGACGGGGTCATAGGCGCAAACACCGTCACAGCCATGAATGTTTCAAAAAAACAGCGTACAGAACAAATCATTGCGAATCTGGAGCGCTGGAGATGGTTTCCGAGAGATTTAGGCAAGGAATATATCATTATTAATATCCCTGAATTCAAACTATACTTCATTAAAGACAACGATACAGCCAGGGTTCATAAAGTGGTAGTAGGGAAAGACACACGAAGAACACCGGTTTTGTCTTCACATTTAAGTAATCTCGTCATCAACCCTACCTGGACGGTTCCACCAACAATCATAAAAGAAGATTTAGGACCGACCGCCTCACAAAACAGAGGCTATTTTGCAGCAACAAGAATAACTATTTATGATTCAAAAGGCCAGGAAGTAGATCCATACAACTGGAATGCAGCCAAACCTAACAATTACAGATATGTACAAAAACCTGGAGACAATAATTCATTGGGCCTCGTTAAATTTAATTTCCCTAACGGACATCTGGTTTATCTGCACGACACCAACCATAAGGAATTATTCGAATTAACCGGAAGATCATTAAGTTCAGGATGCGTACGTGTAGAAAACCCTCTAGATCTAGCCTATTACATCCTCGAGACCGACGAAAACTATATGAACCAGAAACGGGTGGAAAAGATTATTGAAAGCGGAAAAACTTCGGGTATCCCTATAAAAAAATTCATCCACATTCACTTACTGTATTGGACAGCTTGGATGAATAAGGATGAATTTCAATTCCGGAACGACATCTATAATCTCGATTCCGAGCTATATCAAAAACTACGAGATTAGTTTTGATTGTTTTTCATATGTTCTCGAAGGATGATAGATAAATAAACACGATTTGTTTTTTATCAGGTTGATGATTTCTTTATGAATAGCAAAAGGAACCGCAGGACATCCCTGACTTCTACCTAATCTACCCTGTTGTTTGATAATGGTTTCAGCCGCATAATCCGCACCATGCATCACAACAGCTCTGTTTCTTGCGTTACTGTTTATTCCATATTCCAAACCATCCAATTTTAAGGACAATCCGTGCTTACCATTATAAGTTTCGCCCGTGGAATAAAAACCCAAACTGCTTTTGTTGGAATTTGATTCATTTGAGAAAGAAGTCGCAAATTCTTCACCACTGTTTCTCCCATGTGACACAACTGACTGTAACAAAACAGTATTAGTTACCATATCAATCACCCAAAGACGTTTTTGTGTTGAAGACAAACTAAAATCAACAATTGTCAAAATATCTCTCTGAACCACACCACGCTCCTTTAACTGATAATATCCTTCTACAGCTTTAGAAAAAGCTTCTAACTTAGGCATTGTAAAAGAATTCAATTTCAAAGAACCGTATAATTCCTTCACTTTCACTTCCATTGAAGCCCTGGTAGTTGAAGCCAGCACTTTTGGATCACCGATCTTATTTGTCGCTAAAGATGTAAACGACACAAAAGACGAAAACAATATTGGGAAAAACTTGTAACTCATTGATATTCTATTTGTTATACTTCATTTCTGATGAGCCAAAAGTATGTAAATATTTTAATCCTCCAAATTTTTTTTGCATTTAATCGGCTAAATTTAACATTTCGTCGACACTTTAAGAGCCTGATAGTTAAACATTTCTTAATATTTCTAAGGGATATGGGAAATAATTATCTTTGACATGTCAATCATCAAAAAATCAAAATAATGAAATTAAAGCTGTCCATTTTATTAAGCTTTATTTGTTCTTCCCTAGTCTTTTCCCAAGATAATCCAACGAATACAACACCAGCTAATCCGGAAAAAAAAACGCTTACCGCCTTAAAAATAGATCAAAACGTTACCATTGACGGAAAATTAGACGAACCGTTCTGGAACACGGCAGAAAAAGCTACCGACTTTATAATGTTCCAGCCCGACAACGGAAAACCGGAACTTCCCGAAGAAAAAACCATTGTTAGAATAGCCTATGACAATGAAGGTATCTATGTAGGTGCAGAAATGTATCAGGCAAAAGAAAACCTTCTGAAAGAGATTACCCAAAGGGATAATTTTGGAACATCTGATCATTTCGGCGTCTTTTTAAATGGCTATAATGACGGACAGCAGGACTTCCGACTGATTGTAAGCGCCGCCGGAACTCAAATGGACTGTATTGCCACTCAGGAAACCGGAGAAGATTATTCTTGGGATGCGGTATGGCACAGTGAAGTGAAACAGACTGATTTCGGCTGGATCGTGGAAATGAAAATCCCTTATGCCGCAATCCGATTTTCTTCCAAAGACAAACAAGTTTGGGGACTGAACCTTTTCAGGGAAGTACGGTACAAAAAACAAAAATATGCCTGGAACAAAATTGACACCAACATTGGAAACATACTTCAACAGGCAGGAATCCTGAATGGGATCGAAAATATAAAACCTCCAATACGATTATTTTTCATTCCGTACGCGTCGGGATATGTAAATCACAATGACGAAGGAACAGAAACCACTTTTAAAGGAGGGATGGACATTAAATACGGTATCAACGATTCTTTTACATTGGATGCCATTTTGGTGCCTGACTTCGGACAGACCACTTTCGACAATAAAATCCTGAACCTTGGCCCTTTCGAACAACAGTTGAATGAAAACCGCGGTTTCTTCACTGAAGGTACCGATTTATTCAACAAAGGTTCATTGTTCTATTCCCGAAGAATCGGAAGCGAGCCTTCCGGAGATGTGACCTTGGGCGAAAACGAAGAGGTCGAGAAAATGCCCACCACTATCGATCTGCTCAATGCTTTAAAAATTTCAGGAAGAACATCCAAAGGACTAGGTATCGGTGTATTAAATGCTGTCACCAAAGAAACGAAAGCAACCGTTGTAAATACAGAAACCGGCGACAGGCGAAGTGTGGTTGTAGAGCCCTTGGCCAATTACAACGTACTGGTATTCGATCAACGCTTTCGGAAAAACTCGTCCATCAGCTTTGTAAATACCAATGTAATGCGAGACGGCAGCTTTAAAGATGCAAATGTTTCAGCGGTACTCTTTGACCTGAACACCAAGGCAAACACCTATAAACTTTCAGGAAATTTCAAATACAATCACATAAACGACATCGAAGACAAAAACGGGTTTAACACCAATATTTATTTCGCCAAAACGTTCGGAAAATACCGTTTCAATGGTGGCGCAAATTATGTTTCGAAGGATTATGACATCAATGACCTGGGAATTAATTTCACGAACAATTACCATAACACATTTGCCAATTTCAGTTACCGAATCTTAAACCCGACCAAACTTTTCAACTCATTTTACCTGAATGCGAATACTTCACTTGAGTGGCAGAACGATACAGGATTGGTCCAGAATGCCTGGTTTAGCGGAAGTATGAATGCATCCAACAAAAGGAACGATGATTTCGGGATAGGAATCGACTTAAATCCGATAATAACCTATGATTTTTACCAACCCAGAACAACAGGCCGTTATGTTTACCGTCCGAAAAGTGTGGGAAGCTATATCTATTATTCATCCAATTACAACAATCCTTTCGCCATCGATTTCAACCCATACTTCTACGTTTACGAACAGGACAAACGCAATTCGTATGGATTTAACTTAAGTCCTCGTTACCGTTTCAGTGATAAATTTTTCCTGACCTACGGCTTGAATATAGCAAGAGACAACGATGATAAAGGCTATGTGGACAACACGGAAACCGACATTATTTTTGCTAACAGAAATGTAACTACGATTGAGAATTCCGTTGGTGGAAAATACGGGATTAACAGCCGAATGACTTTTAATCTGAAAGTACGTTATTATTGGTCCTATTCTGAAATAAAAAACTACCTGACCCTTTTGGAAAACGGTTATTACGAGCCTAACACCGAGTATAAGGAAAACAACAATGACAATTTCAAATCCTGGAATTATGATTTATCGTATGTATGGTGGTTTGCTCCGGGAAGTCAGGTATCAGTTTTATACCGAAATAACGCCACTCATTATGAACAGCGTTTAAATAAAAATATAATTGATAACTTAGCACATACTTTACAGAATGATTTGAATCACACGTTTTCTGTAAGTGTTAAATATTTTATTGATTATAATAAGGCCAAAAATTGGCTATAATACCATGAACAAGAAAGTAATTTTAATGATTTTGGACGGTTGGGGAAAATCTCCCGACCCGAAAGTTTCCGCTATAGACAACGCAAACGTTCCATTCATAAACAGTTTGTACACTAAATATCCGAATGCACAATTAAGAACCGATGGATTAAATGTTGGTTTACCTGATGGACAAATGGGGAATTCGGAAGTGGGCCACATGAATCTTGGCGCAGGACGAATTGTTTATCAAGACCTTGCAAAAATTAACCTGGCTGTAGAACACAAATCTTTGAATCAGGAAAAAGCTCTTAATGATGCTTTTGCCTATGCGAAGGAAAACAATAAAAAAGTTCACTTTTTAGGTTTGGTTTCCGATGGTGGCGTTCATTCCCACACATCTCACTTAAGAGGTTTGCTGGATGCTGCCCAGGATTTCGGACTGAAAAATGTATTCGTTCACGCTTTCACTGACGGGCGCGATGTTGACCCTAAGTCGGGCGCAAAATACATTCAGGATTTAGAAGAATATATGCAGAATTCTTCAGCAAAACTGGCTTCGGTTATTGGCCGTTATTATGCGATGGACCGGGACAAACGTTGGGAACGCGTAAAAAAAGCCTATGACCTTATCGTAAACGGAAGCGGAGTCCATTCCATCGATGCTGTAAATTCAATATTGACAAGCTATCATAATCATGTTACCGACGAATTCATCGAACCGATTTTGATGGTCGACATGAACAACAAACCGATTGCGACTGTTCAGGAAGACGACGTGATAATCTTCTTTAATTTCAGAACTGACAGAGGGCGTCAATTAACAGAAGCTTTATCTCAGAAGGATTTCCACGAACAAAACATGCACAAATTGGAGTTGTATTATGTTACAATGACCAATTATGACGATACTTTCGAAAATGTGCACGTTATTTATGACAAAGACAACATCACCGAAACATTGGGTGAAATCCTGGAAAAAAACAACAAAAAGCAAATAAGAATCGCTGAAACCGAAAAATATCCGCACGTAACATTCTTCTTCTCCGGTGGCCGCGAAGAACCATTTACAGGAGAAAGCCGCATTTTATGCCCGTCGCCTAAAGTAGCTACGTACGATTTAAAACCGGAGATGAGCGCTTTCGAACTAAAAGACGCTTTAATCCCCGAACTTAAAAAAGGTGAAGTTGATTTCGTATGTTTGAATTTTGCAAACGGGGACATGGTTGGACATACCGGCGTGATGTCGGCCGCCATTAAAGCCTGTGAGGCTGTGGATATCTGCGTAAAGGAAGTCATCGAAACCGCACTGGAAAACAATTACACCACCCTTGTAATTGCTGACCACGGAAACTGCGAAACCATGGTCAATCCGGACGGAAGTCCACATACCGCACACACTACCAATCCGGTGCCGCTTATTTTGGTGGACAAGGATTTAAAACAAATCTATGACGGTGTTTTAGGTGATGTGGCTCCAACCATTTTAGAGCTGATCGGAATTGAAAAACCGAAAGCCATGACAAGACATTCCTTATTGACAGCATTTTCATTGGAAGAAATCCATGAGGCACACAGTTTTGTAAAATCAGGAGCAGATTTCCCACGTTATGCAAACGAACTAAAAAACCTGGGCGTTCAGAAATACGAAAATTTTGTTGTCGACGGAACTACTGTTTATTACGGAAAAAATGATTTTTCACTAACTGGCAAACCAAAATACGAAAGCATCGAAATATCGGATGATCCTTCCACATTAGAATTGGAGCGTGTCATTAAAAACCATCAGGCAGGACAAACAGATTACAAAACTTTTGCCATTCAGGCAGCAGCTGCCGGAACTTACAAATGGGTTTGCGACTTTACCGACATGACTTGTTCCTATTATGATGCTGATGGCAATAAAATGATTGAAGAAGCCATCCCTAATTACTCACACTAATCTATGAGAACAATCATCACACTATTAGCAATAGCAGCTTCGGCAACTTTCTGTAAAGCGCAGTCAAAACCTATCCCAGGCATGACTACGGAAACTACTTTGGTGCAAACCAAAGACACTTTAATAGGGAAGCAACCTAAAGAAGCGTTGTTAAAAACCCCATACAGCCTTTGGTACTCACCAAACCACGAAAACTACAAACTGGATATAGCGTCTATAGCTGAATTAAAAAAGCACACAAAAGACGTTTCGGTTTTGGTATTTATGGGGACATGGTGTGATGACAGTCAGTTGCAAGTTCCTGGTTTTTTCAAGATTATGGAAGCCTTACAATTCGACAACACCAAGATTGCCTTGATTGCTGTAGACAAAAACAAAAAGACTCCTGAACAATTTGAAAAAGGCATGGATATTTCCAATGTCCCAACATTTATTTTCTACAAAAATGGAAAAGAAATTCACCGTATTGTTGAGCGACCAATGGAAACACTGGAGAAAGACATGCTTAAAATTCTTTCGGGACAAAATTACAAGCACGCTTATCAAAACTAAATATTGTTTGTAGCTTTTAAAAAGCTTTTACAATCAACGTAAACCAATAAAAAATCGCGCGTAAGAATTTTACATGCGATTTTTTTTTTACCAAAAGAAACTTCATTCATCAGCAAATCAGAATTATATAAGAGAACCCAATTACAGCAGTTTTGCATCTCATTAAATCCATTCTCATTTTCAATCGAGAATAAAGCAAAGTTTTAAATACATTCCAAACAAGCTAAAATTATTTTAAATACATTTGTTATTCCCTAAATAACAAAAATGAACTTTACTGTTAAATTACTTACAGCACTCCTGTTGCTTTTTTCAATTAATCTGGCCGCACAGGCAGGGGCTTCCTCCTGCGCACAACTTCAAGCGAATTACCAACTGTATCAATCCTGCGCCACCAATGTTCCTTTCTCCAATTCTACAGGTGGCAATTCAGAAACCTTTAACACGACCTGTATAAGAGAACCTTTTCACGGCCCTACATGGTTTTTTTTGGAGATTCAGAACAGCGGCCCTATCACGCTCCAGATAAGCCAAACCAGTTTATCAGGTAACGGAACAGATGTTGATTTTGTCTTATGGGGCCCCTTTGCCAACTTAAACAATATTTGCAGCCAACTTGACATTCCCAAGGAAACAGATTGCAGTTGGTTACCCAACAGCGTTGAAATTGTAAACATTCCGAATGCAGTTTCCGGGCAACTTTATGTACTTTTGATTGACAATTATTCCAATGTCCCCGGAAATATTAAGATTACGCAAATTGCAGGTACAGGCAGTTCCAATTGTGATTTCCTTTCTTCAGTTGACATCCTTGACACTTCAAACCTTGAGATAACACAATTCGATTACTGCAAACCCCAAACCAAAGATATTCTCGCAAGAGTGGACACCTCTGATTTCCCTGGGCTCCCATCAAATTTGCGATTTAACTATACTTGGTATAAAGATGGTGCTGTAATTGCTACAATCAGTAATTCCACCTCATCCACCAACACCATTACCGTTTCTGACACAGGCATTTACAAAGTAATGATTACTGCCTATGACATCACCGTTAATCCCTCAGGATCAACAGCCGGCTTAAGACAAAGCACCGATGAAATAACATTGAAATTCCACAATATCCCAGTTGTAAGCATTTCGAATACCAACACACAATGCCTAAGTACTAATCCAGCACTGAACAGCTCCATAACTAACAGTTCACAATTAAACAATGCGGTTGACATTTTAACTTATCAATGGTACTTAAACAACGTTGCTATTGCGGGAGCTACATTCACCAGTTATACCCCCAACTTACCCGGCGATTATTTTGTAAAAGTAAGCAACAGTCCTTGTTCAGAAGCCATTTCCAATACAATACATCTTATTGCAAGTCCTGATGTTACAATTTTCTCAGACGCTACAATTTGTGAAGGCGATAATTTTACCATAACATCTTCTAATGCAAATAGCTCCATAAATTCATCACTTACCTATCAATGGTATAAAGACGGTAATCCCATTCCTGGTGCTACCGGAAGCACTTATATTGTATCGGCAGCGAATCAGGCAATCAATTCGGCTGCAACCTATTATGTACAGACAACGGAACAAACTTTGTGTACAAACCAATCAAATTCTGTTGTTGTCCGCATCAATGCATCACCAGTTGTCAATTCGGCACCATTGCTTTTGCAACAATGTGATTATATAACCCCTTCCATTGATGGTATCGCGGAAACCAATCTGCTCCAAGCCTACAATTATTTAACGAACAACACGCCAGGCCTGACGCTTTATTTTTATCAGGACATTAGCTTGACCAATCTTATAACCGATCCTGTTCATTACATCAATACGGCATCTCCTTTCTCACAGACTATTTATGTAAAAATCGTCAATGAAAACATTACGCCAAATTGTACATCTTCGGGAGTTGGCATTATCAATTTAAATGTGAATCCGACCAGCATCACAGTATACCCTGACATGCCCCCGGTCTGTCCCGAATTAAACATGACTTACGGTTATGCCGACTTTAATGCACAACGCCTGTTCATTAAAAACACCTATTTCCCGACTACTAATGTTGATATTGCCTTCTATTTAACTCCATCGGATGCTTCAACGGAATTAAACCCGATTAGTAATACGTCCCAATTGCCTATTGGCACGACAACCATCTACACAAGAATCGAAACCAACAATAATTGCGATGGGATTGGAACCTTTACAATTACGGTTAAAACACCTCCGATTCAAACCTTAATTTCAACGGAAAATCTTTGTGGGTCAGACACATTCTTATTAAACAGTAAAGACCCCGAAGCCCTTTTAGGTCAAAATGCTACGGTCCAGGCAAGTTATTTTACAACATTTGACAATGCAAAAAATAACATAAGCCCAATTAACCCGAATACTGCACTCCCCCTTACAGTAGGCACCAAAACCATTTTCGTAAGATTATACGATTCCCTCACGCAATGTGTTTCTGTAGTGAATTTCGACATTCATGTTTATCCGAACCCACAATTTTCACAACCAACACCAATTAAGCTGTGCGGAACAAATTCAGCAACATTCGATTTAACCAGCCGAATTTCTCAAATAACACAGAACAACCCAATTTTACAGGTTACTTTTTATCAATCGAATGCTGATCTGATGGCCGGAAATGCAATACCGACTCCGAATGCTTTTACTTCCGGGACTACTACGGTATTCGTTAAAGTAGTGGATCCGTCTAACAACAATTGTTTCAGCACAACTACTCTGGCATTATTTATTTTGGATTTACCCGGAGCAACCAGTAACCCGACGCCAATCGAAATCTGTAATAATTCCGGAAATCCGGGATTTGAAACCTTCAATCTAAAAGTAAGGGAAACTCAAATGGCGGGAACCACGCCCCTATCGGATATCGAATTTAAATACTACATCAATTCAAATGATGCCATTACAAACAATGCAAATAACATAGTGAATCCAGCTACGTTTACAAATACCATTGCCAACTTTCAGAAAATTTATGTGAGACTTAACAGCAGGGTTAATACGGACAGTGAAACTAATCTAAAATGCTTCAGAATTCTTGAACTGGAACTTTTCGTACGACCTTATCCTGAAAACAAATTAGACACTGATCCTTATATTATTTGCATTGACAAAGACAACTATGTAACAAGCCCTGCCATAGTAGACACTCACTTATCTGAAACCGACTATTCATTTATCTGGCACAGCGGTTTTAATGCACAACCCGGAAACGAAATTGCAGGCCAAACCTCAAGTCAGTGTACCATTTCCAACGAAGGCGCATATTCCGTAAAAGTGACCAATATTTCAAATGGTGCCAACTGTTCATCGGTATTTAATTTCACTACTAAAAATTCATATGTACCGTTTTCCATAACTGCAAATCCGTCTGAATTAATTGCCTTTGGCATTGACAACACGATTACAGCCATAGCATTCCCTCCTTCAGAAGATTATCTCTATTCTGTAAACGATATGGGATGGCAAACAAGCAATGTCTTTACCAACTTATATGAAGCTGAATACATCCTGAAAGTTAAAAACAAATATGGATGTGGAGAAACCAGCACCACTTTCAGCGTTGTGGATTTCCCTAATTATTTCACACCTAACGGAGACGGCTTTCACGACACCTGGAACATCAAAGGATCTAAGGTTCTGGACGCGATTACAATTCATATTTTTGACCGATACGGAAAATTATTGAAAGAATTGAGTCCTGGCGGACCTGGATGGGACGGAACTTACAATGGTAACACCCTTCCTTCCGATGACTATTGGTTCAAATTGATTTATACAAAAGACAATGTCACCAAAGAATTCAGAGGCCATTTTGCCATGAAACGATAAAACGAAAAGGGTTAGCATCTGGATGAGCTAACCCTTTTTCTTTATATGCCTTTCAGCATAGCAAAATATTCTTTTTCCAACCATTCCTGATGATTGGGATGGGCAATTTTCACCATTTCCGCCAAACGCTGCTTTAATGTTTTTCCGTATAAATCGGCAATACCATTTTCGGTGATGATATGGTGTACATGTGAACGCGTGGTAACCACACCAGCACCTTGTTTCAAATAGGGAACAATTCGGCTCTCCCCTCTTTTGGTAACCGAAGGCAATGCAATAATCGCCTTCCCTTCTTCACTTAAAGAGGCACCTCGAATGAAATCCATTTGACCACCCACGCCAGAATACATTCTTGCTCCAATCGAATCGGCACAAACCTGTCCAGTAACATCTACTTCTATAGCCGAATTTATCGCTACCATTCTCGGATTTCTTCTGATTACCGAAGTATCATTCACATACGATGATTCCCTCATTTCGATAAACGGGTTATCATTCACAAAATCATACAACCGCTGCGAACCAATAAGAAAAGTAGCCAGTGCCCTTCCGCGGTTAACCCCTTTATAATTGCAATTAATAACATCATTCTCAATAAGGTCGACTACCCCGTCCGAAAACATTTCGGTATGCAAACCTAAATCTTTGTGATTGGTCAGTTTTGCCAGCGCCGCATTCGGAATCGATCCGATACCCATCTGGAGTGTACTTCGGTCTTCAATCAGACTCGCCACGAAAGCACCTATTTTCTCTTCCTCCGGAGAAATCGCAGCCATCCCATGACCGAGGATCACTTCATCCACTTCTACCAAATAATCAATTTCGGAAACATGCAGAATACCGTCACCAAAAGTTCTAGGCATCTTCGGATTGACCTGTGCCACTACAGTTTTGGCATTTTCAATGGCGGCCAGCGTAGCTTCCACCGAAACCCCTAATGAACAATATCCATGCTTATCCGGCGGGGAAACATGAATAAAGACCACATCTAAATGCACTGCTTTTTTTCGGAACAACTGAGGCAATTCACTCAGGAATACAGGTGTATATGAACCATTACCCGCCGCCAATGTATGACGGACATTACTTCCGATAAAAAACGAATTCACATGAAAGCTTTCCGATAATTCAGGATTCGCATAAGGTGCAGGTCCTTCTGTATGCAGGTGACACACCTCAACATTGCGCAATTCCGAAGCCCTTTCAGCCAACGCATTAGTCAAAACAGACGGCGCCGCTGCGGCAGCCTGAACATAAACCCGATCTCCGGATTGCACTACTTTGACAGCTTCTGCCGCCGATACATACTTACTCATACGCTGAATTTTTAAGTAAATTTAAACCCCATTAAGTTACGAAATCGTGACAAAAGTCATAACGAAATATCAAATAAAAATTTATCATCAGAATATTGTGTATTTTTGCTGACCAATAATTTGAAGATATGATTATCGTTAAAACCCGTGAAGAAATTGAATTGATGCGTGAAAGCGCCCTGATCGTTTCTAAAACTCTGGGAATGATTGCTTCTGAAATCAAACCAGGTGTAAGCACTTTATATTTAGACAAATTAGCCGAAACGTTTATTCGTGACCATGGTGCAACCCCTGCTTTTTTGGGCATGTACGGTTTTCCGAATTCGCTTTGCATGAGTCCGAACTCACAGGTAGTCCACGGAATTCCGACTGACAAACCTTTGGAAAGCGGAGATATTATCTCGGTAGATTGTGGTGCGTTGAAAAACGGTTTTTACGGAGATCACGCCTACACTTTTGAAGTTGGCGAGGTAAATGAAGCTACCAAAAAACTATTGAAAATCACTAAAGAATCGCTTTATGTAGGTATCCGCGAATTAAAAGTGGGTAATCGCACTGAAGACGTTGGTAACGCGATTCAGAAGTATTGTGAAGGTCATGGCTATGGCGTGGTTCGCGAATTGGTGGGGCACGGTATCGGACGTACTATGCACGAAGCTCCGGAAATGCCAAATTACGGCAAAAAAGGACGCGGCAAATTACTTGTTGAAGGCATGGTCGTAGCTATCGAACCGATGATCAACCAGGGAACTAAAAACATCAAGCAGCACAAAGATGGCTGGACAATCACTACGGCCGACAACAAACCATCAGCACATTTCGAGCATGATGTGGCAATCATTGACGGAAAACCGGAATTACTTTCCACATTCGCATATGTTTATCAGGCTTTAGGAATCACTTCCGATGAAGAAAATGAATTCAGAAAACAACCGTTAGCTATCTAATGAAGAAGATTTTCAGATTCATTTTAAACACTATTCCACGTCCGATTCTTATCCGTTTAAGTATTGTGGTGCGCCCGGTATTGGCATTTTTACTTAGAGGAAACACCTTTACCGATCCCATTGACGGGAAAAGTTTCCGAATGTTTTTACCGTACGGTTATGGGACGCAGCGAAACAACGTTTTATCGCCAAGCACACTATCGTTGGAAAGACACCGTTTGCTTTGGTTGTATCTAAAAAACGAAACCGATTTTTTTACGGCATCTGAAAAGAAAAAAGTATTGCATTTTGCTCCGGAACAGGAATTTTACAAGCGTTTCAAAAAGCAAGCTAATATAGAATACACCACAACCGATTTGTTTTCGCCGTTGGCTGATGTTAAGGCTGATATCTGCAATTTACCGTTTGAAGAAAATTCGTATGATATTATTTTCTGTAATCACGTTTTGGAACACATTCCGGATGACACCAAAGCCATGCAGGAATTATACCGTGTATTAAAACCTGGCGGCATAGGGATTTTCCAGATACCACAGGACCTATCAAGAGCTACTACATTTTCAGATGATTCCATCACGGATCCCAAAGAACGGGCAAAAATATTTGGACAGTATGACCACGTCCGTGTATACGGAAGAGATTATTTCGACAAATTAAGAAGTATCGGCTTCAGAGTTACCGAAGAAGATTACACCAACAAAATTGCACCCGAACTGGTTGAAAAATATTGTTTGGCAAAAGGAGAAATTATTCCGGTTTGCTACAAATAAAAAGCGCTGCCATGGCAGCGCTTTTTGTTTAACTATTCGTTTTTGATATGATTGAATTGATTAAGATTTTTCAGGCATTAGCATTCCTACCACTTTATCTTTGGTAAGATATTTTTTAGCAACATCCTGAACTTCCTTAGCTGTTAAAGCATTTACTTTTTCTTCGTATTTCAATACTTCTTCAGCATTTTGATCATTCGTATAAGATCTGATAAAATTAGACAACCAGAATCTGTTTTCTTTGCTCTCTTTTTTGAAATCCAGCAATTCCCCTTCTTTGAACTTCTCCATATCTTTTGCTTCCGGGCCGTTAGCGATGATTTTCTGAAGTTCGTTTAAAGCCGAAGTCGTTAACTTCTCAGCATTATCAGGTCCGCAAGGGAAACTAATGTTAAAATTAAAATAACCGTAAGGCATCTTCATCATACTTCCTCGGGCATTCACACCATAAACGCCGCTTTCATTTTCACGTAATTGCTCCACTAATTTGATAGTCAGTACCTCGCCAAGCGCTTGCAGGGCAAAAGCATCTTTAGCAGAATATTGCGCATCCCCATAATACATGATATTCACCGTACTCTTAGGATCTTTTCCTTTATTAACCACTTTTTTGTGCTCTCCTTTCAACATTCGGTAACCTAAATCTTTAGCTTTTTCTTTCATTGGGGCTGCAGGTAACGACGCTAAATATTTTACCGCATAGTCTTCAATCACCTTATCATCAACGTTTCCTACGAAGAAAAATTCGAAATCGGCAGCATTCGCAAAACGCTCTTTGAATTTATCATAAGCCAGTTTATAATCGGTTTCCGCCCATGTTTTGTCTGTTGGAACCAAACCGTTAAATCTTGGATTTTCCTTATTCAGATACGTATAAAACTCCTGTTGGAAATAAAAAGCCGGCTGAGATGTCATGTTTTTATAGAACGCTGACTGTTTTTGCTTGTAACCTTCAAAAGCTTCCGCATCATAATTCAGATCGGTAAAATAAGCATACGTTTGCTGGAATAAATACTCAAGATCTTTTGGCGTTGCATTCCCTCTTAAACCTTCGGTTGTATTACTAATGTATGGAGCAACATTCGCGATCTTACCAGTCATAAATTTATTGATATCGTTCAGTTTCAAACCGGAAAAACCTGCTTCAGCCAAAGCGCCGTTTGCAAACTGAATTTTTTTCATTTCCGCATCGGAATACAAATTCGTTCCTCCAAAACTTACTGCTTCAAAGACTACTTCATCATTTTTGAAATCCGTTTTCTTGTATGTCACTTTTGTACCATTAGACAGGTACAATGTTTTGGTTCCCAATTTTTCATTGCTTTCGCGTCGGATAACAGTTCCTGGGTTTGGTTCGGCTTTCAACAATCCCTTGGCTACAGCAACATCTTGATAAGCGGTAATTTCGGAATCATTAACTTTCAATGCATTCAGAACCTCCTGTTCCGTTGGTTTTTTAAGATTCTCTTTTTCCGGACCGGTTAAAACAACCACACGGTTTTCATCTTTAATAAAACCATCCATCAAACCATTAATATCTTTCAATTCTATTGAAGGCAAAATCTGTTTAACAGTTGCATATGTCCATTCGATTCCTGGCGTTGGTTCCTTTTTCAAGAAATGCAATTGATATTCGCCTACAAAATTCGCCGAATTTGTTTTATCTCTATCGTTATATTGTTTTTCAATTTCCGCCGTTATTTCTGCTTTGGCTCTATCCAATTCACCTTGCGTGAATCCGAATTTTTTAGCTCTTTGATTTTCTCTGACCAAAACTTTTAACGCCTCGATTTGCTTATCTTCCTGAGACATGGCTACCGACTGGAAAGCTTCCTTGTTTCTAGCCCAAGTTCCCCCGTGAAACGAATATCCGTATGTAAACGGCGGAGTAGCCGAATTTGTAAGTTCATCAAGACGTGCGTTTATCATGGATGAGAACAAGCCTTCGGCCAATTCATCCTTCAAATCTTTCAGGGTAACTAAAGGTTTTGGCAAACCGGCATCTTTATACATCAATTGCACCTGAGCACTTGACGCTTCCTTATCGCTTTCAATGGCAACAAAAGTTTCTTTGTGATTCGGCACATCAAATGTTTTTCTTGGTCTTTCGTTTTTCGGATTTTGGTAATTCGAGAAATGGTCGATGATTTTTTTCTCCATTTCCGCCACATCAATGTCTCCCACTACGATTACGCTCATCAAGTTAGGACGGTACCAGTCCTTATAGAAACGGATTAACGATTCATGCTTAAATTTTTCAAGAATTTCTTTTTGTCCGATTGGCAAACGTTTTGCATAATGCGAGTTGTACATCAGTTTAGGCATAAAGCGCCCCATCATACGTTTTTGAGCACCTAACCCTAAGCGGTATTCCTCTAAAACAACACCTCTCTCTTTATTGATTTCTTCCGGAGTCAAAACAGCGTTGAAAGCCCAATCTTCCAAAATCTGAAACCCTTTTTCCAGTTTTTCAGGACTGTCAGTAGGAATTGGAAGGAAGTAAACTGTTTCATCAAAACTTGTATAGGCATTTAAATGCTGACCGAATTTTACTCCGATGCTTTGCAGGTAATCCACTAATTGATTTTTAGGAAAACGTTTTGTTCCGTTAAAGCACATGTGCTCCATAAAGTGAGCCAATCCTTGTTGGTCGTCATCTTCAAGAATGGAACCCGCGTTAATGACAAGACGTAAATCGACTTTACTTTCAGGCTTGGCATTTTTCTTGATGTAATACGTGAGTCCGTTTTTCAATTTTCCGGTTTTTACTTCCGGATCAAACGGAATTGTCTTTGAAAGATCCATTTCCTGAGCGAAAATCATCGCCGGAAACAGAAACAATCCAAAGGTTAGTTTGTTAAATTGTTTCATGATTTCAATTAAGTTGTTATTTTTTTGTAAAACTATTCATATAACTTAAAAGTAGGTTTTTTATTATAATTACTTTAACACAATTCGTGAAAAGGGCAAAAACAAGGAAAACAAAAACAGTTTGAAATCGATGTTAATCCTTATATTTACACTTTAATCCCTTCATGTTTATCAAGATGACTCAAAGAAAAATTTATACTCTTTTACTAATATGCATGAGTCTTTTCAATGCCTTTGCACAGGTTGAAAACGAAGTTGCTCCGCCTTTTAACATTAAAAGTGTGGCATTTGTGCAAAACGAAAACGTCACGATTCCGATATTCCGTTTAGGCGAACCTTTTCAATTGGAATTTGATGATGTTTACGGAAACGAAGCCGATTACTACTTTACCATCACCCAATATAATTATGATTGGACTCCAACCGATTTAGGCAAAGCTGAATACATGAGAGGAATCGATAATCAACGCATCATTAACTACAAGAATTCGTTTAACACGCTTCAGATATACTCCCATTACACTCAAAGTTTCCCGAATAAATTCAATCAGATTTTACTGACCGGCAACTATATGCTGAAAATCTTTAATTCAAGTCAAGAATTGGTTTTTTCACGCAAATTCATCATTTATGAAGACCGTGTTCCGGTAGCGGTTCAGGTTAAACGTTCCCGCGATTTGGAAATCATCGACCACATGCAAAATCTGTATTTTACCATCAGTACGGTAAATTATCTTCTTCAAAATCCTATTCAGAATGTTAAAATCGCCTTGTTTCAAAACGGGCGACTGGATAATGGCATATACAATATCAAACCACAATATACCATTGGCAACGAATTGATTTACCGTCATGAAAAAGAAACGCGGTTTTGGGGCGGAAATGAATTTTTAAATTTCGAAAACAAAGACATTAGGGCAGTCGCTAACAATGTAGCACATGTAAGTGCGGGCGATCTTTACAATTCGCATCTGTACATGAATGCTTCGCGAAAAAAGAATTCGTACACCTATTATCCGGACATTAACGGAAGTTTCATGCCCAACAACATCAATGCCGAAGACAACAATATCGAAGCTGACTATGCCTGGGTATACTTTATACTAAACACGAATACCTTCATGGATAAAAACGATATCTATATCGGCGGAATGTTCAACAATTTTGCACACACACCGGAATATAAAATGGATTACAATGCCGAAAAAGGATTGTATGAGAAAGCACTTTTAATCAAACAAGGGTTTACGAATTACCAATATGAGATTGTAGATAAAAACGGAAAAGTCGATTTTGAAAATGCCGTCGACGGAAACTATTGGCAAACCGAAAACAATTATTTTGTTATTGTCTATTACCGCGGAAACAATGACCGTTATGATCGCGTTATTGGCAAAGGAATCGCAACTTCAACAAACATAACGAATTAAAAAAGTCATAATTTTTACAATCAAAAATAAATAATTTGCTATTTTTGAAGTTACAACCCAATTTTTACAAAAAATATGGTTTCACAAATAACGAGCGGCATTAAGATTTCGGTGTTAACTAGTTTTGAGGGGACATACTTCAAAAACTATAAGATTCACTTTGCCTTCAGTTATGAAGTAACCATAGAAAACCAAAGTAAAGATTCTGTACAGTTAAATTCACGCCACTGGGAAATTTACGATTCACTTAATGATCTTGAAATCGTTGACGGAGAAGGTGTTATTGGAAAAAAACCAGTCTTAAAACCCGGAGAAAAACACACTTACAGTTCAGGCTGCCTGCTTTCATCCCCTTTCGGCGCAATGCACGGCTATTTTAACATGGTGAATTTCACAACCACGAGAAGTTTCCGCGTTATCATTCCCACTTTCAAATTGAGCGCGCCGTTCGCCTTAAATTAATCCTAAAAATTACAATAGCATTAACAATTCACCGATTATCTAATTGGCTAATAATTTGTATCTTCGCTACGCGAAATTTTTGATAACTCAAATTATAACAAATTATGCCAAAAGGAATCTACAATGTTCCAACAGCGTATAACGAATTCGTTAAAACATACGCTCCCGGAACCCCTGAAAGAGAAGCTGTGGCCGCAGCTTTCAAACAAATGTTCAACAGTACAGTTGATGTACCTTTATATATTGGCGCAGAGGAAATCCGTACCGGAAAAACCAAAAACATGACGCCACCTTTCGACCATAAACACGTGGTTGGACAATACCATGAAGCAGAAAAAGAGCATATCGAAAAAGCGATTGCCGCTGCTTTGGAAGCAAAGAAAAAATGGGCAGACATGCCTTGGGAACAAAGAGCTTCCATTTTCTTAAAAGCTGCTGAATTATTAGCAGGACCTTACCGAGCTAAAATCAATGCCGCAACTATGATTGCTCAGGCAAAAACAGTTCACCAGGCAGAAATCGATTCGGCTTGTGAGTTGATTGATTTCTTACGCTTCAACGTACAGTTCATGACGCAGATTTATTCAGAGCAACCAATTTCATCTGAAGGAATCTGGAACAGAATGGAGCACCGTCCGTTAGAAGGATTCGTGTATGCCATCACTCCGTTCAACTTTACGGCTATTGCAGGAAACTTACCGGCTGCACCGGCTTTAATGGGTAACGTTGTAATCTGGAAACCAGCAGCGACTCAGGTATATTCTGCTAACGTAATTATGGAAGTTTTCCAACAGGCTGGTTTACCGGCTGGTGTTATCAACATGATCACAGGAAATTCAGCAATGATTTCAGACACTTTATTGGGAAGTCCTGATTTTGCAGGAATCCACTTTACGGGATCAACCGGAGTTTTCAATGACATGTGGGCAAAAATTGGTCAAAACATAAGCAAATACAAATCATACCCAAGAATCGTAGGTGAAACAGGTGGAAAAGATTTCGTTCTTGCTCACCCGTCTTCGATTCCGGCTCAAGTAGCTACAGCTTTAACAAGAGGTGCCTTCGAATATCAGGGACAGAAATGTTCTGCCGCTTCAAGAGCTTATATTCCGGCTTCACTTTGGCCAGAAGTCAAAGAATTATTGTTAGCTGATTTAGCTTCCATTAAAATGGGCTCACCGGAAGACATGAGCAATTATATGTCTTCAGTTATTTCAGAGCAGTCTTTCGACAAGTTAGCTGGTTTCATCGACCAAGCTAAGAAAGATTCGGATGCTGAAATTATTGCCGGAGGAGGTTATGACAAATCGGTTGGATATTTCATTCAGCCAACAGTTATCTTGACTACGAATCCGAAATACAACACTATGTGTACGGAATTATTCGGTCCGGTTTTAACAATCTACGTATACGAAGATGCTAAATGGACTGAAACATTGGCTTTAGTTGACGGAACTTCAAGCTATGCATTGACAGGAGCTATCTTCAGCCAGGATCGTTATGCGATTGTTGAGGCTACCAAAGCATTGGAAAATGCAGCCGGAAACTTCTACATTAACGACAAACCAACAGGGGCAGTTGTTGGCCAGCAGCCATTTGGTGGCGCCAGAGCTTCCGGAACGAACGACAAAGCCGGTTCAATCTTGAACTTGTTGCGTTGGGTTTCTCCAAGAACTATCAAAGAGACTTTCGTTACACCTACAGATTACCGTTATGCTTTCTTAAAATAAGACATACAGATCATAAAAACAAAAAAGTCGAATCATAATTGATTCGACTTTTTTATTCTTATCATTTATCCCTCGTAGCTCTAAATATTTTGAATTCTCGTCGCTTTTCTTTAATTTTAAACAAGTCACTTTAAATCAAACACACAATGAAAGATATATTTATGTATCCCATTTCTATTGCAACAGGCATGATTTATTGGATAGTCCTGTGTAAAATTACGGGTCAGACAGAAGCCTGGGACAGCACTTACTATTACACAATTGGCCTACCCCTCTTTATGCTAATCAACTTATTTTTCGGCTATATTGCACCGCACAATCCCTGGAAATGGGGTTTTTTGAGTACAATCTCTCAACTCATACCTTTGACGCTCATATCCAAACCCAGTCCTTATTGGCCTGTAGGGATAATAACATTTGCTGTATTATCAATTCCAACAATTTTTACAGCAATACTCGGATCGAAATTGCACAAAAAGATTTCAGAAGCAAAAAATACTAAATAAAGTTCCTAATCAATCAGAATATTACGGATAAATTTCTATCGCGAATCGAAAAAATAATTCTCAATCCTTAAACCTTATACTTCAGCGGCAAGTGAACTACTTTTTTAGTTTCGAAAAATTCATCTTGAAAGAAATCCGATAAATTATACTCTGTTGCTTTTGGAAAATCTTTCAGCTCTTCGGTTAAATCACCGCCTTTCAGATATAGAATACCGTTTTTCAACTCGTGATTCTGCTTCTTAGCGATTTTATCTTTCACCCAGGAGTAAAAATCAGGCATGTTGGTAACGGCACGGCTCACAATGAAATCAAACTCTTCTTTTACATTTTCGGCACGCATCTGTTCCGCCTTAACATTCTGCAACCCCAATCCTTTAGCCACTTCATTTACTACACGGATTTTTTTTGCAATCACATCGATAAGGTAAAAATCGACTTCCGGATATAAGATAGCTAACGGAATTCCAGGAAAACCCCCACCGGTTCCAACATCTAAAATTTTAGTACCGGGCTTGAACTCCATGATCTTTGCTATTCCGAGAGAATGCAACACATGTTTGGTATACAATTCATCGATATCTTTTCGAGAAATCACATTGATTTTAGCGTTCCAATCCTTATACAATCCCTCCAGTTTTTGAAACTGTTCTATCTGATTATCAGTAAGATTAGGGAAATATTTTACAATATCATGCATTATTCAGTCTTTTATGCAAAAGTAAGCATTTTACCGATGAATTTTTTAATCATTTTAACGGTTTACAACTTCATTAATAGTTACCTTTGCTCGAATTTAATGAATTTGAGCATGAATAAACAAACGCCAATTTTCTCCAAGGCCGATAATCTGAAGTTTTTCAGAATCCTGAATAAACGCGTAAACGATTATTTCAAAGAGAATAACATCAAAAAAACCGGTAACTGGAAATTACATCTGAAGACCGTTATTATGTTTTCGCTGTTCCTTACCCCCTATTTTTTGATTCTGGCGCTGGATTTCCCGCTTTGGGCTCATTTGCTTTTAACCATCGTGATTGGTATCGGCATGGCAGGAGTCGGAATGAACGTAATGCACGACGGAAATCATGGATCCTATTCTTCCAAACCATGGCTAAACAAAATCATGGGAGGAAGCATCTATATTTTAGCAGGAAACGTATACAATTGGCAGGTACAACATAATGTTTTACACCATACGTACACCAACATCCACGGGCACGACGAAGATTTGGAAGCCGGAAGAATTATCCGTTTTACAAAACACTCTGATTGGTCCCCAATCCATAAATTCCAGCACTATTATTCTGTATTTCTTTATGGATTACTGACATTCAATTGGGCCATTACTACAGATATAAAACAAACCAGACGTTATATCAAGAAAAAATTATCCTATGGTGAATTTCCGAGTCCTATAAAGCTATGGAGCACTTTGGTTATCACAAAAATCATTTACTTTTCGATTTGGCTGGCAATCCCAATGATTCTCGGCATCGTTTGGTGGGAGGTTCTTCTAGGATTTTTAGTGATGCATTATACTGCCGGCCTGATTTTGAGTATCGTTTTCCAATTGGCGCATATTGTTGAAGAAACCGACCATCCGCAACCGGACGAAAACAATGAAATCGAAAACACCTGGGCGATTCACCAATTGTTCACCACGGCGAATTTCGCTCCAAAAAACTGGCTGATAAACTGGTACACCGGAGGACTGAATCATCAGATTGAACATCATATTTTCCCAAATATCAGCCATATTCATTATGGCAAAATAGGTGAAATCGTAAAACAGACGGCAACCGAATGCAATCTGCCATACTATGAATTTAAAACAATGCGTTCTGCTATTTATTCCCACTTCAAACATCTGAAGGAATTAGGACAGAAACCGCAATTAGCATAAATAAAAAAAACAACTACATAACATCAGAACTATGAACCCGCTTTCGGACAGAATTAACAATTTATCTACGTCGCAAACGTTAGCTATGGCTGCGTTAGCCAGAGAATTAAAGGCTCAAGGAAAAGACATTATCAGTTTAAGTTTAGGAGAACCGGATTTCAACACTCCGGATTTTATCAAAGAAGCTGCAAAAAAAGCCATCGATGAAAACTACAGCACCTATACTCCGGTAGAAGGTTATCTGGAATTAAAAGAAGCTATCTGCAGAAAATTCAAAAGAGACAATCATTTAGAATACACACCTTCGCAGATTGTAGTTTCTACAGGTGCGAAACAATCCTTATACAACATTGCGCAGGTAATGTTAAACCACGGAGACGAAGTGATCCTTCCTGCTCCTTACTGGGTAAGTTATTTCGAAATCATCAAACTTTCAGGAGGGGTTCCGGTAGAAGTACCAACTTCTGTTGAAACCGATTTCAAAATCACGCCTGAGCAATTGGAAGCTGCCATCACGCCAAAAACAAAAATGATGTGGTTCAGCTCGCCTTGTAACCCAAGTGGTTCGGTATACAGCCGTGAAGAATTAACCGCCTTGGCAAAAGTATTGGAAAAATACCCGAACATTTATGTGGTTTCCGATGAAATCTACGAGCACATCAACTTCTCAGGAACTTTCTGCAGTATCGGATCCATTCCGGGAATGTTTGAAAAAACCATCACGGTTAACGGAGTAGCGAAAGCTTTCGCCATGACAGGATGGAGAATCGGATATATGGGAGCTCCTGAATTTATTGCTAAAGCATGTACAAAAATCCAGGGACAGGTAACAAGCGGAGCGAACTCAATTGCGCAACGTGCTACCATCACTGCTGTTGATGCAGATCCATCGGTTTTAAAACACATGGTAGATGCTTTCCACAGTCGTCGTGACTTGGTTGTTGGTTTATTAAAAGAAATCCCAGGAATTAAAATCAATGTTCCGGAAGGTGCATTTTATGTATTCCCAGACGTTTCTTCGTTCTTCGGAAAAACATTGAGAGGCCACGAAATCAAAGATGCAAACGATTTCTCTATGTATCTTTTAGCAGAAGCCAATGTAGCGACAGTAACCGGAGACGCTTTCGGAAACCCGAACTGCATCCGTTTTTCATACGCAACAAGCGAAGATTTACTAAAAGAAGCATTACGCCGAATCAAAGAAGCAGTTACTAATACTGAAGTTCTAGCATAAATTAAAAGCCTCAATAAAATTGAGGCTTTTTTATTTTTCATCAAATCTCCTGCTTAATAGGAAATCACATAACCAATACCTATAGTGTACGGTGGGTATTTTTTATCCTTTTTGTAAACCATCGGTCTTTCAATACGGTTCCATTTAGGGGTATCGCTAAACAAATTCCTGACAAGCATCAACTGTCTTTTTGACAACTCCACCAACGGATAATTGGGAAGTATGATTTTCATGCTTTTCTTTTTCTCCCCATGTCTATCGTTAACTACGAAAGGTAATTCCGGCACATATTCTCCTTTTATATCTGTCTTTCCTATGACGGTCATCACAACAAAAAAACCTTCATCAGGAATTGGGATACTCTCCTCAAAACCAACCTCAATCTTTTTGGAAATTTTATCAGACTGAATCACGAAAATCTTCTCGTAATCATAGAGTTTAGTATTCGGCAACATGTTTGAATTTCTCATAAATTCAAACCGAACCATAGTTCCGTAGGGATTATCTTCGAAAGAAGATTCGGTTATCCCCTGATACAAATCTTTTACAATCAACGGAATGGTAACCGATTTCAAAATACCGTTCGCTTTTTCTGAAGGGACATAAAACGCAAATTGCTGTCCGATTGATGACCAATACATCTCATCTATATTATCGTGCAAAGAAGGTTTAACAACAAGTTTTTTCTGCTTTTTTACTTCTTTCCGCGAAGCTGAAATTTTTACTTCGTTCAGCATATTTACCTCGGGTCTGAGTAAAATTTGATTCCCAATTAATTTATCGACTGAAACAATTTTTGAAGCATAACCGACATACGTAATTTTTATTTTATTCGGCATATCATTATTTAAAACTGCCTTCCCATTCTCATCCGTAAACAAACCATACCCATTTTGAAAATCAATACTTGTATAAGGCAGCGTTTCATTGGTAACCGAATCTTTTACAACAATAAACTTTTCCTGAGCATACAGCTCCGGCACCAAAAACAGCGCCATTAAAAAAAATATCTTTTTAAACATATTAAACAAGCAAATAGAATTGATGTGTAAAAACCGCTATTATAACTCCAAAATTCTTAAAATCGTATCTTAAAAACATTTCTTGTCTAAAACTTTTAAACTTTTTACCTTTAAACCCTAAACCATCTCAAAAAAATGCAAAAAAAGATACTCTTATTAGGTTCCGGGGAACTCGGAAAAGAATTTGTTATAGCAGCACAACGCATCGGCCAGAAAGTCATTGCCGTCGACAGTTATGAAAATGCTCCGGCCATGCAGGTGGCACACGGATTTGAAGTAATCAACATGCTGGACGGTTCCGAATTGGACCGTATCGTTGCCAAGCATCAGCCGGATTTTATCGTTCCCGAAATCGAAGCCATCCGAACCGAACGTTTTTACGATTATGAAAAACAGGGGATCACTGTAGTTCCGTCAGCCAAGGCAGCCAATTTCACTATGAACCGAAAAGCGATCCGAGATTTGGCCGCAAAAGAGTTGGGCTTACGAACCGCCAATTACAGATATGCCACAACCAAAGAAGAATTAGAAAAAGCTGTAGCCGAAGTAGGTATTCCCTGCGTGGTAAAACCACTGATGAGCTCTTCCGGAAAAGGACAATCTACCATAAAAACGGAAGCCGATATAGAAAAAGCCTGGAATTACGCCGTTGATGGTTCCCGAGGTGACATCATTGAAGTTATCGTGGAAGCGTTTGTGAATTTCGATTCGGAAATCACCTTACTGACCGTTACACAGAACAACAAACATACTTTATTTTGTGCACCAATAGGACACAGACAGGAACGAGGTGATTATCAGGAAAGCTGGCAGCCGGCGCGGGTTTCCCAAAAAGACATAGAGGAAGCCCAGGATATGGCAAGAAAAATAACCGGAGCTTTAGGTGGGGCCGGACTTTTTGGCGTTGAATTTTTCCTGACCGATGAAGGTGTGTATTTTTCAGAATTATCCCCACGCCCTCACGACACGGGAATGGTTACCTTGTCTGGAACTCAGAACTTCAACGAGTTTGAACTACATTTACGCGCTATTTTAGGCTGGCCGATTTCTGAAATCACCCTTGAAAAAGTAGGTGCCAGTGCGGTAATCTTAGCTTCTGAAAACTCAGAAAACCCAACGTATACCGGAATCGAAAAAGTCGCAAGTTTGTCAAAAACCGATTTTAGGGTTTTCGGAAAGCCGACTTCCAGACCTTATAGACGAATGGGAGTTGTTTTATCTAATGACCACTTGGATACTCCAGTGGAAGAAGTAGTGGAAAGAGCAAAAAAAACCGCTGCATTAGTTACAGTAAATTCTTAATTTTACTGCCTTATTTTCTAATGTAGATTTAAATGAAAAAGGTTTTTACACTTCTATTCCTATTGTTTTTCTTTTTAAGTTTTTCTCAAAACCCTTATCAAACGGCCAGCAAATCAGCCCCAACTTTTAATGGAAGTGATGCAAAGTCAAATAAGGAAAAAAAGCTTGAAGACATTAGGTTCAAAACACTTAAGCATATTGAAACAAAAACAGACAGTGTTTTTATTAGAAGATTAGGACTGAAAGAAAATGATTCCATCAGCTTTAACGTAGCCTATTTAATATCTTCGGATGGAACAACACCGATGGATTCCATTCAAATAGACACAGGTGTAAAAACACTTGACAATTACATGAAATTGATGATTAATTCGCTTCCAAAATTTGTCCCTGCACTCAATCCTGAAACCAATAAGGCCATGGATTACAAGATAAATATGGAGGCAAAATTCACAGTTAATGAAAGAAAATTAAAAGCCATATTCGCCGAGAAAAAGGAAGTTACTAATATCCCTCCAATTTTGGAAGGCTGTCAGAATGAAAAGTTCGATCACAACAAAATAAGTTGTAGCACCACAAAAATATACAAGCACATATACAATAAACTATCGGGGCACAAGCCCTCACTCCCAGAAGGAGTACATATGGTACAAATAATGGTCAATTTTTCTGTTAACGAATCTGGCAAAACTGAAAATATTAAAATTTTACGTCGAGGCTTAGTAGATGAAAAATTTGAGCAAAAAATAATTGAAGCCTTTGAAAGCCTCCCAAATTTTGCTCCTATTGAAAGCTTGGTCACGAATGTAAAAAGAGTTTATACATTACCGATGACATTTAATGCAAAGGGAAACAACAGATATATAAAAGCACCTATTTACAAAGACGACAGGAAAAGAAATACAGGCCCATCTCATATCATTTACACCCCACAAAGTATTGACAATAGAGACAGAAACAATTATATAAAAGATCGAATATTTAGTTATTGATGAAAAGCATAATATTTTTATTTCTGATAGGAGCAACAACTACTGCACTATCTCAAGAGAAAAAAGAACAACCAAAAGCACAAATCGTGGAAGCCGCCTGCGGAGAGTGTCAGTTTGGGATGAAAGGAAAAGGCTGTGATTTAGCAGTCCGCATCGATGGAAAATCATATTTTGTTGACGGAACCTCCATTGACGATCACGGAGATGCTCATGCGGAAGACGGTTTTTGCAATACCATTCGTAAAGCTGAAGTATCCGGAACCATCGTTGAAGATCGTTTTAAAGCTACTTCTTTCAAATTAGTCGAAGAGAAAAAATAATTCCTCCACTAAAAAAATTTGATTTTAAAAACACGTTCTCTTACAGATTAAAGTGAACGTGTTTTTTTTGCGAATATAACAAAGGAAGAATTCCCTCACTTCATATTGTCAAAATTCGATTATTTTAATCAAAAAAAACTTATTATTCTGATTTTAGCATACTAAAATCAAAAAATACACTCTTAAAGAAATAACAAAAATTCTAATCGGTGTAAAATAAACAGAAAATAAACTTAAAACACGCAAAAAAAACATAGGATTAAAATTACTAATTTTCAATAAATGCATTTCGTCGATGTTTTTACACACTTAGTCGATTTTTTTCACTCTTCAAAATAGGTCAAAATATTTTTGTAAGAAATTATAGCTTCGTAATTTTATACAAATATTATGAGAAAAAACCTACTATTACTATTTGCCTTCATTTTATTTTCTTTTAATGCTATCGGACAATGCACCATCACCGGAACAGTTAATGCAAGTTCATTAAGTTGTGCTTCATATAGTGGCTGTTCCACAATTTTCATAGGAGATGGGGTTGCCAGCACCACTTTAACAATGAATAGTAGTTTAGACTTAACTTGCTTAGGCTCAATTCAGTTAGTCATAAGAAACAACGCCACTATTAATTTCACAACTGACAGTAATTTATCCTTGGATAACAATTCAGCAGTTATAGTTCAAAATGGCGGAAACGTAACAGCTTCTTCTTGCAACGCTTCAAGAGGAATTTGGGTTGGCCTCATCAGGGTTGCCAATTGCAATGGCTCTTTGGCACTAAGTAATTTTAGCAATTTCGTTACTAACGGAGGATATCCTGTTGTTACTGCTACCGCCAGTCCTGCTTCAATTTGTGGCTCTGGCACCTCTACATTAACTGCATCAAGAACTCCAAGCTTTTTCCCATCAACATTTAAGTGGTATGATGCCAGCGACAATGTCGTTTCCACAGACGCAACGTTCAACACACCAGTTTTGACAACTACAACTACATATTATGCTGAAGCCACCACTTTAGGATTCATCACTACCCCTAGAAAAGCCATTACCATAATCGTCAACAGTATACCTACCCAACCGACTGTAACAGTTACGCAACCGTCTTGTACTATATCGAAAGGAACAATTGCAATAAGCAGTCCTACAGGATCAGGTTTGACATACAGCATTAACGGAAGCACATACCAAAGTTCCACAACTTTCACCAACGTAAATCCCGGACCATATAACGTAACTGTAAAAAGTGCCGCAGGATGTATTTCCACGGCTACAAGTGTAACGGTTAACCCACAACCATCAACTCCGACAACGCCAGCTGGTTCAGTTACACAGCCTAATTGTAGTACAACAACGGGAACTATAACATTAACTTCGCCAACTGGTGTTGGAATAACATACAGTATCGATGGTACCACATACACTAACACTACAGGTATATTTTCGGGCTTAGCAGCTGGCACTTATAACGTAACAGCTAAAAATACTGAAGGTTGTATTTCAGGAATAAGATCTGTAGTGCTTAATCCGCCTACTCTGACCCAACAACCAACATTGGGCTCCGTTACTCAACCAACTTGTGCTACACCTACAGGAAGTTTCACTATTACAAATTACAACGCGACTCACACCTATACGATATCACCAGCTGGTGCAACCAGAACTGGTGCAAACGTAACAGCTCCAGCGGGTACTTATACCGTTACGGCAACATGGGGAGCGTGTTCATCACTACCCTCAACAAGTGTAACGCTTAATACACCACCTCCTCCGGCAACTCCAACATTAGGTTCGGTCACACAACCTACTTGTACTGTTTCAATGGGAAGTTTCACCATTACAAATTATGACGCTAGTTACACCTATACAATAACACCGGCTGGGGCAACCAGAATTGGCGCGAACGTAACAGCTCCGGCAGGAACGTATACAGTAACTGCAACTACAGGCCCCTGTACGTCATTAGATTCTTCAAGTGTAACGCTTAATACACCATCTTTAACAACTCCAACATTAGGTCCGGTTACACAACCAACTTGTACTGTTTCAACGGGGAGTTTCACCATTACTAATTACGACGCTAGTTACACCTATACAATATCACCTGCTGGGGCAACCAGAATTGGCGCGAACGTAACAGCTCCGGCAGGAACGTATACAGTGACTGCCAATTCAGGTTCATGCACTTCTTTAGCATCTGCAAGTGCAGCAATTAAGTCCATTGACACAAATACTTGGGATGGAACTGCATGGTCAAGCGGATCTGCACCTACAGGAACAGAACTAATAGTATTTAACGGGGATTTTTCTTCTACTTCGGATTTAGCAGGATGTTCCTGCCAGGTAAATTCAGGTACTGTTGTCATTAATTCCGAAAATAATCTGATAATAACAAATGGAGTTACTGTTTCAGGAGGCTCATTAACTTTCGAAGACAAAAGTAGTTTAGTACAGATCAATGACAGCGCTGTGAACACCGGAAACATTGTTTACAAAAGAAAAACCACTCTGTTAAAAAAATACGATTACACCTACTGGTCTGCACCGGTAGCCAATGCTACCTTAAGTCAGTTGGCAACAAACTCTCTGTTTTATGCTTACGATCCAAGCATTAGTAGTGTTCCGTCACAATGTTGGGTACGCAAGTACGGGAACAATAGTATGGTTCTCGGACAAGGTTATATAGGAAGAGCGCCGGCATACACAACACCCCAAATTGTAGAAACCTCTTTTGCAGGAACACCTAACAACGGAGTGATTAACACAACTATAAAAAAAGGAACGGTTGAACTTAACTTAATCGGAAACCCTTACCCTTCTGCAATTGATATTGATTTATTTATAACCGATCCGGCTAATGCACCAATTGTAAACGGTACTATTTATCTTTGGACACATAACACCCCAATAAGTAATACTATTCCAGGAGATTGGGTTTACAATTACACAGTTAATGATTATGCTAAATACAATCTTAGCGGTGGGGTTGGAACGGCTCCTGCAGGTAGCGGAGGCCCTAAACCGACAGGAAAAATAGCAGCCGGTCAAGGATTCTTTATCGATGCCAATGCAGGCTTACCTAACGGGACGTACACGGCTACTTTTAAAAACAGCATGCGCGTACAAGGCAACAATAACCAGTTCTTCAGAAATGCAGAAAACGGTAACAACACAAATACAACACCGATAGCTTTAGAAAAACACCGCGTTTGGATTTCATTAAGCAACACACAAGGAGGATATAACGAAGCTTTGGTAGGATATATCCATCAAGCGACTAACGGATTAGACAGATTGTTTGACGGAAAAACACTTCCTTCTGAAAACGTGATTTCAATTTATTCATTGTTATCTAACGAAAAACTATCGATTCAGGGACGTAGTTTACCTTTCCAGGAAACAGACATAGTACCTATCGGATATACGACATCTATCAACGGAGATCTGACCATTAATTTAGAGAACTTTGACGGTCTTTTCACAAATCAGGATATTTACTTATTGGACAAAACAACAGGAATTTATCACGATTTAAAAGCTGGTTCATTTACATTTACAACAACCAGCGGAACAGTCAACGACCGTTTTGAATTACGTTTCAATAGAGGAACGTTGGGGACTGACACAGCAGACAATAACAATACAGACATTAGAATTTTTACCAAAGCACAACAACTTTCTGTATTGTCAGGCGTTTCAAGTATTTCAAGTATCGAAGTTCGTGATCTTTTAGGAAAATTGGTTTACTCCAAAAAAGGAATCCACACCAATGAATTCCATACCGATGCCATTCCGGCAACATCACAAATGCTGATCGTGAAGGTTACTTTAGAAGACCAGAAGAATGTCACCAGAAAAGTTTTGATGCCTTAGTCTGAAAAAGATAGTCACAGGACAAAGAATTGCAAATAAAATTACACCCCGTTTTACTCTAAATAAATTGATGTAAAACGGGGTGTTTTTTTGAATAAACATTTGGGGACTGCACACCTAAAAAAAGGCAAAGCACCAATTAACAATTCTGACAGGTATCAGAATTCTCTAGTACCTCACCACAATTATAATCCTCAAAGTATGATAATATAGACCGAAACAATTACTTAAGAGATCGAACTTTTACATTTTAATGAAAGGCAAATTTTTTAATTTCTGATAGGAGCAACAACTATTGCACTATCTCGAGAGAAAAAGAATAAACCAAAACCCAAATCTTGGAAACAGCCTGTGGAGAGTATCAGTTTGGGATGAAGGGAAAAGGCTGTGATTTTGCAGTCCGCATATAGGAAAATCATATTTCGTTGACGGAACCTCCATAAACCAACACGCGACATCCATGCGAAGACGACTTTTGCAATACAATCGCAAAGCAGAAAAATCCGGAACCATCGTTGACGATCGCTTTAAAGCTACTTCTTTCAAATTAATCGAAGAGAAAAATTAATTTCTCTATTTAAAAAAATTGATTTTTAAAAAAACACATTCAATTGCCGATTAAAGTGATCGTGTTTTTATTACACATATGACAAAATAAGCGCATTTTTAACCTCAAAAATTATCATTATTTCATCTTCAAAGAACAAAAAAGTGCCATTTTTCAAATCTTCCCCTATTTAGACCAAAACCCAACTGTTAGAAAAAATCAATAAACATGCTTTTTAAAACAAATATCACGCTTTAAGTTAAAGATACACAAGAATAAAGTAGTAATAATTTTATAAAATCCTAAAGTGCTGTATTTCAAAGACTTTTTAATACATTTTAACGATTTTTTTAAAAGAGGTGAATGCTGTCAAAGTATCTTTGCATCGAAATACACCCCTAAGTGAATATTTCAAAAAAAACAAAATATCATGACGAAAAATCTGTTACTTCTATCGATTTTTACCTTACTTATTAGTCTTTCTGCATTTGCAACCCAAAAAACCTTCAATGGTTCTGTTTCAACAAACTGGAGTGATCCAAACAATTGGAATACAACTGGGATACCGACAAGTTCCGACGACGTTATTATCCCTCAAGGAATAACAGTCGACATTGATGTAGATGCGTTTGCTAAAAGCGTAACCATTCACGGAATCCTTAATTTAACTGGCACCAAAAGACTTACCGTTGGCAGCAGTTCAGTCAATGGAAATTTTACAGTAAAGTCAACAGGGGAATTCAATATAACCCAAAGCGGCACTTTAATTGTCTATGGAAATTACACCAATGAAGGCAAGACTAATTTTTGGAAAGGAGACGTTATTATCACAGGGAATCTCTCCAGTCCGGCGATTTCTGCAATACAAAATCAAGGAAACGTAATTGTAGGCGGAAATATTATTGGTAATATTAACCTAACTGGAGGACAGGGAACTAATCAGATCTATCCCATGAACCCAAATGCAACGGTAATCACAGATATAGAAACAGCAAATCCGGGAGCTCCCATTAGCGGTGAGAATTCTACTTTGATAGACTTAATAAACACAGTTATACTTGGTGGGACTTGCCCTTTCACAGCAAATGCCCCTTCAGACAGCGGCCCCGTGTGCGAAGGATCCAATACTACCTTTACCGTTTTAACAGGAGTAAGCGGCGCTACCTATCAGTGGCAAATCAATAACGGAACAGGCTGGAAGGACTTGACAACTGCGGACACAGCATATTCAGGAATAAATACTCTTGCCCTTACCATTAATGCTGTCACAATGACGATGAACGGTTATCAGTACAGACTTAAAATAACAAGTGGCGGATGTGCAAAAAATGGCCACTTTGGTGAATTAACGGTAACTGCTGCTCTTTCACAACCAACTTTAAGTTCGGTTACACAACCAACCTGTACAGTTTCAACTGGAAGCTTCACTATTACAAATTATGACGCTAGTTACGCCTATACCATAGCACCAGCTGGAGCTACGATAACTGGTGCGAACGTAACAGCTCCGACAGGAACGTATACCGTAACAGCTTCTTTAGGATCTTGTACCTCTCCAGTATCTTCAAGCGTAACGGTTAATGCACAACCCGTAACTCCGGCTCAACCAACATTAGGTTCTGTTACACAACCAACGTGTACGGTTTCAACAGGAAGTTTCACTATTACGAATTACAACGCAACTTATACATATGCTTTTTCTCCATCAACAGGGGTAAGCAACTCAGCAGGTATCGTTACAGCTCCGGCGGGAACGTATACCGTGACAGCTACTTTAGGAACTTGTACCTCTCCAGCATCTTCAAGCGTAACTATTAGCCCTATTAACACAAACACATGGAACGGAACTGAATGGTCATCAGGCTCTGCACCGACAGGCACCGAAATAATAGTATTCAATGGAGATTATAATTTACCTACAGATATTTCGGCTTGCTCTTGCCAGATAGTTTCAGGAAACGTGGTAATTAGACAAGGACACACCCTAACCGTAACGGATAAAATCACCGTAACGGGCGGTTCCTTAACTTTTGAAGACGATAGTAGCTTGTTGCAAACCAATGATGTTGCAAACATTGGAAATATCACTTACAAAAGAAAAACCACCCCGTTAAAAAAATATGATTACACCTATTGGTCTGCACCGGTAGCCGATGCCACCTTAAGTCAGCTGGCAACAAACTCCCTGTTTTACGCTTACGATCCAACCATTAGTAATGTTGCATCACAATGTTGGGTACGCAAGTACGGAAACAATATTATGGCTCCGGGACTAGGTTATATTGGAAGAGCTCCAGGCACTTACACATCACCACAAGTTGTAGAAACCTCTTTCGCAGGCATACCTAACAACGGTATCATAACAACACCAATAAAAAGAGGAACAGGAACCCTTAACTTAATCGGAAACCCTTATCCATCTGCAATTAATATTGACTTATTCCTAACCGATCCGGCTAATAAAGATATTGTAAATGGTACTATTTATCTTTGGACACATAATACCCCGATCAGCAGCAATACGCAAGGAGATTGGACTTACAATTATGACGTAAATGACTATGCCAAATACAATCTTACCGGTGGGGTTGGAACAGGATCTCAAGCACTTTCAGGAGGCGGTATTGTACCGACAGGAAAAGTAGCAGCCGGCCAGGGATTCTTTATTGATGCTAATCCTGCTTTGAATAACAACACCACCTACTGGGCTACTTTTAAAAACAACATGCGTGTACAGGGTGACAATAACCAGTTCTTCAGAAATGGAGAAAACGGCAACAACACCAATACAACACCGATAGCTTTAGAAAAACACCGTGTTTGGATTTCATTAAGCAACACACAAGGAAAATACAACGAAGCATTAGTAGGTTACATTCAGGAAGCTACAAACGGATTAGACAGATTATTCGATGGAAAAACACTTCCATCAGAAAATGTAATTTCAATTTACTCATTGTTGTCTAACGAAAAATTATCTATTCAGGGACGTAGTTTACCTTTCCAGACAACAGATATTGTACCTATTGGATATACGACATCTGTCAGTGGAGACCTGACAGTTAATTTAGAAAATTTTGACGGTCTTTTCGCAAATCAGGATATTTACTTATTGGACAAAACAACAGGAATTTATCACGATTTAAAAGCTGGTTCATTTACATTTACAACAACCAGCGGAACATTCAATGATCGTTTTGAATTACGTTTCAATAGAGGAACGCTAGGGGTTAACACAGTAGACAATAACAATACTGATATCAGAATTATTACCAAAGCACAACATCTTTCTGTATTGTCAGGCGCTTCAAGCATTTCAAGTATCGAAGTTCGTGATCTTTTAGGAAAATTGGTTTTCTCTAAAAAAGGCATTCACTCAAATGAATTCGACACCGATGCTATTCCGGCAACATCACAAATGCTGATCGTGAAGGTTACTTTAGAAGACCAAAAGACTGTCACCAGAAAAGTTTTGATGCCCTAGTCTGAAAAGATAGCCACAGGACAAAGAATTACAAATAAAATTATACCCCGTTTTACTCTAAATAAATTGATGTAAAACGGGGTGTTTTTTTTTGAATAAACATTTGAGGACTACAGACCTAAGAATAAGCAAAAGCAACCCACAGGCTGAAAAAGATAACAGTTTTCAAAAAAGCAAGATTCTCCTTACATATATTTACACCAACTTTTTCGTACATTTGGATTCATCCGATGAAGACCTTATTAGAAAATATCGCCAAACATGTTGAGCTAACCAATGAGGAGCAGGAAAGTGTTTTGTCATTAATCGAAACCGATCATTATAAGGCAAAGACCATACTTTTGGAGGAAGGAAAAATATGCACACATTCTTTTTTTGTGCTAAAGGGAATCCTTCGAAGCTACACCATAGACGAAAACGGCGTGGAACACGTAATGAATTTTGCCTGCCCAGGCTGGTGGATTGCCGACATGTACAGTTTTCTGTCACAACGACCGGGACAACTCTTCATAGAAACCAACGAAGAAGCCGAAGTCATTTTGCTTTCAAAAGAAAATCAGGAGAAATTATACCTTCAGGTTCCTAAAATGGAGCGTTTTTTCCGTATCCTTATTGAAAACTCTTTAATTGCCAATCAACAGCGATTAATTGACAACATGACTTTTACCGCCGAAGCCCGATACGACAAATTCTCTAAAAAATATCCAGAACTGGTCAATTGCCTTCCTCAAAAGCAGATCGCTTCTTACATTGGAGTTACCCCGGAGTTTTTCAGCAAAATGAAAGCCAGGCTTCTGAAAAAATAATGATCATAGTCCCTTAGAGCCTCAACATCTCCAAAAAACATTTCTTAATCTAGGTTAAGGGCTTCAGCCCTATCAACAACATAACTTTGTCCTATCAAAATCAAAGTTATGAACCGAAAAGATTTTATCCGAAAAACACTTTTAGGCAGCGGAGCGATAATTACAGGCTCTGCACTTGCTAAAGAAACTTCTGAATCCACAGAAGAAACTGTAGGGTTCAATCATATTCAAAACACCAATTCTAAAATCATGGAAAACATCATTTTACACAAAGCCGATACACGAGGAAATGCAAATCACGGTTGGCTGCAAAGTTATCACACCTTCAGTTTTGCTAATTATTTCAACCCGGAGCGCATGAATTTTGGAGCCCTTCGTGTATTGAACGACGATACCGTTGCAGCCGGAATGGGCTTCGGAAAACACCCGCACCAAGATATGGAAATCATCAGTATTCCGTTGGAAGGTGATTTGGAGCATCAGGACAGTATAGGCAATAAAACCGTGATTAAAAACGGTGACATTCAGGTGATGAGCGCCGGAACCGGAGTACAGCACAGCGAATACAACAAGAATCAAGATGAGCAGGTGAAATTTCTTCAGATTTGGGTAATCCCAAATAAAAGAGGTGTAAAACCAAGATACGATCAAATTACACTTAATCAAGAAGACCGTCACAACAAATTGCAACAAATTCTTTCTCCTAATCCAGACGATGCGGGAGTTTGGATTCATCAGGACGCTTGGTTTCACTTAGGGAAATTCGACAAGGATATTACAACTGATTACCATTTCAAAAAACAAAGCAACGGGTTGTATGTTTTCGTGCTGAATGGCGACATAACTGTAAACGGACAGGCATTAAACAAAAGAGACGGATTTGGTATCTGGGATATTGACAAAGTTTCCATCAAAGCGGATTCGGAAGCTGAATTTTTACTTATGGAAGTTCCTATGCAATTCTAAAAAATAATTTCTTAATCCAGGTTAAGTACCTGAACAACAATCACAACGTAATTTTGCCTCATCAAATTACAATAACAACATTTAAAAAAATAAAATTATGGCAACTACAAAATGGACAATTGACCCAACGCATTCAGAAATAGGATTTAAAGTAAAACACATGATGTTTACTAACGTATCCGGAAAATTTCTTACTTATGATGCGAATATAATTACCGAAGGAGATGATTTCACAAAATCGACAATAGAGTTTTCAGCTGATATCAACTCGGTAGATACCAGAAACGCAGACCGTGACAACCACTTAAAAAGTCCCGATTTCTTCGATGCAGAAAACCATCCTACAATGACATTTAAAACATCATCGTTCACGAAAGCTAGTGGTGAGAACTACGAAATCGCAGGCGATTTGTCATTGAGAGGTATAACCAAATTCGTAAAACTTCCTGTAGAATTCAGCGGTCTTATGACCGATCCCTGGGGAAATACCAAAGCAGGATTTACCATTAATGGAAAAATCAACCGAAAAGACTGGGGGTTAAACTGGAACTCTGCTTTGGAAGCAGGTGGTGTTTTAGTCGGTGAAGAGGTAAAATTGGAAATCGAATTACAGTTTGTAAAACAATAAACAGCTTTTCAAGGCAAACAAGTTTTGGTTGATGAGAAAACCATTGCTTTGTAATGAAGGAGTTTTCAGTCGAAACCACAGTCAACAGCATTCTTACTAAAAACTGTGACGGAGACTGAATTTCTTAACCTAGGTTAAGTAAATGAATATCAATACTTAAGTACCTTTGTAGTACCAGATAAAAACTTAAAAAATCAAAGTCATGGCAACAACAAAATGGATAATCGACCCCATACACTCCGAAGTGACCTTTAGGGTAAAACACATGATGTTTACCAACTTATCCGGAAGATTTAGCAGTTTTGATGTAAACATTATTACCGAAGACGATGATTTCAGCAAAGCGGTGATTGAATTCTATGTCGACGCCGGTTCGGTAGATACAAGGAGCCCTGACCGTGACAATCACTTAAAAAGTGCCGATTTCTTTAATGTAGAAAAATATCCAAAAATAACTTTCAAAGTCTCCTCATTCACCAAGGTAGATAATGAAAATTATGAATTAGCCGGTGATTTAACCATCAGGGACGTTACGAAATTCGTAAAATTACCAGCCCAATTCAGCGGACTGATGACCGACCCTTGGGGCACTACCAAAGTAGGCATCAATATTTTCGGAGAAGTAGACCGAAATGACTGGGGATTAAAATGGAACTCACCACTGGATAACGGAGGCTTTTTATTAAGTGACATTGTAAAATTCGACATCGAAATACAACTGGTAAGACAATAATATTTCAGAAGAAAACTTTTTGATTGATGATGAAAAGCCTGTAGTTCACTTTGAATGGCAGGCTTTTTTTATTGACACAAAAGATGCTTTCTCCATAGCCCCGATGGGAGTGACATCCCCCGCCGAAAAGCGGGGATATAGCGGACAGCGGGAACGACGATTCCAAAAATGCCCGAATGTTTACGCTTCTAAAAAAAACCTTATTTTTGCATCATAAAACTAAATCAAGAAAAGATGAAAGCATATGTATTCCCGGGTCAGGGTGCACAATTCACCGGAATGGGCAAAGATTTATATGAAAATTCGGCTGTTGCGAAAGAACTGTTCGAAAAAGCCAACGAAATATTAGGATTCCGCATCACCGACATCATGTTTGAAGGTACGGCTGAACAACTAAAGGAAACCAAAGTTACACAACCGGCGGTATTTTTACACTCGGTTATTTTAGCGAAAACGTTAGAAGATTTCAAACCTGAAATGGTAGCAGGACACTCATTAGGTGAGTTTTCAGCTTTGGTTGCCAATGGAACTTTATCGTTTGAAGACGGATTGAAACTGGTTTCACAACGTGCTTTAGCGATGCAGAAAGCTTGTGAAATCACTCCATCTACTATGGCCGCTGTATTAAATCTAGAAGATAAAATTGTAGAAGACATTTGTGCTTCTATTGACGGTGTCGTAGTAGCGGCTAACTATAACTGTCCGGGACAATTGGTAATTTCCGGAGAATTGAAAGCAGTAGAAGAAGCTTGCGAAAAAATGAAAGAAGCCGGAGCAAAACGCGCCTTAATCTTACCGGTTGGTGGCGCATTCCACTCTCCTATGATGGAGCCGGCACGTGAAGAACTGGCTGCTGCAATCGAAGCTACAACATTCAACACCCCTGTTTGCCCAGTATACCAAAACGTAACGGCAAGTGCTGTTTCCGATGCGAATGAAATCAAAAAGAACCTGATTATCCAATTGACAGCCCCGGTAAAATGGACACAGTCAGTACAGCAAATGATTGCCGATGGAGCAACATCATTTACAGAAGTTGGCCCTGGAAAAGTATTGGTTGGATTGGTTAACAAAATCAATAAAGAAGCACAAACCATTTCGGCTTAATTTTAGAAACAAAATTTGGATAAAATTTTTACTTCGAAATGTTTTTAATTAAAAAAAAAAATTAATTTTACCCATAAGTATAAATAATTATTAATTCTTAAAAATTAAAAAATGAAAAAAACACTTTTAGCTTTAGCTTTTGTTGGAGCATTGATGGTTTCTTGTAAAGAAAAAACTGAAGAGAAAATGGAAGAGGCAACTGATGCTGCTGCAACAGAAATGACTGAAACTGTAGATACTGCTGCTGCTGCTGTTGAAGCTGCTGCTGACACTGCTACTGTTAAGGCTGCTGATGCTGCTGCTGCTGGTGCTCAAAAAGTAGAAGAAGCTGCAAAAGAAGTTAAAGAAGATGCTAAAAAGTAATTTTTAAAGACCGGTTTATCCGGTCTTTTTTATAAAATAAATCTTTACAAATAAAAACTCCCAAATCGTTGATTTGGGAGTTTTTATTTATTAGCTATTTACTTTTATCGCTTTTCTTATTTTCTGTTCCCATTTCCAGGCGCTGCTTAATGCCTCTTCTAAGGTAGATTCAGCTTTCCATCCCAGAACCTTATTAGCTTTATCTGTATTTGCATAAGCGGAGATAACATCCCCTTCTCTTCTCCCTACTATCTTATATGGTAATTTTTGCTGGCTTACCTTTTCAAATGCGTGAATAACTTCTAAAACAGAACTCCCTTTCCCTGTTCCTACATTGAAAACTTCTGTCTTTTCCACATTTTTCTTTTCAAGCAAACGTCTTAAAGCTACCACATGGGCTTTTGCCAAATCAACCACATGAATATAATCGCGGATGCAGGTTCCGTCCGGTGTTGGATAATCATCTCCAAAAACAGACAATTCCTGGCGCAATCCAATTCCTGTTTGTGTAATAAACGGCACTAAATTCTGAGGTACACCTATTGGCAACTCACCAATTTCGGCACTAGGATGCGCACCTATCGGATTAAAATAACGAAGTAAAACAGCATTGATATCGGACACTTTTACAACGTCTTTAATTATTTCCTCTCCGATTTGCTTCGTATTTCCATAAGGCGAGATAGCTTGCTGAACAGGTGCATCTTCGGTAATTGGCATTTTTTCAGCCTGACCATAAACTGTACACGAAGAACTGAAAATAAAATTAGCATTGCCTTTTTTCTCCAACTCCTGAAGCAGATACACTAGTGAGCTGATGTTGTTTTCGTAATACATCAACGGGTTTTCAACACTTTCCCCTACTGCTTTTGACGCAGCAAAATGAATCACACCGGAAATATCAGAATGGCGCTTAAAAAAATTCTGAACGGTATTTTTCTCGCGCAAATCCAATTTCTCAAAAATAGGCGTCTTACCCGTAATTCTTGAAATCCCATCTAAAACATCAAGAGAAGAATTCGATAAATCATCAACAATAACAACATCAAAACCTTGATTTTGCAATTCTACCGCTGTATGCGATCCGATAAAACCCAATCCTCCAGTTACCAATATTTTCATCTCGTGAAGTGTTTTGAATTTAAACAATAATCGATTACATTGTTACAAAAATACACTTTATAACCTGTTATTTAAAAAATTCAAGAACTGAATCGACAATAAAGCTGATTTGCTCGTCATCTAACTCAGTGTGCATCGGCAATGATATCACCTCTTTTACTAATTGGTTTGTTACCGGAAAATCTTCCTCTTTGTATCTTGAATCCAAATAAGCCTTCTGACTGTGCAACGGAATCGGGTAATAAATGGCACAAGGAATTCCTTTTGCCTGAAGGTGATCCATTAGTGCATCACGATTTGCATCAATGATACGTAACGTATACTGGTGGAAAACATGCCAATCGCATTCATCCGGAATAACTGGCGTAATGATATTTTTATGACCTTCAAATCCTTTTGAATATTTTCGGGCCGCGTTTTGTCTCGCCTCATTGTACAAATCCAAAAAAGGCAATTTAGCATTCAAAACTGCTGCCTGTACACTATCCAAACGAGAATTCACACCAACCACATCATGATGGTAACGAACGTACATACCGTGATTTACGATACCGCGCAGTGTGTGAGCCAAGTCATCATCATTGGTAAAAATTGCACCGCCGTCACCATAGCAACCCAAGTTTTTAGAAGGAAAGAATGATGTCGCCCCTACGTGACCAATAGTTCCCACTTTTCGTTTCGCACCATCTCTTCCGGTAAAATCAGCACCGATTGCCTGAGCATTATCTTCGATTACATATAAATTGTGTTCTTTGGCAATATCCATTATGGCATCCATATTAGCCGCACGACCGAACAAATGAACCGGAACAATTGCCTTGGTTTTTGGAGTGATCGCTTTTTTAATGGCTTCAATGGAAATGTTCATATTATCCATTTCCACATCTACCAAAACAGGTGTAAGGCGCAGCAAAGCGATTACCTCAACTGTCGCAGCAAAAGTAAAATCCGCCGTGATTACCTCATCACCAGGCTCAAGTCCTAACCCCATCATGGCAATCTGAAGCGCATCAGTACCATTAGCACACGGTATCACATGTTTAACTCCTAAATAATCTTCAAGACTCTTTTGAAACTTCTGTACTTGCGGTCCGTTAATGTAAGTATTAGTATCTAAAACCTCCTGAATAGAAGCGTTTACGGTATCTTTTATTTTTTCGTATTGACTTTTCAGGTCAACCATTTGTAATTTTCTCATTTGAAAAACGATTTTTAAAACACGCAAAAGTACGAATTAAACCAGAATGATTTATGGATAACGAAAAGAAACCGTAATTTAGCGCGACAAAAGAAAAGTTATGTTTTTCCTCTATAATCTGGTGGTTCAAATAGCCGGTTTTCTGTTGCAGATTGCGGCCTTATTCAGTTCAAAACTTAAATTATTTGTAGATGGCCGAAAGTCAGTTTTCGATACGCTATCCTCTAAAATTTCAGCTTCCGACAAAACCATCTGGTTTCATGCCGCCTCGCTAGGAGAATACGAACAGGGACTTCCGGTCATGGAACAGATCAAAGAAAAATTCCCAAACCATAAAATTCTGGTAACGTTCTTTTCACCATCCGGGTATGAAGTCCGCAAAAACAACAATATAGCACACGCTACCGTTTATCTTCCTTTGGACACCCAAAAAAATGTGAAGGAATTTTTAAAACTGGCGCGTCCGGAAATGGCTTTCTTCATCAAATATGAATTTTGGCCCAATTACCTGAATGAACTTAAAAACCAGAATATCAAAACCTATTTGATTTCGGGGATTTTTAGAGAAAAACAAAGTTTCTTTAAATGGTACGGTGGTTTTTACCGAAAGGCACTGAAAAACATTAACTACTTTTTTGTTCAGAATGAAAGCTCAAAAAAACTGCTTCAAAGTATCGGCTTTCAAAACATAAAAGTATCTGGCGACACCCGTTTTGACCGCGTGGTTTCCATTTTGGATCGCGACAATTCACTGGATTTCATCGAAGAATTCAAAAATGACTCCACAACCATTGTTATTGGTAGTTCGTGGCCCAAAGACGAATCTTTATTAACAAATTACATCAATCAATCGGATAGCAGTGTAAAATTCATCATTGCACCACACAATATTAAAGCAGAGCAGATTGCCAATCTTAAATCGCAAATCGCCAAAAAAACGGTTTTATTTTCGGAAAAAGACAGTCAGAATCTTGCCGAATATCAGGTTTTCATCATTGACACTATCGGTATTTTGACCAAAATTTACAGTTATGCTGACATCGCCTATGTGGGCGGAGGCTTCGGAAACCCGGGCGTACACAACATTTTAGAGCCGGCAACTTTCGGAATCCCGATTGTGATTGGACCAAATTATTCCCATTTTGCAGAAGCCACGGCTTTGGTAAATATTGAAGGCTGTATTTCAATCACCAACCAAAGCGAACTGAATCAGGCTTTTGACTTACTAGTGCAAAATGAAGACGAACGCTACGAAAAAGGACATGTCTGCTCGACTTTTGTTCAGATGAATAAAGGCGCAACAAATACGATTCTGAAACATATTCTTCCGTAAGATGCATCCGAAAACAGAATTCAGAGCACTGACTTTATCAGACATCGAGAAGATTATCCCACTGATGCAGCAGTTTTACGCCATCGATAATTATCCATTTGATACAGAAAAATCGAAAATGCTTTTCAGGGAATTTATCGAAAATGAACATTTAGGAAAAGCATGGCTTATTTACCGTGAGCAAGAAATTATCGGCTATCTAATCCTGACATTTGTTTTCAGTTTTGAATACGGCGGAACCATTGCCTTTCTTGACGAATTGTACCTTTCTGAAAGTATGCGGGGAAAAGGAATCGGGAAAGAAGCCGTCCAATTTACACAAGCAGAAGCCCAAAGACTGAAGCTGAAAATAATCTATCTGGAAACAGAAGAACACAATGAAAACGCGCAAAAATTGTATCTTGCCAACGATTTCACGGTACATCATCGGAAAATAATGAAACATATAGTACAACAACACCTTTAATAACCAAAACAATGAAATTTTTAAGACTCCTTATTATTTTATTCGTTCTGCCAATCTACGCTCAGCAAGGCGGCATGTGGGTTCCTTCTTTACTGAAAGGAATGAACGAAACCGAAATGAAAAATTTGGGAATGAAAATCTCGGCTGAAGATATTTATTCCGTAAACCATTCCAGTTTAAAAGATGCGGTTCCGCATTTTGACGGAGGCTGTACTGCCGAAGTAATTTCTCCGAAAGGATTAATCCTGACCAACCACCACTGTGGGTTTGACAACATCCAGAGCCATTCTTCGGTTGAACACGATTATTTAACTGACGGTTTTTGGGCTTATAAAATGGAAGACGAGCTTCCTAACAAAGATTTATTCGTAACCTTTATCATCCGCATTGACGATGTTACCAATAAAGTTTTGGAAGGCGTTGCTAATCTTCCGTCAGAAACAGAAAAACAAAAGAAAATCCAGGAAAACATTGCGATGCTGAACAAGAACCTTCCAAAAGAAACATGGCAGGAAAACAGCATCAGAACGTTCTACGACGGAAACCAATATCTTTTATTCGTTACCGAAACATATAAAGATGTACGTTTAGTAGGAGCACCGCCTTCATCTATCGGAAAATTCGGTTCCGATACAGACAACTGGGTTTGGCCGCGTCATACCGGTGACTTTTCATTGTTCCGCATTTATGCAGGAAAAGACAACCGCCCGGCAGAATACTCTAAAGACAACATACCTTACACTCCGAAACATTTCTTCCCGGTTTCCATAAAAGGAGTTAAAGAAAACGACTTTACCATGGTTATGGGTTACCCTGGAAGAACACAGGAATATCTGCCTTCGTATGCCGTAGAGCAAATCGTTAACTCATTAAATCCTGCTAAAATTGAAATCCGTGACCGCGCCTTAAAAACGCAGGACGGTTTTATGAGAAAAGACAATGCCATCAAAATTCAGTACGCCGCCAAATATGCACAAGTGGCTAACTACTGGAAAAAATGGATTGGTGAATCAAAAGGCCTAAAAAAAACAAATGCGGTAGCCAACAAACAACAATTTGAAAAAGACTTCACTTCTAAAGTTGAAAAAGCAGGTAAGCAAGCAGAATACGGAAATGTGTTAGCCGATTTCAAAACCACTTACAACGCTATTGCTCCTTATGCATTGGCCCGTGATTACTTTTCGGAAGTTGTTTTAAGAAATACCGAAATATTAAGTTTCGGATACAAACTATACCAATTAGAACAGGTTTACAACACCAAAGGCGAACAGGCTTTTAAAGATAGAAAAGCAAACCTTATTGCTGGATTCGAACCGTTGTACAAAGATTTCAATGCTAAAGTGGACGAAAAAGTTTTCGAGCAATTGATCGAATTGTATTCTAAAAAATCACCGCAACAATTTTTACCGGAAAGCATTAAGAACATCAACCCTGAAGCCACAGCCAAATCCATTTTTACCAATTCGAAACTGACTTCTTATGATGGGCTAAAAGGATTATTGGAAGGCGATGTAAAATCCGTAATCGCTAAAATGAATCAGGATCCGGGATTTGCACTTGTAAAAACCATTGCTGACGCTTACAATAAAAATGTTGCTCCGAAATACGACGAATTAAACCTAAAAAACATCGCACTGCAACGCACATACATGAAAGCAATCTTGGAATTAAGCCCGAAATCAGCACGTATTTTCCCGGATGCCAACAGCACCCTTCGTGTTACTTACGGAAAAGTAAAAGGCTATAAACCAAGTGATGCAGTAAGCTACGAACCAATGACCTATTTGGACGGAGTGATGGAAAAACACATCCCAGGCGATTATGAGTTCAACGTTCCTCAGAAGCTGATCGATTTATACAATGCGAAAGATTATGGTCAGTATGCTGATAAAAACGGAAAAATGCCAGTGGCTTTCATTGCAACGAATCATACGACAGGAGGAAATTCTGGAAGCCCTGCTTTAGACGCCAACGGCAACCTAATCGGATTGAATTTTGACCGTGTTTGGGAAGGAACTATGAGCGACATCCAATACGACCCTTCAATATGTAGGAATATTATGGTTGACATGCGCTATGTTTTATTCGTAATCGACAAATATGCCGGAGCCAAAAACCTGATTGAAGAAATGAAATTGGTTACACCGACAACTAAGAAGAAAAAATAACATAAAACTGTAAATCAAATACATACCGAAAAACAAAGAAAACTTAACTTACAATTACAATTTTCTTTTATTGGCATGAAATTTGTTTTTACAGTCCTGGGATCCAAAGCAATATTTTTTTGAAAAAATGAAAAAAAATATTTCATGCAATAAAAAAATTTATATCTTTGCCCCGAATTAATAATTAACCTTTATAATTTAGTAAGATGAAAAAAGTTGTTTTAAGCTTAGCTTTAGTAGCTATGATGAGTGTTTCTTTCGTATCATGTAAAGAAACTGCAAAAGAAGAAACTGTAACTGAAGAAGTTGCTCCAGCTACTGAAGAGGCTGTTGAAGCTACAACTGAAACTGTTGATTCTGCTGCTGCTGCTACTCCAGCTACAGAAGCTACTCCAGCTACTGAGACTGCTGCTCCTGCTGCTGCTCCAGCTGCTGAAGCTCCAGCTGCTCACTAGTATTTTAAATACAGTAAGAAAAAAAATAGTCCTGCTTTTGCAGGACTTTTTTTTTGCAGTATACTAAACTAAAAACTAACAAGGTTTCACAAAAGCCGTTTTCTCTTTTGCCAACTCACATCTTCCCGGTCCGCAACCCAATCTTTTAGGGCCACAAGACACTATCAACCCTATCAAGGCGACAATCAACAATACCTTTCTCATATATTAAATAATTTCAGAGAGCTGCATTGCTTTTAACTGCTCCAAATACTCTCTTTGATTTGACAATCTTGGGATTTTATGCTGACCGCCTAACTTATCCTGCTCTTTAAGCCAATCATAAAACAAATTAGCGCGTGCCACATTTAAAACCAACGGATTTAATGTCATATTATTATAACGCTTCGCTTCATAATCCGAGTTCACTTCCTGCAAGCACTGATCCAATAACTTACTGAATTCTTCAATATTGGCCGGATGTTTTCTAAACTCAACCATCCATTCATGTGCTCCTTTTTCTTTTCCTTCCATAAAAATAGGGGCAACCGTATAATCGATTACCTCACAATTCAACTGCTGACATGCTTTTGCCAAGGCCATATCGGTATTTTCCACCATCAGTTCCTCTCCAAAAACATTAATATGATGCTTAGTCCTTCCGGAAACGCGAATACGATAAGGACTTAAGGACGTAAAACGAATAGTATCACCAATCAAATATCGCCACAAACCGGAATTGGTTGTTATTACCACGGCATAATTCTTATTTAGTTCCACTTCCGCAAGTCGGATCACACGTTGATTAAGCGTTCCGAAAGTATCCATCGGAATGAATTCATAGAAAATCCCGTAATCCAACATCAACAATAAATCACTGGAATTATTAAGATCCTGAATCGCAAAGAACCCTTCGGATGCGTTGTAAATCTCGTAATATTTAAAATCAGCCTTCGGTATTATTTTTCTGTATTGTTCGCGATACGGCTCAAAACTCACCCCGCCGTGAAAATACACTTCAAGATTCGGCCATATTTCCAGGAGATTCTCTTTTCCGGTCACTTCCAGCATTTTATTCAGCAGTACCAGCATCCAGGAAGGGACACCGGCAAAACTGGTTACATTTTCATTCCTGGTTTCGTTAATAATCGCCTGAATTTTGGTTTCCCATTCACTCATTAGAGACACCTTATTACTTGGTGTACTGCTGAATTCCGCCCAAAAAGGCATATTATCAATAAGAATAGCCGACAAATCCCCAAAGAAGGTATTATTATCCTCATACAACTGCTTACTTCCTCCCAAGCGAAGGCTTTTACCAGTGAACAACTCTGATTCCTCGTTGTTATTCAGATAAAGGCATAACAAATCTTTACTAGCCTTGTAATGGCAATCCTCAAGCGCTTCATTACTTACCGGAATAAACTTACTCTTTGCATTTGTTGTACCGCTGGATTTGGCAAACCATTTAATAGGCGTACCCCAAAAAACGTTCTGCTCCCCTTTTCGGGTAAGTTCTATCAAAGGCTCCAACTCTTCATAGGTTGATACCGGAATTCTTTCGGAAAAGGTTTTATAGCTTTTAATGGTTGAAAACTCATACTTCTTTCCCAACACAGTTCCTTCAGCACTTCGAAGCAGGTTAAAAAGCAGTTCCTCCTGTACTTCATTGGGATATTTCAAAAACAATTCCATCTGATGAATTCGCTTCTTCAGAATCCAGCTGGCAATTGAATTTATGATCGTTAACGGCATCTTTTCGCAATTATGAATTATGAATTGTAAATTATGAATTATAACTTTACAACATTACCAAATATAACAAATTTTAGCGATAATTTTGCCCGCATGGCTCGATTCCTAAATTTTCTAATCCTAAAAAAATGACTTACGAAGGCGTACTAACAAAAATGCAAACCGAGTTCGGAAACCCGATTCAGTACTATCTGGTTTTCGAAAACAGCTTTTTAAACATCAACCAACTGCTCAACAAGGAATTGGAAATTACCTTTCAAGGATATCAATGCCTAAATTGCGGAAAGAAAAAGAAAATTTTCCGCCAGGGATTCTGTTACGATTGTTTCATGTCGAGCGCAGCCGCAGGAGATTGGATCATGAAACCGGAATTAAGCACAGCCCATTTAGACATTGAAGACCGCAATTTAGAATACGAAAAACTAGTTCAATTGCAACCGCACATTGTTTATCTGGCCTTATCGAGCGAAATAAAAGTTGGAGTAACCCGAAAAACACAAGTCCCTACGCGATGGATTGATCAGGGTGCCGTTCAGGCAGTACCCATCGTAGAAGTTCCAAACCGTTATTTAGCAGGTATTACAGAGGTAGCTTTAAAAAATCATTATGCCGACAAAACCAACTGGCAGAAGATGCTTAAAAATGAAATTCCAGAGGTGGATTTGGTGACCGAAAGAAACGGTCTTGGCAATCTGATTCCTGAAGAAGTCCAGCCTTATTTTGAAGCTGTTCCTGAAAAAAAATACGAATTAGTCTATCCTGTTTTAGAATATCCAAAAAAAGTGAACAGTTTGAATTTAGACAAAACCCCTCAATTTACAGGAAAACTTTCAGGCGTAAAAGGTCAGTACCTCATCTTTGAAGACGGCACGGTATTCAATGTGCGAACCTTTGAAGGATATGTAGTAAAAATAAGTTTATCATAAAAAAAGCCCCTTTATGGGGCTTTTAAATTATGGAGTCTGTTGTTTTGGCTCTTCTTTCTTCTTCTTCTTACCTAACAGATCTTTAATAGCATTTGTTGCTGCGTTTTTAATATCCTCTTTTGGCTGAGTAGTTTGGGTTTTAGTTGAATCTTTTGGAGCCGCGTTCCCCTTAGTACCACTAAGTATATTCCCTAAAGCCGAAGTTCCCTGATTGATTAACTTATTTTTTTGGTAATCAACCAGCTGCTTAGTAATATTAGCTATTGCCGGTTTCATATCTGTAGTTACTTTCGGGTTTTTGAAAGTTCCGGTCATCATGGCATTTACCGGTACATTTTGCAGCTTTGCTTGTTCTGCCGGAGTCAGCTTTGCCAATAATTTATTCACATCCGAACCCAAATATTTTGCAGGCACATCAAATTTTAAATTATAATTCATCGACTGATCAAAACCGTGTGAACCACCAACTGTAACCTTAATATCCTGATATTTTAAGTCAATCGGTTTCACGTTAACCCTACCGTTACTAAAAGAAAGAGCGGCTTTTACATCATTCAGACTCAACTTGTTTATATCAACAAATTTCACGTTTGATGCCAATGAAGACAATAGCTGTGAATTTTGCGCATTCACTTTAGTGCTCAATAACTGTCCGAATAAATCCCCCGAAATGGTTTTCAGATCCGGCGTCATCTCCATCGCATCCAGATTCCCGGAAAGTTTAATGGTAGAATTCAATTTACCATCGATAACCCCCGCTATAGGAGCTATGGATTTCAACATATCCAACTGAGTGAATGACTTAGCTATATCCACTTTATTCAATCCTAAATCCATTTTAAATGACGGCACTTTACCTTTAGTGGAGACCACACCATCTACTCCGATTACACCGTCGAAAAGACTGGTTTTCAAATTTTGCAGCGTAACAGCTTCATCACGGATAATCATTTTTCCGGAAACATCTTTCAACGTCAGATTATCATACACAACGGTATTCGCTTTAGCAGTAACGGCGCAATCCAGGAAGGCCGGAATTTTAACCGCTTCTTTTTTAACTGCTCCTTCTTTTCCTTCTTTAGACGACGGAGCTGATGGCGCCATGAAATCTGAAACCAAAAACTGATTAGAACTCATATTGAAATTCGCTTTCAAAATCTGATCTTTGAATACAAATCCATAGAAATTATCCAAAGTTCCCGTTAGATGTACATCTGATTTACCTGTTTTTAAATCCAACTGATTCAAACGAATCTGATTCGGATTAAACGCCACAACTGCTTGTGAGATCTGAACAGGTTTCGCCATTTCCGGACCCGTGTAATTAAATCCGGTAAGCGTCATATTCCCTGAATTCTGAATATTCTGGTACTGACTCGTTTCTACCGATTTCATATCAAACTTCGTAACCACGTCGGCTTTCAGGATCCCGGAAAGCGGTTTATCCAATTTAACCGGATAAGCTTTCGTCACATTGGCCAGATTAACAACACCTTTTAATTCAGCATTTACCAAGGCATTTTCGGCTACATTTCTAATGTTGGCTTTTGCGCTGAAAATATCCTGATCGATACGGAATGACAATTTATCCAGATTCACATAAGTATCATTCATTAAACCGGTTTCGTTGATGATTTTAGTATCTATTTTAATATCCTGAACCGATTTTGGTAAATCAGGATATTGGAACGAAGCATTATCAGAAGCGATAGCAATATTGAATTTTGGAATAGTTGTATCGGTCAATTCACCTTTTACAGTTCCATCCACTCTGAATTCACCGGTAGTTTTTACCGTACTGATGTTACCCGCATAAGCCGCCGGAATCAGTCCTAAGAAATTTTTAAAATCAGAAGTCGGTGTTTTAAATTTCAAGTCATACACCTGTCCTTTTTCCACCATCTGGATAAACCCGTCAAACTCCAATGGCAATTGATTAATTAACGCCTTATTGTTTCGGAACGTATACTTTTGATTTTTCATATCGATTCCCAAAACTGCATCAAGGGACAAGGCTACATTATTCATGTAATTCATTTTATCCATATCCAATGACAATTTAGCTGTCGACTTGGTCTTTAAATCCAGATTATCCGCTGCTAAATCACCTGTTCCTTCATGGTTCAGGCTATCGATAACCATTTTGATTTTCGATTTTTCATCCGTATAACGGAAACGAAGATTCTCGATCGAATATTTTTGGATACTCATGGCAAACGGCTTGCTCTTAGACTCGTCTTCAGGCTTTTCTTCTTTTAAAGCGATGTCGAAATTGCCGATACCGTCTTTATTAAAAATAATGTTCACCAATCCGTCTTTTGAAGAGAAACCTTCAATGTTCATGGCTTCGCCTTCCCCTTTGAACAACTCTTTTACCGACATTTTCAGGTTGACTTCACCGGCATAAAACAACGTATCCCCTTCAAAAGGCGCTTTGTTGATAATACTCAGCTTATCAATAGTTACACTGGCATTGGGAAAGTTTTTAAAAAGACTTAACCCAACATCTTCAAAAGCTATTTTAGCATCAACTTTTTCGTTTATGGATTTAGTTACCAGCTCTTTTATTTTGTCTTTGAACAAAAAAGGAGTAGCTGCTAAAGCGACAATAATAACCAACAGAGAAATCCCTGCTATCTTCAAAATTTTCTTTGCCATTTTTAAAACTATTAATCTTACGAAAATACTACAAAAAACAAAACCAACTTATCTATAAAACGTAAATAAGCTGGTTTAGTTGTTTATGGTCGTTGATTTTTACTGAATATTCATTTCAAAAGGCATTACCGCCTGAACGCCTCTTCGCTGGTTTACCTTTCTGATTCGGTCTAAAACCTGATAATTTTCCTCACCGATTTCCTCCTTAATCAAAGCTTCTTTTGACTGAAACATCGAAATACCTCCTAAATTACGAAGCAAATCTTCAAAGGTTTTTTCGTATTCCGGAAAATCTTCTGTTCTGTATTCTTTTATTTTTGCCAATGTAGCCGCATGTTTAATCGCCGCATCCATTCCGCCGATTTTATCCACCAATCCTAATTTTAAAGCATCGGCCCCAGTCCATACACGTCCTTGCGCAACGGCATCAACCTGTTCAACAGTCATTTTTCTTCCTGCCGACACACGCTTTAAAAATGTGGTGTAAATAGTTTCAATACTCTCCGTTACCACTTCCTTAAATTTATCATCAATTGGTTCAAAAATGCTGTAACCGCTTGCATTCTGATGTGTTTTTACCTGTTCGGCATTAATCCCCAGTTTAGTAGCCAACGGATGGAAATTAGGCAAGGCCCCGAAAACCCCGATAGACCCAGTAATCGTATTGGCTTCGGCAAAAATCGTATTAGCATTGCACGAAATGTAATAACCCCCTGAAGCCGCTAAATTCCCCATGGAAACAACAACCGGTTTTACTTTTTTAGTCAGCTCAATTTCCCTCCAGATCAATTCGGAAGTCAACGCATTTCCCCCTGGAGAATCCACGCGTAAAACCACAGCTTTTACATCATCGTCATTTCTCGCTTCTTCCAATGAACGGCGCATCGAACCTTCTCCAATATAACTTACATCGCCTTCTCCAGATTGTATTTCCCCCTGAGCATAGACGATGGCAATTTTGTCTTTCTTGGAATAATCGCTGTTGGTTCTAGCTACGCCCTCGGCATAATCCAAAATACTTATTTTGTTGTACTCTTCATCTTTTTCAACCTTCAGCGCTTTACGGATACCGTTGTGGTATTCGTCTTCATACCCTATTTTATCAATCAGATGTTTCTGCAACGCTAATTCAGGGGTACGCGCTCCAAGTGAGTTGGCAATGGCGTTCAAACTATCTACGGAAATCTTTCTGCTCTTGGAAATATCAGCAACCACTGAAGTCCACATTGAATTCAACAAAGCGCTCATTTGCTCTCTATTTGCCTCGCTCATTTCATTTTCCAAAAACGGCTCAACTGCACTTTTGTATTTACCGTGACGGATGACTTCCATTTTAACTCCGGATTTATCTTCGAAATCTTTAAAGAACAACACTTCGGCAGACAATCCTTTAAATTCCATTTCCCCTACCGGATTAAGATAAATCGTATCGGCAACGGAATTCAGATAATATTCTTTCTGTGAAAACGCATTAGCATAAGCTACAACAAATTTCCCCGATTTCTTGAATTCTTCCAGTTTACGGCGAATGGCTTTACTTTGCGCTAATCCTACTACGGATTCGTCGTTCAAAATCGAAATCCCTTTAATTTTATCGTCGGTTTTGGCTGCATCGATAGCATTTAAAACATCAGTTACGCCATCGTGTTTGGTTTCAAAATAATCAAAATCCGTGAACTTGAATTGTCCTCCATAGTCCTGCGTCACTTCCTTCAAATCCAATTCAATAACCGAATTCTTCTTCACTTTGACATGATCGCCATCACCACCAAAAATGGCGCCGATCAAAACAATCCCAAAGAAGAAAATCATAAAAAACACAAACAATCCAACGACTGTCGCCAATACATTCCCTAAAAATTTCATCGCTTTTTATTTTATAAGATAGGTAGCCAAAATGTTAAAAATGTTACAGGTAAGGGCTAAAAATTAATTCCCAAAGAAGAATAAAAAAAAACACTCCAATTCTGAATTTCTTTTAGTTATTTTGCCGTATGGACCGTCAGCATCAAGTCGTTTTATCATTAGGGAGCAATCAGGGAGACCGTTTGGAGAACATCCAAACATGTATTTCCTTAATCCACAAAACCGTAGGTACCGTTATTCGTGTTTCGAAAGTATATGAAACACCTTCCTGGGGATTTGAAAGCGAGGATTTTTACAATTGTACCTTATTGCTGCATACTGTCTTGCCGGCTGAAAAGCTTTTAACCAAAATTCTGGAAGCCGAAAAACAACTTGGCCGTATCCGAAACGGTCAACTTGGGTATCAGGCGAGAATCATCGATATCGACATTATCACTTTTGACGACCTTGTAATTGAGACCGAAACATTACATATTCCGCATCCGCAGATGCAAAACCGACTGTTCGTTTTGTTACCTATGCAGGATTTAAACCATGACTGGCACCATCCGAAAACGAATAAATCAATAGCCGAACTAATAACAGAAACAAAAGACAGCAGTGACTGTGTGGCAATAGGCGACTTAAAGGCTCCCTGAGAAAATTTCGCTATTCAAAACCAACGCTATTTTGCTATCTTTTGAAACAAATCCCAAACCACAATTCCGGCACTTACCGAAATATTTAACGAGTGCTTGGTTCCTAATTGAGGAATTTCGATAACACCATCACACAAATGAACGGCTTCCTGCGCCACTCCTTTGACTTCATTTCCAAAAACTAAAGCATATTTTTGGTTTTCTTTCACCTGAAAATCGTTCAGCATCACTGAATTTTCAACCTGTTCCACAGCATAAACAACAACGTTGTCTTTTTTCAGACTATCAATAACTTCCAAAACATCTTTGGCATATTCCCATGTTACGGTTTCGGTAGCCCCCAAAGCTGTTTTATGGATTTCTTTATTGGGAGGTGTCGCCGTTATTCCACATAAAAAGATTTTCTCGATTAAAAATGCATCGGCCGTCCTAAAAACCGAACCGATGTTATGAAGGCTTCGGATATCATCCAAAACAATAATTAAAGGCGTCTTATTTGCCTGTTTGAATTCTTCTATGTTTTTGCGCTCCAGTTCGCTATTCTCCAGTTTTCTCATTTTATTGCATTAAAAAAGCCTTCAAAATTAAACATTTTGAAGGCTTCAAATTTATTTTTTATAAAAATTAGCTTTTTACTTCCTGAATTTTTATAGGTGCTGCTGGAGTAGCAGGTGTTGCCGGAGTAGCTGGTGTTGCCGGAGCCGCAACTGCTTTCACATCACCTTTGATCATTAACAATTTAGGAGTTTCAGAAGCGTTTGTTGTAACTGTAACGTTCTTAGTAAACACACCTACTCTGTTAGTATCATATTTCACTTTAATAACTCCTTTTGCTCCTGGTGCGATTGGCTCTTTTGGAGCTTCAGGAACTGTACATCCGCAAGATCCTTGTGCACTCTTAATCACCAAAGGCTCATCACCATTGTTAGTGAATACGAATTCTCTCTGACCGTTTTCGTTCTGATTGATTGTTCCGTAATCAATAGTTTCATTTTCAAAAACGATACCAGGCCCTTTAACTGCAGGAGCAACAGCCTTTGTAGACTTCTTAGATTTTTTAGTTTTTTTTACTTCAGTAGTAGCTTTATTTGTTTTCGCCGTTTCCTGCGCTGTAGCAGCCGTAAGACCGAATACAAAAAATGCGCTTAGTAACAATATTTTTTTCATAACTTTTTGTTTTTAAACATTTAGAACGCAAATCTATTAAAAAAAGATTATTCGATTTATACGAAATCATAATTTTAATTAATTTTTAAGACAGCCACTTCTGAAATAAAGTCTTCATGTATATTTGCAAACAAACCTAGTATTATGTCGACAAAAGAAAAAGCGCCGAAGGAAACACCGTTAATGAAGCAGTACAACGAGATAAAAAACAAATATCCCGATGCTTGTCTTTTATTCCGTGTGGGCGATTTTTATGAAACTTTTGGAGACGATGCCATAAGAGCCGCGGGCATTTTAGGAATCACCTTAACCAAAAGAGGTGCCGGTTCTGATTCGGAAACCGCTTTAGCCGGATTTCCGCACCACTCCCTGAACACCTACCTCCCAAAATTGGTGAAGGCCGGTCTTCGCGTAGCCATCTGCGATCAGTTGGAAGATCCGAAAATGACCAAAACCATTGTAAAAAGAGGAGTGACGGAATTGGTAACGCCAGGCGTAGCTTTAAATGACGAAGTACTACATTCGAAATCCAACAACTTCCTGGCTTCCATTCATTTCGGAAAGAAAAACATCGGAGTTGCCTTTTTGGACGTATCTACCGGAGAATTTTTAACGGCACAGGGGAACGAAGAATATATTGACAAATTGCTACAGAACTTTAATCCGAGTGAAATTTTAGTTCAGAAACATTATAAAAACCAGTTTAAAGAACATTTTGGAGAAGATTTCCACTCCTTCTTTCTGGAAGACTGGATTTACAAAGAAGATTACGCTTTCGAACGCCTTACCTCCCATTTTCAGACCAATTCATTAAAAGGTTTCGGAATTGAAGAATTACAAGAGGGCGTCATTGCTTCGGGAGCGATTTTATACTATTTATCCGAAACACAACACAATAAAATACAGCATATCACCAACATCCATCGTATAGCCGAAGACGCTTACGTTTGGATGGACAAGTTCACGATTCGAAATCTTGAATTATACCACAGCTACAATCCGAACGCGGTTACCCTTTTGGAAGTTATCGACCGTACCCTTTCACCAATGGGAGGACGCTTGCTGAAGCGCTGGTTAGCGCTTCCGTTGAAAGATGCAAAGAAAATCGAAGGGCGCCATGAAGTGGTGGATTACCTGAAAACCAACTCGGAAGTACTGCAAAATATGCAATCCCAAATCAAACAGATTTCCGACCTGGAGCGTTTGATCTCGAAAATTGCCACAGGCAAAGTGAGTCCACGTGAAGTAGTCTACCTATGTAATTCGTTGGACGCCATCATCCCAATGAAAACACAAGCTTTGGAAAGCACTAATGAAGCCTTGAAAACAATTGGCGACAGCTTGCATTCCTGCGATTTATTGCGTGAAAAAATCAAAAACACTTTAAATCCGGAAGCGCCGGTTGCCATCAGCAAAGGAAATGCAATCGCCAAAGGAATTCACCCGGAATTAGACGAATTGCGCAGCATTGCTTTTTCCGGGAAAGAATACCTGGAAGCTATGGAGGCACGCGAAAGCGAGAAAACCGGAATCCCTTCCTTAAAAATATCATTCAACAATGTTTTCGGTTACTATATTGAGATCCGAAACACACATAAAGACAAAGTGCCTTCCGAGTGGATCCGCAAGCAAACTTTAGTAAATGCCGAGCGTTACATCACGGAAGAACTGAAAGAATACGAAACCAAGATTTTAGGGGCTGAGGAAAAAATCCACAAACTTGAAACCGATTTATTCGAACAACTGGTCCTTTGGATTTCCACTTACATCAAACCAGTACAGCTGAATGCTAACCTGGTTGCCCAATTAGACTGCTTGTGTTCTTTCACCCAATTGGCAATTGAAAACAATTACATTCGCCCGGAAATCGACGAGAGTTTCGATTTAGACATTAAAAACGGCCGCCACCCTGTGATTGAAAAACAATTACCTGTAGGAACACCTTATATTTCAAACGATGTTTTCCTTGACAACGCAACCCAACAGATTATCATGATCACCGGTCCGAACATGTCGGGTAAATCGGCCATTCTTCGCCAAACCGCCTTGATTGTTTTGTTGGCACAGATGGGAAGCTTTGTTCCGGCAGAAAACGTTCGTATGGGCATAGTAGACAAAATCTTCACTCGTGTGGGTGCCAGCGACAATATTTCGATGGGAGAATCCACATTCATGGTGGAAATGAATGAAACGGCTTCTATTTTGAACAACATTTCGAACCGAAGCCTAGTTTTATTGGATGAAATCGGACGAGGAACTTCTACTTATGATGGAATTTCGATTGCGTGGGCGATTGCGGAATACCTGCACGAACATCCGAATAAACCAAAAACGCTGTTTGCCACCCATTATCACGAACTGAATGAAATGGAACTTACTTTTGAACGCATTCAGAATTTCAACGTTTCCGTAAAAGAATTAAAAGACACCGTACTTTTCATCAGAAAGCTGGTAAAAGGAGGAAGCGCTCACAGTTTTGGTATTCATGTGGCTAAAATGGCCGGAATGCCGCAAACCGTGATCCAGAAAGCGCAAAAAATCCTTAAGAAGCTGGAAAAGGATCATTCCGGAGAAGCACTGGCAGGAATAAAATCAGACAAAGAAGAAATGCAGTTAAGTATTTTCAATTTAGACGATCCACTTTTGGAAGAAATCAAAGAAGAAATTCTGAATTTAGACATTAACACCTTGACTCCGGTTGAAGCTTTAATGAAGCTGAATGAAATCAAGCGCATGCTGGCTAAAAAATAACCGATTTGTAAATCATACGTTATCAAAGAATTAAAAAAAAGTTTATTTTTTTTTAGCAAAAACACTTGCAGAATTAAATTTATGTGTTACATTTGCACTCGCAATACAGAACAAGTGTTGCGGTTCTTTAAAAAGATGACAATGCGAAAATAGCTCAGTTGGTAGAGCGCAACCTTGCCAAGGTTGAGGTCGCGGGTTCGAACCCCGTTTTTCGCTCAAACCAATATAATGCTCGAGTGGTGGAATTGGTAGACACGCTGGACTTAAAATCCAGTGGACATTAGTCCGTGCGGGTTCAAGTCCCGCCTTGAGTACAAAAGCTTCAAACTATGTTTGGAGCTTTTTTTATTCCCATAATTTTCATTTTTTGTCACAAGTAAAATTGTTCAAGTTTTTTGCAGACACGAAGCAAACCTGCCTAACAAACAGATCAGTCGGACAGTAAAAACCTAACGAATCAAAAAGAACAAAAAACAACATTTAGTTAAATAAAAAGTCTCGTGTTATATCGAGACTTTTATATTTTTGCAGCCTTTAAACAAGCACTACAAATGGGAACTTTCGTCATCAGCAGAAAAGAGAACGGACTTATCAAATTCGAATTCAATTCCCGAAGAGGAAAAACCATTTTTACAAGTCAGAGTTACAAAACCAAGCAAGACTGTGAGAAAGACATCCTTTTTCTAAAAGAGCGCATCATAAATACCGCTTTTTTGAAATTCAAGACCCCTGCAGGAAAGTTTTTCTTTAAACTGATATACAAAGACCACATACACGGCATCAGCAGAAAATTCACTACCGAGCGACTTCTTTCCAAAGGATTGGACGAAATGAAAAACAACTTCGCTGAATCTGAAATCCTGGACTTCTCGGAGGAAATATTTTTCGATTAAAACATAAAAAAATCCCGAACAAGTCGGGATTCTTTTATTAGGATGCAGCCTGCAAACGCTGAAGCAAATTTTTACTCAGCGAATGTTCCGCATATTCTTTATCAATAAACAAACTGGTTTCATCAGAGCTTGGCAAATCATACATCGCATCGGTTAAGATAGCCTCACAAAGCGAACGCAATCCACGTGCCCCTAATTTGTATTCTAAAGCTTTATCCACTATAAAATCCAGAGCATCGTCCGAAATCGCAAACTCCACATCGTCCATAGCAAACAGTTTTTTATACTGTTTCACCAAGGCATTTTTAGGCTCTGTTAAGATTGCTCTCAACGTAGCTTTATCCAACGGATCCATATGAGTCAACACAGGAAGACGTCCGATAATCTCAGGAATCAATCCATAATCCTTAATGTCTTTCGGAATGATATACTGCAGCAAATTATCCTTATCGATAGCATCTGTGTTTTTAGACGAACCATATCCAACAGCCTGACGATTCAGACGTTTGGAGATGATACGATCAATACCATCAAAAGCTCCTCCGGCAATAAATAATATATTCTGGGTATTTACCTCTACAAACTTCTGATCCGGATGCTTACGACCACCTTTAGGCGGAACATTCACAACAGTCCCTTCCAGCAGCTTCAACAAAGCCTGTTGCACGCCTTCTCCGGAAACATCTCGTGTAATAGATGGATTATCACTCTTACGGGCGATTTTATCAATTTCGTCGATAAAAACGATTCCTCTTTCGGCTTTAGCCACATCATAATCGGCCGCCTGCAACAATCGGGTTAAAATACTTTCTACGTCCTCTCCCACATATCCAGCTTCTGTTAATACAGTAGCATCAACGATGGCAAGTGGAACATTAAGCATTTTGGCAATCGTTTTAGCCACCAGAGTTTTTCCGGTACCCGTTTGCCCAACCATGATAATGTTGCTTTTTTCAATTTCAACCTCATCGTCAAATTGCTTTTGCAACAAACGCTTATAGTGATTATACACCGCTACGGACAATACTTTTTTCGTTTGATCCTGACCAATCACATATTGATCCAGGAACGCACGGATTTCCTTCGGCTTGTTCAATACCAAATCGGTAAGCAATCCGGAGGCTCCGCTTTGTTTTAATTCTTCCAATACAATGCCGTGTGCCTGTTCAATACATTTATCACAGATGTGCGCATTGATACCAGCGATCAGCAAATTGGTTTCTGGCTTTTTCCTTCCGCAAAAAGAACACTCTAAAACTTCTTTAGCCATATTTTTATTTTTGTGCAAATTTACAAAGTATATTCCTGACTTTAAGCCCTTTAACTTTTAACTTGCGTTAATTTAACTTCTTCTCAAAACCTCATCGATCATACCGTATTCTTTAGCCTCTTCAGACTTCATCCAGTAATCTCTCTCACTGTCTTTAAACACCTTCTCGAAAGGTTGTTTTGAATGATGCGAAATGATCTGATACAATTCTTCTTTTAATTTCAACATCTCTTTCAAATTAATTTCCATATCAGTAGCAACACCTTGTGCCCCTCCTGACGGCTGGTGAATCATCACTCGAGAATGCGGTAATGCCGAACGTTTTCCGTCCGCACCCGCACATAACAAAACTGCCCCCATGGAAGCTGCCATTCCTGTACAGATAGTTGCCACATCCGGTTTAACAAACTGCATGGTATCGTAAATCCCCAATCCGGCATATACACTACCTCCCGGCGAGTTAATATAAATACTGATATCTTTTGAAGCATCCACACTTTCCAAAAACAACAATTGCGCCTGAATAATGTTTGCCACATAATCATCAACACCTGTACCTAAAAAAATGATCCTGTCCATCATCAAACGGGAAAACACATCCATTGACGCTACATTTAACTGACGTTCTTCTATAATGTACGGAGTCATACTTCCTACGATTTTATCGTAATACATACTGTTCACTCCGTGATGCTTCGTGGCATATTTTTTAAATTCTTTACCGTAATTCATATCGTAAACTTTATTGGTTTATAAGGTTAAAAAAAGCGCCAAACAAATGTCTGACGCTCAAATATACTTATTTTTTATGAAAAATTATTCTCCGTACATTTCTTTAATAAAGTCTTGATAAGAAACTTCTTTAGTGGTAGCAGAAACTTTTTCTTTGAACAAGTTTACCATCTTCTGACTCATGATCTGCTCAGAAAGACGCTTTACTTCTTCTTGATTTGACAACACTCGTGCCACGATACCATCAACATCAGCATCAGTCGGGTTCATTTGACCGAATTGCGCCATTTGTTTTTTGATCAAATCAGCAGTGAAGTCTTTTAATTCATCGAAAGTAGTTTGTAAATTATTTTCTACGATAACTTTTCCTTCGATTAACTGGTAACGTAACCCGTTTTCTGATTTTGCATACTCTTCTTCTGCCTGCTCCTCAGTTAAAGGATTCTCACCAACAGTTTGGATCCATTTTTTAAGGAATTCAGCCGGTAAATCAAATTTTGTATTTTCGATTAAGAACTCAGTAACATCGTTTAAGAATTTCTGATCTGCCTGAGCAGCGAATTGCTGTTCTGCATCTTCTTTGATTTTCGCTTTTACTTCTTCAACTGAAGTCACGTTTCCAGCTCCAAATAATTTATCGAATAACTCTTGGTTTAATTCAGCTTTCTCTGATGTGTTGATTTCCTCAACAGTAAAGTTAACTTCGACATCCAATCCATGAACATCGTCGTGATCTACTCTTAGGTAATCCATTAATTTGTGATCATCGTCAAAAAGACCTTTTGTTCCTAAAGCAACTACGTCACCAACTTTTTTACCGATGAATTTCTTAACATCTGTTTTTCTTTTGAAAATATCCAAAGAAATATTTACAGAATTGTTGATTCCTTTTTCTTCGTTAGAGAAAGTTCCTCTGATATCATCACCTTCTTCAACTTTTTCTTTTGAAATCAATTTACCGTATTGTTTCTGAATACGCTCCACTTGTTCGTCTAACATTTTATCGTCAGCAACAATGGTATATTTTGTAATTTTATTTTTTGCAGTTAAATCCACATTGAACTCAGGAGCCAAACCTAATTCGAATTCGAACTTATAATCTTCAGCATCCCAGTTGAAATCTTCAGTTACTTTAGGAAGTGGGTTCCCCAAAATATCCAATTTCTCTTCAACCAAATAATTGTTTAATGAATTTTGCAACAACTTGTTCACCTCATCCAAAAGAACTGCTTTACCATATTGCTTTTTGATTAAACTCATTGGCACAGCACCTTTACGGAATCCCGGAATACTAGCATTCTTACGGTAATCAGCCAATACTTTTTCTACCTGACCTGCATAATCGTCTTTTGTAACTTCCACCGTTACAATCGCATTTAACGCGTCTACGTTGTTTCTTGTAATATTCATTATTTACTTTTTTTACATACTAAAATAGGGTCGCAAAAATATAGATTTTTTACAACCCAACCAAGTTTTTAACTTATTGTCATTCATTTGATTATAATTATTCGCATTTCTTAGGCCGAAAGACAACAAAAAACGAATAAATATTCACTATTCTTAGCAGAAAAACTGTCTTTCATAAGACAAACAACACCGCCTTAAAATTAATCTTTAACAAACAGATTCAAAAACCACTGACTCAAAGACAGCACAACGCTAAAAATAAAAGCATTAACAAATATGTTCGGTTTGACTGTAAAATCGTCAATCAAATAGTCTGCCAGCAAAACCATAAAGGTATTGATAACCAACAAAAACAACCCCAACGTCATCAAGGTGATTGGCAAGGTAAAAAACACCAAAATAGGCTTCAGAAATGTATTAAGCAACCCCAACACTACTGCTGTTATTAAAGCCGCCTTGAAAGTAACGTCAATACCCGGTAGAAAATACGACAAAACAATAATCAGAATTGTTGTAATCAAAAGTCGGACAAGTAAATTTTTCATATGTAAATGGTGTTTTTTTCAGAAACCGGAATATCAGAGGATACTCTAATTTGTATTTTACAATCAGCCGGTTTCACGGAATTATTTTAAAGGCGGTAAAAATAAAAAAAGCGCTGAAAATTCAGCGCTTTTTTCAAACTAATATTTTTTAGTTGGATCCCAATATGGTAATCCCCGGGAAGCCTCCTACTTCATGAATCGGCAGTTTCGCTTTATAATGAGAGTTGATTACTTTGATAATTTCATTGGCAAGCACCGCATAGCCTCTCGGATTCGGATGCACTCCATCCAAAGAGAACAATACCGTACTGTAGTTATTCAGACTACCAGCTAATGTAAAATAATCAGCCGTATAAATCTGACCATCGTCCAATCGCAATCCGTTTGCCAACTTATTCATAACTGCATTCATATCGGCAACCGCAAGACCTTTGGTAGCAGCAGCTGATTTAATTGCCGCATTATAAGCCGAAGTTGCATCTGCAATAGCCGTTTTTTCAGATGGAATCAAAATATGATTGTCTTCCAACGGATAGGTAATACCATACTTGTTAATCAGAGCAGGAACATCTTCAGGAGCTGTTCCAATTACCGGTCTTGTAGTTAAAAGAACTAAATCCTGGGCAGTGGTCTGTCTTGCCTGCCCAAACGCCTCACCAAAATCCGCAGCAACTTCCGGACCAAACATCGGAGTAAGTGCCGCTGTCAACTGATCTTTTAAATCCGGAAGTGTTTCATCTTTAATCAACAAAGGATTTGCCGATGTGGTAGACAATAATTTAATTCTGTTTCCGGCACCGAAAGCAGTCAAAACTTGTTTTAGCGGACCATACAATTGCGTATTCAAAGCATTGATAGTCGCCTCGTAAGCTGCCTGATTACCTCCTGCCACAGTTACGACAGTTAACGGATTATAAGGTATAGTTGTAAAGAACGGAATTGCTGTAACACTCGGAATAGTACAGACCACTCCTTTCGCCCCTGCAGAAGTTAAGGTATTAACTATTTGCGTATAAACACCTCCAAATACAGTAGCATTCGTAATATCATTACCCCCATAAGTCGAAGGATCCATATTTCCGGTTGCATTATGATCTACTCCAACACCTCCGGAAGTAGCATAAGACAGCACATCGTTTGAACCAATCCAATTAGTGAAAAACGTTGGTTTTTTAGACATCGCATCTCCCAAGACCGTTGCAGTCGGAGATGAGGCGTGTCGAACAAAATACGGATTAGCCGTCCCTGGAACCACGCCATCAAGACTACCATAACCCGGCGCCAATAAATGGAACGATTTTGCACCAGGCACACCCATATTATTAACTGCCCCATGAACGCCTGCTGAAACTTCAATTGTCGGGGTTCCGGCAATAGGTTCAGGAAGTTTTACGGAGTAGTCAATTACCAGTCGGGTTCCTCTTATCACCTGTCCGCCCAAAGTCAGGCCTCCCAGATTATTCACGTCGTCCGCAAACGAAGGCTGAGTAAATTCACCACCTCCAACAATCTTAAACTGCTTGGCCAAAAGGTTTGGATAAGAATACGCTTGACCACCGCGGGAAACCGTATTATCCATAAAACCAGCCGTAAGGGAATTCCCGATAGCCACATAAGAAGAGAAATCCGCCTCTCCGGATGAGTAAGAAGCATCGCTAACCTCAGTCTCAAATTCAGGTTCGCACGATGCCAAACCCAAAGCTGCAATTACTGCAAAATATATAAATTTATTTTTCATCTTAATTTCCTTTAAATGATTTAGAAGCTATACGTTACACCAACACCCGGAGAGAAAACCGTTGACTTATAAGTACCTCCAAACGGAATTGTACTGGTAACAGCTTGTCCGTTAACCAAAGTCGTTTCCTGGTAATGATCATAAGACGCATCAATCTCATCAAAATGTAAATACAAGAATGAAGCATCAACACCTAAATTTTTATTGATTTGGTAAGTCAAACCTCCTGTATACCCCATTGAATCGTTACGAGGTGTTTCAGGAGCAAAATAACCTGACGCAATCGGACTTTCATCTTTATACCATCCCGCTCTGAACGTAAATTTATCAGTTGCTTCATACTGCGTTCCTACACGGTACGTATTAGTATTCTGGTAATTTCTTGGATTTACTGAAGTCTCTACACTATTATCGAAATCAATGGTCAAGTCTTTATAAGCACTCCACATCGTTCTGTTGTAATCGAAAGCAATCATCCATTTATCCGTAAGATTAAGAGACAAACCCGCCGTTAATTCAGCCGGCAACGGCAAATCAGCGCTGAAAGTAGTATTCGAAAACTTTTCTTGCAAAAAAACTGGAATTTCATTAAAAGCAGCCATACCTCCACGGGCTTCCATAATAATTTCAGAACGATAATTCACCCCTAGACGCATCTCTTTACAAGGATTTAACATAAATCCGGCAGCATAGCCCCAAGCGTTAATCCCGTTGGCATCCAGTGACACGTCTGATCGGTTTCCGCTTTCATCGGTCAAACTTCTGTTCAGGTTTTTGTTAAACTCCACCGACCCGATAACATAGATAGGACCACCCCCAATTGCAAACGCATCATTCACCTTAAATGAAACGGTAGGCTGAATATAAATCGCTTTTAAATCGATTCTGTTTACCAGATGTGAACCCTGCCAATCCCGATCCCATTCCACTTCACTACCATATGGTGTATAGACAGCAATACCTGCCGACAACCATTTGTTTATTTTATAGGAAGCATATATACTGAATGGCGTCCCCATATTATCAGTAGAATTTTGCCAATTATAGGTTTCATTTTGGAATTTTGTTTCTGCAAAAAGAAGATTGCCTCCGATAGAAGCATTGAATTTATCTTCCAAAAAAGAAATCCCCGCAGGATTAAAAAACAAGACTTCGGCACTATTCACAACAGCCACGCCGGTATGCCCCATTGCTAGCTGCTTCTGCCCTTGTAAACTCACGCGATACCCTCCCGCAAATACAGAAGTCGACGCTAAAGCCAATAATGTTAAGGATAATAGTTTTCTCATAGGTTATAAAATAGGAGTTAGTTTCTGGTCATTTTCTTAAATGATTATTCCAAATTTATAACAAAATATGGATTTTACAATTTTTTTAAGAAAAATGTTATGCAAACATACTATTTTAACGAACACCTTACAGAAAACTGTTTTATTTATTCAGAAAAGCCATAACTGACTCGTAAAAACCCTTTGGATTCTCGGCATGCAGCCAATGTCCGGCATTTTTGATCGTAACTACCTCAACATCTGAAAAATGATGACGAATAGTTTCAAAATCCGAATCCAATACATAATCGGATTTGTCCCCACGAAGGAACAAAACAGGGCCGTCAAAATGATTTTCAAACGGAAGCGCATTGCCGATGGTTTCGATTTTTCGGTTAAAAACATCTAAGTTAAATCGGAACCCAAGTTGCCCCGGCTCTAGCCAGTACAAACTTTTTAAAAGAAACTGCCGTGTTCCGAAGTCTTTTATGTAATTCGAAACCGTCTCTTCAACTTCAGCCCGACTTGGTTTTGTTGAAAAATCCACCGCATTTAATCCTGCCAAAATAGTTTGATGATGTGGTGCGTAATATTTCGGACCGATATCGGCAACAATAAGCTTAACTACTTTTTCAGGATAAGTTGTAGCAAAAAGCATAGCAATCTTCCCTCCCATAGAATGCCCTATAAGGTTTATTTTTTTCAATTGATACTTTTCGCAATAATCAAACACATCCTGAGCCATAATCTCATATGTGAAATCTTCAGAGTGCGGACTTTTTCCGTGGTTACGCATATCGATCATGTGCACCTGAAATCCCTGTAGAGCAAACTGCGTACCTAATGTTTTCCAGTTGTCTGACATTCCCAAAAAACCATGAATGATTATCAGTGGCTGTCCTTCGCCTTCTATTCTTGAGTGTAATTCCATTATTTCAAACGTTGCAAATACATATTAACCACATTTTCCAACCCGAGGTAAAGCGATTCGGAAATCAAGGCGTGCCCAATCGAAACTTCCAAAAGCCCTGGAATATTTTCTTTGAAGAATTTAATATTATCCAAACTCAAATCGTGCCCTGCATTAATCCCCAGACCAAGATCGTTGGCCAAAACCGCCGAAGCAATATATGGTTCGATTCCTTTTTTATTCCCCAATCCGTACTGATGCGCGAATTCTTCTGTGTACAATTCGATGCGATCGGTACCAGTTTCTTTTGCACCTTCAATCATTTCCAGAACCGGATCCACGAAAATAGAAGTACGAATCCCGTTGGCTTTAAATTCAGCAATAACTTCTTTCAGATAGGCTTGATTTTTTACCGTATCCCAACCCGCATTTGAAGTCAGCGCCCCAATAGCATCCGGCACCAAAGTCACCTGCGTCGGTTTACACTCCAATACCAAATCGATAAAATTATGCTGAGGATTTCCTTCAATATTGTATTCAGTCGAAACAACCGAAACCAAATCCCTTGCATCCTGATAGCGGATATGGCGTTCATCAGGTCGTGGATGCACCGTGATTCCCTCTGCTCCAAAACGCTGAACATCGACTGCAACCTGAAGCAGATTAGGCACATTGCCGCCGCGGGAATTTCGCAGCGTGGCTATTTTATTTATGTTTACAGATAATTTTGTCATGCTAAAATAATTTTCCAACAAAAATACAAAGTAAAATTAAGCTGAAATGTCCTATTTTTTGATTATTTTGCAGTCGATTTCGATTTTTAAGCTATGAGTGAAATTACCGAATATATCAACAATGAGGTCGACCCGATTCACATTGAAGACACCATTGAAAAGGTTCAGGATCTATTTCTTGAATTCCCGTACAGCCATTTTCCTGTTCTGGAAGAGGGCGTTTATATTGGTTGCGCCAGTGCCGAGGATATCGAACTTTTAGACAGCGACCGAAAAATTGGCGAATTTCGCTATACTTTCGAACGTTTTTTTGTGAGAAACACAATGCCTTGGCTGGATGTACTTGAAATTTTTGCAAAAAACGAAACCAACGTCGTCCCTATTTTAGATGAAACCAATACCTACATCGGATATTATGAAATTGCAGATGTAATCAAATGTTTTCACGACACACCATTTCTGAGAGAAGACGGAGGCTTCATTGTAGTCCAAAAAGGCATAAAAGAGTACAGTATGAGCGAAATCGCTCAGATTGTAGAGAGCAACAATGCAAAACTACTAGGGCTTTTTATTTCCCATAATGATATGGAAAAAGTACAGATCACGCTAAAACTTAGCCTTGGAGGAATGAACGAAATCATTCAGACATTCCGAAGATACGAATATGACATCATCACTGAGCACCAGGAAGATGCGTACCTGAATAACCTGAAAGACCGTTCGGATTATCTGGACAAATATTTAAATATGTAATTAGAAAATCATTCTATGAAGTTAGCGATTTACGGACAAACCTATCAGCAAAACACCAAAGACATCATCGACAGGATTTTGTCAGTTACTCAAAAAAACAACGCTGAAGTGGTTTTTGAAGCTAATTATCATGCCATCTTATCCGAGAACAACGTTTTCGCAAAAGAAATACCTACTTTTTCAAACCATACTGAACTAAATGACGGTTTCGATTTCTTCATCAGTATCGGCGGTGACGGAACCATGCTTCGTGCGGCCACTTTCGTAAAAAACAAAAACATCCCCATCGTTGGAATCAATGCTGGCCGTTTGGGTTTCCTGGCCAATGTACAACGTGAATCCGTAGAAAAATCGATTCTTTTTTTACTTGAGGGCAATTATAAGGTATCTGAAAGAACATTATTGAGCCTGGAATGTTACCCTGACCCTTGTGATATCTTCGATTTGAATGTCGCCTTAAACGAAATCACCGTTTCACGCAAAAACACAACATCGATGATTACCATCGAGACCTGTCTGAACGGCGAATACCTGACTTCTTTCTGGGCAGACGGATTAATCATCTCGACTCCAACAGGTTCAACGGGATACAATTTAAGCTGCGGCGGCCCCGTAATCACTCCGGAATCAAAATGCCTTGTAATCACACCAATCGCCCCGCATAATTTAAATGTCCGTCCCTTAGTGATTTGCGATGAAACCGAAATAAAACTCAAAGTATCAGGAAGAGAACCTCAATTTTTAGTTTCACTCGACTCAGGCACTAAGGCAATTGACAACGAAAACGAGATTCACATAAAAAAAGCCCCGTTTACCATAAACATGGTCGATTTTCCTGAAGAAGGCTTCCTGAAAACATTGCGAAACAAATTGCTTTGGGGAGAAGACAAACGCAATTAAACGAATTTTACCCCCCAGATTCATACTACAAAGCCCACAAATTCCGTTAGGTAAAGATTAATTCGAATTTTATTACATTTAACGGTGCGAAAATCCTATAACAAAGATGGTTTAGAAATCTATATTGTTATATTTGCACACTATTTTAACAAAATGAAGAGACTCTTTACAGCTGTATTCTTTCTTCTGCTCTGGACACAAACCAATGCGCAAATTCATGAATTGGGGGTTTTTCTGGGCGGAAGCAATTACATTGGGGATGTTGGCCCGACGACTTACATTGCGCCAAAGGATTTTAGTTTCGGAGTTTTATATAAATGGAACCGAAGTACCCGACACTCCTATCGCATTTCGTATACCCAAGGAAAGATAACCTCCGACGATTTGGATTCAGATGCCTCGGCAAGAAAAAAGCGAGGTTATAATTTTGAAAACGAAATCAAAGAGCTCTCAGCCGGCTTAGAATTCAATTTCTTCGATTTTGACCTGCATAACAGCGGCTTTTTATTTACACCATATGTATATACAGGGATAAGCGGTTTTCGTTATGATGAATTGTATGTACTGAATGGACAAACTAAAACCGACGACAGCAAATATTCTTTAGCCATACCGATGACTTTGGGCGTAAAAACCCGAATCGCCAACAGCTTTGTTTTGGGATTGGAAAGCAGTGTGAAATATACGTTTACAGATAATTTAGACGGAAGCAACCCTAGTAATTCGGATTATGCTTCTTTACGTTTTGGAAATTTAAACAGCAATGATTGGTACGTTTTTACAGGAGTGACTTTAACGTATACTTTTGGACAAAATCCTTGTTTTTGCGCAGAATAAAATGAGTTTACCGGAAAATATAAACAAAGATAATTTACCCAAACACCTGGCCATAATCATGGACGGGAACGGACGTTGGGCAAAACAAAAAGGAATGCTTCGCGCTTTTGGCCATGAAAGCGGAACAAAATCGGTTCGTGCCGTGGTGGAAAGCTGTGCCAAATTAGGCATCGAAAACCTAACCCTTTATGCCTTTTCAACTGAAAACTGGAACCGACCAAAATTAGAAGTTGAAGCATTGATGAAACTTTTAATTTCTTCTTTAAAGGGAGAACTGAAAACACTTGCCAAGAACGACATCCGCTTGAATTCCATCGGAAATCTCGATAGTCTTCCCGCTTCGGTAAAGAAAGAATTACTTGACGTAATCGAGAAAACAAAAGACAACAAACGAATGACTTTAACGCTTGCTTTAAGTTATGGCTCCCGTGAAGAAATCATGAGAGCTGTAAGAAACATCAGCGATAAAGTTAAAAATAACATAATTTCGATAACCGATATTGATGAATCGATTATTAATCAGCATCTTTACACGCATGATCTACCCGATGTAGATCTAGTAATTAGAACTAGTGGTGAGCACCGCATCAGCAACTTTTTGTTGTGGCAAATTGCTTACGCTGAGTTCTATTTTACTGATGTATTATGGCCTGACTTTAGAGAAAAAGACTTATATGACGCGATTATCAGTTATCAAAAAAGAGAACGAAGATTTGGAAAAACAAGTGAACAAATTAAATAATTTCAGAATGTTTCAAAAAACTATAAGACTAGTTTTTGCAATTATATTTTTAGGAAGTATTTCCACTGTAAACGCTCAAGATCAAGATAACAACACACCCGAAGCTGGGAAAAAATACGTTCTTGCCAATGTTGATGTAACCGGTAAAATAACCTACAACCAACAGACAATCGTTACATTTTCAGGTCTGGAAAAAGGAGAAACCATTACCGTTCCCGGTGATGAAATCAGCAGTGCCATTAAAAAACTTTGGAAATTAGGCCTTTTCAATGACATCAACTTTTATGTCGAAAAAATTCAGAACGACAGCATATTTCTAGAGTTAAATATCAACGAATTACCAAAACTAAACGAAGTCAAATTTCAGGGAGTAAAAAAGGGAAAGGTAGACGATTTAATCAAAGACAACGACCTTAAAAAAGATAAAGTTGTCAATGAAAATCTTTTGACAACCACCAAAAATTACATCGAAAACAAATACAAAAAAGACGGTTATTACAATACAAAAGTAACTATCAACACTATTCCCGATTCTACCGAAAACAAGGTAAACATGGTGGTTAATGTTGACCGCGGAAAAAAAGTAAAAATCAAAAATATCGTATTCGAAGGCAACTCCGAATTCACAACACCTAAACTTAAAAGAACGCTATCAAATACTAAAGAAAAAAGTATTTGGAATCCTATGCGCATCTACAAATCTTCCAAATTCATCAAAGACAAATACAACGAGGATTTGGTTGCCGTTATAGACGAGTACAAGGAAAATGGATACCGCGATGCAAGAATCACTGATGAAACGGTAACTTACGACAAGAAAAAAAATACAGTCGACATCAAGATCAAACTTGAAGAAGGGAAAAAATATTATTTTGGCGACATCCGATTTTTAGGAAATACGGTATACAACAACCAACATCTTGAACAAATATTAGGCATCAAAAAAGGTGATGTTTATAACGGAAAATTGCTTCAGGAACGTATTGCCGATAAATCAAGACCGGACGGAGAAGATCTTACAAACGAATACCAAAACAACGGTTATTTATTCTCGAACATAAATGCAGTTGAAGTAAAAACGGCTAACGACACTATCGACTTTGAAATTCGAATCACAGAAGGACCTATTGCCTATTTCAACAAAGTTACCATTACCGGAAACGACAGAACGAATGACCATGTTATTTACCGTGAACTACGTACCAAGCCAGGTCAAAAATGGAGCAAGGACAATGTTATCCGAAGCATCCGCGAGCTAGGTCAGTTGGGCTTTTTTGACCCGGAGGCGCTCAAACCTGATGTTAAACCGAATGGAGCCGACGGAACTGTAGATATCAATTACAATGTAGCTGAAAAAGGATCAAGCCAGGTAGAATTACAAGGTGGTTACGGCGGAGGTGGCTTTATCGGAACCCTAGGGCTTTCCTTTAACAACTTCTCCATAAGAAACCTATTCAACAAAGAGGCTTACAAACCACTTCCTATGGGGGATGGTCAAAAAATGGCACTGCGTTTACAAGGTAGTTCCTATTTCCAAACGTACAGCTTATCGTTTACAGAGCCTTGGTTGGGAGGTAAGAAACCGGTAAGTTTTTCAACTTCCCTATCTCATAGTAAACAATATCTGTACAACTATTCAACACGCGATGTAACGAAAGAACAAAGCTTTACCATTTCTGCAATTTCAGTGGGTATGGCTAAAAAATTAACGGTGCCGGATGATTACTTTATTTTATCGCAATCGGTATCCTTCCAGTACTATAACCTACATAACTATTTTAATGGTCTTTTTACCTTTGGTAATGGGGATTCAAGAAACTTAACCTATACCGTAGCACTATCAAGAAACAGTAAAGGTTTTAACCCAATTTACCCAACTTATGGTTCGGAATTTACTCTTACAGGTAAATTTACTCTTCCATATTCACTTTTTAATGGTGTAGATTACGGAAATTTAGGTAATTTAGAGGAAAATAAATTAAAGAATGCAGACGGAGTCTATTTGGATGAGGACGGAAACCAAATTTTAGACAGCCAAGGCAATCCAAGTACCGATTACACGCAAGCTGCCCCAGATCAGGCCAAAGTGGATCAGATTCGTTTCAAATGGTTAGAATATTATAAAATAAAATTTAAAGCCGACTGGTATACTAAAGTGTATGAAAAATTAGTTTTACGTACCTTAGGAGAATTCGGATTCCTTGGTGCTTATAACCAGGAAAGAGGCCTCGTACCTTTCGAACGTTTTTATTTAGGAGGTGACGGTTTGGCGAACTTCTCTATGGATGGCCGCGAGGTGATTCAGTTGAGAGGATATCCGAATCAGTCCTTAGCCCCTATTATTGAAGAACCAGGTCCGAAATATGGACAACAGGTTGGAGCGACCGTGTTTAATAAGTTTTCATTAGAATTACGTTATCCGATAACTTTAGCACAGTCGGCATCCATTTACGCCCTCACCTTCGCAGAAGCAGGTGCATCCTTTGATTCGTTTAAGAACTATACGCCATTTTCTTTAAAACGATCAGCAGGAGTTGGTTTGAGAGTATTTATGCCGGCCTTCGGTTTATTGGGTATTGATTTTGCTCACGGATTTGATGCTATTCCGGGACAAACCCAAAAAAGCGGATGGCAAACCCATTTCATCATTGGCCAACAGTTTTAAAGTTTGGCATGATAGTTGAAATTAACTTTATCAACATTATGAGAAAACATTTTTTACTTGTACTTGTAAGCTTCGCTTTTTTAACTGCAAACGCCCAAAGCAAAGGCGTGAAGGTAGGTTATATTGATATGGATTATATTTTGGAGAAAGCTCCGGAATATGCCGAAGCCAAAAACCAGTTGGAACAGAAAGCACAAACCTGGAAACAGGAAATTGAAGTTAAGAAGACTGAGATAAACAAACTGAAAGACAATTTAAATACCGAAAAAGTTCTTTTAACCAAAGAGCTGATCGCGGAAAGAGAAGAAGCGATTGCTTTCCTTGAAAAAGAATTGTTGGAATACCAGCAAAAAAGATTTGGCCCTAATGGTGACTTAATGATTCAGAAAGCTACCTTGATTAAGCCAATACAGGATCAGGTTTTTACAGCGGTACAAGATATAGCTACGGCTCAGAAATATGATTTTATATTCGACAAGTCATCGGATTTAACCATGCTGTTTGCCAATCAGCGATTCGACTTAAGCGACCGAGTGTTGCGAACTTTAATGCGTGCTCAGAAGAAAGAGCAAATGTCTAAAAAACAAATAAAGGAGCAGGAAAAACAGGATGCTTTAGATGATATGGCAGCCGAAAATCCGGATCAGATAGAAAGACAGAAAAAATTAGACGAGAAAAAAGCGGCTCGTGAAAAACTTATAGAAGAAAGAAAACAGGCTATCGATCAAAAGAAAAAAGAAGCTGAAGAAAAAAGAAAACAACTTTTAGAAGAAAGAAAAAAGAAACAGGGAAAAACAACAACAGAACCTGCGACAGACACCCCTGACGGGAAGGCTCCGGATTCAAAAGACGGAAAAACTGCTGAGGAAAAACCTGCTGATGGAAAAACAGTAGAAGAAAAAGCTTCAGAAGAAAAGCCAAAAGAAAAAACACAGTCTGAAATAAACACCGACAAAAAAGCGGAAGCCGAAGCAAAAAAGAAAACAGCCGCTGAAGAGCGCCAGAAACTTTTGGAAGAAAGAAAAAAAATACTGGAAGAAAAACGTAAAAAAATTATAGAAGACAGAGAAAAAGCCAAAAAAGAAAGAGAAGAAGCCTTAAAAAAGAAAGCTGAAGAAAACAAAACAAAAGCTGAAGAAAACAAAACAGGAGAAAGCAAACCTGCAGAAAACAAAACAGAGGAAAATAAAACAGAACAAAACAAAAATTAAAAATTACTAATAACTATTCTAACAATGAAACAATTAAAAACTTTACTTATCGCTGCAGCACTATTCATCGGTGCAAACCAAACCATTACAGCACAAGCAAAAGTAGCTCATATCGATGTTCAGGAGCTAATGACTAACATGCCGGAAATGAAAACTGCTCAGGCTCAGGTTAAGAAAATAAGCGAGACTTATGACAACGAATACAAAACCATGGTAACTGAGTACCAAAATAAAATGAAAAAATACGAATCAGAAGCTACAACAGTAACTGAGGCTGTAAACGAAACCCGCGCAAAAGAAATGCAGGATATGGGACAACGCATCCAGCAATACAGAGATACTGCTCAGAAAGAGTTACAGCAAAAAGAAATGGACCTTGTAAAACCAATCATGGACAAAGCTAAAGCCGCTATTCAAAAAGTAGCTAAAGCTAAAGGTTTCCAATATGTGCTTGATGCAACTCCAGGTAGTGGTGTTATCGTAGCAGACGGTCCAAGCTTATTGACGGATGTTAAAAAAGAATTAGGGTTCTAATAAAATTTTCCTAAATACAACAAACTGCTCTCAAGTTAGAGCAGTTTTTTTTTACATTTGTTTTATGAGCAGTAACAACCCCATAGGCATCTTCGACTCAGGCATAGGAGGAACTTCCATCTGGAAAGAAATTCACGCTCTTTTGCCCAACGAAAACACTATTTACCTTGCAGACAGCAAAAACGCGCCTTACGGGCAACGCCCGAAGGAGGAAATAATCGAATTAAGCTGTAAAAACACAGACATTCTGTTAGAACTCGGATGCAAAATAATTGTAGTTGCCTGCAATACAGCCACAACAAATGCTATTAAAGAACTGCGCGCCAAATACAATGTACCATTCATAGGAATAGAACCGGCCATTAAACCTGCCGCAAATCAATCGCAGACACAAACCATCGGTATTTTAGCCACCAAAGGAACCATTAACAGCGAACTTTTCAGCAAAGCGGTTGCCTCCTACTCCAACGTAAAAATTATTGAACAAATCGGACATGGGCTTGTTCAGTTAGTAGAGGAAGGTAAAATAAACTCGCCTGAAATGACAACACTTTTGGAAGAGTATCTCAAACCAATGATTGCAGCCAACATAGACTATTTGGTTTTAGGATGCACCCATTACCCCTACCTGATTCCTCAAATCAAAAAGATCCTACCGGACCATATCAAAATAATTGATTCAGGACAAGCAGTGGCTAAGCAAACCCAGAACATCCTAATAAAAAACAATCTGCTAAATAGCTTCGATGAAACTAAAAAGCAGATTTTCTATTGCAACAGTGATTCAAAGGTTCTTAAAGACATACTTGGATTCACCGAAAATGTATTTGAAAAGGATTTTTAATTCTCCTCTTTAAACCAACTGGAATACATAACGTAATTATTCGATATACGTTCGATTTCTCCTGCGAAATCAGACGCATTGATATCTTTCACCTTCTTTGCAGGGATTCCCGCGTAAATCGCCCCGGATTCAACTACAGTATTTTGTGTAACGACAGATCCTGCGCCAATGATCGTATTGCTATTGATAACACAATTATCCATAACAATGGCTCCCATTCCAATCAACACATTATCATGCACCGTACAACCATGAACAATAGCATTATGACCGATGGAAACATTATTCCCTATAACAGTTGGGTGCTTTTGATAAGTACAATGAATTACAGCTCCATCCTGGATATTCACTTTATTTCCAATGGTAATCGAGTTAACATCGCCGCGTACAACAGCATTAAACCAAATACTGCAAGACGCCCCTAAAGTAACATCACCAACTATAGTAGCATTTTCCGCTACATAACAATCCTCCGGTATTTGAGGATATTTTCCTCTGACTTCTTTAATCAATGCCATAATATATCAAAAAAAAGTCCCGATAAACGGGACATATTAAATTTTAATTAGTTTACTGCAGGACAGTTACAGTGGTAAGGCTCACGTTTACAGTTAAAGTTGAATCCTAATGTAATTTGGTGGAAACCACTGTTATCGAATTTAACAGCTTGTGATAAATAAGAATATGTGTAAGCGAACATGAAATTTTTGTAATTTACACCAACGATTGGCGTCCAATATTGCAACGTTTGATCATCCACAGTACCACCTTCATAGAATTGAGTAGCCTCGAAACTTCTTCTGTATGACAGACCTCCCCAGATTTTACCAAAATCTTCCATATTCTTATAAAGCTTAAGGTTTATATCAATGGACTTCTCTTTGGTTTGCTCAAAAGCCTGGAACATTACAGAAGGCTCCCATAAAAGCCCCTCTTCATTTCCAAAAGTATAACCTGCAGAAACAATATATTTTCTTAGATTATCGAATTCGATATCCGTATAAATTTCACGCTTAGATTCAATCGCATTTTTCACTGTGAAATGAGCATAAAAATCAACAAAGTGATAAGACATTCCCAAATCAACATTGAAATAAGTATAATTTTGCTTTGTGCCTCCAACAGCCGGATCAAATTCTTCAAATTCAGATTCGTCCAATCTACTCTGAATAATTCCCACGTTTGCTCCAAAAGAAAGCATATTCAAATCGTCATTCCCTTCGGAAAAACGGATATGATGCGCATATGTAACTTTGGCACCAGTTTGAGAATGGTATCCGTTACGGTCATTGAACACAATCGCTCCAAAACCAGAAGTTCCTTCATCACCTAAAGATGTATTAAAACTTAATGTTTGCAATCTTGGTGCATCTGCCTCTCCAAACCATTGCTGACGAGCGGTCAATCTTACTTTTGCACAGTTCGAAGCTCCCGCCATAGAAGGGTGAATCAAATAATAGTTATCCGATAAATAATCTGAATAAACAGGAAGTCCCTCCTGTGAGAATGATAGCTGGGTCAAAAATAAAGCTAAAATTAAAAAGCGATTTTTCAGTATGTTCATATTTCTTTATTATTGAAAATAGGGGTCGTTTTGTTTTAAAAAATAGTGGTATTTTTCACACCCCCCAAATATATAAATTTTTGAATAACAAAAACACTCGATTTATTTTTTGCACAAATTAATGTGAAAAAACAGAAAATGATGTGTTAATTTTTTCCTTAAAAAATCAAATATAATTATTCATAGCATATAACTTCGTTAAATTTGCAAAAAATCTCAAAAGCATGCAAAAAGTAATCATACGCGAAACGCAGAATCCCAGCATATTAAAGTTTGAATTCCCGGATTTCATAACCAAAAGCCAGAATTTTGAATTCAAGAACATAGATGAGACCGCACAGTCTCCTCTCGCTAAACAATTATTCTACCTTCCGTTTGTAAAAACGGTTTACATCTCAGGAAATTTCATCGCCATCGAAAAATTTTCAATCGTGGAATGGCACGAAGTGAAGGAACTGGTAGCTGAGCAAATCGAAACGTTTGTTGACAAAGGCGGTAAAATACTAAACACAGAAGATTCGGATAACAAAAAAATCCCGGTAACAGTTTACAGCGAAACCACTCCTAACCCATCGGTAATGAAATTCGTAGCCAGCAAAATGCTGACTAAAACGGCAGTGGAATGCAAAAATATCGACGATAGCGCCGTTTCACCATTAGCCAAAGAATTATTCAGATTCCCATTCGTTAAAGAGGTGTTCATCGACGAAAATTACGTTTCCATCTCCAAATACGAAATCGCTGACTGGATAGAAATCACACAGGAAATCCGTTCCTTCATTAAAACATACATCGAGGAAGGCAAAACAATTATTGATGAAACTCAAATTGTAAAAACAGCCAACCACGAAAAACAACAGGAAGCGTATTTCGACAAACTTGATGCGATTTCACAACAGATCATAAACATCTTGGAAGAATACGTAAAACCGGCGGTTCAGTCAGACGGCGGAAACATCGCATTCCAATCATATGATGAAAAAGAAAAACGTGTAAAAGTGATCCTTCAGGGTGCATGCAGTGGTTGTCCGTCATCAACATTTACATTGAAAAGCGGTATCGAAAACATGCTAAAAGAGATGCTTCACGATCAGGAAATCAAAGTAGAAGCGGTTAACGGATAATTCTGCCCTTTGCTCTAAAACTTCCCATAGGAATTGTTTTCAACATGATTACCTTTTAATTTTATCAGGTAAAACATTTAAAAACAATAGATTATGGGAGTCCTAAAAGTAATTGAAATTTTATCCAGCTCGGATGTCAGCTGGGAAGAAGCAACCCGTAAAGGAGTAGCTGAAGCTGCCAAAACACTAAAACATATCCGATCGGCTTATGTTCAGGAGCAAAGTGCTGTTGTGAACGACGAAGGCAAAGTCACACACTACAGGGTCAATCTGAAACTGACATTCGAAATAAAATAATATCGGGAAATCACCGTATCTTTAAGCGTTCAATGTTGAACGCTTTTTTTATCTTCGATTATGAACGAACTACAGCACGAAACAAGTCCGTATTTATTACAGCATGCCAACAACCCAATCCATTGGAAGGCATGGAATGACCGAACCCTGTTATCAGCCAAAAACGAAAACAAACTCATTCTGGTGAGCGTCGGATATTCGTCCTGCCATTGGTGCCACGTAATGGAGCATGAAAGTTTTGAAGACGAAGATGTTGCAAACGTCATGAATCCGAACTTCATATCCATAAAAGTTGACCGCGAGGAACGTCCCGATGTTGACGCCATTTACATGAAAGCTGTTCAGTTAATGACAAAACAGGGCGGCTGGCCTTTGAATGTGGTTTGCCTTCCCGATGGTCGTCCAGTATGGGGCGGAACCTATCACAGAAAAGAGGATTGGATCGACATCCTCCAGCAGCTTCAAAAACTTTTTACGGAAAGTCCGGAAAAAATGATCGACTATGCGGAAAAACTCCATCAGGGAATTACACTTCTGGGCCTGGTTCAAAAAAATCCATCCGACGAAAAAATCGACCCCGCTAATATCAAGCCCATGGTAGAAAAATGGTCGCGAAGTTTCGACTGGGAATTTGGCGGTTATGCAAGGGCTCCTAAGTTCATGATGCCCAACAATTATTTGTTTTTACAACGTTATGGCTATCAAACCAAATCGGCTGATTTATTAGACTTTGTCGATTTAACGCTTATGCGGATGGCTTCCGGCGGCCTTTTTGACACAGTTGGGGGCGGTTTTTCAAGATATTCGGTGGACATGCGTTGGCACGTTCCTCACTTTGAAAAGATGTTGTACGATAACGGGCAATTGATTTCATTGTATTCCGAAGCCTACAAAAGAACACAAAATCCGCTGTATAAAGAAGTCATCGAAAAAACACTGACATTCATTGAACGAGAATTGCTCAATCCTGACGATGCGTTTTATTCCGCATTGGATGCAGACAGCATCAACGAAATTGCCGAACTGGAAGAAGGCGCTTTTTATGTGTGGAAAAAGGATCAATTACAGAAATTACTAAAAGATGATTTTGAAGTTTTTTCAGAGCTATTCAACATAAATGATTTCGGTTTTTGGGAAAACGACAATTATGTTCTGATTCAAAGCCAGTCAACAGAAGACATAGCATCACAATTCGGCCTGACCGAAACCGAATTACTCATTAAAAAGAAAAATTGGGAACAACTGCTATTTGCCGAAAGGGAAAAACGCCCAAAACCAAGGCTTGATGATAAATCATTAACATCGTGGAATGCCATCATGCTGAAAGGTTACGTGGACGCTTACAAAGCACTTGGCAACGAACACTATCTGACCATCGCTAAAAAAAATGCAGATTTTATCCTTCATAAACAATGGTCGGAAGAAGGCTTCCTGTGGCATTCCTATAAAAACGGAAAAAGCACCATTAAAGGTTTCTTAGAAGATTATGCTTTTGTAATCGATGCTTTTATCGGATTATATCAGGCTACTTTAGAAGAAAATTACCTGATGCACGCCAAACAGCTGGCGGACTATTGCCTGGAACATTTCTATGATGAAACCCAGCAGTTTTTTGCCTTTACTGCCCGTAACGAAATACAGCTCATTGCCTCCCATTTCGAAACGGAAGACAATGTTATTCCGGCATCCAATTCGGTTATGGCCAATAATTTATTTGTCTTATCTCTTTTATACCATAACTCTTATTACGAAAAAACAGCTTTGCAAATGCTGCATCACATGATTCCGCATCTGGATTATGCTTCGGCTTATTCAAACTGGATGAATTTGTGGTTACATCTGTCCGAAGACAATAAAGAACTAGCCATTTGCGGTAAAAAAGCCCTTGACAGTCTAAAAAAGATAAACGCCGAATACCTTCCCAATATAATAGTTGCGGGAAGTACAACCCAATCCGACCTACCTTTTTTAACCAACAGGTTTGACGAAGAAAATCTTCTGTTTTATATTTGCCACAATAAAAAATGTCTGCTACCCAATACCTCACTCGAGGCAACGGTATCTGAACTAAAAATCAACTAAATGACTATTCAAGTAGAAGAAGTACACAATCTCGTCGTGCATTATATAAATGTTTTAATCGATTTTTCGCCAAAGGTAATTTCTGCAGCCTTGGTATTGCTTGTCGGTATCTGGGGAATTAAGATCTTCAGAAAAGTGGCCGAACAAATCATGACCAAACGAGAATTGGAGCCTACGGTAATCCATTTCATCTCCGACATTCTGATGTGGGGTGCCCGAGTATTACTCTTTGTAACGGTTATTTCACGCCTTGGCATTGAAACTACTTCATTCGTGGCCATCTTTGGAGCCATCGGTTTGGCTATAGGTATGTCACTGCAGGGTTCACTTTCGAATTTTGCGGGCGGAATGCTGATCATCATGTTCAAACCTTTTAAAGTGGGCGACACTATTGAAGCGCAGTCAGAATCCGGAAAAGTATTGGAAATTCAGATTTTCACAACCAAAATCCTAACCGGGCAAAACCACATCATCTATATTCCAAACGGTATTTTATCCAACGGAAAGATCAAAAACCTTTCTCAAAAAAGCACGCGCCGAAGTGACTTGATTGTACGTACAAGCTATGATTCAAATATCAAAGCTGTAAAAGGCGAACTGGAAACGATTGTTACCACTCATCCGAAAGTATTAAAATCACCGGCTCCAGAAGTTACCGTGAACGAACTTACCGACTCTACCGTAAATTTCGCCGTTCGCGTATGGGTAAAGAACGCCGATTTCCAAATGGTGAATTCGGATATACTGGAACGAAGTAAAAATGTAGTTAAACTTTAGGTTTAGTGGTCATCACAAAGTCTTTCAAATAAAAAGGTTCAAAATAAGCGACATCTACAAAGTCGCTTTTTTTGTACTTTTCAAATGACATTGCGGCCATTTCATTAGAAGACGGATAAACGACTTCATCGTGGTACACAAAGCGTTCCGAGTTGAGAACTTCTTTGCATTTTTGGGCGCCATCACCCACCAAGTGTATAATTCCGGATAATTCGGAATACGAATTTCCATCGATTATATCTGCTCTGGTTTCAAACTGCTTCACATAATTTCGATCAAAACCGGAAGCGAATACTTCCATACGACGCGCATCAATCATAGGAACTATAAAACCATTTTCGATAATGATTTTACGGGCCAAAGCCTCCAACGTATCAGTTGCGATCAATGGAATATTGAGTGAATACGACAATCCTTTCGCAGCCGAAACACCAATGCGTAATCCGGTATAAGAACCCGGCCCCTGACTAACAGCCACTGCTTTTAAATCCCGAAACGTTATCCCAGCCTGACGCAAAGCTTCCTCAAAAAAAAGATGCAGCTTCTCCGCATGGGAATACCCTTCATCGGCTACTTCCAGACAAACGATGGTTTTCCCTTCGTTTGCAATTGTTACAGAACAGTTTTTGGTTGCCGTTTCAATATTTAAAATATAAGCCATGATTTTGAAATTATTGGCAAAGATACGTTTTTGAAATTCCAAATTACAAATCCAAAATTCCAAAAAAAAACCAAACAGCTGCTTTATGCAAACCATTTGGATTTTGGAATTTGATTTATTTCGAATTACTTCCTCTATGCTTTTTCTTCCTTGTCTTTATCTTTTTCCCCGGCATCTTTCTTCTTAATAGTGACTTTATCTCCCGGATTCAATTCTTTGGTTACAGTGGTATAAGGCCCCACGATCACAACATCTCCTTTTTTCAGTCCGCTAAGCACTTCGATATTGGTATCGTCCTGAATACCGGTTTTGATAACGCGCAATTTTGCTTTGTCCCCAACTTTCACAAATACACATTCGTATTTTTTATCGGTAGAACCTTTGATTTTCTCTTCCTGTTCTTTTTCCAATTCCTCTACCACATCCTTTTTAACAGCAGTCGTATCGGTTTTCATCACAACGGCACTGATCGGCACTGCAAGGATATTCTCTTTTCGAGTGGTAATGATATCAACAGTAGCCGTCATCCCTGGACGGAAAGGCGAAAAGTTAGCCGGCTTCCCTTCGGTTAAATCGGCATACGATTCCTTCAAAATACGAACTTTCACTTTAAAATTGGTCACCTGATCCGCAGAAGTCGTTGCTACAGATGAATTGGAAATACTGGTAACAATCCCTTTGAATTCTTTTTTCAAATAGGCATCCACTTCAATTTTAGCCTCATCCCCTATGCTGATCTTAACGATATCATTTTCATTAACATCCACTTCCACTTCCATATTGTTCAGGTTGGCTACGCGTAGTAATTCAGTTCCTGCCATTTGCTGGGTTCCTAAAACGCGCTCTCCCAATTCCACATCCAATCTTGAAATCGTTCCGTCTGCCGGAGAGTAAATGGTAGTTCTTCCAAGGTTATCCTTTGCTTCCGTTACAGTAGCAGAAGCACTTTTCACGTTATAGTAAGCCGATTGTTTATTCGCTTCGGCAACCTCATATGCAGAAACCACCTTATCCCATTCCGATTTTGAAATCACCCCTTTTTCAAACAGCCTTTTGTTTCTGTCGTAATTTGATTTTGCTTCTTTCAATTGGGCATCGGCCTGATTTAATCCCGCTTTGGTTGTCGACAGGGAAGCCACGGTACGATTCACACCCGACTCATAAATATCAGGATTGATTTTCACCAGTAGATCCCCTTTCTTAACGGTTTGTCCTTCCTTAACAGGCAGCGAAATAATCTCTCCCGACACTTCCGAAGAAATTTTAACCTCCACTTCTGGCTGGACTTTCCCGGTAGCCGAAACCGTTTCCACAATAGTGATGGCGTCGGTCTTTGCAATTTCAACTTCTTTTCCTTCGTCTTTATTCCCGATAACCCCTTTTTTGCTTAGCATTACCAATGCCGCAACTAAGACTAAAGTTCCTCCTAATACTAAATATTTTGTCTTTTTTGTCATGATTTATTGTTTTTGTACAATTGGGATTCCGAAGTAAAATTCCAATATTTTTGTTCTGAAAATATAATCGTATTTAGTTCTTAAAACCTCCGATTGAGCATTTACATATAATGTTTGTGCCTGATTGAAATCGAAAACATTCATCAAGCCTACTTCGTAGCGCTCTTTAGCATAATTATATGACTGTTCTCTGGCTTCTAAAGTAGTCACCGCAGCTTCATACGATTTCAAAGCACCTTTTGTATCGGTGTAGGCTGTATAGACGGTACGCTCTAAATCCAGCTGGTTTTGTTCCAAATTAATTTTAGAACGTTCCAAGGCTACTTTTGAACGCGCTACATTATTTCTGGCTGACAAACCTTGTAAAATCGGAACATTCAATGACAATGCAATATTCTGTCCTTTATTCTCATCGAACTGATCTAAAATCGGCTTCGGTCCCCCTAATACTGGTGTGAAATTGGGCTGTAAAACCAATTGATTAGTTCCGTCCACATAACCAATAACAGATGTTGGATTCTGAGTATCAGGCTGTACCCCCACTATCCTATCCGAATACGAAGCACGAGTTGCAAAACTGTAGAATCCGCTAAGCGTCGGTTGATAGGCCCCACGCGCTATTTTCAAATCTCTTTCGGCAATTTCCACGTTTGTTTCGGCCATTTTGATATCGGTTCTTATTTCCTTCGCCTTATCAAAAATAGTCTTAGGTTCCTGCAGCAAAATACTGCTCTCCTGGACAGGCACTGAAGTGTCGGCAATATCAAAGTTCTGAAAATCCTCTAACTGAAGTAACTGCGAAAGGCTCAGTTTTGAAATCAGCAAAGCGTTTTCAGCAGCAATCATCCTTTGGGTAGTGGTCGCTACTGTGGCTTTCACGTCCATCAAATCGCCTTTTGGCACAACGCCGGCATCAACCAATTCTTGGGTACGCTGCATTTGTTTATTTTCATAACTCAACTGCTCCTGCTGCACTTTTAAATTTTCCTTGTTGAAAATAATCTGCAGATAGGCGTTCACTACATTAAGCGAAACATCTTCCTGCATTTTGGTAAGCTGATACTGTGTCGCTATGATGGAAAGATTAGCTTTTCGTAACCTGTTTTGATTCTGAAGCCCTTTATAAATATCAACGCCGGCATTAATCCCAACATTGCTATACTGCGTGGTCTGGTTTCTCAACAAACCCGTAGTGATATCCTGATTCAAACCAATGTTCCAGGAATGTGAGGCCGACCCATTCACGGATGGCAGGAAATTACCATACGCCTCCTTTTTGGAAATATCCGAAAGTTCCTTATCCAAGGTTGTGTTCCGTATGGATATGTTTTTTTCCATTGCATAGTTCACACATTCTTCAAGCGTCCATTTTTTGGATTGCCCTTTGGAATGAAATGACATCAACAGCAATCCGAAAAACAATGTTTTAACTTTAATTGTTCTTTTCATATACTGATTTTGAAAAGAGGCCGTACCGATTTTATCAGAAAGTACGCTCTTATTCTTAAAAACCATAAGACGCATTTCTTTACAAAAAGTTACAGCACGCTAAGAATAAAAATTTTACTTTTACTCCGATTTATTAAAACCCACATGAAGCTACTTTTCTCTTTATTAGTTTTTTTTTCTTTATTGACTGTCCCAATTGGCTGCTCATCCTCAAAAAAAATAGAAGCGCTAAAACCTTTACCAAGCGATAACGCCCCAGCGGTTTACGAAACAAGCACTTCCTTCATCAACATGCCTGTCGAAATCCCGTTAAAGGAAGTTGAAACCCAACTCAACAAAGCCTTAACCGGCTTAGTTTACAACGACAGCATACTGTCTGATGATAAAACCGAGATGAAAATATGGAAACAGGCGCCCATAAAACTAACCGAGAAAAACGGAAAACTCGAATCGGTAGTCCCTTTGAAAATGTGGATTAAACTAAAATACGGAACCGATTACTTGGGACTGAATGACACCCGTGAAATCAATCTTAACGGAACGGTTACTATTTTAAGTGATGTAAAACTCTCGAACTGGAAACTTACCACTTCATCCAGCATTGAAGATTTTGAATGGAGTGAAAGCCCGTCCATTGTTGTTTCAGGAAAAAATATACCAATTACCTACATAGTGAATCCGACACTTCGCATTTTCAAATCGAAAATCGCCAATAAAATAGACAATGCCATTGGCAAATCGGTTGATTTCAGGCCGACAGTTTTATCGGTTCTGGAAAAATTGAGCATTCCGATCCAAACCAGTGAGCAATATGAAGCTTGGTTTAAAATGATCCCGGCCGAATTGTATGTAACCGATGCTGTCTTGGCTAAAAACAAAATCACCATGGACATGGGATTGAAATGCAGTATGCAGACCGTCGTGGGAGAAAAACCCGCCAATACCTTTAAAAAGGAAAACATCGTACTGAAACCGGTAACCAGCATGCCGAATAAAATTGAAGCCAGCGTAGCAGCCGTTTCCACCTACGAAACAGCTTCACGCCTTATAAATAAGAAATTCCAGGGACAGGTCTTCTCATCGGGAAGCCGAAAAATAACAGTACAGAAAGTGGATTTATGGCACAAAGACGGCAAGATGATTGTTGCGTTGGATATGATCGGAAGTGTAAACGGAACCATTTATTTGTCCGGTTATCCGAGTTACAATGCCGCAACCAAAGAAATATACTTCGACCAGTTGGATTATGTCTTAGACACCAAGGGTGCATTAACGAGAACTGCCAACTGGCTTCTGAGCGGGATCATCCTGAATAAAATTCAGAAGACCTGCCGTTATTCGATTCAGGGGAATTTAGACGAAGCGAAGAAAAACCTATTGCCGTACCTTACCAATTATTCGCCCATGAAAGGTGTTTTTGTAAACGGTACATTAAACGACCTTGAATTTGACAGGGTAGCCCTTACGGACAAAGCAATCATTGCTTTCATAAAAGGCACCGGCCAGATGAACGTGAAAATTGAGGGAATGGATTAGTCAACAGTCGCAGTCTTCAGTCGCAGTAACAGTTAGCAGTAACATTCAAACCGAACATATAAAAAAGCCGTCTCAAAAATGTTTTTTATAAATCTGACCGTTGCTCCGTCATGCTGAACTCGTTTCGTCAGTTCGCTTCGCTCGTGGGCAAATCCGGTCTATTGGAGTTGATTTTATTTTTCTTTATCAGTTGAATTGACAGTACAATCACCCACAGGAAATAGATATATTGGTTGATGCGCTCCCATAAACCCATCATCGGTGTTGGCAAATTGGCTTCAAGATTTGGAGCATCTTGGCTTGTTAGTATTCCAAATCCCACTAGGAGCGTGATACTGATGATGGTATAAATGCGGAATGTTTTTCCAAATACCGCGGCTCCGAATGCCATAGTGAAGACAAACAGCAACACCGTAGCAATAGTCCATGCAATATGAAGGGTGTCACTTAAAGACTTTGCGCCCGAAGCAATTGCCTCGCGTGTATGCATGGGCGGCCAGTAAAGATTGAGGACACTGTAACCAATAATTAGTGCCGAAAGAATTTTCAGCTTTTTATTATTTCCGGATGCATATAAAACTCCCCAGCCAAATGCAGCATAAAGCAATGGATACAGTGTACCCAACAATACCCAAAGAATCCGTGTAGGCGCTCCTATGGCTGAAAGTTCGCTAACGGTTAACGAAGTGGATGAATATCCCGGATAATGCAATGGCACGAATACGTTCATAAATGTGTACCACAATGAAGAAAGAATACCACAGTACAATAAATAGTTAAGCATTGAAGACGTATTATTTCTCGCCACAACAAGAGGAACAGCGGTTATAATTCCCAGCAGGACAGGCACTCCCCACATAAGGTGCAGCCAATGCAGTTCCTGCAGAATAATTATTTCAACAACAAACCATATGTACCAACCCAAAAGTCCAACACAAGACCAAAGCCAATCGTTTTGCCTTTTGCGAAGGATTCTGAAAAAAGCAAACAGGCTCAGAACCCCCATCACAAAAAGTATAATCCCGGGGATGAGAAAATCATTAAAGGTGCCATGCATTATTTCAACCGGCATTTTCATCAATTCACCATTTGATTTTGCAACCAAAAAGCTACCGCCAACCAATCCCCCTAAGCCCTCATAACCGAGTACAGACAATAAAACAATTCTTGTCCATAATGGCTGCAACCTTAAATCATATTGTATTTTTTTTTGCATCAGCGGGAGTGTTGTTTAATTTTTTGTCAATCTATTTTTTAGGATTTTGCAGAATTAAATCTCGAACATAACTTTCACCAAGGCAATCATTACTCCGACCAATCCGCCAACCAAGGCACCATTCAGTCGTATGTACTGCAAATCATTGCCAACTTTTTCCTCTATTTGCACTACCAATTCCTTATTATCCAATTTTTCCAGGCTTGAGCGCACCATGTTTCCTATCTCGCCGTGGAATTCTTCAAGCATTTGGGAAATGGTATCCTTTATCCAGTGGTTGATTCTCTCCCGTGCTTGAACGTCATTTTCCAAATTGTCTAAAATTTGGTTCAGTTTCCCAATCACAAACTGCATCAGTGGGGTTTCATTGTTATCGAGCTGTTCGGCCAGCGTATTTTTAAATCCCCCCAACATCCGTTGGATAATCTTGCTAAGGTCGGCATGTCCGATAAAGCGATTGGTGAAGTCATCAACCAGTTTACGGGTTTCCTCATCACCGGTTGCCAACCTATGGGCAAAATCAAGCATCCAACTGTCAAATTTAGTGCGCACCGGATGATTCGGATTATACCTGGCTTCGGTTAAAAATTCATTAGCTTTCACCAGCAGCTCATCGGCAATAGCCTCATAATCGAGAGCATTAAATGTTCTCCCTAAAGCTACCGTCAGTCCTTTTAGAATGGACTTATTGCCATACTCTTTGGCAGCATCTCGCAGTTTGTCAATCAGCAGTTCCTTTATCTCCGGTTCGCTGACTGACTTTGCACCCGCCTCAAGCAACTGTTCCCAGATTTGATTGTGGTCATCGTTTTTGATCGACTTCTCCAGCCAGACTCCTAATGAGGAAGCCAAATCCAATTCCGACAGCTGTTCTGTCAGCATCGACTGCAGTGACTTTGCCAGATTGGGATTGTCCAGTTCATCGGATAGTTTCAACGCAATTTTCTTGATAAGGTCAATTGCCTTTTCCTGATTGGAAGGCTTCTTGAGGAATACAATTACTTTTTGAGCCAGATCGATGTCGTGCAGTTTTTCGGCAATGACTTCAGGCGACAGCCACTTGTTGGTCACCAGGTCTACTATTCCTTCGGTGAGCTTTTCCCTGTTCTTGGCTATGATATCGGTATGCTTTCGGACATAAGGAATCGGGATTTCGTGGAAAAGGGCACTCACCGCAAACCAATCGGCCATGCCGCCGACTGTGCCGGCCTCAAAACCAGCTTTAAACACGCTCCAGCCCCAATGATCAATTAGCCCCAATTGCATCATTGTTTCCAAAACGGCAAAACCGCCAAAGGCAATCAGTAACGAAATGGACCCGACCCTGTTTTTCATACCCGCAGCTATTGTTTAGGACTTAAGAAACGCTGAATTCTGTGGACACTTTTTAATTTGTCAGCCACAGATTTAATTTCATATTAAAGTTATTGAATAAATTGATACGTGTACGATAATTAATTACCCTACTTTGCGCGCTCATTTCTAGACCAAAACAAAAAGCTACAACTTAACGCTGTAGCTTTTAATTCTTGACAAAACCCCCCATTTCTTAAAACCGTTGTTAGCAGCTGGCAGAATTTTACTATTATGAATTTATAATCTCATAGTCTGATTTCGTAGTCGGCATTTCTCTTTCATAATTCTGCGATTCGTTTTCTATTCCTATTTTCATTTTTCCGAATTGATCTACCGGATAAAGCCAACTATTTTTCATTTTATTTTGAAGTTCAATTACGTTTTGAACGACGACGTTATTTTCGACTAGATTTTCACTTGCATTAGTTTTTTTACGAAAAGAATTAAGAAGTTTCAAAATAACTTTTCCAAGCACATTAACTGTTTTCATTTATATAGGTTTATTTATCATCTAGTTTCCGTCGCGGGAAACTACTAGCTGCTAACTTCAATATATATCTAGAATCAAACCATCTCTTTTTATCAAAAAAGAAAATTTAATCTTGCACTAAGATACCAATTTGTAATAAAAAACTCCTCATGCGATAGCGAGGTGTTACTACCAACGCTACCGATCATCTTTCAACAACTGTTCTTAATCGCAGATTCCAAACCAACCCATAAATAACCATCCACACAATCACCAAATCAGGTGATTTTTTTGAGTGCGGCATTATGATGACCTATATGGAAAGTCCTTGTTCTAAAATGATTTTTTTTTCAAAAAATAAACAAAAACTGTTTCACTTTTAAAAAAAATTCAAAATTAGAACAACAGTGAAAGACACTATAACTATAAAAAACCTTTTAGGCTTAACACAAGAAGGAATGACCCACAAGGTAACATTGTAATAAAAAAGCCGTTTCAATGTAACGGCTTTTTTTATCTATTTTTCTTTTCTCTTGCTCCCGTATTTCAATCGGTAAATCGCATAACCTATCGCACCAACCAATATATACGGAATAGCCATTAAGTAAACGATTCCGTCGTTAACCGCGCCTGCCTGAACTCCAGATTCTTCACTTTCTAAAGCGGCACGACACATAGCACATTGTGCATTGGCATCAACAGAAAAGAAACAAGAAACAAGAAGCAGAAGCAATACTACCCTCATTCCCTTTCTTCCTTTTCCAATTTTTTCTTTACTGAACATAATATGGAGAAATCATTAAATAAACAATTACACCTGTTACTGCCACATACAGCCACAAAGGAAATGTAATCTTAGCAATCTTTTTATGACGCTCAAAGCTTTTGGAAATCGCACGAACGTAAGTAATCAAAACAAAAGGAATAATAACCACTGAAAGCAAAATATGAGTTACCAAAATGAAATAGTAAACGTATTTAATCATTCCTTCCCCTCCGAATTTTGTAGAATCCGACGTCATGTGATACGCCACATACATTCCTAAAAAAGCTACCGAACATGCTATGGCAACTTTAATAAGACGCTCATGAAGTGCTCGTTTGCCGTTTTTAATAGCCCAAACAGCCGCAACCAGCAATACAGCTGTAATTCCGTTGATAGTAGCGTAAATAGGCGGCAAAAAGGATAGTGGCTGCACATCGTATCCTAACTTTCTAAGATTAACCCCGAACAATAAGGCAACCACCAAAGGAATTGCCACAGACAAGAGCACAATCCATTTATTGTATTTGCTTTCTTCCGCGTTTGTTAATGTATTTTCCATTTATTCTTCTAATAGTTTTTTAATATCTTCTTTTAACATGTCAATACCTGGTTGCTCCAATCCGTCATAGTATAAAATCGGATTATCGTACGTGTCTCTTCTGCAACGAATATTACCTTCTTTGTCGATTAAGGCAAACATTCCGGAATGTTCGAATCCACCGTTCACCTCTTTGTTTTCTCCCGCATAAAGATTGAATCCGCTTTGAGCCAATTTATAAATATATTCTTTATTGCCTGTTAGAAAATGCCAGTTATAGTGCTTTACGCCCAATGTTTCAGCATGTCGCTTTAAATGTTCCGATGTATCCTTTTCAGGATCAATCGTTATCGATGCAATTCCGAAATCCGGTTTACCATAGAACTCTTTTTGCAACTGCAACATGTTCTGATTCATTTTCGGGCAGATGGTCGGACAGGTTGAAAAGAAAAACTCCACCACATACACTTTACCAAAATAATCCTTATTAGAAATCTTCTTATTGTTCTGATCCGTTAATTCGAAAGCAGGAACCGATCCCATGGTATGCAAATCCGATTTCTGGAATTTTGCCACTATTTTCGGCACCGCCCATATCCCGAACAGCAATACGATGAATGAAATACCTATATAAGATTTGTTTTTCATTACTTATTATATTTTTCTTTTATTGTTTCTTTTTAGTTCCAGGCGGTATTCGGCTAAAATGATTTTTACATCATCGGCCATTTCATTGTGAAGATCGGCTGCTGAAATGGTATTATAACCTTCTTTATACTCTACTTCTCCTTTTTTGTTTTTTCCTTTACGCCCTCGAAGATTTAAGTCTTTATCGATTATATAGACATTGGAAGTCGCTAAGTTATCATTCAGCTGTCCTACCAGTTTCAATTTGGAGTAGAATGCTTTTATTTCTTCCGGCTTAGCAAAAACGAAATGCCAGTGGGACAAATCAGAAATAGTTCCCAATTCTGTCATTAACTGCTTAGCCTGATTTTCAGTTCCTATCGGAGCCACCATCACCACCTGGAAATCTTTAAACTCTTTGTTCTTATCGTAGATTTTCTGATCCAGATTGAACGCATTTCCTTTTTCCTTTATAATCTCTGAACCGGGAAAACCCAATACGGTTATTTTTTCCTTAAGCTGTATTGGCGTTCCGTCTAAGGAAGTCCATTGTGACACCTCCGGCACATTAGGCGTAAGGGTAGGCAATTTCACAAAGTTATTTACGCCGGAAGAGAAAAAAAGATAGGCACAAATAGGCAAAGCGAATAAAACTGTAAGGACAATATATTTTTTCATGTTATACTACTGATTACTTGGGTGCAAAAATAAAAAAAGGTACGCAATAGCGTACCCTTTTTATAAGTTAATATGTTCTTAAAAAATCCACTTATAATGTGAAGTTTTAAACACATCAAAAACATAATTACCTTCTACTAGTAAGATGAACACTAAATAGAGTATTAAAAACACCAGTGGTCCAACAATTGACGTTTTGAAATTGTTTTTCTCCCCTTCCAAGTGCATGAAAGCCCACATAATGTAGTAAGCTTTAACAATCGTCAATATGATGAATATCCAGTTTAGTAAATTCATTGATAAAAGCTCTGGTTTATACAACCAAAGTGGCTTATGTATTCCCAAGAAAACCTCTACTATAGTTACTGCCGACAAAAGGGCAAAAACTATCCATATTCTTTTTGTATTTGATTCGTGTGCGTGTGCTTGTCCCATGATACTTTCTTTATTATATAAATTATACTAAATAGAAGAATGTAAATACAAACACCCAAACTAAATCTACAAAGTGCCAGTATAATCCAACTTTTTCAACCATTTCATAGCTTCTTCTTTTCTCATATGTTCCTAGAACTACGTTGAAGAAAATCAAAATATTGATAACCACTCCGGAGAACACGTGGAATCCGTGGAATCCTGTGATAAAGAAAAAGAAGTTAGCAAATAATTTATGACCGTATTCGTTATGTTTCAGGTTAGCACCTTCAACAACCATAGTAGCCTCTTTCAAACGAGCCAAAGACTCTTCTCTAGTTAAAACGGTTTTCTTTTTATCACTATTTAAATGCTCAGAACGGATTAATAAACTCGGGTTTGCTTTGAAACCTTCAACAACCTCTTCAACTGAGTAACTAGCTATTGTCTCACCTTTTTCAAACCAAATACCTAACTGGCTTTCTTTTTGAATTCTTTCTTTCGGCAAATGTAATGCAAAGTCAGCCAAAGCTACTCGCTTACCATCCTTGTCAACAAATTGAAGAATAGATCCACCTTTAGTTTCCACAGCTCCGTGAGAACCCTGAATGAAATTTTTCCACTCCCATGCCTGAGAACCCAAGAAGATCAAACCTCCCAAAATAGTTAAAAGCATGTAAATTGCAACTTTTGTTTTTTGCAATTGGTGCCCTGCATCTACAGCCAACACCATAGTTACAGAGGAGAAGATTAATATGAATGTCATTAAGGCCACATAATACATAGGCGCATCTACACCATGTAAGAAAGGAAAGTGAGTAAACACTTCATCGGCAATTGGCCAAGTTTCGATAAATTTAAATCTTGAAAATCCGTAAGCTGCAAGGAATCCTGAGAATGTTAAAGCATCTGATACGATGAAAAACCACATCATCATTTTGCCGTAACTTGCTCCCATTGGCTCATTTCCGCCATCCCAAGTTTTTTCGTTAGTAGCTGTTGTAGTAACTGTCGCTCCCATTGTAAAGTTATTAGTTAAAAAGTTCCCAAATTTACATTTTTTTTCTATTTGTAGAAATAGAAAAATAAAAACAAGTACAACCATAAGAAATCAAGAAAGTGCCAAAACATCGCACCTAGCTCAATACCAAGGGTTTGAGTTGAATTGTATTTTTGTTTAAAATGATTATAAATTATGATTAAAAGTGCCGCAAGCCCGCCAAAAAGGTGAGCTAAGTGCACCATAACCACCACATAAAGAAAGGAGGTAGTAATAGTACTTTCACTTCCGGTAAAAAAATACCCGGAAGCAATTACCTGACTAAATCCTTGAAACTGTAAAAAAACGAAAGCTAAACCTAACACCAATGTAGCTAACAAATACATGGTTGTAGCTTTTCTGTCGTCTTTCTGAATGGCTTTTTTTGCCAAATGAAAAGAAAGACTGCTCAACACCATTACCACTGTACTTGCAATAAATGCCGATGGCAAGGTAAAAGTATTCAACCAGTCCGGTCGTGATTTACTGATTACATAAGCACTTGTCAATCCGGCAAAAACCATAACAATACTTATCATTGCAAACCAAAGCAACATCTTATACGATTTTGCTTTTCTTTCATTATGCTCCTGAAGTGACATTTCCATTTCCATAATACTTTATCTTAAAAATTTATCTATAACATACACCAACTGCAACAAGGAAATATAAGACACGCTTACCAACATTAGCTTCCTTGCCGCTTTCTCATCCATTTCTTTATATAATTTCACTGCAAAATAAAGCATCCATAAACCCAGAAGCAATACAATCCCTGCAGCGATATAACTCAACTTCAATTCCCCTGTAAAACCTAATACAGGCAGCAATGAAGCCACTATCAGCCAAACGGTATATAAAATGGTTTGCAGCGCCGTTTTCTTATCCTGTTTCCCAGTAGGCAACATAAAGAAACCAGCTTTTTCATAATCCTTATATAAAAACCAGCCAATTGCCCAAAAATGAGGAAACTGCCAGAAAAATTGAATCAAAAACAAGGTTCCGGCCTCTATCCCGAAATTATTGGTAGCCGCAACCCAACCTAACATAAAGGGAATGGCTCCGGGGAATGCACCAACAAAAACAGAAAGTGGCGTAACCGTCTTTAAAGGCGTATAAACACAGGTATAAAGAAAAATTGAAATTGCACCGAACATGGCTGTTTTCGGATTGATGCTGTACAAAATCGACAATCCAATCAGCGTAAGCACTACGCCCAGAATAAATGCATTTTGTTTTGATGTCCTACCGGAAGGCAAAGGCCTGTTCTTGGTTCTGTCCATCAACACATCCAAATCTTTTTCAATGATTTGATTGAAAACATTGGAAGCTCCCACCATACAGTACCCCCCAATGGCAAGAAAAATGAAGGTCATCCATGAAAACGGAAATTCTTCCGAAACACCTAAAAGATATCCAACGATAGAAGAAAAAACCACACTGATAGCCAATCCGGCCTTTGTGATTTCTTTAAAATCAGTAAGCAAAGAAGTCAGTGTTAACGTTTTTCCCGGTGTATCCAATGCAGTTTTCATTTAATTTTCAAAACGGTGGCAAATATACTTCAAAATTTATATTTCTCAACAGCAATCCTTTAAAATCAAACTGCAAAATAAGTTTTAACAAAAAAAGACAAACTTTTCAGCCTGCCTTTCGTTTTTTATCATTTCAATCTTATTTTTTTTCCAAAATTACCTTCAGATCACTCAAACCCATCTCCATAGCTCCGCCAATCTCTTTTTCCATATCCACCATCAAAAGGAACAAATTCATCGGATAATCCAGATGACCTTTAAAGCCCCACTTCACTTTGGTTTCGTTTGGAGAAAGACCTTCAGTCACAAAATAAGCATCATCCTCAGCCTCAAAAGGCTCTTTGAAACGTAATTTCAAATCGATTCTTTCATTTTCAACAATTTTCATAATTTCCTGTTCGCCTTTACCAACTTCATCATTCTCACTATCCCAGGAATACACAAAACCCACTTCTCCATCAGTTCCTTTGTATTCTTTTTTAGCGTTGGGATCTTTTTTATTCCAAACACTGAAATTATCCTGATTTTTGACCATTCGTATGTACTTGAAAACTTCTGCCACTGGTTTTTTAATAATAATTTCTCGTTCCAAAGCGTAGTCTTTCTTAACAAAAAGGCCGGCAACCATTAAGATGACAGCAATGGCCAGCACAAATAATAGTAGTTTTTTTAAAATTTGCATACCGTTGATTTTTAAAAGTTGGCTATTAAATGTACGAAAAAAATTTATAAAAAATTAAAAATCGTAATACCAGTTAAATAAATCCGATCTCAAACCTATGGAAAACCAAGTTGTACTTCTTCGAGTAATTTTTAAAGTCTCACTGTTAACTTCAGCGGTCGGATCAAAGTTTCGGTAAATTAAATTTCCGAAAATTTTCAGATTCATGGCAGGGTTAACCACATAACCTCCCTGCAAATCGGCAATCAGGATATTGGTTTTGTTTCCCTGTCCGACTTTTACACCGGTGTCAGCATAACGATCCTGATCATATTCGCGATAGATATCTCCCCCATAATTGGAATTAGCGATCTCGGCATCCGGAGCTGGTTTTTCAAAATCGAACCCTTTTACTCCATATGTTAACTTCGTATTAGCAAACCATCTTCCTTTATAATAACGTCCGATAAGCGCCAATTCATAAAAATTCGCTCCCCATAAGTGAGCCATGCTTTGATTATTGTGACCATAATTAGTGATAGCGGAACTATGCGAATATGTATACGGACGAACCAGGTTGAACTCCGACTGAAGCATCAGATTTTTAACTTTGAAAGCATCATAGTATTTTGCTCCTAACTGATAGGCAAATTTATTCTTCCAGCTTTGATTGCCTGTCTTCATATCATCCAATGAAAATTCATCCAGGAAAAACTGCCCATACAGATTTACTTTACTGTTCCATTTATATTTGGAAGCGAATCCTAAAGTAGCATTTCCGCTTTTTGAGGAAGATGAAAACTCTACGGAACGGAAGAAAATAATCGGATTAACAAAACTCATATCAAATCCTCTGCCGTTAGTATCCGTCCAGACAACCGATTCAAAGAAACCAATATTGACACGTTTTGATACATTCCAACTCAAATAGTGATTGGCCATATATTTTGACGCATAAGTTCCATCAACGGTAACTTCAGGGCGAACATCTTTCAGCCACATATATGTATTTGTGTATTTAATTTTCCAGAATGTGGTATTAATTTTAAAATAAGGATACGGACTTGCCGCGTCACTGGTAAACAAAGAGCGGTAACCATCTCCTATAAAATTTCGACCATAACCAAGCTGAAGATTAATAAACTTAGCAGGCGCAAACATAAGGTTCGCATCGGCTGAAGGAAAATCATAGGCATCTTCTTTAAATCGTTTCGCAATACCAATTCCAGGAATAATAGCCGGATTTCCACCCGAAGGTTTAATCGATTCAGCATACTCATTGTAGTAATCGGCGAATCTTCCCTGGCTTTCAAAAATTGATGTTGTAAAAAACAACTGTTCCCCAAGACCTCCCTGAACATTTATACCTCGGGTATTTACAAAAGTATTATCAACGGTTTCGCTGCTGAAGTCTTTCCCTAATCGGAAGTCAAAAATCGGATCCAGGGTAAACCAATAAATATCGCCTTTAAGCGCAATCAAATGTTCGTTCCACAATTTACGGCCGAACCAAGATTCCTTTTTAAGCAGGTTTTGTTTGTACATCCCTTCCAAATCCTGATACTTGGTCACCTCAGTATAAACGTAAGGTTTTGAAGCAGTATGATTGTTAGTTCCAACCTGATTCAGAGAAGCATCGAACTCACTATAAGCCGTATGCGTAAAAGGAATATTCAAACTGCTTTTATACTGAGGGTTGTCGAACTTCTGATAATTTACCGATTCATATTCTTTCGATTCCGATTTAGGATCAATGGTTGCATTCTTTTGAGCCTGATCCACTATTGCCGGCGCACCGAAAACAGCCGGCTTAACCGTTGGGATGGCAATTTTTATAGAATATTTTGAATACGTAGGCTTTCCCGCATATTTGGAAGGTTCGACTTTTGGCAATTTCGAAAATACCCGCTTCGTTTCATCAACCAATTCCGGATATGCAGCGTCAACATAAAGCACCTTGAATGTTCCGGTAGTATCTACTTCAAAAAGAGCAATGACATTGCCTTTAAAATTTTGATCGGTAACTGGTTGCGGTACTTTAAAATTGTCGTAGACAAAATTCTGGAGTTGATTATAAAAACAAGCCTCTTGTTCACGGGCAGTAATTACTTTACAGTCCGGAAAAACCGGAAACTGTTCCTTGGAATTAACTTGAGCAGTAACAAATTGGCCGAAGCCAAAGAAAAAAAATAACGGTAATAAATACTTCATTTGATTTTGGGGATTATAACTAGATTTTTTGGGGCTTTATATCTGATAGTTATTCTTGTGATAGATTCTTAATTCAATATTCGTTTTGGGACACTTGACCGTCGGTGATGGCTTTGGCTGATGATGTTCCGATTCGTTTTACTCCGAGCGAAATCATCTCCATTGCTTCCTCGTAGCTACGCACACCTCCAGCTGCCTTAACCGGTAACGGAAAAGCATTTTCAATCATCAGTTTTATCGTCGGAGTGGTTGCTCCATTAGGCAAACCTGCTTCTGTTTTATAAAAACCGGTGGAAGACTTTACAAAGACACTGGCATACTGCTCTTCCTTAAAATTAGCGATGACCACATTTTTAATCAGCGCAGTAAGTTGGACAATTTGATGAGCATCCAAAGCAGCCACTTCAATAATCCACTTAACGATCCGGTTATGAGAAAGTCCCAAACGGGTTCCTTCCAACACTTGTTTTTTCACCAAATCAACCTCACCTTGCTTGAACGCTTCATAGTCGACTACAAAATCGAGATCGTCTGCGCCATCAGCTATTGCCATATTGGCCTCATTTAGCTTTTTTTCAAGCGACCCATTTCCATCCGGAAAATCTATCACTGTCCCTATACAGACTTTTGAATTCGCTTGGGAAACCATCTCATTGGCCATAGCAACCATGTCTGGACGAAGCATTATCAGTTTGAATTTCTCATCAATGGCTTCCCGCACATAATTTTTAACAACTTCTCTGTTCTGGGCTTTTGTCAAACCGGCTTGGGAGGCTGTTTTTAAGTAGGTTGAATCCAAATATTGTCTTATATCCATGCGATAAAAATAAAAAAATCCCCCGAAGTGGGAGATTTATTTGTACTATTTTTTTGAAGCGTTGCCCTCTCTGGGTTTCATCACAAAATGCAGAACTATGATTCCGACTATACTGCCGGACACATTAGCAACTACATCATACATATCGGCTTGTCGAGTAGCGGTAAACAGACCCTGGCAAATTTCTATTATTCCACCGTATAAAAAAGAAGAAGCCAGAACAAACCAAGCCTTTTGGGCAAATGTCAGTTTGGGTACTTCCTTAGTGAGAAACAAAAACCACAATACAGAAAAAACAAAATAGAAAATAGCATGTATCGTTTTGTCTTTACCAAAAACTGCCACATTGGGCATATTGCCTGTACTAAGCAAGCATGCCACGCCTATTACCGCAGTCCAGAGAACAGCAAAAAGAAAATTTTTCTTATGCTCCAATCAGTTCTTTGTATTGCTCGCTTGACAACAATGAATCGATTTCAGAAGCATCAGAAATTTTAACTTTCACCATCCATCCTGCTCCATAAGCATCTGAATTAACAGCTTCCGGAGTTGTTTCCAATTCTTCGTTGAACTCGATGATCTCACCTGAAAGCGGTAAAAATAAATCAGAAACCGTTTTTACTGCCTCAACAGTACCGAAAACTTCATCTTTTGCTAAAGTTTGATCTAACGTTTCTACTTCAACGTAAACGATATCTCCAAGTTCTTTCTGTGCAAAATCTGTAATCCCTACAGTTGCAACATCGCCATCAATGCTAACCCATTCATGGTCTTTTGTGTACTTTAAATTAGCTGGTATATTCATTGTGTTAATTTTTATTCGACAAATGTATATTTATTCGCGTTAACTATAAAATGTTTTTCCTTTAATTTCCAAAGTTATATCGTAGTGTAAATCCTGAACGAATATTTGTTATCGGGAATGTAGTAGATATAACTGCTTTTGAGAACGAATGATCATAATAGAAAATGGCAGTCAGGTTTCTGCTGAACGAATAATCGGCAGTGAATTTGATTGACCAGATATCTTGACCGCCACCCAACTGATTGTTATCATAATCCAGATAACGAACAATCGTTTTATTGCTTCTGTATGACACATCCGCTTTCAGGTTAATATCACTTTTGATAACTCCCGAAGGATCTTCCGCCAAAGAAGATGAGAAAGTTACATCTTTAACACGGTAACCCAAACCTACTATGTATTCATTACCTTTTACTTCCGTCAGCAAGTTATTATCAAAACTCATCGACAAGGCACGGTCTTTCCTCATTTCTGCAAGAACTTTAATCGAACTTTTCATTTCAAAATCCATTCGTATCAACGGATTGAACTGTTCCACCAGATTCACATTGGAAATAATGTCTTTAGTCGGATAATTAACAGTTCCAGACGATACATTCGGATTTGGATCCTCGTAGTATTCAAAATTAGAGCGGAACTGATTTAACGTATATGCAGCACGATAACCATGCTGTAGCGAGAAACGTTTGAACTTATCTTTAAACCAGCCATAACGCATTAGCCCGGTGTATTTAACATTCCAGTTAGGAAGCGGCAAATCCCTGAAAGGTTCCATTTTGATTTTCGAAGCATCGGTTCCCTTATAGGCCGCATAGAATGCCGGAAGTAAAACTGCCTGACTGTTTTTCCCATACCCCTTAGGATAGCCGTCTGCGTCAATGTTGTCAGGATTATTAATATCAATTCCTCGTTCTATAGCCAATCGATTAGCAATTTTCAAACGGTTTTCTCTGAAGTCATCGAAAGCTGTGGATACGTTTTCATCACTTTGACTGAAAGCCGTGCTAATAAGAATCGTCGTCATCGAAAAATTACCAAAGGTGTACGGCGAACGTGAATTATAATGTCCGTCTGGGGACACGTCGTATTGTTCAGAAAAATTCTTGCTCTTAAGCCAATCAGCCAGAATATCAATTTTAAAATCCGGAAACGGTTCCAATTGCCCTGTTACATTCAGAATTTTATTGTTTACCTGCGTAAAGTTCTGGTTGAATTCGGGATAGTATGTCAACCAACCGTTTCGGGCGGCATCGTAACGCACATCATCCTGACTTCCCAACACGAAACCAACGGTAGGCCTAGTAGTTCCAATAAAACCAACTCTTGGCAAATATCCCGGCAACATAGTACCTTCATTTTGGGTATAATTCACCTGAAGTGTTTTTAATGCGGTAACCAATCCTATCATTCTTTCTCCAAACAAGCTTCTTTCTTCCGCTACATTTGTTGGGGCAGCCGTTACTTTTTGCCCTGGTTTTGGCGTGGCAGGTTTAGGCTGCGGCTTGGCACTTTTACTCTTCTTAGCTGTCAATCCTATGTATTTATAGAATAAATCCATGGTCAAAGTAGTATTCAGCTTATGGGATGCCGCATTCTGAATAGTGTTACCCAAAGACCAAACCGCCCCTTGTTCATCTACTACTGAAGAAAGAGCATCTGAAGAACGCATCCAGCTATAATCACTCGTATACGAATAAACAGACTTAACGAATGCCAAAAACGGAATTTTATTGATCGGTAAATCGTAATTAACTATCAATTGCTGCGTATGTAAATTAGGCTCTCCTACATTGAAATAATCATCCCAGATAGTCAGATCATCGATAGGGACTTTGTTTTCATCAAAATAATTTCGGACAATGTTATTTGTTGCCGCATTATAGCTGAAACGCAATGCCTTGGAAAAACTGTAATTAAATCCGTAATTAAAGTTATACAGGTAATTTCTTCTGTATAATGGATCCAAACCAATACCTTCCACCTCAACCTGTCTGAACTTCTGCCTGTTATACTGACGAAGTATATTGGTTGAAAAAGAAACCGTAGTCGGCAAATAACTGAAATTAAAATCACTCAGCAACTTCCAATAACTGCTCTTCTTCATGAATTCTGTCTTCTTGAAAGGCTCCACAGAATTTGGTTTGAAGGCAAAAGCATAATCGGCAGAGGTCTTCACCTGTTGGTCCAGCATATTCTCAATCTGAAAATCATGGTGATTCGTTTCGTTATACGAATGCGACAAAGTTAAATTTTCCGGATCGTAGAAATGCTGTTTCTGATCTTGGGCTCTCTCTTTTTTAACACCGATAAAATTAATGCTGGTACGCTTTGTATAATCAATAGCGCGCTCTTCAATGTTATCCCTTTCGGCCGGATCCTGAGTCACATCCAACAACTCCTCCAATTCGATATCCTGATAGAAAGGATCATATTTTGGCGTTATTGTTTCTTCTCCTACAGCATAATTGAACGGAATAGTGATTCCCCATTTTTTAGGAAGCAATTTCCCTACATTAACATTGGTTACCACATTATACTGGAATACATCTTCACGGCTTCTCTCGTTTGGCCCCTCTTCCAATCCGCCAAATCCAATAGTTGATTTTCTGGTAGTCGCAGAAACGTCGGCAAAATCGGCAAAATTTGTATCCATGGCAGCTACAGCAGCCCAGCCTCCTTTGTTATCCATTTCAGACATACGCAATTCGTTGAACCAAACCTCCCCACGAATTGTTTTATCAGGATTTGTTCTGTTTCTGACCCCAACCATTAAAGTTCTTACCAGACCAAAATTAGGGTTTCCTTTTACCCCAATTCGCAACAGGTTTTCTTTTCCAGCCAGCGATCCGTCAAGAAAATCTTCATTAACGAACTGAATACCGTCCGTCAAATCGTCGTCCGGAGGAAGTGTCCCTTGTAAAGCTCTAATCTTTAACTGCGTAAGTAACGATAAAGCCAAATCAATTTCATTGGCTGCAGGCCAAATTTTAGCAGGGTCTTTTTCTCCAAAAGCGGTTGGCTCCAACGGAATCTGAACTTCATAGAAATTTTCTGTAAAATCGTTTCCGAAGCGAAGAAAGGCCACCATTTCATCTTTTTTCAAATCATTGCTTGTCTCCAAAGATTCCGCATGAAGGAACATTCTCAATTTTTTAAACTGACGCATGTCGACATTCACATTCTTAAACACAGAGCGGGCATCTTTTGGTTCCAGACCACCAATTGTTGCTGGTTCTTTTGTGTACACTCGTAACGAAAGCGATTGCTCGTTCTGATTGATAATCGAGTTATTGTTATTTAACTGCTCGCGTGCTACTCCGGGAGGCATTACATAGTTAATTGGGAATCTATCGCCATTTTCCTGAATATTCACGGATGTCACATCAAAACCTGTATTATCGCTATCATTATTCGCATCTGCATCCATTGAAGATAAATAGCGTCTCCATTCGCCACGCACCAAGTCAAGGGAACCAAAACGCAGGGTAAGCTCTTCCGGGAAATCCGTTAAGAACATACGCATGAAACGAATCGAACGAAAATCAGAAATCTCACCAACCTTACTGGTTGCTTCCTGAATTGGAATTTTGTATAAAACCCATCTTACTTTTGTTGTTCCATTAGCCAGTGGAACAGAATTATTCTCTCTAATATCAACAACATAATTCTGGCCTATTACAATCTCCGGCTTAATATCCACTTCAAATTTATAATAGGCATTAATCGTGTTCATCGTGTTATCACGATTGATGTCCTCTACATCCGGCAAAGTTGTGGATCCTCTGTTGGTATCCGATAAACTAACCGGCGAGTTCCCTTCTAAACCATTATATTTTTTATAGCGTTGAAGCACATCCCCGCTGGCATTCAGATAATATTGATAGTTATCAGCCGATGGATCTGGATTAGCAGCAAATAGCGAATGTTTAACTGCTTCTTCAGCGTCACTTAATCCGTTTAACCCCACATCCTGAAGGGCTCGGTTTGCTTCATCGGAATCAAAAGCATAAATTAAGGATTGTGCCGACGGAATTTTACCCCAATTTGAGACATGAGTTGGAATAGTAGAGCCTACTTCCGGCAATCCGTTTTCGTATAATTTTCTTCCATCGTTAAGAATGTCTTCTGAAATTTCCCCCAAGTTGATTGTCAGTTTACCGACATTGGTCACCGGAGTTGTATCTCCCGGATTTTGTCCATAATAAGGATCCATCATCCAAAACTGAACGTATTCCACATTGGACTGTTCAAAATTGGTTGAATTGATCGGACGCATAATTCCGCCCCAGTTACCTGTAGGATTGGCCAAAGCATCAGTGGCAGGATTCGCCTGAAGACTGTAATTGTAAGGCCCTCTTTCGCCAGGATAATACGTCATATCGAGCGTACTCACTACAGTAGTCTGTCCTTGGGCAATATCAGTATTTGGATATAACTCGTCACTGTAGATTCGTCGTACCCTGTTAGTAAGCATATCCTGTTCTGAAATTCCGGATGGTCGTTGCGATTCCACGTAAAACACCGGATCTATGGTATACCAGGATAATTTAGCCCTTTTGTGTCCAACCGACAAATCATCTGACGGAGAATCGGCAGCTTCACCGGGAACTCCATCCAAATCTCCTTCCAAAGGCGTACTAGCCAATGACCAAGACAGAGGAGCGCGCATATCTATGGTTGATTGAGAACCTTCAAAATCATCTATATAAACGGTCGCCTCTCCATCAAAACTGTCATTTTTGGAAGCATCCGGCATAAGATAAGCAATCTCTCCTCGGAAAGATAAATTAGAAGGCACGTCCGTATCAAGATTAGGCAATTTATTTACCATACGGGTAAAAAACGGAACTTCTGTTGAAAAGTTACCGTTCATGCCAACTATAGTATTGTTTACGGATTCCTGTCCGTAATTTGATTTTTGCGTAAACGGTTTTTCAGATAATCGAAGGAATGTTCCTGCTACCTGGAATTTATCACTGATTTTATGCTCTACGTTAACTCCGTAAAAACGTCTTGTCTGTTGTCCGAAAACCGAGTTGTTTTCAAGTGAAACGTCTATTGGGGCATTTGCAAGCGTAGGGTCTAAAATCTGAACACGGCCTCTCTGATAATCTACAGTATAATCCACACCTTCTACCAAAACACGTCCTCCCGTGGAAACCACAACTGAACCCTGAGGCACGTTGAAAGCGCCAATGGATATTCCGTCACCTCCGGTTGATTTAAATTTTCCTTTTAACTGAAATTTATTCTTCTCACTTTCCTGAAGTGCTAAAGCCTGTGTTTTCTGATACAAACTTCGGAATACATATTTTCTTTGATTCGAATTATAATCGGATCCATTTGTTGGATCACCCTCATAATCTTCGCCAGACGTTGGAGAGCTTCTCAACTTCTCAAACAAAAATTTTCCGAATGGTTCTACAGTAGTAAAAATCAATCGTCCGTTTTGGGTATCTACTGTCATTCCCGGAATAAAATCGAAAAACCCATCACCTCCAACTTGTGGATCATTGGTGTAATTAAGTTTATCCAAATTTAACACCCTCAAAAGTGGTGTTTCGGCTACTGCTTCATCAACATTTATTGTAGCAGGGTTATCCACCGGAAGCGGAATGGCAGGTTGTGTTATACCTCCTGCCGGAGCCGGAGTAATGTAATTCAACGGTGAAGGATCCGTATAAAGGATATTGAATCGGAAATCCTCCTGAGACAACTGATAGGCTCCAGGAATCTGATAGATGTTTTTCATCATTATATCCCATACCGGCTGATCAATATTGTTCAGATTACTTTTCAGCATTTTCAGTATCAAACTCTGTGACGTCGGTATCCCGCCACTTATCTCGGTCGCATCAACGCCATCCGTTCCGAATTCACCCACCTGGTAAATCTCATTCCCAATGCTGTACTGATAAGCGACAGCCAAAACTTCATCATTCGCCAATCGCTGGTTTAAGGAAATGTATCCTAGCTGCGGATGATAGGTATAATCGCTTGGTGATAATTTTCTGGCATTCTCCAGTTTGGCATAATCCCTGCCTTCTATAACATTAACCCCATCAGGCGGAACAGTAACAAATCCGAGGTTAGCTTTAGCTATATCACGGATTTCCGGTTTCAGTAAACCATTAGAGGCTCCAATCAATGAAGGATCAAAACGGTTATTGGCATTGTTCGACGGTACATTAAATGTAGATCCAAGGTAAAAGTTGTTAATATTCTGATCATGCACACCAACGGTAGAATCCGTAATATCATTACCTGCCGCATCAGTTAACTGACCTTCTCCCAAATCCTGTAAAGCAAGAATGTTTCTTAAGTTATTGTCATTCGCATTAACGCGGTTTTGTTTGTTGGTAATCCAAACTTCAATACGCGTAATCTGAACCCTGCTACTGATGACAGGATAGGTTCTTAATGCATCATCATATTTATTTCTGAAATACTGCGAAAGGAAATAGTGCCTGTCGTTATCATAATCCAAAGCAAACAACTCGAAGTCCTGCAATGTTCCCCCACCCTGGGCAGATACAGATCTTGTTTGCGATTTTTGCTCGGAGAAAACCCCCGTTACAGTCGTCTTACCAAACTGTAATTGCGTTTTAACCCCAAACAAACTCTGCGCTCCGCGAATTAAGGAACTGTTTAACGGGAAACTTACGTTACCGACTTCAATTTTTCGTATGATATCGTCTTCCGTCGGAGTGTATTCTAATTTGATCAGGTTTTGGAAGGCAAAAGTCGACTGCGTATCATAATTGATGTTAACCATCAAACGCGTTCCTACTTTACCCTGAAGACTCAAACTGATTCGCTGATCGAAATCGAAAGTAAGGCTTTTTCTGTTTCTTGGCGAAAACGAAGGGTTATCCTGTTTTGTAAATCGAATCCCCAAATCCATCTCGACGGACCCTGTAGGCTTAATGTCTATTGTGTTACTACCGAATATGGTTTCGAACAGACCTGAATTCACATAGTATCTCGGCAATAAATCTTTTTTTGCTTCTTCCGAACCTTCTTTTTTACCATCGATGGCATCCAATTTCTTTTGGTAATAATCCCTTATAGACTCACGAGTCAAGAGTTCTTCATACTCCTTAGGCGTTAAAATAATTGGATAATTGATATTAAAACCGTCAAAGGTTTTCGTATAGATATAACGATCAGAAGCAGGATCATAGGTATATGCCTCTGTAATACTTTGAGGATTACCCATTTCCAAATGCCCTAAATCGACCCCTGTTTTAATCGAATCCTTCTCTTCTTCATCAACCTGCGCGTGCATGGAAACACCAAAAAACAATATCAATAAGGTTGCCCTAATTTTAAATATCTTGAAAAAGTTTCTAATATATTGTGTTTTCAAATGATTACAGGTTTTTTAAAGCTAGTTTAATAATAGTTTCCACAGAAGCATCTGCCTCTGCTTTTACAATTTTGTCGACTACTTTTTCAGCCGATTTTCGGGCAAATCCTAAAACTTCCAAAGCAGATAACGCTTCATCTTTATTTGTATTGCTTTGTAAGAAAGACACTTCATCCAAATTGTATATTTTCAACACCTTGTCTTTCAGGTCTAAAATAATGCGTTGGGCAGTTTTTGCCCCGATACCTTTTATCGATTGCACGGCAGCCACATCACCCGAAGCGATTGCCTGAATAATCTGCTGCGGAGCAATTGAGGACAACATAGTTCTTGCTGTTCCGGCTCCCACACCGGAAACGGATAATAGAAGTTTAAACAGCTCACGTTCCGCTTTTTCGACAAAACCAAATAATGTATGGGCATCTTCTTTCACCTGAAGAAAAGTAAATAACTTCAGATAATCGGATTCCGGCAGTAAAGAAAAGGTATGCAATGAAATATTAACATGATAACCTACTCCGTTACAATCAATTACAACTTCAGTAGGTGTTTTTTCTACTAATTTTCCCTGAATATGCGCAATCATACTTATTAATTGTTCTATCAAAAATAAGAAAAATCTTTTATCCTGATAATCAGAACCGAGGAAGTTCACTTTTATCGGATAAAAGATTTTTCTTAGATTATTTTACTACTATCTGTTTTAATTTTTTTTCTTTTTCCTGGGCATCAACCACCGCAACGGCTGCCATATTTACCATCTCTTCCACACTGGCTCCCAACTGAAAAATATGAACCGGTTTATCTAACCCCATCATAATTGGCCCCACAGACATCACTTTATTCAATTCTTTCAACATTTTGTAAGTGATGTTGGCCGCATCCAGATTAGGAAACACCAAAGTATTTACATTTTTATTGGCTAGCTTCGAGAACGGGAATTTACTTGCCAACATTTCCTGATTTAGCGCAAAATCGGTTTGAATTTCACCATCTACAATCAAATCCGGATGGAATTCATGTAAAATTTCTACGGCTTTTCTGATTTTCACTGCACTTTCAGCAGAGGAAGATCCGAAATTGGAAAAAGAAACCATCGCGATTACAGGTTCCATTCCGAACATACGCACCGTTTTCGCAGCCATTAATGCAATTCTGGCCAAGTCTTCAGCTGAAGGATTAGGGTTGATGGCTGTATCCGCTAAAAACACAGGACCGCGTTTAGTCATCATCATGTTTGTGGTTGCAATACGATGAACCCCTTGCTGTCTTGGGATTAGTTCCAGCATTGGTTTTACTACAGTCGGGTAACTTCTGGAATACCCTGTAACGAGAGCGTCCGCCTCGCCTTCATTCACCATCATGGCAGCAAAATAATTACGCTCACGCATCCACTTTTGAGCATCCAACAACGAAGTTCCTCTTCGTCTTCTGGCTTCCCAATATACATCAGCAAAACGGTTTCTTCTTCCCTCTTCTTCCTTGGTTTTAGGATCGATAATAACCACATCGTCGTCAAAACCGATTTCCTCTTTCAATTCTAAAATCGTCTCTTTATTTCCTAACAAGATAGGCTTTCCGATGCCTTCCTCCATCACGATTTGGGCAGCTTTCAATACGTCCAAATGATCGGCTTCGGCGAAAATTATTCTTTTAGGATCGGTTTTCGCTCGGTTATGCAACAAACGAACCATTTTGTTATCCGAGCCCATTCGTTCCAAAAGCTCCTCTCGGTATTTCCCCCAATCCGTAATAGGTGCTGTAGCAACACCTGATTCTATGGCGGCTTTTGCAACCGCAGGCGGCACTTCGGCAATCAATCTCGGGTCGAACGGCTTCGGAATGATATAATCACGGCCAAAAGCCAGCTTTGTTTCACCATAAGCAATATTAACCTGCTCAGGCACAGAAGCCTTTGCCAGGTTCGCTAAGGCAATTACCGCTGCCTTTTTCATTTCTTCGTTGATTTTTGTCGCACGAACATCTAAGGCACCACGGAAAATGAACGGGAAACCAAGCACGTTATTCACCTGGTTAGGATGATCGGAACGACCGGTTGCCATAATAATATCTTTGCGGGTAGCAATAGCCAGATCGTAATTGATTTCCGGCCTTGGATTCGCCATCGCAAAAACGATTGGATTTTCAGCCATTCCCATTAACATCTCAGGCGTTACTATATCTCCCGAAGAAAGACCGATAAACACATCTGAACCTTGCATCGCATCGCCCAGTGATTCGTATTTTTTATCGCTAGCAAATTGTCTTTGCATCTCGGAAATATTAGGATCGTCTTTACGTAATGCCCCTTTACTGTTGAACATTACGATATTTTCAGTTTTTACGCCAAACGACACATACAGTTTCGCACAAGCTATAGCTGCCGAACCTGCTCCTGAAACCACAACTTTTACCTCTTCCATTTTCTTTCCGGCTAATTCCACAGCATTCAATAATGCTGCTGCCGAAATAATTGCGGTTCCGTGTTGGTCATCGTGCATAACCGGAATATTCAATTCTTCCACCAAACGTCTTTCGATTTCAAAAGACTCTGGCGCTTTGATATCCTCTAAATTGATACCTCCGAAAGTTGGCGCTATATTTTTAACGGTTTCGATGAATTTCTCAACATCTTTGGTATCTACTTCAATATCGAAAACATCAATATCGGCGAAGATTTTAAACAAAAGACCTTTTCCTTCCATTACGGGTTTTGAGGCCTCAGGACCGATATCCCCCAAACCTAATACTGCTGTACCATTTGAAATTACAGCTACTAAGTTTCCTTTTGCAGTATATTTATAAACGTTTTCAACGTCTTTTTCGATTTCTAAACAAGGCTCGGCAACTCCAGGTGAATAGGCTAATGCCAAGTCTCTTTGTGTTGCATATTTTTTAGTGGGCACCACCTGAATTTTACCAGGGGTGGGTTTAGCGTGGTATAATAAAGCTTCTCTTCTTTTACTGTCTTTGTGCATGATTTGTTTATTTACTAACTAACAAAGATATGAGGATGATGAGAATAATTGAAATTTTTGCCCCCAATCTTTAAAAAAGTTTTACAAGAATTTATCTATATTAAATCACTACATTTACAAGTGCCTGATTTTAAGCGGTTAACATTTTTAACCTTAAAAAACCTAAAAAGAAAGTATCATTAAGTTGTTGTCCAGTTTATTTATTATTCCTAAATTGATAAACAGCAGACTTTCAACCCATACCGATTAATTTTGAATGACAGAAAATGAAAAATGGTTTTTCTTCAAACTTTGCTGCAGACACAATCACACTCGTGCACAGTGGAAGAGATTACTTTGACCGGCTGCTAAAACTAATAAACGAAGCCACTAGCGAAATTCATTTTCAAACCTACATCCTGGAAGATGATATTACCGGAAACAAAATAGCCAACGCTCTCAAAAAAGCCGCTTTGCGCAAGGTAAACATATATCTTTTATTGGACGGATTGGGTTCGCGTTCTTTACCGGACGAATTTGTCGCCGATTTACAACAAAGCGGTATCCATTTTCGTTTTTTCGCCCCTCTGCTTTCCTACCATTCGTTTTATTTCGGAAGACGGCTGCATCATAAAATTATCGTCGCCGATGCCAAAACCGTCCTAATTGGCGGTATAAATATTGCCGAAAAATATGATCGCACTTCAACAGAAGCTCCCTGGCTGGACTATGCCGTTTTAATCAATGACAGTTCAATCGCACAACAGGCACAATCGATTTGCTATTACTATTTTTTCAAAAAAAGAAAACGTCCTAACGGAAAAATACTGCCAGGAGAAATAAACAACCGAAACACTATAAAACTAATTCAAAATGATTGGCTCCGGCGGAAAAACGAAATTCAGAACGCCTATCTGAAATCCATACAAACGGCACAGAGCGAAATCATCATCGTGTGCGGTTATTTTTTACCCGGAAGAAAACTTACCCAGGCACTTAAAAGGGCAGCGCAAAGAAACGTCCGTATCCGACTTATACTTTCGGAAGTTTCGGATGTTCCATTGGTTAAGTCGGCCATAAATTATTATTATGCCTTTCTATTAAAGAATAATATCGAACTTTATGAATGGCGCCAATCTATTTTACATGGAAAAACGGCCGTTGTCGACAAAAAATGGACCACTATTGGCTCGTTCAACCTGAACCATTTAAGTTCCCAGGCCAGTATCGAAATGAACACCTCAATCAACTCGGAACTTTTTGCGGAAAATTACCGGAATCATTTGATCGATATTATGTCGAAATGCAAACAAATAACATCGGAAGCGTTTCAAAACAGAAACGGCAAGCTAATCCGTTTTAAACAATGGATTTCCTATTACGTTGTACGCTTTTTCGAGATCTTACTAACTTACTTACCGCACAAGCGGTTCCTTAAAGGCAGTATTAAATGAAAAGGCAAGCTATAATCGATTTTTTTTGGAAGATCGCCAAATCACACAACAGTGCGGAAGAGATTGCATGGGGAGCTGCCATTGGAACATTCATCAGTGTATTTCCCACTTTCGGGTTGGGAACACCGCTTGTAATTGTATTAAGCCGGATATTGAAATTTAATTTAGCGATTGCATTAGCAGCAAGCATTATTTCGAACCCGTTCACCAGTCCGTTTTTCATGCTTTTGAATTATAAGATCGGATCGTTGTTTTTCGAGAATCCCATTGTGTTTGACGTCGATAACTGGAAAGAAAATCTGAAAGATACAGGATTGACTATTTTAATCGGGGCAATTATTGTCAGTGGTGCTATGGCGGTTATCGCCTATTTCTTTTCAAAATTCATGGTTTTGAAATTGAGGAATAAAAACCAAACCTGATTATTTTAAAAAATCAATATTGCGCTTTAGTCCGCTTAACTTGGTTCTTTTTACGGCCGAATTTTTAAAAACCCTGCGGAAAGTTTCTTCGGTGATTTCTTCCCAGTCTCTTTTGGAAAACGACAGCAATTCGGGATTCGGGTTAAATAAAGGTTCATTATGCGGTTTTGAAAAACGGTTCCACGGACAAACATCCTGACAAACATCGCAGCCGAACATCCATTCATCGAATTTACCTTTCATACTTTCAGGAAGATTGTCTTTCAATTCGATGGTGAAATAGGAAATACATTTGCTGCCATCGACCACATACGGCGCCACAATAGCTTCCGTTGGACAAGCATCAATACAGGCAGTACATTTCCCGCAGTGATCCGTGGTGATGGTATCGTAGTCCAAATCCAAATCGACAATTAATTCGGCAATAAAAAAGAAGGAGCCTACTTGTTTAGAAAGCAGATTGGCATTTTTGCCAATCCAACCCAAGCCGCTTTTGGCCGCCCAAGCCTTATCCAATACTGGTGCTGAATCTACAAACGCGCGCCCAGACACTTCTCCGATTTCGGTTTGGATGAATTGCAGCAGGTCTTTGAGCTTGTCTTTGATGACGAAGTGGTAATCCTCTCCGTAAGCGTATTTCGAGATTTTATAACTTTCCGGATTTTGGTTTTCCGACGGATAGTAATTCAGCAGTAAGGAGATAACGCTTTTGGCATCATCTACCAATAAGGTCGGATCGAGGCGTTTGTCGAAATGATTTTCCATGTAATGCATTTCGCCCTGCATTCCGTTTTTCAGCCAACGTTCCAGTCGCGGCGCTTCTTCTTCCAGAAAACCAGCTTTGGAAATACCGCATGACAAAAACCCGAGGCGAGCAGCTTCGGACTTTATCATTTGGGTATATTTTGATTGCTGGTTTATCATTTGAAATCACATTATGAAAATCACGCAGATTTTCCGAATTGAGCAAATTTTAATGCTCATGGGCCGCATTAGGGATTATCTGCGATCAGTTCACTTCGTTCGGGTGAGCAATTGTCTGAGCTCTTTTTAGTGGAGCTTCGCGGAACTAAAAAAGCGAGTGCGAAAGCCCGACCCTACGGGGAATGCCCTAAAAAAGACCTCCTTGGATATTATTTCGGATTTTCCCCAAGTGCTTATAGGCTTTCTCGGTAACTTCCCTTCCTCTTGGCGTGCGGATGATAAATCCTTCCTGGATTAAAAACGGTTCGTATACTTCCTCGATGGTTTCGCCGCTTTCGGAAACAGCGGTCGCCAAAGTGGTCAGACCCACAGGACCTCCTTTGAATTTATCGATAATGGTCGTAAGAATCTTGTTATCCATTTCGTCCAGGCCGTGCGCATCTACATGTAAAGCCTTCAAGGCATATCGGGCAATTTCAATATCGATTTTACCGTTGCCCTTGATTTGCGCAAAATCACGAACACGGCGTAAAAGTGCATTGGCGATACGAGGCGTTCCGCGACTGCGACCGGCAATTTCGATGGCGGCTTCCATAGAAATAGGCATATTTAAAATCGCTGAACTTCGCTGAACGATGGTGGTTAACAATTCGGTATTGTAATATTGTAAGCGACTTTGGATTCCGAAACGCGCACGCATTGGCGCTGTTAACAATCCGGAGCGTGTAGTAGCTCCCACCAGTGTAAACGGATTCAGATTAATCTGCACCGTTCTGGCATTGGGTCCGCTTTCGATCATGATATCAATCTTGAAATCCTCCATTGCGGAATACAGGTATTCTTCCACTATCGGACTTAAGCGGTGGATTTCGTCTATGAATAAAACGTCACGCTCATCCAAATTGGTAAGCAGTCCCGCCAAATCGCCGGGTTTGTCCAATACGGGACCGGAAGTGATTTTGATGCCAACGCCCAATTCGTTTGCTAAAATATTAGCCAACGTGGTTTTCCCCAATCCGGGAGGACCATGAAAAAGAGTATGATCTAAAGCATCACCACGAAGATTTGCCGCTTCCACGAAAATTTTCAGATTTTCCAAGACCTGATCTTGTCCGGTAAAATCATCAAAACTTAATGGACGCAATGCCTTTTCAATATCGACTTCCTGAGGGGTGAAACGCTCTTTATTAGGATTCAGATTTTCATTCATGAGGCAAAGATAGGAAGAAAGTAATCAGATTAAAGTGCTCAGTCGGCAGTTTCTAAAACCTGAAAATTAAACACAACAACCCTTTGAAAGAATTCTCTCAAATACACATGCCATTTCAAAAACTACACCCAAATGGAAACACGTCTGAACTAGTCCCCTTTTTTATCTTTATTATAATAAAAGGACAAAGCACCTGACGGACATTTTTTCACCTGAGCCATCATTTCGTCTGAACTGGCTCCGCGGGGATTAATCCACGGCTGGACTTTGGCGCGGAAAACCTCAGGCAATCCGCGAACGCAATTACCGGAATGCTGACACAAGTGTTGCTTCCAAACAATCGTGATTTCTCCATTTGTGTATTCTTTTGCACTTTCCATAATCGTAAGAATTTAGCTTTTCGTAAGTTACAAAAAAAAGTATCACTAAAAAGGATGTTTTTATATCTTTAGAGCAATTTAACAAAAATTTTATGCAAGACGAACAGCAACATTTTAAACGTGAATTAGGATTATTGGACGGAACCATGCTTGTAGTTGGTTCGATGATCGGCTCGGGAATTTTTATTGTAAGTGCCGACATTGCCCGTCAGGTTGGATCTACCGCATGGTTATTAATCATATGGCTATTGTCGGGATTGATTACCATTATTGCCGCTGTTAGTTATGGCGAACTGAGCGCCATGTTCCCAAAAGCGGGGGGACAGTATGTATACTTAAAAGAAGCTTACAATAAACTCATCGCCTTTTTGTACGGCTGGAGTTTCTTTGGCGTGATACAAACCGGAACCATCGCGGCAGTTGGTGTGGCTTTTTCAAAGTTTGCCGCATACCTTGTTCCGGCGGTGAGTGATGAGAATGTTTTATACGAAATCGGATCGTTCAAACTAAATGCTGCGCAGTTGGTTTCTATTTTTACGATTATACTCTTAACCTTCATCAACAGTCGTGGGGTAAAAAACGGAAAAGTACTGCAAACCGTTCTGACCATCATCAAAATTGCATCTTTAGTAGGTTTGATTGTCTTCGGATTAATGGCTGCCAAAGGCCAGATTTGGGACGCAAACTGGACCGATACCTGGACGACAAGATCTTGGAATGCCGAAAGCGGTTCCTGGCTTCCTATATCTGGCATGAGTCTTATTACCGGAATTTCGGCTGCGATGGTGGGTTCTTTATTCTCGAGTGATGCCTGGAATGGGGTTACGTTTATTGCGGGAGAGATTAAAAATCCGCAGCGCAATGTAGGACTGAGCTTGTTTTTGGGAACCTTTATCGTAACAATTATTTATGTACTGGCCAATGTAATGTATGTCGCCGTAGTGCCTTTGGAAGAAATCGCTTTTGCCAAATCAGATCGTGTAGCGGTAGTAGCAGCCAACAACATCTTCGGAAATATCGGAACATTAATAATCGCTGTGATGATCATGATTTCCACTTTTGCCTGCAACAACGGGCTGATCATGGCAGGAGCCCGCGTATATTACACGATGGCCAAAGACGGGTTGTTCTTCAAAAAAGCAGCTCATTTAAATGAATTCAGCGTACCGGCATGGGCACTTTGGTCGCAATGTGTTTGGGCTTCCTTTTTGTGTCTGACTGGGAAATATGGTGATTTATTAGATTTCGTGGTTATCATCGTTTTGATTTTCTACATACTTACCATTTACGGGATTTTTATTTTACGAAGAAAACAACCTGATGCAGAACGACCATATAAAGCGTTTGGCTACCCGTTCTTGCCGTTGTTTTATATTGTAGTCGCGTCGGCTATCAGTATTTCATTATTGATTACGAAATTCTCTACTTGCGGATGGGGCGTTTTAATCATGCTGGCAGGTATTCCCGTGTATTACTTGACACAACGCAAATAAAATTTTCTTAAAATCTCTTTTTCAGTTGGTTACAATTTAAAAAAGATGTAATTTTACAGTAAGATTTTTGATTTAATGTTTGTTTGAATAAGAGGCACTACAAACGTGTTCTTTTTCGGATGCTATCCTATCTATTGTTAAAGTGTAGGGTGATAGTAAATCAAGAATTTATTGGGAGGTCATAGAAATATGACCTCTTTTTTTATTTAGACACTTTACTAAATCACCTGAGTTATCAGCATTTCTTTCAATTATGACTCAAAGAAGTGAGACTTTACATAGTGAGTTTTGTTGTTTTTACTTAATAGATACGGATCGTAAATCTACACTGTCAGGGATTAGCTAACTACAATCTCCTCAACTTCCTGAACAAAAGTTACCAGCCATTGAAAGACTGTAAGGTTTTTTTATTAAAGTTTCTGGAAATAAAGTTTCTTTACCTGATCCAAATCTATCAATCCGTCAAATGGGATTTCAAAAAAATAGTCCCTTTGCCAGCTTTGTGTTTTTTTCGCTTGCTTGCTTATTGTTATATCCCAAGGCGGATAGACTCGAATAGCACGTTTACCGTCTTTCAACCCGGAAGAAATCACCCCTTGTTCTAAAAGCACAGCTTTAGGAAATACAAATTGCCCGAAATGATTTTCGGTTTTTGTGTTGATAACGAATAAATCCACATCATCGGAAAAGTCGAATGGCTGAATGGGTCCGTTTTCGATTCTTTTCCATAGCGTAACAAACTGACCGATCTTGGTTGGTGTTATTTTAGCCGAACGGAATACAACATTCAGGTTATTCAATTGAAAACGACAAGCGGCATAATCGGCACTTTCTTTCTCCTCTAATGGATTTAAAAGCACAAAACCACATTTGTTATAAACCAGTTGCTTCAGTTCGCTTAAAGCATAAGGAATTCCATTATCAGGTATCACCACACAATTACTTATTTAAAAGGTGAAGCAATTCCGTTTTACACTTTTCTTCTTTAGGTCCGAATGCATTCGCATTAACAAGTTTACCTTCCTTATCAAAAAGAACATACCTTGGAATGGATTTAAGGTTTAACTTCTGTATGAATTCGGAAGCCTTTGTATTCAAAAGATAAAAACTGTCTCCGGCAGCAAGATTTTCTTTAGCATTGGCTTTCTTCCAGGCTTCGAAATTATCATCAGTAGAGAGATATAAAAAGACAACATCTTTAGCATTTAATTCTTTCTGCAGTTTATGAGAGTACGGAAATGAAGCTCGGCATGGCGCACACCAACTGGCCCAGAAATCGACATAAACCAACTTACCTTTATGCTTAGCAATAAGGTTGTCCAAAGTAGTTTTACGTTTATTTTCATCAAGTAAGACAGTCTGATTGGTTTCATTTTTTAACGCATCCAGATCCAACAAATAACTATCCTTAATCAATTGACTTAATTCGGTACCTTTTTCAAACACTTTGAATTTTTCGAAATACGATGAAAATGCATCCTTATCTTTAGAATTGGCAATAGCATTCAAAAAAGAGAACAACAAGTATTCTTTCGTTTTATAGGAAAGCTTTGAATCTGAAAAGGAAGCATCAAAAGCCTGTTTGGCATCATAATCAAAATCATTCAGTTTTCTTACATTGTACTTCTCAATGATATAATTTTCAAGAAAATATTTATATGTTTTAACCGATAACAAATTATCGTGAATCAAATCAGATTCGGGCACTGAGGCAAAGGCAAAATTTGCTTTGTTCAGATTTATTCTCAGAAACCTATTTCTTGCTTTGTGAACAGTGTAAATACTTAGGGAAATTAGTTTAGAGTCCAACAACTCATCAAGTTTGTTATCTCTTGCTACAAAATAGTCACTCAGCTCCTTTTCATAAATCAGATTTTCTTCTTTAGTACGCGGTCTCTTGTTTACCATACTAAAAACAAAAGGCTCAGAAGGTCTGTTGATGGATTTGAAATCGTCTTCAAAATTCAAATCATACTTTAAGACTGTTCTTTTATTAAGCAATGAAACCCTTGGAAGCCCGTTTTTATAATCAAACTTTACCGTATCCCCTTTTTGGAATTCATAGACATAATTCAGACCAAGATCAAAAACATGCGTCAGTATCATTTTGCTTTCGATCTCATTAACAAGCACAGTGTCTTTACTGTTCTTTGGATAAACAAAATCGGTTCTAAAATCATTTGCTTTAGAATAGTAGATTCCGCTTTCCGCTACCGAATTACCTTTTGTATAGCTGTCAAAAATTAAAACGACATGATTGTTGTTTACCGAATTCTGAGAAATCGCAACTGAATAATTCAGGAAAAACAAAATGGAAAGAAAAATTGTACGCATTTTAAAAAGGTTCTAAAAAAAAGCCTTTCCAGTTGGAAAGACTTTTTAAATGAATTTATAATCTTAGTGATGAAGTTTTTCTTCTCCGTCTTTGTAAGGAACAGTCTGTGGAACGAAATCATCATCGTGACCTGGTTTACTGTAATCGTAAGCCCATCTGTGTACGTGAGGAATTTCACCTGGCCAGTTTCCGTGGATGTGCTCTACTGGAGTTGTCCACTCTAACGTGTTAGATTTCCAAGGGTTTTGTTCAGCTTTCTTACCGTAGAAAATGCTGTAGAAGAAGTTCCAGATAAATACGATTTGGAAAGCAGCTCCTACTAAAGCGAACATCGTGATCAATACGTTAACATCAGCTAAATCGTCAAATAATGGGAATGCTGTGTTTGTATAGTAACGACGTGGCAAACCTGCCATTCCGATGAAGTGCATTGGGAAGAATACTCCGTAAGCACAAACCGCAGTAATCCAGAAGTGGATATACCCTAAGTTTTTATTCATCATTCTTCCGAACATTTTAGGGAACCAGTGGTAAACACCAGCGAAGAATCCGTAAAGCGCAGAGATACCCATTACCAAATGGAAGTGAGCCACTACGAAATATGTATCGTGAACGTTGATATCCAAAGTGGAGTCTCCAAGGATAATCCCTGTTAAACCACCTGTGATAAATGTAGATACCAATCCGATAGAGAATAACATCGCAGGGTTTAACTGCAAGTTACCTTTCCATAATGTTGTGATGTAGTTGAATGCTTTTACTGCTGAAGGAATCGCAATCAATAATGTTGTAAATGTAAATACCGATCCTAAGAATGGGTTCATACCAGAGATGAACATGTGGTGACCCCAAACAATCGTTGATAAGAATGCAATCGCCAATATAGAAGCGATCATCGCACGGTAACCAAAGATTGGCTTACGTGAATTCGTTGCAATAATTTCAGATGTGATACCTAATGCCGGTAATAATACGATGTATACCTCAGGGTGACCTAAGAACCAGAATAAGTGTTCGAACAATACCGGTGAACCTCCTTGGTAATGTAATACTTCACCAGAGATGAAGATATCTGACAAGTAGAAAGAAGTACCGAAACTTCTATCGAAAATCAACAACAACGCAGCTGACAATAAAACCGGGAACGAAACGATACCGATAATAGCCGTTACGAAGAAAGCCCAAACAGTTAGAGGCAATCTTGTCATTGACATTCCTTTAGTTCTCAAGTTGATTACAGTAACCACATAGTTCAAAGATCCCATCAAAGAAGAAGCAATGAACACAGCCATTGAAACCAACCATAATGTCATACCTGTACCTGAACCCGGGATTGCCTGAGGCAATGCACTCAACGGAGGATAAATTGTCCAACCTGCAGATGCTGGTCCTGATTCAACGAACAAAGAACATAACATGATTATTGTTGAAACAAAGAACAACCAGTAAGAAATCATATTCATAAAACCGGACGCCATATCTCTTGCACCAATCTGCAATGGAATTAACAAGTTACTGAAAGTACCGCTCAATCCTGCAGTCAATACGAAGAATACCATAATTGTACCGTGAATAGTAACTAATGCCAGGTAAATATCGTTACGCATTACTCCTCCCGGAGCAAATTTTTCTCCTAAAAGGAATTTAAAAATACCGAAAGATTCTTCCGGCCAAGCAATCTGCATACGGAATAATAATGACATCATAACACCAATGATTCCCATTATAAGACCAGTAATCAAATATTGCTTCGCAATCATTTTGTGGTCGATACTAAAGATATACTTTGTGATAAAAGTATCCTTATGGTGGTGTTCGTGATCGTGTCCGTGATCGTGACTTAAATCGTGTCCTGCTGCTGACATATTCTTTTAATTTGAATAGTATTAAAAAATCAATTATTATTTAACCTGAGCTACAACTTTGGTAGTATCTACCTTAACAGTTTCCATTTTTACAGCCGGAACTGTAGCGTCGGTTGCCGGAGCTTCTTTAGCTTTTGCTTCACTCACTGTTCTGCTCAATAGAGGTTGTACACTCAACCATTTTTTGTAATCCGCTTCGCTCTCTACGATAACTTTCATTTGCATATTAAAGTGAGATGGTCCGCAAATCTTATTACATAACAATAAATAATCAAAAGTATAAGGATCTAAAGCTGTTTTCCCCGCTGCTACTAACTCTTGGCTTTTCGCAGCTCTGATCTTGTTGATTCTTGCAACTTTTTCAACCATCTCAGGTGTGTTACGCATCTGATCAGTTGTCATTGTTGGTGTGAAAGCGAATTGAGTAACCATACCTGGAACCGCATTCATTTGTGCTCTGAAGTGAGGGAAGTAAGCCGAGTGCAATACATCCTGGGAACGTATTTTGAAAACCACTTTTTTTCCTACCGGCAAGTGAATTTCAGTTACTTGCTTATCATCTTGTGAATTAGGATCGGACATGTCAACTCCTAATGTGTTTACTCCTTCTATATAACGAACGTTAGCTTTTCCAAGGGTATTATCCTTACCAGCATATCTTGCTTCCCAACTAAACTGCTTACCATACAATTCCACATACATTACATCTTCCTCTTCATCAACGAACATAATATTTGTCCATGCATACAATCCGTAAAGAATCAAACCTGCCAATACAATTACCGGAATAATCGTCCAAATAAATTCTAATTTGTCATTATCTGCAAAATATAAAGCTTTGTTACCTTGTTTCCCACGGTATTTGAAAGCGAAATAGTGAAGTAAAGCCTGCGTGATAGTCTGAACTACAAAAATCAAAACCATTGAAATCCACATCAGGTTGTCATAATCAGCACCATGCTCAGAAGCAGGGTTACTCATTAAAGGCAAATCACCAAATTTTACAACACAGTAAATAGTCGTTAAGTAAATGAACACCAAGAAGGCAAACATTAAGTAACCATTCACATTATTATCATTATCATTGGCAATTTCGGAATTATCCTTCTTTGCACCGATTTGTGTCAGATCGAATATCTTAGTCAACTGCCAAACAGCAATTCCTAATAAAACTACAACTGTAAGTACCAATAAACTTGTCATTTGTTTATTTCTTTAAAATATTAATAATGGAAATGTTTACTTTCTTCGATTAATGGGTTACGTTTTGCCAATAAAGGTGCTTTTGTTAAAGCTGTAAACACTACAAAAATGAATAATCCGAAGAAGAATAACAATGAACTAATCTCAGACACTCCGATGAACCACTGATCACCAACTGTAGCCGGCATAATCATGTTGAAGAAATCAATATAGTGACCTGTTAAGATAATGATACCTGCCATTACAACAACCCAACTCAAACGTTTGAAGTCAGTGTTAATAAGGATTAAAATTGGTAACACGAAGTTCAATACAACCATACCAAAGAATGGTAATTTGAAGTGCTCGATACGAGTAACGAAATAAGTTACCTCTTCTGGAATGTTAGAGTACCACATCAACATGAACTGAGAGAACCATAAATAAGTCCAGAATACAGAAATACCGAACATGAATTTTGCCAAATCGTGGATGTGGCTTGTGTTCACATACTCTAAATATCCTTTAGATTTTAAATATAAAGTAACGAATGCGATTGTTGTAATACCGCTCACGAAGAAGCTGGCAAAAACATACCATCCAAATAATGTACTGTACCAGTGTGGGTCAACAGACATAACCCAGTCCCAAGATGCGATTGATTCCGTAACAATGAAGAATGCTAAGAAACCAGCGGCCATTTTGAAGTTCTTTTTGTAAAAAGAATCATCAGAAGCTTCATCCTGAGCCAATGAATTTTTTCTTGAGAAGTAACGGTATAAATTCCATCCAGCCAAGAAAACTATAGCACGGATCAAAAAGAAAGGAACGTTTAAGAAACCTGATTTTCCGGCAATGATTGCATCGTAGTGCTCACTTTTCGGATCTGTTACACCTTCTACCATCCATGCAAACAAATGGTTCATGTGCATACCTGATAAAATCAAAAGAAGCAAGAAGATGATTGAACCTGGCAACAAATAAGAAGTGATTCCTTCCATTACTCGGAACAATACCGGAGACCAACCTGCCTGGGCAACCCATTGGATTGCATAAAAAGCCAAAACTCCAACTGAAATCAACATGAAGAAGATACAAGCCACATACAACGCAGCCCATGGTTTGTTTTGCAATTGGTGTAAAACGTGCTCAAGGTGTTTTTCATGTTCTTTGTGAGCATCCGCATCGTGCGACTCAGCGTGAGCAGCATGAGCGTCATGGTGATCCTCTTCAACAACAGGAGCAACAACTGCTTTAGTTGAATCAGCCTCTTCCGTTTTAACAGAATCCGTAGCAACTACGTGGTGTTCAGCAGCAGGAGTTTCCTGTTTTACTGAATCGGCAGCAGCCTCATGATGTGCTTCAGATCCAGCAGCAGCCTCATGTGTGGCTGCAGCAGCATGATGACCACCTTCGTGATGACTTTCTGCTAATATTTTTTCTACGTCTTGCGTAGTTTTAGGTGCAGTTAAAAAACCGTAAGCAATACCTAACAAGCCAAGCGCCATCAGGACAAAAGCAAAGGTTTTTAATTTGTTTGAAAATGTGTACATATTCTAAACGTTCAAATGAGTTTTACTTATTTAATTCTCCTTTTAATTTTAACACGTGAGCTGTAACCATCCAACGCTCTTTCTGAGACAATTGGTTAGCATGAGAACCCATAGAATTTAATCCATAAGTAATTACGTGAAAAATACTACCTTCTGTAATTTCTCTGTCAGCATAGTTCGGCACACCAAGGAATTTTTCTCTTTTTACAAGATTTCCCTGTCCGTCACCTTTTTCTCCGTGACAGATTGCACAATAGATATTGAACAATTCAGCACCTTTTTCAGCATCAACAGATAATGAATCCAACGGAGATTTAAGATTTGCTTTCGCTAAGGCATAACCTTCTGGCGTATTTGGAATATCATAAGGCTCGAAACCTCTCTTAATAGTTCCGTGGGCTGGTTTTAACCCCTCTTTTCCACCTTTGAATGCAGAAGACTGAGAATAAGTCTCATAGGCTACTGACTCATACATATTAGGGAAGAACTGATAGTTAGGCTTTGATTTGTCGAAACATGACGTCGCGGCAATCGACACACCTACTAATGCTACTATTTTATATAAGGCTTTCATATCTACTATTAATGCTTATCAATTACTTTAACTTCTACAGCACCAGTGTTTTTGAAGAAAGAAATCATATCTTCCTCATTTCCATTCACTGCAACCTCCATTAGGAAATGATCATCTGTAGTTCTTACATCCGGGTTTTCAGCTTCTTTGAACGGCCATAATCTACTTCTCAAATAGAATGTGATTACCATTAAGTGCGCTGCGAAGAATACTGTTAACTCGAACAGAATCGGAACGAAAGCCGGCATATTCTGGTAGAATGCAAAACTTGGTTTACCACCGATATCCTGCGGCCAATCTACAATCATCATGTAGTTCAACAAATTAGCTGCAACAGTTAATCCCACTACTCCATAAAGGAATGAAGCGATAGCAATTCTTGTAGGTGCTAACCCCATAGCCTTATCCAAACCGTGAACCGGGAATGGTGTATAAATTTCTTCAATATGATGATGAGCTGCTCTTGATGCCTTAACAGCATCCATTAAGATATCATCATCGTTATATATAGCATGTATAACTTTATTCGTACTCATGATCTATTAATGATTGTGTGAATGATGTCCTTCTTTTTCTCTTTCTCTTTTGTAGTTCTCTGCAGAAGATTTCATAATAGTTTTAACCTCTGCCTGAGCGATTACAGGAAAACTTCTTGAATATAATAAGAATAATACGAAGAAGAAACCAATTGTACCGATATAGATACCTGCATCAACAAATGTTGGCTGGAACATTGTCCAAGATGATGGTAAATAATCTCTGTGTAATGAAGTAACGATAATTACGAAACGCTCAAACCACATACCGATGTTTACCACAAGAGAGATGATAAACGAGAACATGATGCTGGTTCTTAATTTTTTGAACCACATGAACTGTGGAGAGAAAACGTTACAAGTCATCATCAACCAGTATGACCACCAGTAAGGACCTGTAGCACGGTTCAAGAAAGCATACTGCTCATACTCTACTCCGGAATACCAAGCCACAAATAACTCAGTGATATAAGCGATACCTACGATAGAACCAGTAATCATGATTACGATGTTCATTAATTCGATATGCTGAATAGTGATGTAGTCTTCAAGGTTACACACTTTTCTCATGATGATAAGCAATGTGTTTACCATCGCGAAACCAGAGAAAACCGCACCCGCAACGAAGTAAGGAGGAAGGATTGTAGTATGCCATCCAGGAATAACCGAAGTTGCGAAGTCAAAGGATACGATCGTGTGTACAGAAAGTACAAGTGGTGTTGCCAAACCAGCCAATACAAGAGAAACCTCTTCGAAACGCTGCCAGTCTTTTGCTCTACCAGACCATCCGAAAGAAAGGATGGAATAGATTCTTTTGTTGAAAGGTGTTACCGCTCTGTCACGAATCATTGCGAAGTCAGGCAATAAACCAGTCCACCAGAATACCAATGATACTGAAAGATACGTAGAAATCGCGAATACGTCCCAAAGTAATGGTGAGTTGAAGTTTACCCAAAGAGAACCAAATTGGTTCGGAATCGGTAATACCCAGTACCCTAACCATGGACGACCCATGTGAATAATCGGGAATAAACCTGCCTGAACAACCGAGAAAATGGTCATAGCTTCCGCAGAACGGTTAATCGCCATTCTCCATTTTTGACGGAATAATAATAGTACGGCAGAAATTAGAGTTCCGGCGTGTCCGATACCCACCCACCATACGAAGTTGGTGATATCCCAAGCCCAACCTACTGTTTTATTTAATCCCCATGTTCCGATACCGGTAGAAATGGTGTAAACCATACAGCCTGCTCCCCAAAGGAACGCAGCTAAAGCGATTGAGAATACAATCCACCACTGTTTGTTTGCCTTACCCTCTACAGGACGAGCTACATCTACAGTCACATCGTGATAATTTTTATCACCTAGGACTAACGGTTTTCTAATGGGTGCTTCGTAATGAGACGACATAATCCTTTATATTGTTTCTTAATAATTTATTTATTTTTTACTCTTAAGTATTTCTAACTTTTACGTGGTAGAATACATTTGGCTTCGTTCCGATGTGCTCTAATAAATGATACATTCTTTCGTCTTCTGCTAATTTAGCCACTTGACCTTCTTTGTCATTTACATCTCCAAATACCATTGCTCCGCTTGTACAAGCTGCCGAACATGCTGTCTGGAATTCACCATCTTTTACCTGACGACCTTCTTTCTTCGCTTTAAGGATAGTAGCCTGTGTCATTTGGATACACATTGAACATTTCTCCATAACCCCACGAGAACGAACGTTTACATCAGGATTCAATACCATACGACCTAAGTCATTGTTCATATGATAATCGAACTCGCTGTTTTTGCTGTATAAGAACCAGTTGAAACGACGTACTTTATACGGACAGTTGTTTGCACAGTAACGAGTACCTACGCAACGGTTGTAAGCCATATGGTTCTGACCTTGACGACCGTGAGAAGTTGCCGCAACCGGGCATACTGTTTCACAAGGAGCGTGGTTACAGTGCTGACACATTACCGGTTGGAAAGCCACCTGAGGATTTTCAGACGGATCTTCCATTCCTGTTAATGTATCGATTGAGTTTAACAATCCAACTGCTTTTGCTTTTAATTCACCGTCACCTTTGAAAGTCTCTTCAGAAGAATAGTAACGGTCAATACGCAACCAGTGCATATCACGGCTTCTTCTTACTTCAGATTTACCAACTACCGGAACGTTGTTTTCAGCGTGACATGCAATAACACAAGCACCACAACCTGTACAACCATTCAAATCGATAGAAAGGTTAAAATGATGTCCTACAGTACGGTCGAAAGAATTCCAAAGATCCACTTCTGTTGCAGGAGTCTCTTGGTGATCTAAAGATACCATTGGAACCGGGTTCCAAATTTCAGCATCTTTAGTATTGAATATTTCTAAGGTAGTTTCTTTGATGATATCACCTCTACCCATTAATGTTTTTTGTAACTGAACACAAGCGAACTCATGATCACCTTCAGCTTTGGTAACTTTAGCAACCTGGTTTGCATTTTGGTTTGCATACAATTTATATGCATTAACACCAACCTGCATTTCCTCCTGCATTGCTTCTTTTCTACCGTAACCTAGTGCCAAACCGATAGTACCAACTGCCTGACCTGGTTGAATGATAACCGGAACATTTTGCAATTTAACACCAGCTACTTCAATAGTTGAGTAACTACCATTAAGACCACCGTTAGCAACATTATAGTTCTGTAATCCTAATTTTTCAGCATCCTTTTTAGAAACTGTTACGTAGTTATCCCAAGATGCTCTTGTAATTGGATCCGGGAACTCTTGTAACCAAGGGTTGTTTGCCTGCTGACCGTCACCCATTCCGGTTTTAGTATATAAAACTAATTCCAAACCACCTTCATTTTTAGCTTGCGCTAACGTAGAAGCTGCAGTACCGAAATCAGCAGAACCACCTGCAACAGCACCCACTTCCGAAGTATAAACACCGTCGTGAACCAGTTTGTTCCAAGTTGTTCCAACCGCAATTGAAGAACCAACTGCTTTTAAGAAATCATAATAAGAAGCTGTATTACCAGTCCAAGCCATTAAAGCTTCCTGGAATTGTTTAGTATCAAACAACGGACGGATTGTCGGCTGCATGATAGCATAATGACCTTTTGAAATCATTACATCACCCCATGATTCTAAGTAATGAGGAGCTGCAGCTACGATAGTAGATTTAACAGCTGTTTCGTCTTCTCTTAAAGTAAACGCAACTGACATTTTCACTTTTGTCAAACCTTCAGCGAATTCAGAAGCGTTTGCCAAAGTATAAAGTGGGTTAACACCATTCATAATTAAAGTATGAACCGCACCGGCTTTCATATCTGCAACCAATTGTGCTACCGCTTTGTTATCACCTTTACGGATCAAACGAGCCGCCGCTGGATTGAAAGCTTCAGAGCTTAATGCTTTATTGATAGCCAATACTAACAATTGCGCATTAACATCATCCAAACCGGAAACTAAAACACCTTTTCCGGCAGCAGCTTTTAATTGTTGCGCTGCTTTCATTACCGCTTCTTCCTGCTTACCTAAATTAGCTCCGCCTGCAGAAGCACCAGTAATAACATTATATATTTTAACTAAAGCATGTTTTTGCTCAGTAACTGTCAAAGGAATACGTTTGTCAGCATTAGCACCAGCCAAAGACATATTTGCTTCAATCTGGATATGCTTAGACATCTTGCCGTTTTTAGGCATACGTCCTTTTCCATAACCTGCATCATATCCGCCACCTTGCCAATCGCCTAAGAAATCTGCTCCAATTGACACGATAACATCAGCTTTTGCAAAGTCATACTCTGCCAAAGCTCTTTCTCCGTAAACCATTTGGAAAGCATCCAAAGCAGTAGAAGAAGAAACCGCATCATAAGTTACATGTTTAGCTGTTGGGTTTTTTGCAATGAAATCAGCAATCAATCTGTCAGTAGAAGGACTCGACATAGTATTAGTCAATAACACTACCTGACCTCCTTTAGCTTTAGCTTCTGCCAAGCTTTTTGCAACTGCAGCATTTACATCTGACCAAGAAGCATCTTTACCAGCAATCTTTGGTTGTTTCACACGCATGCTATCATATAATGACAGCACAGAAGCATGAACTCTTGCATTTGCACCAAATTTTGCATTTGGTAAATTATTATTTTCTACTTTAATAGGGCGACCTTCACGGGTTTTGATCAAGATGTTAGCAAAATCAAAACCATCCATCATTGTTGTTGCATAATAATCTGCAACTCCAGGAATGATTTCTTCAGGTTGAACTACATAAGGAATAGACTTAACAACCGGACCTTCACACGCAGCCAAAGAAGCTGCTGCTGTAGAAAATCCAACGTATTTCAAAAAGTCACGACGAGTTGTTGATGAAGCAGACAGCGTAGCTGCATCTCCAAGAAATTCATCTGTAGGAATTTCTTCAACAAATTCATTGTTTCTTAGCGTCTCAACAATAGAACTATTTTGGTCTAGTTCTTCAACACTTTTCCAGTATTTTTTGTTTGATGCCATTGTATATAAATATTAGCTTCTTAATTTATTATTAATAGTGACACTTACCACATTCTAAACCTCCCATTTGTGCAGCCGTCAATTTATCTACACCATATTTTTTAGAAAGTTCCTCGTGAATTTTAGCGTAGTATTCGTTACCCTCCACTTTTACATCAGTTTCTCTGTGACAGTTTACACACCATCCCATAGTTAACGGCTGATCCTGTTTCATGATTTCAAAAGTCTCAACTTTACCATGACACTTCTGACACTCTACTCCAGCAACAGATACGTGTTGAGAGTGATTAAAGTAAACGAAATCAGGGAGATTGTGAACACGAACCCATTTTACAGGCTTAACTTTACCAGTATAGCTCTGTGTGTTTTTATCCCATCCCACAGCATCGTATAATTTCTGAATTTCTGCAGTATAAAACTCTTTCGAATAGTCAACATACGTAGAATCTTTATCACCCTGGAATTCAGAAATATTTTTATGACAGTTCATACAAACATTCAACGATGGAATACCGGCAGTCTTACTAACTCTCGCAGAAGAGTGACAGTATTTACATTCAATTTTATTGTCACCTGCGTGAATTTTGTGCGAATAATGTATAGGCTGAATTGGCTCATAATTTTGATCTACACCGATTTGCATCAAATAACCATAGATAAAATACATACCTATCAAAATCATAACGATAGAAGAAACCAAAACTAAAAACTGATTTTTAGCGAATGCTTTCCAAAGCGGAAGTGATTTTTCTTTTGCAGCAACCTCCACACCGTTAGCAACAGCGATCTTATTAAGCACATTCTTAACAAAGAATAACATTGCCACCAACATTAGCAGAACAACTGCCAAAACCCCCAATATCAGATTATTGGATACACCACCCTCCTGAGCAGCACCAGGCGCAGCAGCAGTAGTCGCAGCAGCTGCAGGAGCTTCTTCCTTAACAGAAGTATACGCTAAAATATTATCGATATCCTCTGTAGACAACTGAGGAAAACCAGGCATTGGAGTTTTATTGAACTCTTCAAATATCTTAACTGCATCTGCATCACCGGATTTAATCACTTCGGCACTATTGTGCACCCATTTGTAAACCCACTCCTTATCATACTTATCAGCAACTCCACGCAAGGCAGGCCCCGTAGATTTTGCATCAAGTTTATGACACGCAGCACAGTTTGTATTAAAAATTGCTTTCCCTTTCGCTGGATCACCAGCACCGGCCGCAGGAGCAGCCGCATCTTGGGCTAAAGAACTCAGCGACAGCGATAATACCATCGCAAGGCTGAATATTAATTTTTTTGAAAACGAATTATGGTTACCCACTTTTTTCATAATTAAAAGATTATCAACTAAATTTAGCACTGTCTTATATAAGAACAGGCCTTATTTAAAAACTCGGACAAAAATACGACTTATGAGCTATTATCAAAACCTTAAATTTATCATAAATTGTAATTTATACCAATTCTAAATAAATCGAAGTTTTCAGATTGAATGTTTTAATTGTATTTTTGTTCCAAATCAACTTATTATGAGAATTTTAAGAACCCAATCTATTTTATCTTTTTTTATTTTATCCTCTTTTTCAGGCTTTAAAGCCTATTCACAACCTTCCAAAATTAACATTGTACAGGATCCAAAGTTTGAAATGCTCTTAAATGAAAAGAGAAAAATAAACTCGTCCATCACTGTTAATGACAGATATAAGGTTCAGATTTTTTACGGAACTAACGAAGAAGCCAAAAAAAACCTCTCGCAATTCAAAAAAGAGTTCAGAAACCTAGATGGCACCATTATTTATTCGAATCCGAGCTACAAGGTATGGGTTGGCACTTTCAAAACCCGAATTGAGGCCGAAAAAAACTACAAGGAAATTTTAAAAAAATACCCAACCGCATTGCTTATCCGTCCCAATAAATAGACATCTATTTGAAAAGAAATCCATTAAAACAGCAACATACTTAAAACAAAAAAGCCGGCTCGAGCCGGCTTTTTTGTTTTAATATCTTTTCCCTATTCCACGAACTCTAAATGAGTTCCTTCAGTATGTAAAATATGTTCTGCATTTTCTACTTCTTCAATTGTACCATTTACAACAACCATAAATCTTCCTTCTTTCAAATGCTCTTCACATTTTACAACGACATCATCTTTAAAACCTAATAAAGACAAAAAAGAAATAAGTCCTCCAGTTATAATTCCTAAGTCAAATCCGGCAATGGCACCAATCAAAGCGCCAGCACCATACAAAAAACCAAAACCGGGAATCGTAAAAATCCCAATACCGGAAAGTAAACCAATAACTGTCCCCGCCCCCATACCAATTACAGCAGGCGCTTTTTTAAACGTATCCGTTGTTCTTACGTGGATGTGGTCTTCAACTATTTCCGCTGTTCCTAAGAGCGAAACATTACTCATGGGAAAGTCTTGATCATTCAACACTTTGATAGCATCTATTGCTTCTTCGTGAGTCTCATAAACTGCAATTTTTGATTTCATGACGCTACATTTTAAGTTCCCAATACCTTCTAAATTTAATAGTAAAATTATGAATTTTAATTAGTTATATACAATTTTTTGACATTTAATTATATGTTTCACAAACTATCTTTTCTTGCAAACGCACTTTTACTTTTATTTACCCACGAAAAAAACAGGAAGTGGAATGTACACTCCATTTAAACAGTTACAGCGTCACTAAAAAAACATAATCCTTCAAATCAGAAAAGGAGTTTCATCATGCTTTTTACTTCCAGCCCAATTCTCTTTTTATTTTATCCGAAAAAAAAACGTTTTCAACAGGAACTTCGCCAACAAGATCTTTTATATGGGTTTTGACACGGAGGTACGCAGGGAGACTGTCCTTTGAGAGCAATCCGTATTTTTGATAACCAAAATGAATATAACTGAAAGCATCGTAAACAACATACTCGCTATAATCCGTTTCATGCTTTAAATAACTTTTTTTGATATAGGGCTCAACAAGCAGCCACGTGCGCTCGATATTTTCTTTTATGCTTAAATTAATATACAACTTTGAAATAGTGCTTGTCTGGACTATCGCAAAATTTTTTCCGGTCGGATATTGATCGTATTTACGACAAAGGTCATGCAAAAAAGATACAGTACTAAAAAGAACCTCATTACACTTGGAATCAACAGCTTTTTTATCTGTATCCGATAAAGTCTCCGTTTCTTGAACTTTTGACACCACTGACTGTATAGTCTGAATTTTTATTTGGTTATCATGCAATTTTCGCTGATCAATTTGCTTTTCAAAGTTATTATCAAGCCAGATAAAATGATTTTTGAGATACATTGCCTTAAACCACGGCGATAATTCACCTTTCATAATTGCATCGGAATACGATTCGCCCCCAGTCATATAAGCAATTGTAAAACCATGGTTTTTGACTAAAATCTCAAGTTGCTCCTTGAAGAATCCAAGATCCTTATGCATATAACTGTAGTCGATAAGCTTCATCTTCAAATCAACCTCGTAGCCATAATCCTCTTCCAGTTTGAGCACTTTCTCTTTTGCGGCCAGATACTGTACTTTATCTTTTCTACTGAGGCCAAATGAAACATTGACAAGATCATTGATAACAGTATCGCGATAATTCTGCGAAAAAACAGCCGTAAAGACAAAGAAAAAAATCAAAGAAACACAAAATTTCAGCTTATTCATTTTTTTAAGAATTTAATTACACAAAAATAAAAGCATTTTTCATATTCTATTCGTTTATGGCAATAAAAAAATCCCGACGAATCGGGATTTCTGATAAAATTATGATAGTGACTTATTTAAGTTTCTTTTTCACTTCAACCTCCTGGAAGCACTCAATCAGGTCATATTCATGAAGGTCATTGTAGTTTTTAATCTGCATACCGCAATCATACCCTTTGGCTACTTCTTTCACGTCGTCTTTAAAACGTTTCAACGTTAACAATTCGCCTGTATAGATAACAACTCCTTCGCGGATTAAGCGGATTTTAGAATTACGGAATACTTTTCCATCGGTAACCATACATCCGGCAATAGTACCCACTTTTGAAATCTTGAACAACTCACGAACTTCTGCTGTACCAGTAATCTCTTCTTTCATTTCTGGAGACAACATACCTTCCATCGCATCTTTCAAGTCATCAATAGCATCATAGATAATTGAGTAATGACGGATATCGATTTCTTCTTTATCAGCAAGTTGTTTTGCATTTCCTTGCGGACGAACGTTGAATCCGATGATGATCGCATCCGAAGCAGATGCTAACAATACGTCTGATTCTGTAATTGCCCCAACTCCTTTGTGAATAATCTTGATCTGAATTTCTTCAGTTGATAATTTTGAGAAGGAATCCGATAATGCCTCAACAGAACCATCCACGTCTCCTTTAAGGATAATGTTCAATTCTTTAAACTGACCCAATGCGATACGACGACCGATTTCGGCAAGTGTAATGTGTTTTTGCGTACGAACCGATTGCTCACGTAACAACTGCATACGTTTTGCAGCAATTTGTTTTGCTTCTCTTTCGTCTTCAAATACGTTGAATTTATCACCAGCAGTAGGCGCTCCGTCAAGACCTAAGATAGAAATTGGTGTAGATGGCCCTGCTTCTTTCACAGAATTGCCACGCTCATCGAACATCGCTTTCACTTTTCCGTGGTTTTTACCAGCCAATACATAATCTCCAACTTTTAGTGTACCTGCCTGAACAAGGATAGTCGATACATAACCACGTCCTTTGTCTAACTGAGCCTCAACTACAGTTCCGACAGCCGGTTTATTTGCATTTGCTTTAAGATCTAAAATTTCAGCTTCAAGCAACACTTTTTCTAATAATTCTTTAACTCCTAAACCTGTTTTAGCAGAAATATCATGCGATTGGTATTTACCACCCCAGTCTTCCACCAACAAGTTCATACCTGCTAAACGCTCTTTGATCTTTTCTGGATTAGCATGTGGCTTATCTACCTTATTGATAGCAAAAATTAACGGAACTCCCGCTGCTTGCGCGTGACTGATTGCCTCTTTCGTTTGTGGCATGATGTCATCATCAGCAGCGATTACGATAATTGCGATATCGGTAACCTGAGCTCCACGAGCACGCATCGCCGTAAACGCTTCGTGACCTGGTGTATCAAGGAAAGCGATTTCCTGACCATTGTCCAACTCCACTCCATAAGCTCCGATGTGCTGTGTAATACCTCCGGACTCACCTGCAATTACATTGGTTTTACGAATATAATCCAACAAGGATGTTTTACCGTGGTCAACGTGCCCCATCACTGTAACAATTGGTGCTCTGTGTGTCAGATCTTCCGGTCTGTCTTCAACAACCTCGATTGCTTCTTCAATATCAGTAGTGATGAATTCAACTTCGTAACCAAACTCATCGGCAACAATAGACAAGGTTTCAGCATCCAGACGCTGGTTCATGGTTACCATGATCCCAAGCGACATACATGTTCCGATAACTTTAGTGATAGGCACATCCATCATCGTTGCAATTTCACCTACGGTAACGAATTCCGTTACTTTCAGGATTTTGCTTCCTTCTTCAATCGCTCTTTGCTCGTCGTCTGTTTTCTGACGGTGAGAATCACGCTTGTCTCTTCTATATTTAGCCGCTTTAGATTTACTCCCTTTACCTTGAAGTCTTTCTAAAGTTTCTTTAATTTGGTTTTTAACTTCTTCTTCAGTAGGCTCAACCTTAGCTACAATAGCAGGACGGTTTCCTTTTTGGAAGCCCGGTTTGTTAGGCGTGAATTTACCGCCGCCTCCTGGTCTGTTAGCACCGCCTTGAGCACCACCACCCTGGCCCGGCGCTCCGGTTCCAGGCGCACCCGGTTTACCCGGAATACGTTTTCTTTTATTTTTGTTTGCGCCACCTTGTCCCTGACCAGCTGGTGTTCCAGCTGCAGCACCCTTAGTAGCATCTTTTTTGAAATCTTCTTTCTTTTTCTTAGGCTTGTTGAATTGAGACAAATCGATAGTCTGACCAGTAAAAGTTGTACCGGAAAGTTTTTGGTATTGTGTCTCGATTTTCTCGTCCTCCACCGGTTCTGAAGTAGGAGCAGCTTCTGGAGTCGCTGGAGCAGGTTTTGCTTCAACTTTTTCTACCGGCTCCGTCTTCTCAACTTTTGGAGCTTCTTCAACTTTTTCAACTGGTTTTTGAACTTTTTCAACTGGTTTTTGAACTTCTTCAACAACCGGTTTTTCAACTACTTTTTCAGCAACTGGCTCAACCGTTTTTTCGATTTTTTCTGAAGAAGATGTTTCAGCAACAACTTCCGGTTTTTTGGGCTCCAAGTCAATTTTACCAACTGCTTTTGGTCCCGTAAGAGAAGCTTTGGCTTTGATTACTTCCTGGCGCTGTCTTTCCTCTTCCTGCTTACGTTTTTCTTCAATTTCTCTTTCACGCTCGATACGAAGGGCTTCTTTTTCCTTTTTCTTTTCTTCACTCACCTCCAAAGAAGCAACTTTTTTACCTTTATCGGCAGAGAATTGACCGCACAAGATAGAGTATTCCTCATTAGAAATTTTAGCATTTGGACTAGATTCGATGGTATGACCCTTATCTTTCAAATAATCCACAGCTCTATCCAGAGAAATATTTAATTCCCTTAAAACCTTGTTAATTCTTATTACTCTTTCTTCAGACATATAATCTTTTTATTATTACCTTAATGCGTGTTGTGTTGTTGTTAGCGTGGATTATTCTTCGAACTCGTTCTTCAGAATTCGCATAACATCCAAAATAGTTTCTTCTTCAAGATCAGTTCGTCTTACTAAATCGGCAACATCCTGTTTCAGCACGCTTCTTGCTGTATCCAAGCCAATTTTCGCAAACTCTTCGATAACCCATCCGTCAATCTCGTCTGAGAATTCTGTCAATTCAACATCATCCTCTTCTTCAGCAATGTTTCCTTCACGGATAACATCCAATTCATAACCTGTTAATAAACCGGCTAATTTAATATTATGTCCGCCACGTCCGATTGCTTTAGACACCTCTTCTAATTTCAAGAACACCTCTGCTGACTTTTTATCTTCATCGATTTTAACCGAAGAAACCTTTGCAGGGCTCAATGCTCTTGTAATATATAATTGCGTATTGCTCGTATAGTTGATAACGTCGATATTTTCGTTTCCTAATTCACGAACAATTCCGTGGATACGGGAACCTTTCATACCAACACAAGCTCCCACCGGATCGATACGGTCATCATAAGAATCCACAGCTACTTTTGCTTTTTCACCCGGAATCCTAACTACTTTCTTAACCGTGATCAAACCATCGAATACCTCAGGAATTTCCTGTTCGAATAATTTTTCAAGGAATTTCTCAGATGTTCTTGACATAATGATCTGAGGCTTGTTTCCTTTCAATTCAACGTTTTCAATGATTCCGCGAACGTTATCCCCTTTACGGAAGAAGTCAGACGGTATCTGTTTTTCTTTCGGCAATACGATCTCGTTTCCTTCATCATCTACCAAAATTACAGCTTTTGGACGAACATGATGAACTTCTGCCGTGTAAATATCGCCAATTAAATCTTTAAATTGTTTATAAAGATTGGTATTATCGTGTTCGTGGATTTTAGAAATCAGGTTTTGACGCAAAGCCAAAATCGCTCTTCTACCCAATTGTATTAATTTCACTTCTTCAGAAACATCCTCACCCACTTCAAAATCCGGTTCGATCTTTCTGGCTTCTGACAATGAGATTTCAGAATTTTCATCCTCTACTTCACCATCAGCAACCACCACACGATTTCTCCAGATTTCCATATCCCCTTTATCAGGATTGATAATGATATCGAAGTTATCATCTGAACCGTATTTCTTTTTCAATGCATTTCTAAACACATCTTCTAAAATCGCCATTAAGGTAACTCTATCGATTAGTTTATCGTCTTTAAACTCTGAAAACGACTCGATTAATGCAATATTCTCCATACCAACTCTCTATTTAAAATGTTATTATAACAATTGCTTCTTTAATATCTTCGTATTTTATTTCTGCTCTTTTCTGAACAGTCTCTTTTCCTTTGCCAATTTGCTTTGGCTCCCTGGCCGTCCATTCCAAAACAATGAACTCATCATTTGCATCGGTAATATTCGCTTCGATTTTTTCTGCAGCGGTAGTTACTTTCAACTTTCTTCCGATATTCTTTTTAAACTGTCTCGGCATTCGCAAAGGTGATGTCGCACCTGCCGAAGCCACCTCCAGTGAAAAATCCTGCTCTTCCCTGTCCAGGCCGTTTTCCACAACCCTGCTAACATCAATGCAATCCTGAAGTGTCACTCCGTTATCACCATCTAAAGTTACGATAATTTTGAATGCATCGGTAATTGCCAGGTCGATCAGAAAAAGAGAAGGCTTTTGCTCCAAAGCTTCCCCTAGAATATCACTTACTTTTTCTTTAAATGTCATATTTGTATAAAAAGAGGCACGCATGGCGTGCCTCATTATTTAGTTCGCTAATAAATAACTGTGCAAATATACAAATTTTTTTAAATATTGAAAATCATTGTTAATTCTAAATAATTTTATACTTTTATAAAAACTATTTTAACCCGAATTTCTCACATTTATAATTATGAAACGAATTTTAGTACCCACCGATTTTTCAAACCACGCCGAATACGCCCTTAAAGTAGCCGCACAAATTGCCAGAAAAAATAACGGAGAAATCTTTTTACTACATATGCTTGACCTTCCACATGAAGGAAGCGACGCTCAATCCCACGGCCATGACATTCCTGAAATCATGTATTTCAAAAGAAGAGCCGAAGAAAAATTAGAAGAACTTGCCAATATCAGTTATTTAGACGGAATTGAAGTTTCTCAAATCATCAAAATCCACTCTACTTTTACCGGAATTATTGATATCAGCAAATTAAACGATATCGATTTAATCGTAATGGGCTCACATGGCGTTAACGGTTTCAAAGAAATGATCATCGGCTCCAATACAGAAAAAGTAGTTAGAACATCCGACATCCCGGTTTTGGTTATTAAACAAGAAATGCCGGATTTCAATGTCAACAATTTTGTTTTTGCTTCTGATTTTTCAGACGAAGTAGCAAAAACCTTTGCAAAAGCAGTCGATTTCACAAATAAATTTGGCGCTCACCTACATTTAGTATGCGTAAACACACCAAACAACTTCAAATCAACAGCGATTGCCGAGAAAAACATGCATGAATTCGCTGCCAAATTTCAACTTAACAATTTTTCCACCCATATCTATAATGATGTGAACGTAGAAAAAGGCATTTTGAATTTCGCCAACAGCATAGATGCTGATTTAATCGGAATGAGCACGCACGGAAGAAGAGGGCTTGCCCACTTCTTCAATGGAAGCATCAGCGAAGATTTGGTAAACCACTCTGCAAGACCAGTAGTAACTTTTAAAATCTAATCAATATCAAACATAAAAAAGCCCGCTCCTACCGAACGGGCTTTTTTTATACTTTCACATACGATTACAAATAAAAAAATCCTCTCTGTCTGAGAGGATTTTTTTTGTTGGCCCACAAGGACTCGAACCTTGAATGACGGTACCAAAAACCGGAGTGTTACCATTACACCATGGGCCAATAACCAAAACCATCTTGCGATAGCGGGTACAAATATACTACAATTTTAATCAAAACAAAATCGGAACGACCCGTTGAACAAAAAAAATTTCAAAAAATTTTGAAATAAAAAAACCTCTCAGATTGAGAGGATTTTTTGTTGGCCCACAAGGACTCGAACCTTGAATGACGGTACCAAAAACCGGAGTGTTACCATTACACCATAGGCCAATAACCAGCGCTATCATTGTGATTGCGGGTGCAAATGTAGTACATATTTTTTTGAATCCAAATTTTTCTCAAAAAAATATTAAAAATTTTTTCCATCACGTTTCCATATGCAAAAAAAGAGTTTCTTTGTAGTAGAATTCAATCTGAAAAAATCGACATATCTTATATGACTACTTTCAACTTTAAAAAGTGGAACACCATTTTAGGATGGTTTACGTTTGCCATCGCCCTTCTAACCTACACCTTAACAGTAGAACCATCATTAAGCTTCTGGGACTGTGGAGAATATATAGCCACCTCCGCTAAACTGGAAGTCGGACACCCACCGGGCGCACCGCTCTTCCAAATGATAGGAGCCTTCTTCGCTATGTTTGCCCCAAGCGCAGGTAAAATTGCACTGATGGTCAATATGACTTCTGTTTTCTCCAGTGCGTTTACTATTTTATTTATGTTCTGGTCGATGACCCTGATATTGAAAAAAATTGTTTCATCACATTCGGAATTTAATAACAGCAATGCAATTGTAGTACTTGGAAGCGCTTTAGTAGGCTCACTAGCCTTCACTTTTACTGACAGTTTCTGGTTTAGCGCCACCGAAGCAGAAGTATACGCCATGGCTTCCCTATTCATAGCTATCCTAATCTGGATGGGATTACGCTGGGAGGAAGAAATGCACACGCCACGTGGCAACAAATGGCTATTACTGATTTCCCTTGTCATAGGACTTTCATTCGGAGTTCACTTTATGGCCTTACTGACAATTCCTTCTTTAGGATTGCTGTACTACTTTAAGAATTACGAAAAAATCACTATTAAAAACTTCATCATTGCCAATGTTATAATGGTGGCTATTTTATTCTTTGTTTTTAAATTCTTGCTACCATATACATTAGGATTCTTTGGTAAAATGGAAATTTTCATGGTTAACAGCATTGGTTTACCATTTAATTCCGGGACTATTTTTGCTTTCTTACTGATCATTGCCTTCTTCTATTTTGGATTGAAATACACAAGAAAAAAAGAATTGCCACTTTACAACACACTTTTACTTTGTGTCCTTTTTGTATTAATCGGATTCTCAACCTGGTTAATGCTTCCGATACGCGCCAATGCGAATGTGGTTATCAACGAAAACAAACCTTCCGATGCTGCAGAGGTTTTAGCCTATTACAACCGTGAGCAGTATGGGGAACAAAAAACATTCTATGGCCCATTATTCTCAGAAACCTATGCCGGTTTAGATAAAGACAAACCCTATGAAGACGACAAACCCAATTATGAAAGGGACTATAAAACCGGAAAATACGTAATCGTAAACAATTATGTAAACGCAAAAAGCAACGGCGACGACAAACACAACGGTATTTTACCCAGAATGTGGTACAGCGACAGCCAAGACGCCCGCGTAAACTACATGACGTTTACAGAACCGCTTAATTTCAAAATAAACCCAGAAGCTTTTGTTGATGAAAACGGCGAAATGATGAATGATGAAATGAATCAGATGACCGAAATCGCCGCTGAATTTCGCAGTGCATATACCGCCGGAAAAATCGATCTGGAAGGTTATGATAAGTTCCTGAAGTCGTATGGCGACTATCTAATTATCGAAAAACCTTCTTTTGGAAACAACATAAAATTCATGTTTGAATACCAGTTCGGTTATATGTATTGGAGATATTTATTATGGAACTTTGTAGGACGTCAGAACGACCTGCAAGGAAAATACGACTCCCAAAACGGAAACTGGTTAAGCGGCATCAATTTCATAGACGAAATTCACCTTGGCTCTCAGGAAAATCTTCCTCCGGATGTTCTAAACAACAAAGCAAGAAACACATATTACTTCCTGCCTTTTATATTAGCAATCATCGGAATGGTATTCCACGCCAAAAAAGACCTGAAGAGTTTTTATGTTTTACTGGCTTTGTTCCTGTTCACCAGTTTCGCTTTAAAAATATTCTTAAATGAACGTCCTTTCGAACCAAGAGAAAGAGATTATGCCGTAGTAGGCTCATTCTATGTATTTGCGATGTGGTTAGGCTTTGGCGTATATGCCATCTACGAAACCGTTAAAAAATATTTACAGCCAAATGTAGCCGGCCCTGTAATCATTGCGGTTTCTTTATTAGCCGCTCCGGTATTGATGGCGAAAGAAAACTGGGATGATCACAACCGTTCGGACCGATATACGGCAATTGCAATGGCAAAAGCCTATCTGGATTCGTGCGAACCGAATGCTATCTTATTTACCATTGGCGATAACGATACCTTCCCACTATGGTATGCACAGGAAATCGAAGGCTACAGAACCGATATCCGTATCGTAAACACCCAGCTTTTCGCAACCGATTGGTACATCGATCAGATGAAAGCAAAAGCATACAAATCAGAACCGTTGCCAATCCGTTTTACACACAACCAGTATGTTGCCGGAACACGCGATTATATCATTCACCGTGAATTAACCAAGGAAAGAATTCCGATTGAACAGTTCCTGAAATTCATCCAATCCGGAGACGAAAGAACGATAGAAACAATGCCTAACGGACAAAAAGTACAGTTCTATCCTACGGATAAAATCAGCATTCCTGTGGATAAAAATGCGGTTATCAGCAACAAAGTTGTTCCCGCAAATCTGAATGACTCTATCGTTTCGAATATCGATGTGGATATTAAAGGTGGCGTGATTTATAAAAACCGTCTAATGATGCTGGATGTAGTAGCCAACAACAATTGGAAACGCCCTATTTATTTCTCTCCGGGTAGTTTTGACGACGAAGATTATATCTGGATGAAAGAGTACCTGCAATTAGAAGGTATGGTTTACCGATTAGTGCCGGTAAAAACAGCAAGAAACGAAGAATCCAATCAATTTGAAATGGGCTATCTTGATACAGAAAAAATGTATAAAAACGTGATGTCATGGGATTGGGGGAACAGCGAAAGCCCGAATATCTACCACGATCCGGAAACACGCAAAAACAGCATTTCCTACAGAACCAACATGGCACGTTTAATGGAAGCATTAATAAACGAAGGCAAAAAAGACAAAGCCAAAAAAGTGATTGACCTGGCCATAACAAAAATGCCTGTCGATTATTTTGACTATTACCGTTTTATTGATCCGTTTGCCGGAGGATACTATGAAATAGGTGAAAAAGCCAAGGCAAGAAAGCTATTATCGCAACTGATGAAAAAATATCAGGAAAACTTAATGTATTACAGCACCCTGAAACCTACAGAGCAAAATGATTTATACATGGATATTGGGACAGATATTGTAAGTTACAAAGGTTTACTTGATATTATGAAACAAAGAGGCGATATGGAATTTTACAACCAGAACAAAGCAAAATTCAACAGCTATGTCAAACTGTTTCCTCTTTTTGAAAGAGACATGGAGTAAGTAAAATTCTTCCCAAAATAAACTAAGGCTTTTAAGGTTTTTTAACTTTGAAAGCCTTATTTTTATAGTATGGATTTCTATTGGATAAAAACAAACAAACTCATCAAAAGGTTATTTTCCAATCAGGTTTGGGACCTCCCGAATACGGAGAAGAAAATATACCTCACCTTTGATGATGGTCCAACTCCCGAAGCCACTGAATGGGTATTGTCTGTTCTAAAAAAACACGATGTGAAAGCCACTTTTTTCTGCATTGGCGACAATGTCCGCAAGTATCCGGAACTTTTCCATAAAGTCCTCTCTGAAGGACATGCCATAGGAAACCACACCTACAACCACCTGCAAGGCTGGAAAACAACAAATAAATTATATCTGGAAAACATCCGTTTATGTGAAGAAGAAATCAGCCGGAAGATAGACGACATAAAACTATATGAGGAAAAAGAAAAAAAAGAGAAATCCGGAAACGGAAATCCCAATGGGATTCCACATAAAATCACGGGACTGTTCCGACCACCATACGGAAAAATAAAACCTTCCCAATCCGCTCTATTGCGCAAAAAGGGCTACAAAATTATAATGTGGGATGTTTTAAGTGCCGACTTTGATCAAAAGGTTTCTCCGGAATCATGCCTGCAAAACGTAGTTAAAAATACAGCGCAAGGCTCTATTATCGTGTTTCACGACAGTAAAAAAGCCTTTCGCAATATTGAGTATGCTTTACCGAAAGCAATTGAAATTTTAAAGGGGAAAGGTTTTCAATTCGCTACAATCGATTAAGTGTTTTCCTGAACCAGACCAATTATGGTATTAGCATCCAATTCTCCAGATTGTCTCCAAACCATCTGTCCTTCTTTATAAATCATTAACGTTGGCAATCCTTTAATTCGCAATGCTTCTGCCAATTCCTGGTTTTTGTCCACATCAATTTTAATCACTTTGGCCTTATCGCCTAGCGCCGCTGCAACATCTCTGATTACGGGATGCATGGAAACAGAGGACTCGTTCCAATCGGTGTAAAAATCGATAAGAACAGGAACCTGTGTGTTGATTAGTTCTCCAAATTTTGACATAAGCTAAAAGTTTAGATTAATTAAAAACTTTTTTTCTTAAAAAAAACAGTATACAAATATAACATTTTTACGCAATTACACTACTCTTTCGCCTTTTTTTAGTTGAATCACCGTTATTTCCGGCCAAATACCAACACGACCGGGATAAGCATGAAAACCAAACCCACGGTTTACATAAATGTAGCGCCCCATATTTTCGTACAATCCGGCCCATTGCTTATACACATACTGCACTGGACTCCATCGGAGTACACCAGGAATTTCAACACCAAACTGCAACCCGTGCGTATGACCTGACAAGGTCAGCTGATAGTTATTTTCGTGATGCTGCACTTCCGAGTTCCAGTGAGAAGGATCATGACTCATCAGGATTTTAAAGTCTTCCTTTTTAACTCCGAAAGAAGCTTTATTCAGATCACCGGCCTGTTTAAATTTCACACCCCAGTTTTCAACGCCAATCAATGCAATCTCATCTTCTCCATTTTTGATTCTAACGTTCTCATTGAGCAACAGTTTAAAATCAATCTGACCGTACAAATCTTTTATCTCCTGAAAATTTTTGTCTTTGGCAGCTTGCGAAGGCCATTCAACATACTCCCCGTAATCGTGATTTCCCAAAACGGAATACTTCCCGAATTTTGGCGTTTCGATTTTACGGAAAGTATTAATCCATGGATGCATTTCTACTGCATGCGTATTTACGATATCACCTGTAAAAAGAATCAAGTCAGATTTTTGCTGGTTCACCAAATCGATCGCGTATTCGATTTTTTCGGGATTATCAAAACTGCCGCTGTGAACATCCGAAATCTGAGTAATAGTCATTCCGTCAAAACTTTCGGGTAAGTCAGGAAAAAACAATGTTTGGCTAATTACTCTGTAATTGTATTTCCCTTTTGTCATTCCGTACAAAAGGGAAGCAAATGGTATAGCTGCAATACCGAGCGCAACCTGACTGATAAACCTCCTTCTTCCAGGTATCGCTTCACTGATACTGTCAGCCTGCGTAAAATAGTTGATGATTGTGGCAAACATTCTGAAAATATCCTCTCCTAAAAGAATTACAGCCACCAACAACTTCGGAACAAGCATCAGTAAAAACAAGCCAATGGTAAAAAGAGATTGGGCATTCTGCCCTACTCTCCTGTCAAATTGACTGAACCCATACAGAATATATACAAAAGCAAAAAAACTAACAACCTGATAAACAATCAATATCCAACGTTCGCGGGTTATTGTTTTAACCGCCTGAAAAGCATAGAGCTCCACCAAAAGAAGTATCACCCCAATAAAGACTAAACGCATCATTTTTACTTTAAGAAACAACAAAGTAACAACTAATGATTACGGCTACAATACTTAATTAGCTTTTTTTTAACTTCAATCGGCTCTGCTGCAAAAACATGAGAACCGCACTAACATTCTTCTAAAGACAGTTAACTAAAAAGAGACAACTTTCAACAATTCACCCTACCACATAACAAACCTATGCAATTGGCCTATGTTCTCAAATCCTGTCCTGTTTTTTTTATATATTTGAAGTCTTTAATCTAACGCAATCATGTCGCAAAAACGCCTTTTCCTTTTAGACGCTTACGCCTTAATTTTCCGTGGCTATTACGCTTTCATCAAAAACCCACGAATCAATTCCAAAGGAGTCGATACTTCGGCCGTATTGGGATTCATGAATTCACTGCTTGATGTCATCAGACGTGAAAAACCAGACCATTTAGCCGTAGCTTTCGACAAAGGTGGCAGCGTGGTTCGTAGTGAAATGTTTGCTGAATACAAAGCCAATCGTGACGCTACTCCAGAAGCTATTAAAATAGCCGTTCCTTATATTCAGGATTTTCTGCGCGCCATGCATATCCCCATTATTGAAGAAGCAGGATATGAAGCTGATGATTTGATCGGAACATTGGCCAAACAAGCAGAAAAAGAAGGCTATCAGGTTTTCATGGTAACGCCCGATAAAGATTTCGGACAATTGGTTTCTGAAAATATTTTCATGTACCGCCCTGCCCGTTTAGGGAACGACATCGAAATTTGGGGTGTTCCGGAAGTTTTGGAAAAATTTGAAATTCAAGACCCTTTACAGGTAATTGATTACTTGGGCATGATGGGTGATGCCGTAGATAATATTCCGGGATTACCTGGTGTGGGAGAAAAAACCGCGAAGAAATTATTGGCGGAATTCGGTTCCATGGAAAATTTATTAGACAATACGGACAAACTGAAAGGCGCTTTGAAAACGAAAATCGAAGCCAACAAAGAGCAGGGAATCTTATCCAAAAAACTGGCTACCATCCTACTCGATTGCCCCGTAACGTTTAACGAAACCGACTACGAGCTAAGCAAACCCGATGTAGAAAAAACCGATGCTCTTTTCATCGAACTGGAATTCCGCCAGATGCGAACCCAATTCGACAAACTTTTCGGCGGCGGTCAAGAATATGACGAAATAAATGGAAATGGAGACGCTACTCCAAAAGCAGCAAAAAAGACTGCTAAAAACGAAGATCAGTTCTCGCTTTTTGACAGTGGCGACAGTGAAGCGCCGGCAGGACATCACAGCTACTACAATACACTTGAAAACACAAATCATCACTACGAAATCGTTCAGGGTAATTTGGGTGTTCAACTTTTCATGCAGAATTTATTGCAACAAAAATCGGTTTGTTTTGACACCGAAACGACCGGAATCGATGCTCTTAATGCCGAATTGGTCGGAATGTCGTTCTCCTGGGAAAAAGGAAAAGCATTTTACATTCCGTTTCCAGAAAATCAGGACGAAGCAAAAGCTTTATTGGAAAAGATAGTGCCGTTTTTTGAAAATGAGGAAATCGAAAAAATCGGTCAGAACATAAAATATGACCTTAAAATACTCGCAAACTATGGTGTCACCGTAAGAGGAAAACTTTTCGACACTATGATTGCCCACTATCTGATTAATCCGGACATGCGTCACAACATGGACGTTTTATCGGAAACCTATTTGAAATATTCTCCGATGCCAATTGAAAACTTAATCGGCAAAAAAGGAAAAAACCAGAAATCGATGCGTGATGTACCTTTGGAAGATATTAAAGAATATGCAGCCGAAGATGCCGACATCACCTTACAACTGAAGGAAGTTTTCGACCCAAAACTCGACAGTACCGGCACCAAAAAACTGTTTGAAGAAATTGAAATTCCGCTAATCGAAGTCCTTGCCGCGATGGAACGCGAAGGAATCCGTTTGGATGTGAATTATCTGAAATCGATGTCAAAAGATATGGATGTCGAAATCAAAGAGTTGGAACTGAAAATTTATGAAACCGCCGGTGAAAAATTCAACCTTGCTTCCCCGAAACAATTGGGTGAAGTCCTTTTTGAAAAGATGAAAATCGGGGGCGCTAAACAAAAGAAAACCAAAACCGGACAATATGCCACCGGCGAGGAAGTACTGAGTTATTTGGCGAACGAACACGAAATCGTACGTCAGATTCTCGAATGGCGTCAGATGGTAAAACTGCAAAGCACTTATATCGTATCCTTACCTGAACAGGTTGACGAAGGAACAAACCGCGTTCACACCGATTACATGCAGACAGTAGCCGCCACCGGCCGTTTGAGTTCAAACAACCCGAACCTGCAAAACATTCCGATCCGTACTGAAAGAGGCCGACTGATCCGAAAAGCATTTATTGCCAGAGACGAAAATTACACGTTATTGTCTGCCGATTACTCTCAGATTGAATTGCGTGTCATTGCCGCCATGAGTGGTGAAGAAAACATGATAAAAGCCTTCCAGCACGGAGAAGACATCCATAAAAGTACAGCTGCAAAAGTTTTCCATGTGCCTTTGGAAGAAGTCACTAAAGAGCAGCGTAGCCATGCCAAAACCGTGAACTTCGGAATCATTTACGGGGTTTCCGCTTTTGGATTGAGCAATCAGACGAATTTATCACGAAGTGAAAGCGCTGCTTTGATTGATGCTTATTACAAAACCTATCCGAGACTTCGCGAATACATTCAGGAACAGATTGAATTTGCCAGAAACCATGGTTATGTGCAAACCGTTTCCGGACGCCGTCGTTATCTGAAAGACATCAACTCAGCGAATGCCGTAGTTCGTGGCGCTGCGGAACGAAATGCCGTAAACGCTCCAATTCAGGGAAGTGCTGCCGATATCATCAAAATTGCGATGATTAATATCCACAAAAAACTGATATCGGAAAACTGGAAATCAAAAATGCTGCTACAGGTTCATGACGAACTTGTGTTTGACGTTCACAACAGCGAACTGGAAAAAATCAAACCACTGATCAAATTCGAAATGGAAAATGCGTTCAAATTAGCCGTTCCGTTTGAAGTGGATTTAGGAACCGGAAGAGACTGGCTTGAAGCACATTAACTAGTTGGTTCTGTTCAGTTTATAGTATTCAGCGTTTCGTTGATTAAAAAAAATCAAAAAGTTGTCATTCTCATCAAAAGAGAAAATCGTATAATAAATTTAAAAAATCTGATTTTTCATTCGTAGAATTAACAAAAACCAAACGATTAATTGTAATATTTTGCTATATTTAGGCTATCAAACACATTCATTTGGAAGCCTTAAAAACCATATTGTATTTTTCCATTTTCAGACATCCTCTGAAAATGGAGGAAATACATAAATATACTACCCATGCTGATATTTCCGAAACCTTAAAAGAAATAGACTATTTAATTGAGGAAAAAATCCTTAGTAAAGTCGACGAATTTTATGTGTACGGAAGTGACTTGGATAGTGTTACAAAAAGATTAAAAGGCAATTTAGGCGTAAAAAAAGCCATGACGATTGCCAAAAAAAAGGCGCATTTCATTGCGAAATTTCCATTTGTTAAAGCTGTGGGCATTTCCGGCTCCTTGTCAAAGGGCTATTTCGACGAAGACAGTGACATCGATTTTTTTGTAATTACCGAGCCTGACCGACTTTGGATTACCCGTACTTTTTTAATGCTTTACAAGAAAATATTTCTGCTGAATTCACGCAAATATTTCTGCATTAACTATTTCATATCCACCCAAAATCTTGAAATAGAAGAAAAAAACCGTTTTACGGCCACTGAAATAAAAACACTGATCCCATTGCAGGGCAAATCAGCATTTGAAGCTTTCTATAAAAGCAATAACTGGATTGACAATTATTTTGGAGAACGGGATCCACTACAGAAGGATGTTCCGGATAGCACCAAACCAATCGTTTCCAAAGGTATTGAAACAATTTTAAGATTAAAACCATGTAGCTCTTTAGACAGCTTCTTCAGAAAAATAACGGTTTTAAAATGGAAAACGAAATTTAAAGACATGCCCAGGGAGGATTTTCAGATTGCTCTTAAATCCACAAGAAATATTTCGAAGCACCATCCTTCTTATTTTCAGAAAAAGGTCATTTTGGCTTTGAATGAAAAATATCGTGAATTCCACAAACAATACAATATTGAATTACCCGAAGAACATGCTTGATATTCTTTTTTCGCATTCGTATTATTACAAACTGGACCCAAAGCAATGGAAAAACAAAACACCTTTTCCGCCTTTGGGAACTTTATATGCCGCCTCTTTACTTCGAAAAAACGGGTACTCAGTAGATTTATTCGACACCAATTTACGGGACAATCCTTCCGCAATCAAACCAATTTTAGCAGCAAAAAAACCTAAATACCTGGTCATTTATGATGATGGTTTTAATTACCTCACCAAGATGTGCCTTACCAAAATGAGGGAAGCCTGCTTTGAAATGATTGCTTTCGGAAAGAACGAAAATTCTATTGTGATTGTCTGCAGTTCGGATTCAACCGACCATTATGAAAAGTATATCGAAAAAGGTGCCGATTTCATCATTCAGGGCGAAGGGGAAATTACGCTTTTAGAGCTCATAAATTCAATTGAAAAGAATGAAACAACCGAAACTGTTTCCGGAATTGTTTACAGGAAAGAAAACACAATAAAAGTCAACCCGAAACGAAATGCGCTTCAAAATCTGGATGAACTTCCAATGCCCGCTTGGGATTTGGCAGATATTGAAAGTTATAAAAACATCTGGAAGCAAAGCAATCAGCCATTCACCTTAAATATTGCCACCACTCGCGGTTGTCCATACAAATGCAATTGGTGCGCAAAACCTATTTACGGCAATCGCTATCATGCACATTCTCCTGAGTACATTGTCAATCACATAAAATATTTAACCGAAACTTTTGGCGTAAAGCGTTTTTGGATATGCGACGATATTTTCGGCCTGAAACCAAATTGGGTTCAGGAATTCAACGCCGAGTTACAAAAGCAAAACCTGAAAATCAGCTATTACATTCAGAGCCGGGTTGATTTGCTTTTGAAAGAAAACACCATTGATGCCTTGGCGAAATCAGGGCTGGAAGAAGTTTGGGTAGGAGCCGAAAGCGCTTCTCAGAAAATTCTGGATGCGATGGACAAAGGCACGAAAGTCGAACAGATTTATGAAGCCACACGCTTATTGAAAACTAAAAATATCCGTGTTGCTTTCTTTTTACAATTTGGTTATTCAGGGGAAAATCGTGATGACATTTCTAAAACCATTGCAATGGTCAAAGAACTGATGCCCGACAATATCGGCATCTCTGTTTCCTATCCTTTGCCGGGAACCGTATTTTATGAAAAAGTAAAAAATGACTTAAAAGATAAATCGAATTGGAAAGATTCCGATGATTTGGAGATGATGTTCAACGGTACGTTCCGATCTGAGTATTACAGAAAACTGCAACGTTTTGTCCATAAGGAATATCGAAAAAGCCAGGGTTACTCGAATTTAAAAAATATCGTTGTAAACCCATTGAATTTGTCTTTTACAAAAATAAAATCGGTGGCAAAATTGGGGTATTACATCCCGAGGGCTTTTATTGATTCACTTATTTTAAAAAGATTACAGCAAAATGGAAACTGATATTCTTTCAAATACGAGCTTAGGATTCTCTTCCGTATATGGCGAGTACGAAAGATTGAGCAAAGAGAACGAAATCGATATCTCTCGAAGAAATTCTATTCGCAATCACGTGGATTATTTCCTGAAACCCGATCATAAAATTCTCGAAATCAACGCCGGCAGCGGCATCGACGCAGTATATTTTGCACAAAAAGGAAATTTCGTTTTGGCTACGGACATCAGTGATGCATCCGAAAAACATATTAACAATAAAATCGAAACCCTCGGCTTGCCGAATTTACAATTTCAAAAATGCTCTTTCACCGAATTGCGAAATAACATCAATGAAAAATTTGATTATGTTTTTTCCAATTTTGGAGGATTGAATTGCGCCAGTGATTTGCAGCTTGTGTGTAATCAGATTAGCGAATTACTGAATTCAAATGGATTTGTTACCCTTGTAATCATGCCGCCATACTACCCTTGGGAAATGCTGACAATTTTGAAAGGAAATAAAAATGCTTTCCGAAGATGGAAGAAGAACGGCGTTTTGGCGAATGTGGGAAATCATTCCGTTAAAACATTTTACTATACCCCCAATCAGGTAAAAAAAGCTATGGGGAAAAACTTCAGGCATATCAAGACTCAAAACATAGGAACATTTTATCCTTCAGCGCATTTCAATTCACTTCAGAAATACAAATCGCTGATTTCAAAACTAGTGAGATTTGACATTTGGGCAAATAGCTCCCCAATGATGATAAAAGGGATTGGTGATTATTTTATGATAACTTTTCAAAAAACAAATTAGCGATGAGTATCATTTATTACAGTCAGCCCAAAAACGATTTTTCCGATTTGTATCTCAAAGTACGAAGAAAAGAAAACCGTTTGCTTTCGGAAGAGGAAATCAGAAGATTACCTGATTTCGAAAAAAAAGAGGCGCACAATGACGAATGGCAATTGCGAAAGAAATCGGCCACTCGTTTTACGGATTATTTAAGGCACAAAAACAGGCCTTTAAAAATTCTGGATGTCGGTTGTGGAAACGGCTGGTTTTCACACTTAATGAGCAACATAAACAATACTGAAGTCATTGGCTTGGATATCAACACAACCGAATTGGAACAAGCGGATAGTACTTTCCAAAAGGAAAACTTAACTTTCGTTTATGCCAATATATTTGAAAAAACGGAACTTCATCAGCATAAATTCGACATTATAGTATTCAATAGTTGCCTTCAGTATTTCGACAATCTGACAAAATTATTTCAGGTTGCTGATTATCTATTAACCCAAAACGGAGAGATTCACAGTATCGACACGCCATTTTACAATAACAATAGTATCGTAAGCGCGAAAAAAAGAAGTCAGATTTATTATGAGAGTCTAGGTTTTCCGGAAATGGCAAAAAACTACTTTCATCATCGTTTTGATGATTTAGGAAAACATAAAATCATGTATAAACAATCATTATTTTCAAAATATTTCAAAAAAGACAGTCCGTTTTGCTGGATCTTAATTCAAAGCCATTGAAAATCAAATCAAAACACATCATTTATCTATTCCCGCTTTTGGTTTGGGCGGTCGTCTGCTATGGTTTTTCATTCGATGGCCTATATGGTCAGGATGCTTATGAGTATTTGCGCTATACTGAAGCTTTAAAAACCTTTTTGGAAACAGGGAAAACTCCCGGGGATTATTTTTGGGGAGTATACTACCCGATTTTCGGTTGTCTTCTGAGTTTTGTCATTCCAAATACCGCTATTGCTTTACAGTTGATTTCAGTCCTTTCGTTGATTGTTACCTCGGTATATCTCGATAAAATTATCCGATTGACTTACCAGCAAAAGTCCGTTAAGCACATCACTTTTATATTTTTTACTTTATCACCCATTGTACTTATTCACAGCATGTTGGCAATGTCTGATATGTTAGCGTGTTGCTTTACAACGGTCGCCATTTATTATCTTTTGCTGTTCATCGAAAAATCCGGAAATCGAAATTTTATTATTGGAGCCATTTTAGTTGCATTCGCCCTATTAACGCGTTATGCTGCCATGGTGATTCTGCTCCCATTTTGCATTTTAGCATTCATGCGCCTTATTAAAAACCGAAGCTATTTTTGTTTGTTTTTTTCGGCTGTAACTGCAGCTTTAGTGGCCATTCCGCATATTATTATCCGTTCACAAAACAGCTTTCAGTTTTTATCGCATCAATGGCTGCAGGCCTGGGATATTCTGAACCTCTTCCGAAGCGATTTTGTAACCGTGGATGGCGAACAGCATTACCGGTTCATCAATATATTTTACGCCTTCTTCTCCTTTTTTCATCCGATTTTTTTGGCTTTCGGAATTGTATTCTTACTGTTCTTTCTGAAAAGCAGAAAAATCCGCCTTCATAAATATCAGCAACTTTTCTTAACGGCGATTATTCTGTATGCTCTTTTTCTGGGCGCCATTCCGTTTCAAAACAAACGCTTTTTGATTCTTTCTTTTCCTTTAGTGATTGCATTTCTTTTTCCTTTTCTGAGCCAACTGGCAGAAGTTTTTAAAAATCGAAAACTTATTTTTCCGGCTATTTTCCTGATTCAGCTTTCACTTGGGCTCCTTTGCGGAAAATCATTTTATGAGCGAAATACTTTGGAAAGCACCATTGCCGATGAAGTCGAAAAATACGAAGGCAACACGCTTTATTCCTTTGATATCGACATTGCCTTAAAAGGGCGGAAATTGAATTTTAACTACAAAAGCCTCTGGAAGGAGGAATATTCCGAATTCAAGAAAAATGCTTTACTTTTAGTCAACGAAAAACAGGTGGAAAAGCAATGGAAAGGGAAAAATCCGCTGCTTAATTGGGAAAACGTAAAGAACAACTATCAACTCGCCAAACTGAAAAGCTTCGAAGGCGATTTTAACCTGTACCGCATTGATGCCAAAAAATAAACATATCGTTATTCTCACCCCCGGTTTTCCAGAAAATGAAGCTGACACGACCTGCATTCCGGCGTTGCAAATCTATGTGAAGGCACTACGTGAAATATCAGGTATTACAATCACCGTAGTTTCGATACACAAACCATTTACAAACACTTTTTACTATTGGGAAGGAATCCCGGTTCATCCTTTAGGAAGCTCATCCGCTTTTTCCAAAATAAGCCTTTGGAAAAAAACATATCAAACCCTGAATCAAATTCATCGCAAAAACCCGATAACAACTTTACACAGCTTTTGGCTGGGCGAATGCGCTTTTATCGGGCATTGGTTTTCAAAAAAAAACAACGTAAAGCATCTGACTACATTAATGGGCCAGGACGCTTTGAAAGGAAATGGGTATTCGAAAATACTTCCTTTAAAAAAGATGCAGCTTATCACACTTTCCGATTTCCATCAGAAGACCTTTCTAGCCAATTGCAATGTAAAAACCGAAATAATTCCATGGGGTATCAATCCCGCAGATTGCAATCCTTCAGCAGAAAAAACGATTGACATTATTGGTGTCGGCTACTTAAATAAGGTAAAAAACCATGCGCTTTTTATTGATGTCATTTCCGAGATAAATCAAAAAAAGCCAATAAAAGTCGTTTTGATTGGAGAGGGAAATCAGTATGATACGCTGAAAAAGAAAATCAAATTGCTTAAATTAGAAGACGTAATCGAGCTGAAACGTTTATTGCCCTATAATGAAACCATGCGATATATGGCACAGTCGAAAGTGTTGTTGCATACCAGCCATTACGAAAGTTTCGGACTGGTTTTCGCGGAAGCTTTACAAAGCAAAACAATGATTGTATCCAAGAACACCGGATGTATCTTCGAAACGCAAAATTGGACAGCCGCAACTACAAAAAAGCAAATGGTCGAGGTTTGCAAAAGCCTTCTTTCCAAATCGTATCTGGAAACTGAAAAAAATCCGTTTTTGATTGAAAACACGGTACAACACTATTTGAAAATTTATGATAACTAAAGCCAAAATAAAAGCCATAATTGCCTGCGTTCCGGAAAAGTACCAAAAGAAATTGCTCCCATTTTTTGGTTTTTCTTTCGGGAATGTCATCTTGGATTTATTGTCTGTGGCTTATTTACTTCCATTCCTGATGCTGGCCCTCGATAGCCATTCCAGATTCGAAAACAGGTATTTACAATTTTTAGTTCAAAAAGAGCATCTGATATACAGTATACTGTTGCTAATCGTTTTTTTTATTGCAAAAAACACCCTCAGCATCCTGTTTATCAATTACCAAAACCGATTGATTTTTGCCGTTTCCTCGGAAATATCGAAAAAATACACGCATTCGTTTATTCACAATAATTATCTTTTTTATCAGAATCAGGACAAAGGAGACATCATAAAAAATACGATTGAAGTTCCAAATAACTTTGCCAACAATGTTCTCCTTTCCTTAAACACCATCCTTTGCGAAAGCATTATTATAATGGTCATTTCCGGGATCGGGCTGCTATTGTTTCCTAAAATCACACTGATTGCCATCGTACTATTCCTGCTGGCGTTTGCAATTATTTACACCTTCCGAAAAGTGAAGAACGTGCGCAAAAGCCTCTCTTCCGATTACCGAAACAACGTAAATTACCTCCTGGATTTAATCAATGGTTTTTTTGAAATTAAAAGTGCTTCAAAAGAAGAAGCCTTCTTAGACAAATTCAATTCATCAAACCGAAAGCTGAATAAAACCCATGCCTTTCTGACAACCTTAAAAAATTCCAATTCAAAATATCTTGAGATTATCATCATTCTTATTATCAGCTTTTTAGTTTTTTATTTGGTGAATTATTCCGCCGAGAATTCAAAAAACGTTTTGCTGATCTCCTTTATGGCTTCCGTGTTTTTTAAGCTGATTCCGTCGCTAAACAAGTTGATTGTTGCCGGCTCGAGTCTCAAATCGTATGATTACACCATTGAATCCATTCTGAAAAACACTTCCATTGAAAAAGAAACTGTTCAGAGCGAAACGCGCATCGGTTTTGAAAATGAATTAAGGATCGAAAATGTCAGTTTCAGTTACACCGAAGAAAATAAACTGATTGACAATGTCAGTTTAAAAATAGCCAAAGGCAACATCATAGGTATCAGCGGAAGATCCGGAACCGGAAAAACCACCCTATTGCACATAATTCTAAAGCTGATTAATCCGAAATCCGGAAAAATCGTTTTGGATGGCACAGAAATCACTCCGCTAAACAAGAATGCCTTTTTGAGTCTGATTGGTTATGTAACTCAGGAGCCTTATATTTTTAACGGAAGTATTCTGGAAAACATCGCCATCGGACAAACCGAAGCCGAAATCGATTTCGACAGGATTAATGCACTCACCGTTGCTATCGGTTTCGAAGAAGTACTTCAAAATTTCCCGGACGGGCTACATTCGTTAACTGGAAACAGTGGGCAAAAATTATCCGGCGGACAAAAACAGAAGCTCGCCATTATCAGGGCGTTGTACAACGATCCGCAAATTTTGATTCTGGACGAAGCCACCAATCAACTGGATGAGGAAAACGAAATCAAAATCCTGAATTATATCAAAGGAGTATCGCAAAAAGAAAAGCTCACGGTACTGCTCGTTTCCCACGACAAAAAAGTGTTGACCTATTGCGATACCATTCATCAATTTCAAAAAGAAATCTTACATGAAGTTTAGCATCGTCACCATAACCTATAACCGGGCTCACCTGATTGGCGAAACCATACAAAGTGTTTTGAATCAGACGCATGCCGATTTTGAACACATTATCATTGACGACGGTTCAACCGATGATACTGAAAATGTAGTGAGAGGCTTTAATGACGACAGGATTCATTATTACAAATATGAAAAGAACGATAAAAGGAGTTTTCTCAGAAATGAAGGTTTTCGCAAAGCGGAAGGCAACGCTATAAGCCTTTTGGATTCCGATGACATCTGGGCAAATGATAAATTGGAAACAATAAAAACCGTTTTCAGCAACAACCCTGATGTGAGTTTTGTTATTCATAATGTTGCTTTTATTCCGGATGATGCCATTAAGGAAGATTTGTTTTCAAATTATAAATCCGATTATTCCGGAAACATTTTATCGGATGTATTAGACGATACGATTCTACCATTTTCAACATTCACCATCAAAAAAGATGCGCTCGGCCAAATTGGTTATTTAGATGAAAGCATGATTGACGGCCAACATGATTTGTATGTAAGGGCCACGTCAAAATTCAAGGCCTATTATTGTGCAAGGAAATTGACCTATATCCGAAAGCACAGCCAAAACATTTCAAAAAAAACAAACATGTCGCATTATGACGACTATATGAAAACAATAGGTAAGCTTGAAAATCAGGGAAGTATTTCGCATAAAAAACACCGGATTTTAAAAAGTAAAATCTATTCGAAAATTGCTTACATTTATCAAAAGCAGGAACAGTATAATGACGCAAAAGAAAGTTATCGAAAAGCTTTTCAAGCAAGGTTTTTCAGCTATAACGGTTTGAAATCATTTTATATGTTTTTAAAGTTGCATTCTTGCAAGTCTGCTGATCTGACTTAAGGTTATTACTTATTTTTGAGCACAAACACGTCCAGATGATTGAAAGAATTCTAAAATACGCCAACAAAAAAGCACTCCCGGAAAATTATTTCTTTTCTCCCGAATGGATTGTTTTAGGCATCAACAACACTTGTAATTTACATTGCAAAATGTGTGATGTGGGAACCCAAAATCTGGAGACAACCTTCGCTAAGAATCTAACTGGGACCTCACCGCTTAACATGCCGATCGAGCTTTTTGAACGAATTGCAGATCAAACACAACTCTATTATCCTAATGCGAAATTAGGTTTTGCGTTCACGGAGCCTTTAGCTTATCCCCACATTGTCAAAGCAGTCGAATACGCCAGTCAGAAAGGGCTGTACACGGCAATTACAACAAACGCCCTTCTGCTTCCCAACAAAGCAGAAGCTTTAGCTAATGCCGGACTTAAGGAACTATTCATTTCACTCGACGGATTGGAAGCAACCCACAACATGATCAGGGGGAATGAAAAATCATTTCAAAAAGCGATGGAAGGGATTAAAAAAATATTTGAATACCAGAATCCTCCGAAAGTTTCCATAGTAAGTGCCGTAACCGAATGGAATTCAGACAGCCTGAAAGAATTTGTCGATTATTTCAAAGATTTGCCCTTGTACGAAATCGGATTCATGCACACGCAGTTTGGCGAACCTTCCGTTGCGGTCAATCACAACAAAATTTGGGGAAATACATACCCCGCTACCGAATCTAACCTTGATGAGATAAATTTGAACAATATGAACTTACCTCAATTGTTAGACCAGATACAAAAAGTGAAAAGTGAAAAATATCCATTTAAAGTATTCTTTTCTCCTGAAATAGATACTTTAGAAGGCTTAGACACCTATTACCTTAAACCGGAAGTAATCATCGGCAAACGATGCGAAGCGGTATACACCAGCATAATGCTTAAATCGGACGGATCGGCAATTCCGGCACACGGGCGTTGTTACAACCTGAATGTCGGGAATATCTATAATGACTCTTTAAAGGAAATTTGGACGTCCACCGTTTTTGGGAAATTCAGAAAAGATTTAAGAGACTCGGGCGGTTTCCTTCCGGCCTGCAGTCGTTGTTGCAGCGCGTTTTAGATTATGAAGAACAAAGTTATATTATTCAACCCGAAAAGTGCCAACGGGAAGCACCGGATTCCCAACTCCATTTTACAGGTGGGCGCCTCCATTCATGGCAAATATGAGTATGTTTTCGTTGATGGAAATCTGGAAAAAGATCCTTGGCAAACCATTGAAAACCATCTGAAATCGGGTGAGTTTAAATACTTTGGCTCCACCGTGATGCCCGGACCACAATTGCGTCAGGCAATTCCGTTCACTAAAAAAATCAAAGAAAACTATCCCGATATCACAACAGTTTGGGGCGGATATTTTGCGTCCAACCAGCATAAAGTCGCTTTAAAATCAGGCTTCGTCGACTATGTCATTAATGGTCCCGGCGACAACACATTCCCGGAGCTGATTAAAACGCTGGAGTCTGACGGAACAGAAAATCTGCATTCCATAAAAAACCTGATTTATAAAAATGAAAAAGGGGAAATCACAAAAACAGCCGTTGAAGCCTTATTAGACCAGGATACCTTACCTAAGTTTCCTTATGATTACTTGAATTCGCATTATCCGGTAAAGAATTATTTGGGTAAAACCTTTATGGGAAACAGAACCCTATCCTATCATTCGAGTATGGGCTGTCCGTTTTCTTGCTCTTTCTGTGCCATTGTTCCCATTTTCAATGCAAAATGGAAAGGCATGTCGGCTTCAAGAATTTATGAAGACGTAAAGTATTTCAAGTCCAGCTACAATATAGACGCCATAGAATTTCACGACAATAATTTCTTCACTTCCAAAAAACGCGTGTTGGAATTTTCCGAACTCATCATGAACGACAACATCAGCTATTGGGGGGAAGGCCGCATTGATACCATCAATTTATATTCGGATGACGAATTGAAACTGATGCGCAAAGCCGGCTGTAAAATGATTTTCCTTGGCGCAGAAACCGGAAACGATGCCGTTCTGAAACAAATGAACAAAGGCGGCACACAATCAGGGCAAATGATAAAGGATTTTGTACTACGGATGAAAAATGCCGACATCATTCCGGAACTCTCTTTTGTCTTAGGCATGCCGGCAAAAACCGAAAAAGAAGTATATGACCAAATTCTTTGGGATATCAATTTCATTAAGGAAATAAAGCTCATCAATCCGAAAGCGGAAATCATCATCTATCTTTTCAGTCCGGTGCCCACAGAAGGTTCCGAATTGTACCAACAGATTCTCGATGCCGGATTTTCATTTCCTGAAACCCTCGAAGAATGGATTTCACCCTCATGGGAGAATTTCGATTTGCGGAAAAATCCACTCACACCATGGTTGAAACCATACATGATTGATACAATTAAAAATTTCGAAACCGTTTTGAATGGCTATTATCCAACTGTTTCCGATTTCAGGATCCGTGGCTATAAAAAACAAGTATTACAACTCGTTTCCGGTTTCCGTTACAATTACAATTTCTATCATTACCCCTACGAAATCAAGGCTTTGCATAAGATATGGAAATACCGCCAGCCCGAAATTGAAGGATTTTATTCGGAATAATTCGCCACAAATCAAACAAATTAAATTTCAAAACAATTCAACCATGAAAGATTTGTGGCAAATTAATTCAATTGAATAAATGAGAGCAATTTTAAAGAAAATAACAGGCCCTTTTCTGAAAAAAGCAAGCGCTTTATATTTATCGAAACCTCGAAAATACAGATACAAAGACATATCCGTTTGGGTAGAGCCATCCGTTTTTCCGCCATTTATTACTATCAGCACGAAGTTACTTCTGGAATTTACAGAAACACTCTCTATAAAAAACAGGACATTTTTAGAATTGGGTTGCGGCTGCGGGATTATCTCCATTTTAGCTTCAAAAAACGGCGCTAAGGTTACCGCAACGGATATCAATCCAACAGCATTGGAAGCTTTGAAAAAGAATGCTGAAAACAACAATGTCTCAATCGATATTCTGCATTCCGATTTGTTTGAAAATCTAAAAAAAAGAACATTCGATTACATCATTATCAATCCGCCGTATTACCCGAAGAATCCTTCATCAATTGCAGAAAACGCTTGGTTTTGTGGTGAAAATTTCGAATATTTTGAAAAGTTGTTTTCCGAGCTTCCGGGTTATTTAAACGATTCGAATGAAGTATACATGATTCTTTCTGAAGATTGTAAAACCGACCACATCATTACCATTGCAGAAAAAAACAATCTGTCGATGAAATGCATTTTGAAAAAATCCGTTTTTAAGGAAGTGAATTTCATTTATAGAATTGAAAAGCGCATCAATCATCGATAACCATTTGAAAAAACCTTACACTTTCATATTTTCTGCTTGAGTTTCATTTATAATTTCGATTTTTATTTAGACATTTGTCTAAATGTTTAATTTATGAATAACATTTTCAAAGCATTGAACGACGAAACCCGACGCGAGATTTTAGAATTATTGCGAAGGCGAGACATGACCGCAGGCGAGATTGCAGATGCGTTTCACATTTCGAAACCAAGCATATCCCATCATCTCGATATTTTAAAAAGAGCTGATTTAGTCACTTCAGAAAAAAAAGGGCAATTCATTGTGTATTCACTCAACACCACCATCGTGGACGACATCCTTAACTGGGTTATTAACCTAAAAAAATAAACCATGGAAAAATTTAAAAAAGAAATTCCTTTTTTACTCATTGCATTACTGCCTTTTGGCTATTTGGCATACATATGGCCATCGCTACCACAAAGAGTTCCAATGCACTGGAATAGTTCGGGCGAAATTGACCGCTGGGGAGACAAAACCGAAACGATCATCATACCTTTTCTGATGTCCGGACTGGTGTATTTAATTTTTTTGATAATCCCGAAAATCGACCCGAAAGGAAAACTTCAAAACATGGGTAACAAGCTGAATGATTTCAGATTGATCCTTACCTGTTTCATGAGCATACTCGGTATATACATTTTATTCAGCATAAAAACCAACAATGGTGATCCGAAAATGATTTTTCCTCTTCTAGGCTTGCTTTTCGCATTTTTGGGCAACTATATGAAAACCATGAAACCGAATTATTTCATTGGTATCCGAACACCGTGGACTCTTGAAAGTGAAGAAGTCTGGACAAAAACACACAAAATGGGCGGAAAACTTTGGTTTGTGGGGGGCTTACTTATAACGCTAACATTTCTTTTAGACGGAAAAGTACAATTTTATACTTTTATGGTCATAATCGCCGTTATTAGCCTCATCCCAATAATCTACTCCTACATTGAATTTCAGAAACTTAAAAATAAGAATCAAAATGATTAGAAAAATTATTATTTGCCTGTTTGTAATCTCTTGCTTAAGTATTTCAGCACAGGAGAATGCGCGTTTCCGAAAAATAGACAGTTTGTTGATCTACCTGAACCATAACAACCGTTTCATGGGACAATTAAGCATCCGTGAAGGCGATGATGTGGTTTTTGAAAAAGCCTATGGATTACCAATGGCTAAAAAAGAAGAACAACCGAACAAGAATACGAAATATAAAATCGGGTCGGTCACCAAAACTTTCACAGCAGTAATGATCATGCAGCTAATAGAGGAAAAAAGACTGAAACTTGACCAAACGCTTTCAAAATTTTACCCACAAATCCCAAATGCGGATAAAATCACCATCAACGATTTATTGCGCCATCGTTCCGGGATTGTCGACTATGTAAATGCCGACAGTACCACAAGCATGACAGCATCCGTCGGAAAAAAAGAAATGCTGGCCAAGATTGCTGCCTACAAGCCGCTTTTCGCACCTAATTCCAAAGCAGAATACAGCAATTCCAACTATTATCTTTTAGGCTGTATCGTTGAAGACATTACTAAAACACCCTATAAAGACAATTTAAAAACCAGGATTGTAGACAGGCTAAAGCTGAAAAACACATATATAGTAAACAACGTCGATCCAAAACGAAACGAAGCACCGTCCTATACTTATAAAGGAGAACAATGGGAAGCCGTTCCGGAATGGGACATGTCATTACCGTTTGCTGCCGGATCTATTTCCTCAACTGCTAACGACCTCACCACGTTGTTGCGCGGTATCTTTAACGGCAAACTATTAAAACCGACATCCGTAGACGAAATGACACAATTAAAAGAAAGCTATGGCATCGGACTCGTGACATTTCCTTTTGGAGAGCGTAAATTTTTCGGTCATACGGGTGGCATAGAAGGTTATAAATCGGTAGTCGGGTATTATCCGGCCGAAAAATTAGGCATTTCATTAATAGTAAACGGCGACAACTACAACCGAAACGACATCATGATTGGCATCCTGAGCATCTATTACAAAATGCCGTATACGTTTCCGAATCTGAAAACGGTAAAAGTCGATGAAAAAATCCTTAAATCGTATGAAGGCACTTATTCATCAAAGGAAATTCCCCTGAAAATCAACATTAAAGTAGATAAAGGACAAATCATTGCACAAGCCACCGGACAAGGCGCTTTCACTTTAAATGCGGTTAGTGAAACCGAATTTGTCTTTGATCCTGCCGGCGTAAACATGACATTCGGCCAAAAAACAATGGTATTAAAGCAGGGAGGCATGGAAATTAAGTTTACCAAAGAGTAACAATTTCAGTTTACAAAGCTAACAATTAACTAGTCGTCTGACAATCAACTTATAAAATTATCCCCCATGAGTTTGTATAATAAATAAATAATTGTACTTTTGCACTCCCTTTATTGGGGATGGAATGTTTAATTAAAATAAAAAAAACGTGGACAATTTAAGCTACAAGACAGTATCAGTAAACAAAGCGGGTGCTCAGAAAGAGTGGATCGTTGTGGATGCTGAAGGTCATAACTTAGGTCGTTTTGCTTCTAAAGTTGCAATGCTTTTAAGAGGTAAATACAAGCCAAGTTATACGCCGCATGTGGACTGTGGAGACAACGTAATCGTTATCAACGCAGAGAAAATCAACCTAACAGGTAACAAATTAGACGACAAAATTTACATGCGTCACACTGGTTACCCAGGAGGTCAAAGAACTTTAACTGCTAGAGTACAGCAACAAAAAAACCCAGCTGTATTAGTAGAGAAAGCTGTAAAAGGAATGCTACCTAAAAACAAATTAGGTGCTGAGTTATTCCGCAATTTGAACGTATATGTAGGTTCTGAGCACAAACACGAAGCTCAACAACCTAAAACTGTAAACTTAAACGATCTTAAGTAATGGGAGTTATTCACAAAATCGGTAGAAGAAAATGTGCTGTAGCACGTGTTTATGTTACTGAAGGATCAGGAAACATCACCGTAAACAAAAAAGATTTCGCAACTTACTTCCCAACTGCTACATTACAGTACAAAGTAATGCAACCTCTTTCTATGACTGAGAACGCATCTAACTTTGACGTAAAAGTTAATGTATATGGTGGTGGTACTACAGGACAAGCTGAGGCTGTTCGTATGGCTATCGCAAGAGCAATGTGCGAAGTAGAAGCTGAAAACAGAGCAATCTTAAAACCAGAAGGTTTACTAACTCGTGACCCTCGTATGGTTGAGCGTAAGAAATTCGGTCAGAAGAAAGCTCGTAAGAGATTCCAGTTCTCTAAACGTTAATATTTATTATTATTTAAAAACACTAAGTTTTTGTTGCTCTCCCATTGAGGTGGGAATTAGTTTAGCATCTAAATGGTTCAGACCGAGACAATCGCTACTCAACCATTGCTAATTCAACAGAACGTAAACTATTACAAAATGGCAAACAAAGTAGAAGTTAAAGAATTACTAGAAGCAGGTGTTCACTTCGGACACATGACTAGAAAATGGGATCCAAACATGGCTCCTTACATCTATATGGAGCGTAATGGTATTCACATTATCAATCTATATAAAACTGCAGCTAAAATCGAAGAAGCTAACGAGGCTTTGAAAAAAATCGCTGCATCTGGTAGAAAAGTACTTTTCGTAGCTACCAAAAAACAAGCTAAAGATATCGTTGCAGAAAAAGCTACTGCAGCTAACATGCCTTTCATCACTGAAAGATGGCCAGGTGGTATGTTGACTAACTTCGTTACTATCCGTAAAGCTGTTAAGAAAATGGCTTCTATCGATAAAATGAAGAAAGACGGTACTTTCATGACTTTATCTAAAAAAGAACGTTTACAAGTAGATCGTCTACGTGCTAAATTGGAAAAGAACTTAGGTTCTATTGCAGACATGACAAGACTTCCTGCGGCGTTATTCGTTGTAGATATCAAAGCAGAACACATCGCTGTTAAAGAAGCTCAAAAATTAAACATTCCAGTTTTCGCTATGGTAGATACCAACTCTGACCCACGTCAGGTTGACTATGTTATCCCAGCAAACGATGATGCTTCAAAATCAATCGACAAAGTTTTATCTTTAGTATCTGGCGCTATCATTGAAGGACTTTCTGATAGAAAATCTGACAAAGAAGAGCAACCGGCTGGAGAAGTAGCAGCAGCTCAAACTGAAGCAACAACTTCAACTGAAGAATAAATAAAAAATTAATTCCAAATTTTAAATTCCAAGCTCCAATCAAAATCTGTAACGTTTCGTTCATGATTTGAAAACATTGGAATTAAGGATTTGAGATTTGGAATTTTTACTTTTAACACAAATTAAATTTTATAAAACTATGGCAACAATAACTGCTGCAGACGTAAATAAATTAAGAACCATCACCGGAGCTGGTATGATGGATTGTAAAAAAGCATTAGTGGAAGCTGATGGAGATTTCGATTTAGCTATCGAAAACTTACGTAAAAAAGGTCAAAAAGTAGCTGCTAACCGTTCTGACAGAGAATCTACAGAAGGTGCTGCTATCGCTGTGGTAAACGCTGACAACACTGCTGGTGTGGTTATCACTTTGAACTGTGAGACTGACTTCGTTGGTAAAAATGAAGGTTTCGTGAAATTAGCTACAGATTTAGCTAACCAAGCGTTAAACTACGCTGATAAAGATGCTTTCTTAGCTTCTGATTTCGGTGGTATCACAGTTAACGAAAAATTAATCGAGCAAACTGGTGTTATCGGTGAAAAAATTGAAGTAGGTCAGTTCGAGCGTTTAGAAGGTGCTTTCGTAGGATCTTACATCCACGCTGGAAAAATCGCTACTTTAGTTGCTTTATCAGCTAACGTTAATGGTGGTGACGAAGCTGCTAAAAACGTAGCTATGCAAGCTGCTGCGATGAACCCAATCGCTTTAGATGAGGCTGGAGTTGATGCTTCTATCATCGAAAAAGAAATCGAAATCGCTAAAGAACAATTACGTGCTGAAGGAAAACCAGAAGCTATGTTAGACAACATCGCTAAAGGAAAAATCCAACGTTTCTACAAAGACAACACTTTGGTAAACCAGGATTTCATCAAAGACGGTTCTATGAGCGTTGCTTCATACATCAAATCTGTTGACGGTGGTTTAACTGTTACAGGTTTCAGACGTGTAGCTTTAGGATAATCAATCCTCACTTATATTACAAAACCTCAGTCGTAAGATTGGGGTTTTTTTATTCTCAGAAATAACGTACTTTTGGATTTAAACCCAGTGTATGTTCAAAACCAAGAAAGACATCGTCTACATTATATTGGCCGGGATTTTCATAACCAATGCAATTGTAGCCGAATTGACAGGCGGTAAACTCATCCAGATCGGCCCGTTCATCATGAGCATCGGCATCCTGCCTTGGCCCATCGTTTTCATCACTACAGACATCATCAATGAACATTTCGGCCGCGATGGCGTTAAAAAACTGTCTTTCATAACCGCAGGATTGATTGCTTACTGCATACTCGTTCTATTCATTGGCACCAAAATCCCAGCCTTTGAAACAGGCGAAACCGTGAATGACGAACAATTTTATGCCGTCTTCGGGCAAGGTCTGTTCATCATGGTAGCGAGCATCATTGCCTTTTTGGTTTCCCAGTTGATCGATGTAAGCATCTTTTGGTTCTTAAGAAACAAAACCGGAAAAAAAATGATTTGGCTGCGAAGTACCGGTTCGACCATATTCTCCCAATTGATAGACAGTTTTATTGTGACCGGAATCGCTTTTTGGCTGACCGGAAAAATCACTACCACCCAATACCTGAATATGTCGGCTACAGGCTACGTTTTCAAATTAATCCTCGCCGTTGTTTTAACACCTTTAATTTATCTGGGCCACTACGTTATTGAACGATATCTGAACGAAACAAATTCCGAAACTGACATTCAATAATTCAATTAGAGGTTATCAAAGCATTTTGCGCATTTTAACCCAAAATTCTCTCATTTCAACAAAAAAAAACTTTTCCCAATATTGGTTATCAACACATTAGCTAATTTTAACATATCAACAATTAAAAATATAAGCTATGAAAAAGTATGCATTACTATTGGGAGCACTGGGAGTTGTGCTGATTGCATTTGCATTTACCACAAATACAAAACAAAACGACCAGGGAGACAAAATCACCATTTGCCATTTTCCAGCAGGAAATAAGACTAATGGTCACGAAATAACAATTAGTAAAAAAGAGTGGCCTACTCATCAATCTCACCATGGCGATTATGAGAAAACCCCATATGGCAGCAGAGGTTGTCCTTGCTTAGAAGAACAACAACCCCAATAGTTTTTTAAAAAACAACACAAAAAGAGCAATTATTTACACTAATTGCTCTTTTTATATGTTGATTTATATGATTAACAAAATATTTTTCATCTTTCGAAAAGAGTTTTACTTTATATTTGATTCAAAGGAATGAAGATGAATCTTAAAAACCGATGTGCCTGGTGCGAAAAAGATGACCTGTACCGAAACTACCACGATACCGAGTGGGGCGTTCCCGTGTACAACGACCAGAAAATTTTCGAGTTTCTGATTCTGGAAACCTTTCAGGCCGGATTGAGCTGGTATACCGTTTTGGCGAAAAGGGAAAACTTCCGAAACGCTTTCGACAACTTCGATTACAAAAAAGTTGCCGACTATTCCGAAGCTAAAATCGAAGCATTAAAACAAGACGCCGGCATCATTCGTAACGGTTTAAAAATCAAAGCCGCCGTGACCAATGCCATCGCTTTTATGGAAGTCCAAAAAGAATTCGGCACTTTTTCCAACTACATTTGGGGCTTTGTAAACCACCAGCCTCAGGACAACAAACCCAAAACCAAAAAAGAAGTCCCCGCCACTTCCGAAATCTCCGACGCACTGAGCAAAGATCTAAAGAAACGCGGCTTCAAATTCGTAGGCTCCACAGTTGTATATGCCCATATGCAGGCCACCGGAATGGTCAACGATCACGTGGAAGATTGCTGGACGAGGAATCAATAAGGAGATAGCAGGTGGCAGATAGCAGGCTTCAGCATTGCTCAAAAATCTGAACGTATCTACAATCTGCGTTCTGCAATCTGCGTTCTGCAATCTGTATTCTGCCTTCTAAAATTTCCTGAAAGAAAAAAATTTCCAAAATTTAACAGTCATCCTTTAAAATAAAAATATACATTTGTCTCACTTTAGGGGTGTCTGCAACGCGCAGGCTGAGATTTTACCCTCTGAACCTGATCTGGTTAATACCAGCGTAGGGAAAAGTAAGATGACTTCATTCGAGTGCTTTCAAGTGCGCATTGCAGCCATTCCTAAAGTATTTTCATATACTAAATCCAACAGGAATGGAACTAAAAATCAACAACCAATACAAACAATTCGAAAGCGAAAGCCTTTCCGCAAAAGCTTTGCTTGACATTGAATTTCCGAACAAACAAAACGGAATCGCGCTTGCCGTGAACAATACCGTCATCCCAAAAACCCACTGGGAGACCACTACCCTGTCCGAAACTGATGATATTTTAATCATTACAGCCACACAAGGCGGGTAATAAGGCTGCACGTACGGGCTGTCCGTTGCAAGTCCGCAGTCAAAAACTAAAAAAACATAGTCCTGCAAGCGGCTTCCGTTGGTCGCCCATTACAGCACTTGTTTTTAACAGTTTTTTACTTTACGGGCTTTCCGCTTCCATCCCTGGCAGAATCCGGCACATTAAAAACGATTTTCATACAAACCAATAAAGCAATTCTAAACATGAATTCAGAAGAAAAAATATCCAGACATCCCTTCCCTAATTCCACGAAAGTTTATATCGACGGTGAAATCCATCCGATAAAAGTCGCCATGCGCGAAATCGGACTTTCCGATACCAAATTAGCCAATGGCGGCATCGAAAAGAATCCTCCGGTAACCGTTTACGATACTTCGGGACCTTATACCGACCCAAATATCGAAATCGATGTCCGTAAAGGCTTGCCAAGAATCCGCGAACAATGGATTCTCGACCGCAACGACGTGGAAGAACTAACTGAGATTTCCTCAGATTACGGAAAACAACGCCTGAATGATGAAAAACTGAATCATCTGCGTTTCGAATATTTACACAAACCGATGCGAGCCAAAAAAGGAGCGAATGTCACGCAACTGTATTATGCCAAACAAGGCATCATCACGCCCGAAATGGAATACATCGCCATTCGTGAAAATCAGCGCATCGAACAGTTGGAAACAGCACAAAAAACGATGCAGTGCCAACACGCCGGACACAGTTTCGGAGCGAACACACCTAAAAACAAAATCACCCCGGAATTCGTACGCAGCGAAGTAGCTGCCGGCCGCGCCATCATCCCGAACAACATCAACCACCCTGAAAGCGAACCCATGATCGTAGGGCGTAATTTCCTGGTAAAAATCAACGCCAACATTGGAAACAGCGCGGTTACCTCCTCTATTGAAGAAGAAGTAGAAAAAGCAGTATGGGCGTGCCGCTGGGGAGCCGACACCATCATGGATTTATCCACAGGAAAGAACATACATGAAACCCGCGAATGGATCATCCGAAATTCCCCTGTACCTATCGGAACTGTTCCTATTTACCAAGCTTTGGAAAAAGTAAAAGGCGTCGCTGAAGACTTAACTTGGGAAATTTTCCGGGACACCTTAATCGAACAGGCTGAACAAGGAGTTTCCTATTTCACGATTCACGCCGGAGTCTTATTGCGTTACATTCATTTGACAGCTAACCGCGTGACCGGAATCGTTTCCCGTGGGGGCTCCATCATGGCCAAATGGTGTTTGTTCCACCACAAAGAAAACTTCCTGTATACCCATTTTGAGGAAATCTGCGAAATCATGAAGCAATACGACGTTGCTTTTTCATTAGGAGACGGTTTGCGTCCCGGTTCCATTGCAGATGCCAATGACGCTGCCCAATTCGCCGAACTGGAAACTTTGGGCGAACTGACTAAAATTGCATGGAAACATGACGTTCAGGTTTTCATCGAAGGTCCGGGCCACGTCCCAATGCACATGATCAAGGAAAATATGGATAAGCAATTAGAGCACTGCTCCGAAGCACCTTTCTATACATTAGGCCCCTTAACCACCGATATCGCCCCGGGTTATGACCATATCACTTCCGCAATCGGAGCGGCCATGATAGGCTGGTACGGTTGTGCGATGCTTTGCTATGTAACACCAAAAGAGCATCTCGGCTTGCCAAATAAAAAAGACGTAAAAGACGGCGTGATAACCTATAAAATTGCAGCCCATGCTGCGGACTTGGCCAAAGGTCACCCGGGAGCACAATACCGCGACAATGCATTGAGCAAAGCACGTTTCGAATTCCGTTGGGAAGACCAGTTCAATTTGGCTTTAGATCCAGACACTGCAAGGGAATTCCATGACGAAACCCTTCCGGCTGATGGCGCTAAAGTGGCGCATTTCTGTTCTATGTGTGGACCGAAATTCTGTTCCATGAAAATATCACAGGAAATCCGTGACGTAGCCGAGGCCGAAAAAGGAATGAAAGGAAAATCGGAAGAGTTTGTAGAAAGTGGCAAAGAGATTTATGTATAAAGAACAAAGATGAAAGAACATGGAAAATAGAGAAAGACTTCTGTAAATTCTATTTTCTATTCTCTATTTTCTTTGTTCATGAATCAAAAATTTTTAAAATGATCGTTATTACCAATCCGACTAACATTGAAAACGAAATCAGCATTATCCATTCGCTTTTTGCGGAAGGGTTGCCACTATTACATGTGCGAAAGCCTGGTTTTTCAGAAGCGGAACTAAAGTCATTTCTATCGGAAATCGGATTGGAATTTCGAAGTCACTTGGTTTTACACAGCAGCCATCATTTGGCCGACACCTTAGGTATTAAACGATTACATTTCTCGGAAAGTAACCGAAGTAAAGCCAAACTATTTTCAGAATCAAAATGGATAAAATCAGCATCAGTTCACACCATTCAAGAGTTCAACACACTGGGAGACAATTGGAACTACGCTTTTTTGAGTCCGATTTTCCCCAGCATTTCAAAATCAGATTACGTTTCCGATTGCAATCATCTCGAAGCAATAAAACAACGCACCAATTTCAATACGAAACTTGTTGCTTTGGGTGGGATCTCATCAGAAAACATTCAAAAAACACTTGGAAACGGTTTTGATGATGTCGCACTATTGGGAAGCATCTGGCTAAATACTAACCCTATTGAAAATTTTAAAAAATGTCAGCAACTCGCCCTTACGTTTTAACTATTGCCGGACATGATCCATCAGGCGGTGCCGGTATTTTGTCGGACATCAAAACATTCGAACAGCATCGGGTTTACGGTCTGGCCATTACTACCGGAAATACTATCCAGACGGAAAATCAATTCTATACGATACAATGGACCGATTTGGATTTTGTACTGGATTCAATAAAAAAAATATTTCGGACTTATGATATAAAAGCCGTGAAAATAGGAATTGTTCCTTCATTGGAATATTTAAAAAAAATTGTTTCCCAGATAAAAAAACATTCTCCCAGAACAAAAATCATTTGGGATACCGTATTGAAATCGACCACCGAATTTGAATTCACAACCGTGGAAAACAAAGCGGAACTGCTTAAAATTTTAAAGAAAATCGATCTGATTACGCCGAACTACAGTGAAATACTGAAACTTTCCGATTCGAAAAATTCAGCAGAAGAAATTGCTCACGAGCTTTCAAGCCATTGTCCCGTTTTACTGAAAGGCGGACATCATCCCAAGCAAAAAGGGGTAGACTATCTCTTCATGGACGAAGAATGTGCAAAATTGGTCAGTACCACGGTCGTTACTTCCGAAAAACATGGTTCCGGTTGTGTCCTATCGTCTGCTATTACAGCAAATATCGCTTTAGGACATGATTTTATTTTATCATCAATGAAAGCCAAAAAATATATAGAAAAATACCTAACCTCTAACACAACTTTATTAGGATATCACCATGTTTAGCAAACTACAATATATCTCTCAGGGAAAAACGGCTGAAGAACAACTGTACAACATCCATCAGGCTTTGGATAACGGATGCGACTGGATTCAGTTGCGTTTCAAAAACGGAAATCCACAGGAACTTTTCACTTTGGCAGAAGCCGCAAAAACACTTTGTGAAGAATACCTGGCGACTTTCATTATTAACGACAAAGTTGATTTAGCACTTCAAGTCAATGCTGACGGCGTTCATTTAGGGTTGAATGACATGAAAATTGAAGAAGCTCGAAACATATTAGGCAACCATAAAATTATAGGCGGAACAGCAAATACATTAGAAGATGTTTTGCTACGCATTAAAGAAAATTGCGATTATATAGGATTAGGCCCTTTCCGATTTACCACTACTAAAGACAATCTCAGCCCGATTTTAGGGTTACAGGGTTATCTGAACATTGTCGCCCAAATGAAAGCCCAAAACATGGACATCCCTGTTTATGCCATTGGCGGAATTCAGTTAGAGGATATTGAATCACTAATGGAAACCGGAATACACGGCATTGCTATATCAGGTCTGATCACCGAAAGCCCTCAATTATTAACACAACTCAACGAAAAAATATATGTCAACATTTAACATAGCCGATAAAACTTTTACATCACGATTGTTTTTGGGAACAGGAAAATTCGGTTCCAACCAGCAAATGGAAGAAGCAATCCTGGCCTCTGAAAGTGAATTGGTAACCGTAGCCCTAAAACGCGTTGATCTGGAAACCGAAACCGATGCGATTTTGTCACACATCAACCATCCACACATCAACCTGTTACCAAACACATCGGGAGCCCGCAATGCGAAAGAAGCCATTTTTGCAGCGCAGTTGGCAAGAGAGGCATTGGAAACAAATTGGCTGAAACTTGAAATTCATCCCGACCCGAAATATTTATTGCCTGACCCGATAGAAACCCTGAAAGCGACTGAAGAATTAGCTAAACTTGGCTTCATCATCCTTCCTTACATTCATGCGGATCCTGTTTTATGTAAACGACTGGAAGATGCAGGAACGTCGGCAGTGATGCCTTTAGGCTCACCAATCGGAAGCAACAAAGGCTTAAAAACCGAAGATTTTCTTGAAATCATAATCGAGCAAAGCAAAGTTCCAGTCATTGTCGATGCCGGAATTGGCGCACCTTCTCATGCCGCCAAAGCCATGGAAATGGGTGCCGATGCCGTTTTGGTAAACACCGCTATTGCCGTAGCAGGGAATCCGAAACTAATGGCCGAAGCTTTTAAGGAAGCCGTTATTTCAGGAAGAAAAGCCTATGAAGCGCAATTGGCACAAACAATGAACAAAGCAGTAGCTTCAAGTCCGTTGACAGCATTTTTATATGAATAACATGAATACTTTTAAATCTGTTTTTGAAACTTACAGCTGGGATTCGGTACAAACCAAAATCAATCAAACCACTTCCAGGGAGGTTGAAATGGCATTAGCCAAAAGCAAAAGAAATCTGGATGATTTTCTGATTCTTATTTCACCGGCTGCAAAGCCTTATCTGGAGGAAATGGCGCAGCAAAGCCATGTCTTGACTAAAAAGCGTTTCGGAAAAACCATCCAGATGTATACCCCGATGTATCTGAGCAACGAATGCCAGAACATCTGTACCTATTGCGGTTTCAGCTTAGACAATAAGATTAAGCGAAAAACACTTACGGAGAGCGAGATTGAACTCGAAATGGCCGAACTGAAAAAAACAGGATTTGATCATGTGCTGTTAGTAACCGGAGAAGCAAATTATACGGTAAACATCAACTATTTCCTGAACGCTGTAGCACAAATCAAAAAGGAGTTTTCTTCAATATCGATTGAAGTTCAGCCCTTATCGGAAGAAGAATACCGACAGTTACACGAAGTAGGCGTTCATACTGTTTTGGTGTATCAGGAAACCTACCATCGGGAAGTTTATAAAGAATATCACCCTAAAGGAAAAAAATCCAACTTCGATTTCCGCTTGGAAACTCCCGATCGCGTAGGTAAAGCTGGCATTCATAAAATAGGGTTGGGCGTTTTGCTGGGATTGGAAGACTGGCGCACGGACAGCTTTTTCAATGCCTTGCACCTGGATTACCTTCAGAAAACGTACTGGCAGAGTAAATACTCTGTTTCCTTTCCCCGATTGCGACCGGCGGAAGGAATTATCGAACCGAACTTTATCATGGAGGACAGTGATTTGCTCCAGCTGATTTGCGCCTACCGACTTTGGAACGAAGATCTTGAAATATCGATTTCCACACGTGAAAACGAGAAATTCAGAAACAATGTCATTCCGATTGGCGTAACATCAATGAGCGCCGGTTCAAAAACCAACCCAGGTGGTTATGTAGTTGACGTGGAATCGCTGGAACAATTTGAAACCAGTGATGAACGCTCAGCTCAGGAAATCGCTTCCATAATTGCAAGCAAAGGTTATGAACCGGTTTGGAAAGACTGGGATAAAGCCTACACCTCCTAAGCATCTTTATACTTATCCCTTTTCACTTTTCCCTTAAAATTAAATTATGATTACAATACACGATTACTTACGCTATGGCAAACCCATGTTGCTTACCGAAGTGGGCGAAGCCGGTCAGTTAAAACTCAAAAACGCCAAAGTACTGGTTATTGGCGCAGGGGGCTTGGGCTGCCCGGTCTTGCAGTATCTGGCGGCTTCTGGAGTTGGCAGCATCGGTCTTGTCGATTTTGACAAGGTTGAACTACATAACCTTCACCGACAGATTTTATATACCGAAATCAACATTGACAATTCCAAAGCTATCGCTGCCAAAACGGTTTTGGAGACTTTAAATCCGCATATTGAAGTGCGTGCTTTTAAGGAGAAACTGACGGCTCAAAATGCAGAACACATCCTTAAGGATTTTGACGTCATTGTGGATGGCTGTGACAATTTTTCGACTCGTTATCTGGTGAACGATACTTGTGTTAGACTAGGCAAAGCACTGGTTTATGGAAGCATCCTGAAATTTGAAGGACAAATCGCTGTTTTTAACAACAAAGGCTCCAAAAACCTACGTGACCTGTTTCCCCAGCCTCCGAATCCGGAAGATGTCCCAAATTGCAGCGTAAATGGCGTGATGGGAACCTTACCGGGTATTATCGGAACCATGATGGCACACGAAACCTTAAAACTGATCATGGATTTGCCAACGCTGGAAAATGAACTGGTTCTATTCAGCACCCTGAATTGGAACTTTACGAAACTGAAATTTTAACTATATTTATACATTGAAAGAATTTATCAAAATCTTCTTTTATCAATGTTTAGACACCGAGGTAAGAACAGAACATTCAGGCACAACTTACGATTGGCTTCCAATCTCTCTTTGGTTGCTGGAATAGTGAACAGCGTTGGTGTTTTGGCTATTAGCACACTAACCACTAATGTAACAGGTCATTTTGCTTATTTCTCTGAAGAATTAATTACAGGACAATTTACCAAAGCAATTCCGTTCATTCTTTATATTCTCTTTTTCTTTTTGGGAGCTTTCGTTTCGAATTCTTTTATTGAAATAGCAATTATCAACAAGAAGAAATACATACACACCACACCAATGTTCCTGGAAATATTTCTGCTTGTCCTGGCAGGTTTTTGGAATGATTGGAATTTTAAGGTAGGTGAAAACACAAACCAAATCGCATACATTCTTTTGTTTTCAATGGGTTTACAGAATGCTTTGGTAACCAAAATATCACAGTCAACAGTCCGTACCACACACCTTACCGGACTCTTTACCGATTTGGGGATTGAAATCTCCCAATATTTTTTCTACAGAAATCATCCGAATACCGTCAACCTAAAAAAAAACATTTTTCTGAAACTTTCAATTATAGTTTTCTTTTTTGCCGGCTGCATTTCGGGTACACTTTTGTTTTATCAGATTGGCACCAAAACACTACTTGTAGCAGCCACACTGATTACAATCGCATTAACCATGAATAATCTGATATTTTATTATACTTTCACGCGAAGAAAATTCAGAAGAAAAAAGAATGAGCAAAGATCCACTACACGGCATAACCTTAAAGACAATCGTTGAAGAATTAGTTGATTTCTATGGTTTTGACACCCTGGAAGAACTGATCCCCATTAAGTGTTTTAAGATAAATCCATCGGTAAAATCAAGTTTGACGTTCCTAAGAAAGACCGATTGGGCCCGAAAAAAAGTGGAAGAACTCTACATCAGGACTTTGCCGAAAATGAAAAAAGAGTAAGATTTACTTAGGACGGTAGTGCAGAATCTGCATAAAATCATCCCTGTCGATTTCACCACAACCTAAACTTTCAAGATGTTCGTTGTACACCTGGCAATCGAGTAACAGGTAGTGATTATCTTTGAGATAATTTACCAGCGATACGAAAGCCACTTTACTGGCATTAGACACTTTGGAAAACATACTCTCCCCGCAGAAAACATGGCCTAAATCAATGCCATACAAACCTCCTACAAGCTCATTATTTTGCCAGACCTCAACGGATTTGGCATAGCCGAGTTCGTGCAATTTGCAATATGCTTCAATCATGTCGTCGGTAATCCAGGTACCGTTTTGACCTTCGCGCTTGGCGGTTTGGCAATTGGAAATCACTGCTCTGAAATCCTTATTGAAGGTTACCTTAAAAACATTGCGGTTAAGGATGTTCCGCATGCTTTTGGAAGGTTTGAAATCATCCGGAAACAATACCATGCGGTATTCAGGTGCCCACCATGTAATGGGCTCGCCATCTTCAAACCAAGGAAATATCCCGCTCCGGTACGCCAATAGCAACCGTTCCGTACTCAAATCGCCGCCCACGGCAATGATGCCCGACGGATGTGTTTCGGAAACGGGCGGAAACCAAAGTTCCTTGTCTAAAAAGTGTATTCTTTGCGGCACAAATTAAAACTTTACAAAAAATAAAAAAAAGCCAGAAATTTAAAGTTATTCAAATTTCTGACTTCTCTCTAAATTCTAAAATTCAGATTTCTCAATTAGAAAGGCAAATCATCGTGCTCTTCTTCTTTGAAATTCGATACCGGTTCGAACGCTTCGCTCGCTGGCATTGGCGGCATTTGTGGCGCACCTGCCGGAGCTTCAGCCTGTAATCTTTCGATTCTCCATCCTTGGATTGAGTTGAAATATTTAGTTTCTCCCTGCGGATTTACCCATTCTCTTCCTCTTAAATTGATGGAAACTTTTACGGCCTCACCTACTCTGTAGCTGTCCAACAAATCACATTTATCCTGAGTAAACTCAATCATAATGTGTTGTGGATACTGCTCGTCCGTAGTAACTACCATTTCTCTTTTTTTGAATGAAGCACTTACCTGTTGTGCTGCATTGATCACTTTTACTTTACCTGTAACTTCCATCTTCTGTATAAATTATTGTTTTGCTAAAAGTACTTTCCATGCGGTCAGTACTTCGTTTTTGTCTAAATATTCTTTTGCCATCTGGAACTTCTTCTCCTCATCGTCTGAGCTCAAAACTGCTTTGATTCCGAAATCCTCTTTTACAAATATAGCAATTTCTTCTTCAGTTGGCACAGCTTCAATGTTCCCTAATTTACCTAAATCGTTACCGTCGAAAACAGCGCTTCCTTTTACGAAATCCGGCACTACATCTACTCCTACACCTAAAGTCGTCAGCGGTTTTTCCACTTCAAACAATCCCATGTTAGCGCGGGTATACCAGTTGCCTCCCATACGGGCCACCAAATCGATTTTATGCTGATCGATCGCTCCGTTAGCATCCAACACTTCTTCGCTGATGTGGATCTTCACCACTTCGCATATAATCAGATTTCCTGCACCACCTTGGTCTCCAAGGGAAATTATTTCGTTAACCTTACATTCAAACTGTACCGGGCTTTCTCCCACACGGTATGGTTTTATGACATCAGACGGCACCATAGTCAATCCGGCCTTATCAAATTCGTTTACGCCGTCAGCATATTCTGTACTCGATAAAGAGGCCTGCTGCACGATATCATGATTCACCACATTAATAACCACTTCACGGGTAGCATCGGCATTGATTAAGGTATGCTTAATCGTATTGTCACGTACACGTCGGGCAGGTGAAAAAATCAATATCGGGGGATTGGAACTGAACACATTAAAGAAACTGAACGGTGATAAGTTCGGGTTTCCGTTTTTGTCCAACGTACTTGCAAAAGCAATCGGTCTCGGCCCAACGGCACCCTGAAGGTATGCCTGTAGTTTCACTGGAGCCAACTCCTTCGGATCAACGCTAATCATAATCTGAAAAATTTTGTCAAAGATACTTTTTTGACTCCAAACTTCCTCTAATTTTAACTCAAAACAAATATAGGAAAATTCTTAATTTAAAAATAAACTATTGCCTATCCCAATAAACTTAGTAAATTAGCTATTCTATAACCCAGGTATTCCAAACAAAGTATGAACTTTTCTGCAGACAGACGCAATTTAGTACGCTGGATCATCATTCTCGCTTCTTTCAATTTTTTAGTCCTGATACTTTGGAATACGTATACTTTCTTCCAAACGTTTAAAAGCGAAGAACGTCTGAAAATGGAACTTTGGGCGGCAGCTTCAAAAAACCTGAACAATGCTGATGAAAATACCGAACTGGATTTACCGCTGCAAATTATAAGCAACAACAAGACCATTCCCATAATCCAAACCAATGAAAGGGACAGCATCGTAAATATGACCAATGTCGATGATGAGATCACGAAGGATAAAGCCAAATCGATTGCCTTTTTAAACCGTTTAAAATCGGAAAACCCGCCAATTGCATTTGACTACGCCGGTAAAAAACACTTACTTTATTACGGAAACTCCTCGCTAATCACAAAATTAAAATATTACCCGATCGCCTTGGTACTTGTCGGGCTCTTTTTCAGCGGAATGATTTTTAACTTTTACCGCGCCAGCAAAATGGCAACACAAAACCGACTTTGGGCCGGTATGGCGAAAGAAACGGCGCATCAGATTGGGACGCCTTTATCGTCATTGATTGGCTGGCTCGAAATTATGAAAGCAGACAATGTGGATGAAACTACCGTCTCTGAAATTGAAAAGGACGTTAACCGACTGCAGACCATCACCGACCGATTCTCTAAAATAGGTTCTGAACCCGTTTTGGAACGCCGCGACCTTGTTCAGGAAACCGAACAATCATTCGATTATCTTAAATCGCGTACATCGAAACAGGTCGAATTCACTTTCACGGCACCTCAGCACCCTATTTATATCAAACTGAACCCTGTTCTACACAGCTGGACAATAGAAAATCTGGTTAAAAATGCTATTGATGCCATGAAAGGAAGAGGAAAGCTGGCAGTTATTATTGAGGAAACAGAGCGCTTTGTTAAAATTAAAATATCCGACACCGGAAGCGGGATTCCGAAGAACCAGTTTAAGAGCATTTTCGAGCCCGGATTCACCACAAAACGACGAGGATGGGGTCTTGGGCTTTCGCTAACAAAAAGAATCGTTGAAGAGTATCATAACGGACTGATTAAGGTTGCTTTTTCAGAAATTGGAAAAGGAACCACCATGCAGGTTACCTTTAAGAAAGAAGTATAAAAAAGTGAAACTTCTTATTTCGTTTTTGCTTTTACTTCTATTTGACAAAATCTTTACTTGGCTTTACTCGGGCTATGTACAACTTTGATGTGACCTAAGCATGGAGTAACGCCGGGATAAAGATTTATAATTTTTTCTTTCCGCCCAGCGGGTTAAATTAATTATAAGGAACTATGGTTGGTTGCCCAATTTGAAAGTCAGGCAATGCTATATCCGTGTTTCTGAATGAAGCTGTTTTAAAAGCATTTGTCGCTTCAAAGGGAATAGAAGGGTAATAAGAGAATGAAATTTGGAAACTTTCGAAAGTAAAATAATTATTGTTTATTAATAGGCCTAAACTAAATTTAGAATACAATTTATCATTGAAGAAGCTATCTGTTTCATTACCAAGTAGTCCAAAAGTCATATTAAAAAATGGATTAAAATGAAATCCATACCAGTTCCCAGGTGCATATGTTTGGGTTTGGAAAGCCATAGCTAGTTTATTGGTACCGTGTATCAGCGGACTGTTAATACCAGAGAATCCAATTTCATCAGAAAAATTTACCCTGTCTTCAATGGTTGGCGCTCTATTATTTCCCAGTACCAATTTTGGTTTAATAAATTGTCTTATTTTCCAATTACCCAAAGAAAGTAAATTGGTAAAATAATTGCCGTCAATCCTAAAAACTGTTTCTTCAGTTTTACCATTGTTGAAAAAACTTCCCCATTCAAAATCCAACCCTAAATAACCAAAGCGGTAATAATCGCTGTAGGCAAACCGTCCGCTAAAATAATTTCTCCACTGGTTATTTTTGTCTTGAAATCCGCCTGTTATTGAATAGACTTTTCCAAGAGGAACATCTTCAATAATACCGTAACTGAAAAGGTATTTATCTTCAGCGTACTTCCTGGTATTAATACCGAGACTCGCTAAATATAACTTCTCGGATGAAATAAAATTAGTTGGATCATATATTTTCGTCGGCGATTCTGAAAACGAAACATTTGTAAAACCTAATGTAGTTACGAAATTAGAGGTTCTATAATCTTCACTCTTGCCCTTAAAAATTGTAAAAGCATGACCAAACCAATAGCTCTGTACTTTGGAATTAAAATTTTGAGTACTAAAATTATTATTTAAATCAGGCAAGGAGTCCTTAAGAAACCTGTTTTCAAACAAAACACCTCCTGCAAATCTGGTAAATGGCGAGAAAAACACTCTTTCTATTTTTACACTTTTGACTGTATTATCACCTAAATCTTTGTTATATAAAAAGGTAGTGTTTATGTATGTGTTTCTTACACTTGGAATCGTATATATTACATTGTAAGCATTGTGCTTATCTGCAAAAAGTTCAGTATAATCCATCTGTAATTGGTGACCTAAACCAAAAAAATTACGATCAGCGAATCCCAATCTGACTTTCGAGCTTGAAATCGATCCTTTAGGAACCAAACTCCAGGAATCTAAAACCCTAACAGAAATATCGACAGAATCAGTGCTGTTGGGAATAGGAACCGGCTTAATAATTACGCTTCTTGTATAACGCTGGCGACGGATTAAACGCTCTGATTCTTTAGCAACTAATGAATCAAGTGGTGCATTTTTTTTTATGAGTAGGATATTTCGAATTGTCAATTTTTTTGTTTTCGCATGAAGAGAATTTCCGAATCTTTCAGCACCAGTTTCCGGCTTTCTGTTTTCATCATCAATGGAATAGCCGAACGGATCCAGTGTTTCAATATTTATATTCCGAATTATTTTCCCTTCGTATTCGTCAAATGATTTCTGAATTAAATATCTTTTTTTTTGGGTCTTTTGAGCTCTTTTCTTTGCTCGTGTCGGTTTGAATAAAAGTTTGTGGACGAATTTTGTGAGCTTATTTTTATTGGAATATTCTTCAATCTCTTGATATACTCGTGTAGAGTCCTTACTAGACGGTTTGTCTTGAGCTGTTACGACTTGACAGCAAAAAAAAAGTAACCAGATGAAGTCTCGATGTTTCAAGATTTGAAATATTTACTTTTATACAAGAAAGGTACGAAATTTATGTCGAATAAAAAATCCCGGCCCCGATAGGGCTGATTTGCAATCATGACAAAAAAAAAGCGGAATCAATGATTCCGCTTTTTTATTTATAATCTTCTATGTCTTTCTATAGATTAGCCTGAATATCTTTAGCCAGATTTTCAAACTGCTCCGGACTAAGGCTTACCTTTTGTTTGAAAGTCATCTCCCCCATTTCGTTTAACGGAATTAAATGTACGTGAACGTGCGGCACTTCCAATCCGATTACAGAGACTCCGATTCGTTTGCACGCCACGGTTTTTTCCAAGGCTTTGGCCACTTTACGGGAAAACTTCATCAAAGCAAGATAATGATCTTCTTCCATATCGAAAACCTTATCGATTTCCTGTTTCGGAACACAAAGCGTATGTCCTTTTGCATTTGGATTCACATCCAGAAACGCAATAAAATTATCATCCTCCGCTACTTTGTAACAAGGGATCTCGCCGTTAATGATCTTTGTAAAAATAGAAGCCATAGTAACTGATTTAAATAGTGAGAATACGGAATTAATCGCGGGTGATTTCTAAAACCTCAAACTTCAACACGCCGTTCGGCACATTGATTTCAGCGATTTCACCAACTGATTTCCCCAACAATCCTTTTCCGATTGGAGAGGTTACAGAGATTTTCCCGGTTTTTAAATCTGCTTCGCTTTCAGCCACCAAAGTATATTTCAATTCCATTCCGTTGGTCTGATTTTTAATCTTTACCGTGGAAAGCACCAATACTTTTGAAACATCCAATTGAGATTCATCAATCAGTCGGGCATTGGAAACCACTTCTTCCATTTTCGAAATCTTCATTTCCAACAATCCCTGCGCTTCTTTTGCAGCATCGTATTCTGCATTTTCGGATAAGTCGCCTTTATCCCTTGCTTCTGCGATTGCCTGAGATGCTTTTGGTCTTTCTATACTTTTAAGATGATCTAATTCATCTTTTAATTTTTTTAATCCTTCTGCTGTGTAATAAGATACTGTACTCATAACTTCATCGTTTATATAAATAGAAAAAATCCCATCGGAACGGGATTTCTTTCCACAAAGATATTGTTTTTAATTTATTTCAGATTTTATTGCTGCATTACTGCATTTGTCAAAGTTAATTAATTTAAATTTGTTTTTCAATTGTTTTCTCAAATTATTTAATACATGAAACGCTACTTTTACCTTATACTGTTAACTGCCATTACATTCATTGGCTGCCATAAAGACGATGGCCCTAACAACAACAACCCGTACCTGCCAAATTATACCGTAAACCTTCAGGTCAACATGAACCTTCCGGGTTATAGCCAGCTCCTGGTTCCAGGCAACGGAGCTTATATCGACGGAAATGGTGTCAGAGGCATTATTATTTTCTATACAGGAAGTGGATACAATGCTTTCGATGCAGCCTGCCCGAATCAGTCATTAAGCAGCTGTTCCACAATGACAATCGACGGTATAAATGCTATTTGCTCCTGTGATGAAAAAAAATACAATTTATTTGACGGCAGGGCGAGGGACATGCAATATCCCATGAAACAATATCGCACTTCGGTTAGCAACAACGTCATTCATGTTTACAATTAAAAAATCCTGACGAGAATGTCTCGTCAGGATTCAGAATTTTTTATCAAAATCACCCTAAGGCTTAGAACTTTAACGTTAAGCCGACCATAGCGTTTATGCCTGCCTGCGGGTAATAACCTGCCCCTTCGATTGTGGTAACAGTTCCCGGATTGCTAAAATCGTCATCGTAAGTATAGAAATAACCGTTGGACACGTACTTATAATCAAAGATATTATTGACCAATCCGCTTACTACAATGGATTTCAGCACCGACTTTGGCTTGATTTCCCAATTCACTGAAAAGTCATTCACAAAATAACCATCCAATTTAGAGGTTTCCGAATCGATGTTCCCCATAAATTGTTCTCCCACGATCTTTGTAAACAAAGACAACTGAACTGTTTTTACAGGCGAATACGAAATTATATTTCCAGCAATAAAGTTTGGTGAGTACGCAATATTAGTATCCCCTAAATTTTGTAGCACACCATCTCTCTGAAACATGAAATCCTTATTCTTATTCACACTGACCGTAACATTCGGACGGATGACCAACTGCTCCAAAACTGCAATGGCCGCATCCACTTCTAGACCCAACCTGTAACTATCCCCGCTGTTTGCGCGGATCGGCGATCCAACCTCATCCAACTCACCGGTTAACACCAATTGATCTTTATAGGCCATGTAATAAGCATTCACGTTTAATTTTGTTCTTAGAGTCGCATAACGCCATCCTAACTCAAAATCATCCAATTGTTCCGGTTTCGGACTTCCGTTTTCGTAGTCTGTACGGTTAGGCTCACGATTCGCTCTGGCATACGAGAAATAGAAATTGTTTCTCGAGTTCAACGTATAGGTTACCCCTGCTTTCGGGTTGAAAAAATTGAAAGTATCGTCAACCAGACCTGTTTCATCAGAATTCGCCTTATAATTCACACGACGCCACTGCAAATCCCCAAACAAACTCCAATGGCTGCTAACCTTATAGCCAGCCTTAGCAAAAGCATTGACATCATTTTTTGAAGCAGAGTCGTTGTAGTATTGGTAATTATAAGGAACCGAATATTGAGACCAAATCACATTACCAAAATGTTTACCTTCATAGTTATTCCATGCTCCTCCCAAGATCATATCCAACTTATCACTTTTATGATTCACAGAAAAAGTCGTTCCGTAGAAATCATTATCCAACCATCTATCTCTTATGTAGTCCATCGATGTTATTGTCTGTCCATTTACAACTATTGGATCCAACCCCAAAAAAGAAAGTTGAGAATCTGACCCTCCCAAAACATTTGAATAATACCAATCATCAACATATTGTTCAAAATAACCTTTCCCTTTTGTATAATGGAGCGCTAAATTAGTACTCCAACTATCATTAATTTTCTCATTCCAATGCAATTGGGCGTGGTCTTGCTGATAATTATCAATTTCGTTATCATAATACCCTTCTATATTTCCATTTGAATCTGTTTGAATACCGCTGATATTATAGGTCGGATTATCGTTAACCATATTTTCATTCAAATTCAAAATTTTCATAGCCGAAGGATCAATTCCATTCCAGGCCTGATAGGTTTTTTCTTTTCCGCCAAAAACTAACGCTTTAATCAAAGTAGTTTTTCCAACATACGTTCCCTGAAGAAAATAGGATTTCAAATCGGAAGAAGCCCTGTCAATATAGCCATCCGAATTGATTTTCGAAAAGCGTCCGGCCAATTCGAATTTATCGTTCATCAGACCGGTACTGAATTTAACCGTATGTTTATGCGTATTAAAACTTCCGTAGGAATTAGAAATTTCACCATTGCCTTTTGTCGCATAAGAATCGGTCAACATGTTCAGACTCGCTCCGAAAGCGCCTGCTCCGTTGGTTGACGTACCTACCCCGCGTTGCAACTGAAGGTTTTCCACCGAAGAAACAAAATCAGGCATATTTACCCAATACGTCCCATGCGATTCCGAGTCATTGTATGCAATTCCGTTGATAGTAACATTCACACGCGTAGCATCGCTACCACGTACACGGATTCCAGTATAGCCAACTCCATTCCCTGCATCGGTTGTTGTTACTACCGAAGGCATGTAATTCATTAAAACAGGAATATCCTGACCTAAATTACGCTCAGCCAGTTCTTTCTTGCTCATGTTGGTAAATGTGACAGGCTGTTTCTCATTGGCTCTTACAGCCGAAACCAAGACCTCATCGAGCACTTTTACTTTTGTAGTATCTCTTTCTTTTTCCTGAGAAAAACTTAGAAAAGATTGCAGCATCACTCCTGCAAAGAAGATTTTGAATAGAATTTTCATCCGTAATGAGTACGAATAAAAGGGGTAATTACTCTTAAAAAAATTAATTAATGATTGTAACGTGACCTTGACGCTATTCGCATCAAATTTGTCATTTTCCCTAAACAGCATTACCTGTTCCAGGTTCGTTGGGTATGATCTCAGCTCATTATTTTAGAGCACCCCTTTGAGACGATGCAAAGATAGAGTTATAAGAAACAACAATCCAAACAGAATTTCAAATAATTAAAATTTCGGTTTTCGTCGCGATTGTTTTATGTCGGATTGACTTCGCTTTTCTTTCAGTCTTCTTTCAATGACTGAACGGGGAATCTTAGTCGGTTTACGCAGTTTCTGAACCTTCAAGGCGCCTTCGATAATCAGCAAAAAACGTTTGATTACAATTTCTTTGTTTCGCAATTGGCTTCGGTCTTCATCACAATTTAAGATCAGCACGCCTTCCTTGGTAAGTTTATTTTCGAGTTTACCCAAAACCAGCTCTTTTTCTTCCGCAGAAAAAGCCGCCGAGTTCTTCAAATCGAACTGCAGCACCACTTTCGAAGCAACTTTGTTTACATTCTGCCCTCCCGCGCCACTGCTTCGGACTGCCTTGAACTGTAATTCCGATACGAGTTTTTCCTTATCCACAATTATTCGTGCTGATGGGCAGGTTTAAGCAAATCGTTTACCGTTTTTACTGGATTGAAAGTCACCAAAGGCACTTCGACAAAAATGGTTATCCAATTCGCCATTGCTCCGTTCCAAAGTCCCGGAAGTTCATAGGCATTGATGTCTTTGCCGTTTTTGGTCTTATCAACTATGAAACCGGCATTGTGGTTCACAAAATCGGACAAATTGAATTTTTGTCCTTTGTAATCCTTCAAACCACACACCAAATCCACCGGGTTAAAATGTGTGGATTCTGAAAATATCTTCTTTTGACTTTCGCTCTGCAGATCAATTTGCGAAGATTCCACGATTTGCAATGAAACGGTTCCGTTGTCTTCATCAACCCAGAAAGGTCCGCCACCAGGTTCACCTTCATTTTTAACCATTCCGCAAACACGGATAGGACGGTTTAACAACTGAACCAATTCGGCTTTTTGATTCTCAGGCGAATATTTTGAAAAGTCCTTCGGCAGGACAATATTGAGTTTATCGGTTACAAAAGAAATAACTTCATCAATACTACCATTTGACTTCTCTAAAACTTCGAGATGCCCAAAAATTTCTTTCTGAAGTTTCAGTAACAATCCACCAAGCACTTTTTTATAAAAAACAATTTCTTCAAAGTGATTGAAGGCCGCGTTATCAATATTTTTAATGAAAACAATATCGGTTTGCAACTGGTTCAGGTTTTCAATCAAAGCGCCATGTCCGCCCGGACGGAAAAACAAATTACCGTCTTCCAAACGAAAAGGTTTATTATCCATATCAACAGCTAAAGTATCGGTTGCCTTTTGCTGAAAAGAATAGTTTACAGTCACATCATCTGCCAAACCATTTACAACCGTTTTGAAATCTTCCAAATGTTCCTCGGAAACCGTCAGATGAATTTGAGGTTTTCCATTGACATTCGAATATTCGATGGCCTCTTTAAGATGCTTGTAAATTGGCGTGGTAACTTCACCTTCCTTTCTATGAAAAGGCAAGACGCCTTTAGGCTTATTGGAAAAATCAAAACCTTCCGCAGAAAGAAGTGTGTTTATGAAATAATAGTATTTTTCGTCCTGAGTAAGTTCCTCATAATTGGCATAAAGGTTCTTCACTTCCTCAAGGACCATTTCATAAAAAGGAAATTTTTCTACACCAACAAGAAAAACAGACAGCTTATTAGCCTTGCGTCGGTTGACATAAGCATTGATAGTTTCTTCGCCCAACTGAAATTCGTTGATGAATTCAATCAGGAATTTAAACATTCTGCTTGCCGCTCCCGAAGCAGGAACAAATTTTTCAATCGTATAGTTTGTTCTTTCTTTTTCGAAATATTCACTGAAAGATGAAGCTTCCTCATCGGAAAAGGTCATGATACCATCTCCAACGGTCGCCACTTTTCCCAATGAAATCTTAGCGATTCCCGATTGGAACATCTCAAGTTCACGGGCAATTTTTTCGATCGTAATACCGTACTGCTCTATGTATTTAAAATCAGCTTCCGAAAAACCGTACTGCTGCGTTAAGCTATTCTTTGTTGTAAAATCTTTCTCCATTCTCTGTAAGCCAAAATGGCTAAAACCGTAAAAATTAAATATTGTAACGACAACATCCCCAAGCCTCTGTAAGCATAAATCGGCGTTACGATTATATCGCCAATAATCCAAAGCGTCCAGTTTTCTATCTTTTTATGGGCCATATACCACATTGCGGTAAAGAAAATACCTGATGCCAGGATATCTACATAATTCTCTTTTTTTATTTCATAATCAAAGAAATTATAGATGCCGAAAACTACAATAATTGTCACTAAAAACAATGCAATTCCAATTATTTTTTCTTTAAAATCCGTACGCGTTATCGCCAGAAGTTCCTTATTCCCACCTTTTCTGGCCCAGTTCCACCAGCCGTAAACACTCATAATTGAAAAATACAAATTGATCATCATATCACCCAAATATCCGGCCAACCAAAGCAAGTAGGTTGTTATCACTGTAGCAATCAATCCGGTGGGGTAAGTCAGAATACTCTCTTTTCGTGCCAAGATCACACTCAGAATCCCGAACACAAAGGCCAGTGACTCTAAAACAATCCTTGTAATCGAAGCGTCTTTATAGGCATCGAGAAAAAAATCAAGCATGTGAACTGAAATTAAAAAAATCAGGATCATTTTCGAAAGCCGTACCGATAACCACCAAATCCGCTCCTGAATCATAAGCATCGTCAATTGCTTTTTTTGTACGGATTCCGCCTCCGACAATTACCGGAACCTGAATATTATCCGAAACTTTGCGGATCATTTCCAAAGGAACCGCATTTTTCGCTCCGCTTCCCGCCTCAAGATAGACCAATTTATTTCCGATAAACTCTCCGGCCAACGCTGTCTGAACCGCATAATCAGGATCTTCCCTGTCCAACGGATTAGTTTTACTGACACGCTCTACTGCGGTTTGCGTTCCGCTTTCGATTAAAATATAGCCTGTTGAAATTACTTCCAACTTAGTTTTCTTTAAAACCGGAACCGCATTAACCTGATGCTCTATCAGATAATCGGGATTCCTTCCGGAAAGCAGGGTCAGAAATAAAATCGCATCGGCTTTATCTGATATCTGAGACGGATTCCCGGGAAAAAGAAAAATTGGCAATTCGATTTTATGCTTCAAGCGAACAATCAGTTCGTCAATAATATTCGCTTCTACGATGCTTCCGCCAACAAAAACATGGGTTGCCGGCGAGTTGTTTATTTTATCAGCCAAAACCGCAAGCTCATCCAAAACAATCTTATCGGGATCGAGAAGGACAGCCAAAAGTTTTTGGTTGTTATTTTTCGCCGACAAAATCTGGTTATAGAGCATCTGTTGTATTCTTCATTAATGAGACGGTAAAAGTAGCTTATTTTTAAAATCTGTAAAATTTTAATTATATTTTTGTAATGAATCTTTAGACCATCCCTTATGATCCCCGAAGAATTACTGGAATCACACAATGCCCTGCAAAAAAAATATGCTAAAGGCGATACTATTTTTCACGAAGGCGATTTACCTGTCAATTACTTTCAGATTATCAGCGGAGATGTAAAAATGTCCAATTTCAATGACGACGGCAAAGAGTTCATACAAGGTATTTTTCACCCTAAACAAAGTTTTGGAGAACCTCCTTTATTCCTGAACCGGGTGTATCCTGCCAATGCGATTGCCGTTTCCGATTGCGAATTATTTGTATTGCCGAAATCTTCATTCCTAAATCTCGTAAAGGAAAATGCTTCCGTTTCGCTTTCCATTATCGAAAATCTGGCGCAACGACTGCATTACAAATCGGTTATGGCTGCCGAGATTTCCTCGCAGGAACCGGAGCACCGACTTTTGAAACTTTTCGATTATTCCATTACTTTTTTTAAAATCGAAAAAGAAGCCGACGGTTATCGCATAGACCTGACAAGACAGCAGATGGCCGATTTAACAGGGCTTCGCGTTGAAACTGTCATCCGTACAATTAAAGGCTTGGAGAAAAAAAACGAAATTAAAATCATCAACCGAAAAGTGTATCGATAATTTTTGACAACATGATTTAAATCATGAAATGTACGGCATGAGGCGTCCTATTTTTGACATACAAAAACAAAAATTATGACACTTTATCAAAAAACATTTCAAAACTTTCAAAAAGAGTATTATGCCTATGCCACTTTAGCCATTATCGGACAAAGTTGTTTAGGCGGCGCGGCAGCCATGTACATTTTAAAGAATGGGACTTCTTTTTCACAAATGATCCAACTGGCTTTGGTAGTTTTAGTCTGCAGTTTTGTTAACGGCTCAATATTAGCAACCCAAAAACACAAACTGGTCTTCAATCTGATACTGACCAGCGTAATCACCAGCACGGTAATGATTACCCTTAACACGCTTGTAATTTAATCGTGAAAGGCGATATTCAGAACAGAGAGGATTTATCGAAACTGCTTCACTCCTTTTACGCAAAAATCAGGGCCAACGAAGAAATTGGTCATTTTTTCAACGAAACCATTACGGACTGGGAAGCCCATCTGGAAAAGCTGACTGACTTTTGGGAGAACAATCTCTTTGGCGTCCGAAAATATTACGGGAATCCCGTTTTGGCCCATGTAGAGGTTGACGAGAAATTCGATCACAGCGTCAGTCCGAATGTTTTCGGCTTATGGCTGAACCTTTGGTTTGAAACCCTGGAAGAGTTGTTTGAAGGAGGAAATGTGGAAACCTTAAAATTCCGGGCCCGAAAAATGGGAACTGTATTTATGATGTATATTTATGAAAGCAGAAGACCGAATCATTCGGATTCGACGGCACAAACCAACATGTAATTTTGGTCTTTTTCTTCTCCGTCACCGCAATCGATTTCCTCAAAAATAATAGCGTAGTGTCGGACTACATCATTAAAGTGTAGTTCCGCGCTGCATTTTTTATCGGACAGCAGAAAAGGGTCTTCAAAAATATGATCCTGAAAACTGATTCCAACTTCATTTTTAAGTTTGAAAATCGCCTCTTTTACACCCCAAACCACGGTTGCCTTTTTCATGGTATCGGTTTCCGATAAATTTTCCAGATGCGATACATCCATAAAACGGGGAGCAAGCCGCACTATTTTTTCTTTTATCTGCTCCAAATCGATACCGATATTACACTCACTAAGGACAATAGCCGCAAAGTCGAACGAATGCGATATGGAGATATGCGTACCATCTTTTAAATGCGGTTTCCCGAAATCGTCATAATACAAATCGAAATCATCATAACCGGCATACTGAAACAGCATACGAACTGCCAAAAAACCCTTTTGATGCCCTTCCGATTTCATTCCTTCCAATCGTGCCAACGAGGTGTCTTTCAGCGCAACATTCCGGAAAAGTTCGTTGAAATCTTCGGTTATTTTCCAAAGAAAAACCTTTGATGTGGGATTAATATCGATAACTTTAAAAAGCGGCATATTATATTTTACTGTTTTTCAAAAGATTAGAACTTAAACAAATCACAAAATAAGCGAAATGCCTTAGGAAATATAAAGGAAATGCTTAATTTTGCTACCTTTAATAAGTTTAAAAAATATATAACAAATATACTAAATAGATGAGTACAACGACATTACCATTTGTTGCTTACAAAGTAAAAGATATCAATCTTGCTGCTTGGGGAAGAAAAGAAATCGAATTGGCAGAAGCTGAAATGCCAGGATTAATGGCGCTTCGTGCTGAATATGGCGCAAGCCAGCCTTTAAAAGGCGCCCGTATTGCAGGATGTTTACACATGACTATCCAAACTGCGGTTTTAATTGAAACATTAATCGCTTTGGGTGCTGAAGTTACCTGGTCGTCTTGTAATATTTTCTCTACTCAGGATCAAGCTGCTGCTGCAATCGCTGCTGCCGGGATTCAGGTATACGCATGGAAAGGTCTTAACGAAGAGGAGTTTGACTGGTGTATCGAGCAAACTTTATTCTTCGGTGAAGAAAGAAAACCATTGAACATGATCTTGGATGATGGTGGTGACTTAACCAACATGGTTTTCGATCGTTACCCTGAATTAATCCCTGGCATCAAAGGTTTATCTGAAGAAACTACAACAGGAGTTCACCGTTTATACGAAAGAATGAAAAACGGAACGTTGTTCATGCCGGCAATCAACGTGAACGATTCGGTTACTAAATCGAAATTTGACAACAAATACGGATGTAAAGAATCGGCTGTGGATGCTATCCGTCGTGCCACTGACGTTATGTTGGCTGGTAAGAGAGTGGTTGTTTGCGGATACGGTGACGTAGGTAAAGGAACTGCGGCTTCTTTCCGTGGCGCAGGTTCTATTGTAACGGTTACCGAAATCGACCCAATCTGTGCTTTACAGGCTGCTATGGACGGTTTTGAGGTAAAACGTTTAGACACTGTTGTTGGAAATGCTGATATCATCATCACGACTACAGGAAACAAAGATATCGTTATCGGAAAACACTTCGAGGCGATGAAAGACAAAACCATCGTTTGTAACATCGGTCACTTCGATAACGAAATCGACATGGCTTGGTTAAACAAAAACCACGGTGCTTCAAAAATTGAAATCAAACCTCAGGTTGACAAATATACTATCGCAGGAAAAGACATTCTTATCTTAGCTGAAGGACGTTTGGTTAACTTAGGTTGTGCTACAGGCCACCCATCTTTCGTAATGTCTAACTCATTCACGAACCAGACATTGGCTCAGATCGAATTATGGACAAACTCAGCAGCGTACAAAAACGAAGTGTACATGTTACCGAAACACTTGGATGAGAAAGTAGCTTCTTTACACTTGGCTAAATTAGGCGTTGAATTAGAGACTTTAAATGATGAGCAGGCTGCTTACATCGGTGTTGATGTTAAAGGGCCGTTCAAACCTGAATATTACAGATATTAATAGCTGTCAGCATACAGCTTTTAGCTAACAGCTTATAAACCCTCGCAGTGATGTGAGGGTTTTTTGTTTTTTTACTGTGGCAAAATTTTCGCTTAAAAAAATGTTGCACATCAAAAAATAACTAACTAATTTTAATACAAGTAATTAGCTTCTATTTCTCATCCACGTAAATACGCTATGACTTGAAAAAAACATTCTGCTTATTCATTCTACTATTTTCTCTGTGCATTTCGTTAAATCTTTTCGCACAAGATAAAAAACCAAAAGTCGTACTGGTCCTCAGCGGTGGTGGAGCTAAAGGGATTGCTCATATTCCGCTTTTACAAAAACTCGATTCTTTACACATTGTTCCCGATCTTATCATTGGAAACAGTATGGGAAGCATCATCGGAGGTTTGTATGCCATGGGATATTCCGGAGACAGCATCGCAAGTATCACGAAAAATATCGATTGGGATAAAATACTGGGCGGTGGCATGTCCCTGAGAAACGTCAGCGTAGATGAAAAAAGGGAATTTCAACGATATTTAGCAGGAATAGGAATTAAAGACGGAAAAACAAAAAGTACCGGTGCCATATTAAACGACCAAAACTTAAGAGAATATCTTTTCGAATTAACCTATCCTGTTTACAATGTCAAAGATTTTGACAATCTGCCAATACCATTTCGAGCCATGGCGACCGATTTGGTAGAGGGAAAAGAAGTCGTTCTAAGCAAAGGCAGTTTAGCTTTTGCAATGAGAGCCAGTATGTCCTTGCCAGCCGTTTTCAAACCCATGCCATATGAAGATACTGTTTTGGTTGACGGAGGCGTAATGAATAATTTCCCTACAGATATTGCCAAACAAATGGGGGCCGACATCATAATTGGAAGTGATGTAGGCGGCGGAATGGAACCCAAGGAAAAACTGGACAATTTCGCAACGGTTTTGATGCAAACCAGTACATTTCCGAGCAATATTAAAAATCCCGACAACCGGGCACTTTGCAACATTTTGGTCGATCACCTGCCTAATCTTCGTTTTTCTACCGCTGATTTTGGAAAAAGTGACGAAATCTACAACGATGGTAAAATTGCCGCGTCAAAAAACCTACCTGCTTTAACAGCATTAGCAGAAAAGATAAAAGGGCATCAGCAAAGAACCCACCAATTGCCCAACACCCCTAACGTATTCCTTATTGACACCATTATTTACAAAAACATCAGCAAAGAAAACATGCCACTTGTAATTGCCCGGACCAATTTGAAATCGCATACAAAATACACCCCTAAAGATTTAATTGCAGGCGTTAACAGAGCAATGGGCATTAATCTTTTCAACCAAATAACCTATAATTATTTTATAAATGAAGAAGGCAAATTAGGAATAATTTTAAATGGATTTGAACAGCCGAAAAACCAACTAAACGCCTCAGTGCATTATGACACTTACCGGGGAGTAGGTTTGATTCTCAATTATACCGCCAGAAATGTACTTGCCCAATCCTCTCGCCTGCTCATTACTGCCGATATTGCCGAACAACCAAAAGGCAGAATCCAATTCCAGAAAAATTTCGGAAAAAAGAAAGACTGGTGGTGGGCATCTGAACTTTATGCAGCCTTCTTAAAACAGGAAGTTTTTATAGATGGCAATTCGGTAGATAATATGTTGTATGATGCCATAGAATTCAATAATGAATTTAACAGAAATATAAATCCGTTAAAAAACTACATTGGCTTTGGCTTAAACTACAACTACGCCAAGATAAAACCAAAATACGACCCCTACTACAACCCCAATGTGTTTTTCATTACCAAATATATTTTCAACAGCTTAGAAGTAAACATGCACTATTCTTATAATGACATGGATAAAGTATTTTTTGCCACCAATGGAACCATCCTAAAAGCCAATGTAAACCGTTCGATACTTACTGATGTAACAGTCACTTTCATAGACCCAAACATAGCAAATGCTTCCGACGCCACCAATGGCTATACAAAACTTGGCTTCGGATTTGAAAAACGAGTGCCTTTAAAAAAGAAAATCAATGGAATGATAGGATTTGATGCCAATTATATCTTTCAGGACAAACTCAAAAACAATCAACTCTCTTTTACGGATTATGGGTATGCTTCAAAATACTTCTTAGGTGGTATTATTCCTTTTTCCGGAAGCAATCGTTTTACATTTCCAGGTTTAAATGAAGATGAACTTAATGTAACACAGTTTACAGGAGTCAAACTTGGAGCTCAAATCAATCCTATAGGCAAATTTTACCTAACACCTCATCTTAATATTGCCACTGTTGGCTTTGCTACTTTCAATGATTATATAGACAATATTTTCAATCCAAAAGGAAATTGGGACAACAACACCGAAGAAAGCCTTGTGATGTCCGCAGGAGCCTCTGTTTCTTATCAGTCTATTTTAGGCCCTATCCACTTTGATACTTCATGGATAAATGATGTTAACAAAGCAAGGGTGTTTTTCAGCGTTGGACTATCATTCAATCCGTAACACATTTAGACTTCTTAGAAAGTAAGAAATTTAGAAACCATTGCAGCAATGTGAGGCTTTTTGTTTGGTTTTGACCAGAGCACAGAGACTTTCAGCAGCCACACCACAAGTTCAATAAGAATTGCTTATATTTGATATTGAGAAAATCTCAGCTGTATTTATACTCCAATCCGATGACCATGTCGTGTTGTTATTGATAGCATCCATTAGAAAACAGGTTTTTTGGCTTGTTGTTTTCCTTATTGCCTGTACGGTATTACAAGCACAAGACTTTAATCCACGGTTCACATTCACACCCAATCCTTTTATTAAATCCGATTTTATTTTCGTTTCCCAGATTCCGCTTAATCAGACACAGGATTCCGAACCAACCCAATTTTCAAAAGAAAGGATACTGATCACAGATTTAACAGCCTATCAGCAAAGAAAAACAACAGACAGATACCAGCTATTTCATACAAAAAAAGATTCCTCCCTAACCTATCAAAAAGCATATCCTCCCCAAAAAGCCGACTTTCGAAAATTAGGTTATTGCACCCTGGTATTTGTAGGCACATCCATTGTTGTTGCTGCTGTAGTGTGGACATTGCCCGAAAGCGCATCAGGATGGAACAAAAAGGAAATTAAAGACACAGGATTATTCACAATGTGGCACGAAAATGTGACCACGGGCCCGGTTGTAGACGAAGACTCAGATTACTACAATTATGTCACACAGCCTTATGCCGGCGCAGTGTATTATATGGCTGCACGCAGTAGTGGTTTTAGTCCTTTGGGATCTTTTGCTTACTCGGCAGTCCTGTCAACTCTTGTTTGGGAATACGGAATTGAAGCCTTTGCAGAAGCCCCTTCCTGGCAGGATCTGATCATTACACCTACAGTGGGATCGCTGCTGGGAGAAGTTTTTTTCCATGCTAAAAGAGCCATTTTAAAAAACCATTCTAAAGTTTTAAAATCAAAAGCATTGGGTTTTGTCTGCCTGTTAGTAATAGACCCCTTTAGCACCACTGTAGATGGTTTTGGGTATAGGCCAAAAAGAAATCCAATCTTAGTATCACATCAATTCCCTACAACCTTTCAAATAAGCCAGAATCTGTTTTGGGTCTGAAATACACCGTTAGGTTTTAATTTTTCTGCCTTGCCTCCACCCTGCTTCAAATAACACAGACAACACAAGCAGTCAGCTAAAAAACTCCTTAACGAAAAGCAACCTCAATTCGAGCCGAAACACTATCATAGTCCTCCCCCATCAGTTTACCTTTCTTTTTGCGCAGGGCAATCAGTGCATCGCTTTCCTTAATAATTTCTTCAACGAATTCACGCGTATCTTTTGAATAATTAAAGGACAGTTTGCTCCAGTAATCACGCAGTATCGACGATTGCATCCACATCAAATAATTATTCAGCCATACATCTTTACCTGTGGTATCATATTTTCCGGTAGTGAGAAAATCTTCCATCGATTGAAACACTCTCAGCGAATAATATACCTCGAGCTGTTTCCTTTTAAGCGGATCGTATTCTTGAGGCACTTTCACTCCAAAATCAGCATCCTGAACCATGCTGGAATACAGAAAATAGCCCTCGGGAAACTTTTGGAGCAATTCGCTTTGAGGATCGAGCCAATTGCGCTGAATGTTTTGTATGGTATTATAAGCAGCCTTATTCTGCTCTATTCTGTCATTGGAGCGGATAGACACGTAAATATTATAAATCACAAGAAAAAAGGAAAGCGAGGCCATCAGACGCAGGGACAACTCATACTTTTTTTCAATAGGCGATTCCAGTCTACGAATTAACTCATAACCCACTATATATATCAAGATTAGTACGATGGTAATTACTAGTACTTCCAACTGTGAATTTGAATTAAACATCGCCTCACGAATTAAAGATTACAATACAAGTTACGAAATTAACAGGAATTATGCTCTCGGAAACGCTTAAAAAAAGAATCACACTCATATTAATAACATCTTACCCTACCTACACAATAATCTTCCACATCAAATAAAAATCTATTGCACGTAAGAATATGTCACCACAAAGCAAGCAAACATGAGTTTGGATTTCCGCACACAGCTTCTCTCCTCACTTTAAACTACTTACCAAAAAATATAACCAATTTTCAGTTTTTGTGATATCACATGGTATTTCGATAAATTATTAACTTTTTAATTACCTTTAACACTAATATATAACTATTTCTCACTTAATTAACAGCTTTTATGAAAAAAATCTACTCACTACTATCGATTACAATGCTAGGTATTGCAGCAGTAAAAGCTCAAGTACCTAACCATGTGCCAACATCAGGCTTGGTTGCTTATTATGGTTTTAACGGAAACGCAAACGATGCAACAGCAAACAACTACCATCTCACCAACAATGGCGCAACCCTAACCGCTGACAGAAACGGAACAGCAAATTCCGCGTATTCTTTTAACGGAAGCTACTCCTATCTAACGCTAAGCGTTTTCCCTACTGCTTTTTCATATGACGGGGCACATTCTGTGTCATTCTGGATGAAAAAAAATAATTCCGCCACCAGTGTCACAATAATGAACGGATCCACTACAAACGGAAATTTTATCTGGAACGTTCAATCCACAGGTACCGCCACGCAGACCGGAGTAAACAAACAAGGTAACTCCTGGACTTGGGCATCCGGACCTTCAGTTAATATCGGACAATGGGAACATTACACAGCCGTATACAACAACCAGAGCTTAACATTATATAAAAACGGCGTATCAGTAGGCACTAACACCGCCGGCTACACAGGAGTAAATTCCACCTCCCAACCACTTTGGATAGGAAGAGGTCCATCAGGAGGCTACTTTAACGGCACAGTTGATGACGTAGCGATTTGGAACCGCGCGCTTACCCCCGAAGAGGTTACACAGGTATACCGAGGCACTTTATCAACAAATGATGTATCACAAAAGAAATCGTTCAGAATATACCCTAACCCGGTCTCAGAAGCAATTTATATCCAAAATGACAGCACTGTCGAAACTATAAACTACCAACTTTCCGATGTAAATGGAAAGATCGTATTGGCAGGTTCTAAAAATTCATCCGAATTGAATATGCTAAACATTAAAAATTTAGCACCGGGAATCTATTTTCTAAAACTGAATAAGGAAGAATCGGAAAAAATAATTATCAAATAAAGCAACCGAAGTAATATTTACTTTTCATTACAAAACAAAAAACCCCACTTCTTTCGAAATGGGGTTTTGTATTGTTTAAGAGTATATTCTTACGCTTCGAATGGAACTACAGAAACGAAAGATTTATTATCTCCTTTTTTCTGAAATTTCACTACTCCATCAACTTTTGCATGTAAAGTATGATCTTTACCCATGTAAACGTTTTCACCTGGATTGTGCTTAGAACCTCTTTGTCTTACGATAATGTTTCCAGCAATTGCAGCTTGTCCACCATAAATCTTAACACCTAAACGTTTCGATTCTGATTCTCTACCATTCTTGGAACTACCGACACCTTTCTTGTGAGCCATGACGTACTAGTTTTTAATGTTAATTATTCTTCTGTAGCTTCCGCTTTTTTAGTCGCTTTTTTCTTTGTAGCTCCACCTGCAACGATACCTTCGATTACAATTTGAGTTAAAGATTGTCTGTGACCGTTTTTCTTTTTGTAACCTTTTCTTCTTTTCTTTTTGAAAACGATTACTTTATCACCTTTTAAGTGTTGTAACACTTTAGCTTCTACTGAAGCACCTTCTACAGCTGGGGCGCCTAAAGTTACGTTTCCGTTATCATCTAATAAAAGAACTTTGTCAAAAGAAACTTTTGCACCTTCTTCTACTGCTAAACGGTGAACATAAACCTTTAAGTCTTTGCTTACTTTGAATTGTTGCCCTGCTATCTCTACGATTGCGTACATAACAATAATGTTTAATTAATTTTTTAAGTCCGCAAATATACAACTATTTCTTTATCCTACAACCACCTGACAAAAAATTACGTCTAAAAACTTTAAAATCAGCCCAGTCAAAAAAAAATCGCCAGCATTGTAACAAATTCACGAAATTGCACACAAATTCCTTTATTATAAAATAACAATAACTCTATGAAAAAATCTTTAATGGCTTTGAGTTCGCTTTTAATGCTTGGAGGTGTTGCTTCCGCTCAGAAAGTAGCATTTGAAGAATACACATTGGACAATGGTCTGCATGTAATTTTGCATCAGGACAAATCGGCTCCGGTAGTAATCACATCGGTAATGTATCACGTGGGATCGAAAGACGAAAACCCTGAAAGAACAGGATTCGCTCACTTTTTCGAACACCTTTTATTCGAAGGAACCAAAAACATCGGCCGTGGTGACTGGTTTAAAATCGTAACTGCCAACGGAGGTAACAACAATGCCAACACTACAGAAGACAGAACGTACTATTACGAGGTTTTCCCTTCAAACAATTTACAATTAGCCTTATGGATGGAATCGGAAAGGTTAATGCACCCTGTAATCAACCAAATTGGTGTTGACACACAAAACGAAGTAGTAAAAGAAGAAAAAAGACTTCGTGTTGACAACCAACCTTACGGAAGCCTAATTGCAGCCGTTAAGCAAAATATCTACAAAGTTCACCCTTACCGTTGGGCTCCAATTGGATCAATGGAACATTTAGACGCTGCTACTTTAGCTGAATTCCAGGCTTTCAACAAAAAATTCTATATCCCTAACAACGCAGTTTTAGTAGTAGCAGGAGATTTCGATCCGGCTCAGGCAAAAACATGGATTAAAGACTACTTCGGCCAAATCGCAAAAGGAACAGATATCCAAAGACAAAAATTCGAGGAAGCACCTATCACTCAAACAATCAAAGCTACTTATCAGGATCCGAACATTCAGATCCCTATGATGGTTGCCACTTATAGAACGCCTTCAATGAAAACTCGTGATGCAAGGGTTTTAGACATGATATCTTCGATCCTTTCTGACGGAAAAAGCTCAAGATTATACAAGAAAATGGTAGACGACAAGAAAATGGCGCTACAGGTTGGAGCTTTCAACTACAGTCAGGAAGACTACGGAATGTATATTTTATACGGACTCCCAATGGGCAAAAACACTACCGAGGATTTACTTAAGCAGGTAGATGAGGAAATCGTGAAATTGCAAACGGAATTGATTTCTGAAAAAGATTTCCAAAAACTGCAAAACAAATTCGACAACCAATACGTAAATGCTAATGCTAGCGTTGAAGGTATCGCTGAAAACCTTGCTACCTTCTATTTATTGTATGGCGATGTAAACCTGATCAATACTGAAATTGACATGTATCATTCAATCACCAGAGAGGAAATCAGAGACGTTGCAAAAAAATACCTGAATCCAAACCAACGTTTGCTTTTAGATTACGTACCTGCAAAAGACAAAGCACAAAACTAAGTTGAGAATCACTATGAAAAAATATATTTATATAGCAGCAAGTTTATTTTTAGCAATATCCATGCAAGCACAAGACAGAACACAGCCAAAACCAGGACCGTCTCCAACTATCAACGTTGGAAAACCTAGTACTTTCACCTTAAAAAACGGTTTAAAAGTATTGGTTGTTGAAAACCACAAACTTCCTCGCGTAAGCTACAACCTTACTATCGACTATCCGCCATATGCAGAAGGCGACAAAAAAGGGGTATCCGATTTAACCAGTTCAATGATTGGAAACGGAACCAAAAAAATGCCAAAAGACGCTTTCAACGAAGAAGTAGATTTCTTAGGCGCGAATATCAATTTCAGCGCGAATGGTGCTTTTGCAAGCGGATTGTCTAAATATTCAGGAAGAATCATGGAATTAATGGCCGATGGGTTATTGAATCCGGTTTTCTCTCAGACTGAGTTAGACAAAGAGAAAGAAAAAATGCTGGAGAACCTTAAATCAGAAGAGAAAAGCGTAACAGCAGTTGCAGGTCGCGTGGAAGACGTTCTGGCTTTCGGTAAAACACACCCTGGAGGAGAATATTTAAGCGAAGGCACTATCAAAAACGTTACTTTAAACGACGTTAACCACAACTACAACACTTATTTTGTACCAGGAAACGCTTATTTAGTAATCGTTGGAGACGTAAAACTGAAAGACGTTCAGAAAATGGTTGAAAAACAATTTGGACCATGGGAAAAAGCAGTTGTTCCGGCATTAACCTACCCAGACCCTAAAAACGTTCAATACAGCCAAATCAACTTTGTAGATATGCCTAATGCAGTTCAGTCTGAAATCGCTTTGGTAAACACGGTGAATTTAAAAATGACCGACAAAGATTATTTCGCAGGAATCTTAGCAAACCAAATTCTTGGCGGTGGAGGCGAAGGCCGTTTGTTCATGAACTTACGTGAAAAACACGGTTGGACTTACGGTGCTTATTCTTCGTTAGGAACCGGAAGATATGTAGAGAAATTCCGTTCCGGTGCTTCGGTAAGAAATGCAGTTACTGACAGTGCTGTTGTTGAATTCATGAACGAATTGAAAAAAATCAGAACCGAACCGGTTTCAGCTGAAGAATTAAAAATCGCTAAAGCAAAATACATCGGAAACTTTGTAATGCAGATTCAAAAACCGGCTACGATCGCTCGTTACGCTTTAAACACAGAAACAAACAAACTACCGGCTGATTTCTACGAAAACTACATCAAAAACATCAATGCAGTTACTGCAGAAGATATCAAAGCTGTAGCTAACAAATATTTCTTAGCAGACAACACAAGAGTTTTAGTTGTAGGAAAAGCAGCAGATGTACTTCCTAGCCTTGAAAAAATGAGCGCTAAGCAGAAATTACCGATTCAGTTTTTCGACAAATATGGTAATCCTACTGAAAAACCAAAAGTAAACATTCCAATTCCAGCAGGCGTTACATCTAAAACAGTTTTAAACAACTACATCAAAGCAATTGGTGGTGAAAAAGCAATAAAAGCAGTAAAATCTGTGGTAACAGTTTCATCTGGAACTATTCAGGGAACTCCAATTGAATTAACTACAAAAGCTACTTCCGACAACAAAATGTGCGTTGAAATGAAAGCAATGGGCACGTCGATGATGAAACAGGTGGTTGGTGAGAAATCAGGATACCGCGTATCTCAAGGACAAAGAAAAGACTTGACTCCGGAAGAATTCAAAGAACAAAAACAAGGCGCTGTTCCTTTTGAAGAAATGAATTTGGCCAACAATCCAAACGCTAAGCTTGAAGGCATCGAAACCATGAACGGAAACGACGTTTATGTAATCAAAGAAGGCAAAACAACATACTACTATGATGTTAAAACCGGTTTAAAAGCAGCCGAAGCTAAAGAGATGGAGCAAATGGGTCAGAAAATGACACAAACCACTTACTACAGTGACTACAAAGAAGTGAAAGGAATTAAATTCCCTCATACAACCGACATGAACGTTGGTATTGAAATCAAATTAATGACTACTGAAGTAAAAATCAACGAAGGTGTCACTCCTGAAGATTTCAAATAAGAAACATTAGTTTTAAAAAAAGAAAAAGACTGTCTGCAACGGACAGTCTTTTTTTTATTACGTCATTTACAAAGTCCTATTTTTTAGAAGAAAGATAAATCCCCAGTAGTATCACACCCGCTCCGACAATCTGAACAAACGTTAAGGTTTCACCATCCAGAAAACCCCAAAAAATAGCCACAATCGGAAACAGATAGGCCGATGACGAAGCAAAAACCGGTGTGGTCATCTGGATCAGTTTAAAGAACAATATATTAGCAATCCCAGTACCTACGATCCCCAAAATAGCAATGAACATGACTGAATGCTGCACATCCGGCTTATGAAGCTCCCCAAAAAATCCAGTTGAAATCAAAATAATCAACGCAGGAATGACCATTACCAGAAAATTACCAACCGTAATGCTTATCGGATTAACGTCAGACAAATATTTTTTTATCAGGTTCACATTGGTGGCATAACAAAATGTAGCAACTACCACAAAAAGGGCATAAAAATAGTTCTGCTCCGGATGATGAGCCGCCCCACTTAAAATCAGCACCGAACTTCCCAGCAAACCAATCAACACTCCCACCAACTGACTGCGTTGGAAGGTCATTCCAAAAAACAGGATTCCCAAAATCAGCGTATTTAACGGAGTTAACGAATTCAAAACCGCACTTATGGAACTGTCAATTTCGCTTTGCGCCAAAGCAAATAAGAATGCCGGGATAAAAGTCCCCATTAACGCCGTCAAAGCGATGTATTTCCATTTCCCTAAAGGAATCAGCGCAATCTTTTTAAATCCGACAATAACCAGAAAAGAGGCCGCAAACAACATGCGCAGCGAACCCAACTGAAGCGGTGACAATCCCACCAAACCCCGTTTTATCAAAATGAATGAACTTCCCCAGATAAGCGAAAGCATCGCCAGTAAAATCCATTTCAGTTGTTTTGATTCCATAAATATAATTTGAAATGTCAAAATTCTGTTATTTAAATGAAAATCAGTTATTTTTTTGGGTAATTTTGCCTCCGATTATTTATCCGATTCAAAATCAAAAAATTAACAAATATGAAATTTACAAAAGCAACCCTAATGTTTGTACTTGCTGCTTTGACGTTTGTAAGCTGTAAAAAAGAAGAAAAAACTGCAGAAACTACTGCAACTGAAGCCGTAGCCACTGCACCTAAAAAAGAAATTGCCGCTGAAAACCTCGAAACAGCAAACTTTCAGATTGAAGGTATGACCTGCGCAATGGGCTGTGCTGCAACTATCGAGAAAAAATTAGCCGAAACTGAAGGCGTTAAAGAAGCGAAAGTTGACTTCGATACTAAAACCGCCACCGTATCTTTTGATAAAACCGTAAACAATCAGGAATCGTTAACCAAATTAGTGGAAGCGGTTGCCGACGGTAAAACATATAAAGTAGCCAACTTTAAAAAGGCATAACAAAAAAGGAACTCAGCTGAGTTCCTTTTTTTATTTTAAAATCTTATTTCCATCTTACACTTTCCATAATCTTTCGCATATCATTCTTGATATAGGCCGCAGCCGGAAGTATCGAATCGTAATTCGGTTTTGCATAAAAATAAACCGATCCGACAAGGAAATGACGCGTACTGTCGGTCACATAAAACTGTGCATTCGTAGCCGCATTCCCCCCTACCTGATAGAACATTCCGTAAACTTTATGCTCCCGATTCAGAAATGGCTGTTCGGCAATATCATCGGCTTTGATTACATGCTTATAGGTTAACTTCTGGGCATCGCGAAGCAGCTCCTCAATATTATTGTTTACGGTTTGATAATTCAAGTAGACCGTAGCCTTCATTCTGGGATACTGAATCTCCAACGAACAGTCGCCTTTAGTCTTTATTTTTGAAATTTCATTCGCATCAAACCCATAACCACAACTGCCTTGAAAATCAAAAGCTTTGTATTTTGACGTTGGATATTCCAATCGCAAATGACTTTTTGGTTTTGGGACCGTTTCGTCCTGACAGCTTACCGATATCAGAGAAACAAAAGCTCCAAACAACAGAACGATACTCTTATTTTTTATCATAACAGAAATCCTTACGCTAAATTAGGGCGTAAAGATACAATGTGAAACGCAGTTTTGGAAAGTTTATTTGATTTACAGATTAAAACGGTATATCCTCATTGCCTGACTGGGCAATTGGAGGCTCATTAGTTTGTGAGGAATAACCACCTTGTTTTTGTTCTGTTTCTTTTTTAACGTTCAGAAAAGTGAACTCGGTCACCTGTATTTCGGTAGTATATTTGGTCGTTCCGTCTTCAGCCTGCCACTGACGGGATTTGATTCGGCCTTCCACATAAATTTTATCTCCTTTGGAAAGATACTTTTCACAGATTTCGGCTGCTTTATTACGCACTACTAAATTATGCCATTCGGTAGAAGTGATTTTTTCGCCCGTAGTCTTATTAATATAAACTTCGTTTGTCGCTAACGGAAATCGTCCGATGCAATTCCCTCCTTCAAAATAGTGCATTTTAACATCGTCACCTAAATGCCCTATTAAAATCACTTTATTCAATGTACCGTTCATGGCTTGTATCTTTTAGTTGAACTCAAATATAGCAATTTCTACACTTCCGCCCAATGTTCCTCCATAAAATTATGGATAGCGATCGGGAATGGATATTTTTTGATTTCATCTATCGTTAGGGCACCTTCAATCTTTTGCTCGGTTTTCACTTCCCAAAAATGAATGTGCAAATGCTGATGTGACAATTTATGCACTATCGGATTATGGTGCAACGGCTTAATATCTGTCGGCTTGAAATCTGAAGAAAACTTTTCAACAGACTGACAGACACTATCAAAATCATCTTCTTGTGCTGTTTCCAACATTGGAAATTCATACAGATTTTGCCAGATCCCCTTTCCTGTTCTTTTCTGAATAAGGGAATTCCCGTTACTATCCTTAATTATAAGATAGTTAAAATAACGGCTAGTCACTTTGGTTTTCTTTAGTTTTACCGGAAGAGAATCTACTTTATTATGTTTCAAAGCAAGACAGCTTCCATTGAAAACACAACTTTGACAATTGGGATTTTTAGGCACACACTGTAAAGCTCCAAATTCCATCATCGCCTGATTAAACTCGGAAGCCTTGTCCTTTGGCAACAAAGAAGCCGCCAATTCAAAAAATTCCTTTTTAGCCGAAAAGGATGCAATATCGGTTTCCACATCAAAATAACGCGAAAGTACCCGGTACACATTTCCATCAACTACAGGGACCGCTTCGCCATACGCAATAGAAGCGATAGCCGCCGCGGTATACTCACCGACTCCCTTTAACTTCAACAAGTCCTTATAGTTATCCGGAAACTTTCCGTTTAAATCAAAAGCAACATGTTTTGCCGTAGCGTGCAGATTTCGGGCACGGGAATAATACCCTAAACCCTGCCAGAGTTTCAATACCTGTTCTTCATCGGCGGAAGCCAAATCTAAAACAGTAGGAAATACCTCTGTAAAACGCAAAAAATAAGGCAATCCCTGTGCAACTCGCGTTTGTTGCAGCATGATTTCAGAAAGCCAGACCGGATACGGATGAGGAGTTTTTCTCCAAGGTAAATCACGTTTTTCACGTAAATACCATTGGATTAGATTGTTAGTAAAATCCATCTTTAAAAATTGGAAAACAAAAATAAAACTTTATGTAATTAAATTTTAATCGATTAACCTTGAAAAATTGTTTTTTTAATTACTATATTTGCACACTCAAAAAATTACACATCAATATAAAACGAAAGAAAATGACGAAAGCAGACATCGTAGCGAAAATTTCTGAGAAATTGGGTCTTGAAAAAGGAGACGTTCAAGCAACAGTGGAGTCTTTTATGGACGAGGTGAAAAACTCACTAGAAACTGGAGACAATGTATATTTAAGAGGTTTCGGTAGCTTTATCATCAAAACTAGAGCTGAGAAAACCGGAAGAAACATCTCTAAAAACACTACAATCAAAATCCCTGCTCACAACATTCCGGCTTTCAAACCGGCAAAAATATTTGTTGATGGAGTAAAAACGAATACAGAAGCAAAAAATTAACTAATTATTAATCACTAAACACTACAAGTTATGCCAAGTGGTAAAAAAAGAAAAAGACATAAGGTAGCTACTCACAAACGTAAAAAAAGAGCGAGAGCTAACCGTCACAAAAAGAAAAAGTAGTTTAAAACTACTTTTTCTTTTTTAGAATTAAAAGTTCATTGAAATTGAGAATCAGTACTCAGTGTTCAGCATTTAGCATTCAGTTCACTGTAAACGGAATACTGTAAACTGCCAACTGATTTTCTCCGGGTACAATGCCTGTAAAAAATTGTTTAATCCATCTGTACAATTCAGAAATAAGGGATAAGAAATAAGGGATAAGTCATCTTTTTTAAAAGATTTGCAACTTTTCACTTTTCACTTTTCACTTTTCACTTAACTGTATGGATAAAAATGTACACATTTTGAACAAAGAATTAATTATTCGAACCAGTTCAGATGCCGTAGATTTTGCCTTATTAAAAGATGGAAAACTAGTTGAATTGCACAAAGAAGAAGGTGGCGAGGAAAAAGGTGGCTTTCAGGTTGGCGATATTTTTATTGCCAAAATCAGAAAACCGGTTCCGGGACTTAATGCTGCGTTTGTAAACGTAGGTTTCGAGAAAGATGCATTCCTGCACTATCACGATTTAGGCCCAAACCTCTCTTCGATGATAAAATTCATCAAACTTGTAAGCGCAGGTAAACTAAAAGATTTCTCCCTAAAAAACTTTCCTTTTGAGCCGGAAATAAACAAGGATGGCGCCATCAGCGACGTGCTGAGTGCCAACCAGTCTATTCTCGTACAGGTAGTTAAAGAACCCATATCCACTAAAGGTCCACGAATAAGCTCTGAGCTTTCACTGGCCGGAAGATATGTAGTTTTAGTCCCTTTTTCGGACAGGGTTTCGGTTTCTCAGAAAATCGATTCAAAAGAAGAAAAAGACCGTTTAAAACGACTGGTTCAGTCTATCAAGCCAAAAGGATTTGGTGTTATTGTTCGTACAGTAGCAGAAGGCAAAAAAGTGGCCGAACTGGACAAAGACTTGCAAAACTTGCTCGACAAATGGTCGGCAACATGCAAACGAATACCAACCGCACATCATCCGTCCCGAATTTTGGGCGAAGTAAATAAAGCTTCTTCCATATTACGAGATGTGTTTAACGACACCTTCACAGGAATTTATGTCGATGATGAAGATTTGTATTATCAAACTAAGGACTATTTGCAAGAAATAGCTCCTTCTAAAGTCTCAATTGTCAAGCATTACCAATCAAAGGATTTACCTCTTTTTGAAAAGTATCATATAGAACGACAAATAAAAACGTCTTTCGGAAAAACTGTTTCTATGAGCAAAGGAGCTTATCTGATCATAGAGCACACGGAAGCTTTGCACGTTATCGATGTTAACAGCGGTAACCGATCAAACAAAGCCACCAATCAGGAAGACACCGCACTGGAAGTGAACATGATTGCCGCAGCAGAAATAGCGCGACAACTAAGACTTCGCGACATGGGCGGGATTATTGTGGTCGATTTTATAGACATGCAGAATCCGGACAATCGTAAAAAACTATACGATTTTCTGAAAGAGGAAATGAGCGATGACAAGGCGAAACATAAGATCTTGCCTCCTAGCAAATTTGGATTAATTCAAATTACTAGACAAAGAGTCAGACCCGAAGTAAGTATCAAAACAAGAGAAGAGGACCCCAACAAAGAAAATGGGGAAATCGAAGCTCCAATCTCAATCGTTGATAAAATAGTGGTTGACCTTGAAAGAATTATCAAAGACCATAAAAAGGTTGTTTTAAACGCACACCCTTTTGTGGCAGCCTACCTTACCAAAGGTTTTCCATCAATACGTTCAAAATGGTTTTTTGAACATAAAAAATGGGTAAAAATCATACCGCGTGACGCTTACACGTTCCTTGAATATCATTTCTTTGACAAAGAAGGAAATGAAGTCAAATAAAACCAAACCGCCCGTTGTGAAACGAGGCGGTTTTTTTATGCTCATTTTTAAGCTTTCTTATCCTAATAAAAACCTAAATACAAAACGGTCCGCAAACAAATTCGTTAATTTTGCCGTGTCAAAACATCTGGCAAAGCCGGATAAAAACTTGCGAAAATGAATAATCAATTAAAAATACAAATTTGGTCCGATGTAATGTGTCCGTTTTGTTATATCGGAAAACGAAAACTGGAAGAATCATTACAACAATTCGAGAATAAAGATGCTGTTACCATCGAATGGAAGAGTTTTCAGCTCGACCCAAGAGCCAAGTATCAGCCCGAAGACAACACGTTTGATTATTTGGCTAAGAAATATGGCCGGGACAGAAACTGGTCTGTTGCTATGCACGAAAGCGTTACACAACAAGCCAAAGCTGTAGGATTGGATTATCATTTTGAAAAACTCATTTTAGCTAATTCTTTAAACGCGCATCGTTTATCCCATCTCGCTAAAAAGTATCATATGGGTAACACTTTCGAAGAATCATTATTTAAAGCACATTTCACAGAAGGTTTGGATATTGGCAACAAATCCACATTGACGCAACTCGCCTTAGGAGTTGGGTTGAAACTGGAAGAAATTGAATCCGTTTTAAATTCGGACGCATATATTAATGAGGTAGAACAAGAAATGAACGAAGCGCAAAGCCTTGGGGCAAACGGCGTCCCATTTTTTGTTTTTGATGATAAATATGCGGTTTCCGGAGCGCAATCTCCCGAAGTATTTCTAAAAACACTGCAAAAAACATGGGAAGAAGGCAGCTTTGATGTTACTTTAGACTTTCAAAATTCAACTGAAAAGAACAGTTGTCAAATTGATGGCTGCGAATAAAACATAACATTAGTCCGACAATTTAAACAAACTGCTATCTGAGAGATAGCAGTTTTTTATTTTCGTCTTTCAGCAAAAAAACGTTTCATCAAACTACCACATTCGTTTTCCATAACGCCACCAACGACGATGGTTTTCGGATGCAGTTTCCCTCCCATTGTCATAAAGCCGCGGTGTTCATCACGGGCTCCGTAAACAATTTTTGTAATCTGAGCCCAATACAAAGCACCGGCGCACATCTGACAAGGCTCCAAAGTCACATATAGCGTACAATCCTTCAAATACTTTCCGCCCAAAAAATTCGCTGAAGAAGTTATGGCCTGCATTTCAGCATGAGCTGTAACATCATTGAGCAATTCGGTCAGGTTGTGCGTACGGGCAATCACACGGCTATCAACCACCACAATGGCGCCCACGGGAATTTCGCCTTTTTCAAAAGCTATTTCAGCTTCCTGAAAGGCTTTTTTCATAAAATATTCGTCGGTGAAAATATTTTCCATGAAAACAAAAATACAATTTCAAATCGTACATTTGTTGTATGCCTGAGAATCTCTTACAAAATATCCACAACCCAACCGACTTAAGAAAGCTTTCGCCGGAGCAATTACCGACTTTAGCCAAAGAGTTGCGAGAATTTATCATCGATATTGTTTCACGCAAAGAAGGTCATTTGGGCGCCAGTCTCGGCGTAATTGAACTCACCATCGCTCTGCATTACGTTTTTAACACACCTGACGATTTATTAGTTTGGGATGTCGGACATCAGGCATACGGACATAAGATTTTAACCGAACGAAGAGACGTTTTTCACACGAACCGTCAGCTCCACGGAATATCGGGATTTCCGAAACGAAGCGAGAGCATTTATGATACTTTTGGAGTTGGCCATTCATCAACCTCAATTTCTGCAGCACTGGGAATGGCTTTGGCATCCAATTTAAAAGGCGAAACCGAAAAACAACACATAGCTGTCATCGGCGATGCATCCATCGCATCAGGAATGGCGTTCGAAGGACTCAACCATGCCGGTGTTACGGATGCCAACTTATTGGTTATCCTGAACGACAACGCCATTGGTATAGACCCAAGTGTTGGTGCTTTGAAAGACTACTTAACTTCGGTTAAGGAAGGAAAAAACCCGAAAGCCAACAACATCATCAAGTCACTGAATTTTGATTATTCCGGCCCTATAGACGGTCATGATTTTGATGCGCTTCTGAAAGAACTCAACCGCTTAAAACATAAAAAAGGACCGAAGTTCCTTCACATCATAACCACCAAAGGCAAAGGCATGCAATTGGCTGAAGAAGATCAGGTGAAATATCATGCACCTGGTAAATTCAACAAAGAAACGGGGGAAATCCTGCCTAAATATGAAGAAAACCTACCTCCTAAATTTCAGGATGTTTTCGGACATACTTTAGTGGAATTAGCTCAGCAAAATGAAAAAATAATCGGAATCACACCTGCAATGCCAACGGGTTCCTCCATGAAATTCATGATGGATGCTTTCCCTGACCGCGCCATCGATGTTGGTATCGCCGAGCAACACGCCGTAACCTTAGCTGCCGGAATGGCTACGCAGGGAATGATCGTGTTTTGCAACATCTACTCCACTTTCATGCAGCGGGCTTATGACCAATTGATCCATGATGTAGCTTTGCAAAATTTACCGGTAATTTTCTGTCTGGATCGTGCAGGACTGGTTGGAGAAGACGGCGCCACACACCATGGCGCTTATGATTTAGCCTATTTGAATTGCATCCCGAACATAATACTTTCTGTCCCAAAGGACGAATTGGAGTTACGTAATATCATGTACACAGCCCAACTAGGCCTGGAACATCCAATCGCAATTCGTTATCCACGTGGAAGAGGAATTATGGTAGACTGGAAACAACCGTTTGAGAAAGTCGAAATCGGAAAGGCAAAAGAACTTCGAAAAGGAACTGAGACAGCAATACTTTCAACGGGTTTCATAGGGAATAACGTAACCACAGCGCTTAAAGAGTCCGATAACAGCGAACTATTCTCGCACTATCATTTCCCGTTTGTAAAGCCCTTAGATATCGAAACACTAAAGACAATCTGCGAAACGCACAAACACATCATTACCGTTGAAGAAGGAACTGTCATAGGTGGTTTCGGCAGTATAATTTCCTCCTTCTGTGCGGAAAACAATTATTCGATTTCTGTAAAAAAAATAGGAATTCCAGATATTTTCATAGAACAAGGCACTGTTTTGGAGCAACAACAAATTTGCGGCATCGACGTTAATAGTTTGAAAACGATTTTCTCAAGTCGTTGAAAATGTTCATTTTTGCACCAAATTTAACCTAACCTGTTGCCATGAATTCCTTGAAAACCTATTTATTAGGATTAATCTGTATTGTAGCATTTCAACAAAGTTTTTCCCAAAATATTGTCCGAACAACTGTTCCGGACACCATTAAACGATGGGAATCAAAAAACACCTTAGGACTTGATTTAACTCAGATTGCCTTTGTAAATTGGAGTGCCGGTGGAGAAAATGCCATTTCCGGGATTTTGAAGGGCGCATTTGTCCGAAAGTACACTAAAGGACGTTTCATATGGCATAACGAGCTTATAGCCCGCTACGGATTGAACAAACAAGACGGAATAGAAGCGAGAAAAACAGACGATGTAATCCAACTTAACTCGACAGCCGGGTTTAAGACAGATACGATTTCAAATTGGTATTATTCGGCTAAATTTAATTTCAACACCCAATTCACAAACGGTTACGCTTATCCAAATACCGATTTGGCTATTTCCCGGCCTTTTGCTCCAGCCTATGTGTTTTTTGGTTTAGGAACCGAGTATGTTAAAAAAGAAGGAGAGGGTATCCTAAGAGTCTACGTATCACCTTTAACCTTTAAAACCACATTAGTTTTAGATGAGCGCTTGGCCGATCAGGGTTCGTTCGGGGTAGACAAAGCAACCTATGACGCAAACGGAAACCTTATCAGCCATGGTAAAAAAACAAGGACTGAAATGGGTTTTTTAGTGACCAATCAATACAAAAAAGAGATCTTCAAAAACATCATGCTTGACCACCGTTTAGTACTTTACACGGATTACATCAAAAACTTTGGGAACATTGATATCGATTGGCAGGTACAGATGGATATGATTGTCAACTCCCACGTCCGAGCCAACATCTCCACAAACCTGATTTATGACGACGACATCAAATCAAAAGATGAAGTTGACGGCGTGGTGGTAACACGAGGACCAAAAGTACAGTTAAAACAAATATTGGGCTTAGGGTTAAGCTATGTTTTTTAAACAAAAAAATCTTACATTTACATTTTTAATTTAATTTCTTAAACTATTGAAATAGAATAACAAACTAACCCGCAACAACAACACAACAACAAATGAAACTTATTATAGACCAACTCAAGGAGTGCATAAGGTCGCATCCTTCGGTTGTACACAGTTCTATCGGAAGTAATCCTGACTGGAACAGAACGCAATGCATTGTTCTTTCGCAAATTATTTCGGATGCGCTGACAAAAACAACTTTCCTGAAAAATTCCAAAAAAAACAAGACAAGCCTATCAATTTCCGGCATGACTTTACAGCGAATTTTCAATGACGCCTATACAGAAAAAACAAATCCCGATTTAAGGTTTCTAAAGACATTGGACAAACTCGCGATCTTTTTAGGACATCCTTCCCTAAATGATTTTCTTTCCCATCAAAAAACAAAAGAGACAAATCCAAAAACAGACCAAAACAAGGCTTTTACGGAAGAGTTTAAAGAATTAGTATCCAACTATTGCCTGGAAGAATTTAAATGCATCCAGAAGCTCCCAAAAATTGATTTAGGCAATCTGACTGATTATTTATTTGCAGACGGACCTTTAATAAAAAGGATTAGTGATGCCCTTCAAAGGTATTCGGCTCTAAATTTCAAGATCAACTCCACTGACAACCGTTCCAACTTCGAAGTATATGATTTTAAATTGAGCAGTGCTGATAACAGCTTAGTAGTGCTTTCGGCAAAGAAATTTTGGAATATTGAATGGCAAAACAAAAAAGACGATCCAGTTAAAGTCTACAACAAAATAAACAAGCAAACCTATTTCATTAAGAAAAAAGATGGTATTTGGAAAATATGGGACAACCACAATCCCGATTACAATGGTTTAATAACCGAATCCGAAGAAACATCTCTCAAAGAAAATGTATTGATTTAAAATAAAAAAAGGGAGCCCAATTGGGTTCCCTTTTTTTATTTTATCAAAAGGTATTCTTAGTTTAGAATAATTTTTTGAGTATAGTTGATATTCTCACCATCTACTTTAATCAGATACATACCTGACTGAAGGTTTCCAAGCTGGATAGCGCTTTCAAGATTGAAATCATTAACTTCCTGGTTGTAAACTTTTCTTCCATTCAAGTCGAAAACCTGAACAGACAATTTACCTGAGTAATTGCTGATCGCGATATTCAACTGACCTCTTGTTGGGTTAGGATATACACGAATTACATTTTCGTTTTGGAATTCATCTACTGCCAAAGTACAATTTGGACCTGCTGGCGGCACTGTAAAATCTTCAGTCTGATCTTGAATACCAGCACCTCCAGTGTTATTTGGACCTGAAGTCGCATATCGTCCAACACCACGTCTGGCAAATGTCTGCCAAATCAAACAATAGTTTTGTCCTCCCGTAGTTGCCTGATCGGCTGCGATAATAGCGTCACGACCCGTTATAAACGTTGGTGAACATCCGTCCAATTTAATAGCATCCAAAATCAAACGCATCACTTTGTTATTACCACCGGTTCCGGTATAAATATTTGGATCATATCCGTATTTATCGATGTAATTCCAAGCCAAATCCCATAAGATAGTAGCCCAAACTGAACCTACCGAGTGAACATCTACATAAGTCACACCTCCGCTGGTATACCACATATCGTTAGTATATCCGTACGTCATTGGATTTACAGACATGTTTGTACTATATTTATACGGTCTAATACCACCTCCTGTTGTTGCTTGACCCGCAGTGAAAGTAGCAAATCCTCTGTTGTCATTTCTGGTATCGCCTGGTTTGATCTGCATCATTAACCAGAACCAGTCCGACCATCCCTCACCCATTTGCTCAGAAGAACCGCCCAAACAGTTACCAGACAATCTTGTTGAAATTCCATGTCCATATTCGTGAGCAATGACCCCATTGTCAAGATCCCCGTCAGCATTCACGAACCCGGCTGCCGCAGCAGACAGAGTACCGGTTGTTGTTCCAGTTAAACCAGCTATAATTCTTTCACCATCGTCCTTTGAAACACTTACTGCAGGTATAGTAATTGTACCATCACTACCTTGCATGGTAATATTTCCAGGTTCATTGTTAACTATAATTGCAGCTCTTGCACCGGCTTGTTGAGCGCGCTTAACCTTTGAAGCAAAGTCGCAAACACCTCTCCTGATCACAGCTATATTCCCGTTTAAAGCAGCCGCATTAACTGCAGCCGTACAAGCATCTGAAGTATCAGGCGTACCATCATTATACAAAACCAGTGTACCAGTTATACCTGCCGGAGAAGCCGGTAAAGCTACATGACCCGGATTGAAACCATTATCCTGAATAGCATATGTGCCAGCTAGAGTTGATGGCGCATTAATAGCCAGGGTTGGCGCAGGAGGAGAATTCCACAAATACATCTGCATTCTTGGCGACTGACCATCTACCGGTGTCGAAAAGTTTGCATTATTTAATTTTGGTGGCGATAATTCAGAACCATCTTGAGCCTGTGCATGAACTCTGTCATTTTCTCCTGTTACTAATCCAAGACCATAATTTTTGACTTGGAAATTTTTATTCGCCTCATTAAAGCCATACTGATACCACAAGTCGTGCATGATATTATTCATATAGAATAAATTGGTAGTAGCCGCAGGCAAATAAGTAGTAGCCACTGCCGAGGTACCAGGATATGGGAAATCAAAAGTAAGATTAGGGAAAGTTCCTGTTCCGGTTGCTTGAAATCCTACATCATTATTATCATCAGTGTCTTCGTATGCGATAACGTTATTCCCTTGGGTAGTTTTAAATTGGTTATTGGAATCACCAGTCCCCCCGGGTGTAGCTACGGTACTGTGCCAACCGTTAGGCGACGCGTTAGTAACATATTCCGGATTTTGGATAAGTTGTCTCGGACTATGGTTTGGACTTTCATAATTCCATGGAATAACACGGTAATTTGTTGTTCCTGGATTCAATGCGACAGAAGAACTGTTTTTAAAGAAATTCTCAGTAAATTTATTTGAATAATGAGCGTGCCCTGTGTGATTTCCTCCGAAATTACAATTCAGTGTCATGTCCATTTTTTCTAAAAGCTTACCGGTTAAAGCATCAACTTTCAGGTTCCATAAATGTTGAAAATCCTGCGAATAAAACTCATAATCCCAAGCTAATTGCAATCTATTTTCATCCGTTCTGAAATAAACCAACTCAGCTCTTATTGGGTTTTCCGCAAGCGCTCCATTACTTAATTTGTATTCGTTCCCAGATTTTTCAAGGATTTCAATTGAAGCTAATTTAGTCTCATTGATTTCTTTCAGGACATTTAACAATGAAGCAGTTACATCATATACCGGAACAGCAGCATTAATTTTCTGTTTTACGTTAGGAATAAAATCTTCCCCTCCATTGATAACCTCACCGTTTTTAACCCAGAAATTAGAATCCGAATTAAAAACCTCGATACCATTACAACGCTGCTTAACGTGGTAATTGTTTATCCCTGTAGTTTCGGAACTAAATTCATTCACTATAACCAAATCGGACACATCCTCTCTAGTTAATGAAAATTTAGCGCTGTTTTTACCTGCATATGCTTTAATTTTCTCCAAAGGATTTTGAGAAAACCCAAAAAGCGATGCTAGTAAAAAAAGTCCGATTGTAATTTTTTTCATAGCTTTTTTTATTAAATTTTTGTAGTTAAGTACCACAAAATTAAACAATTAATTCCGCATTCAAAAAAAAACAAAATAATTAACTAATTCCTCTGATAATTTTAAATAATTGAAGTGCCTTTCCATCAGTAAGCATTGAAACGAAATGACAGATGTGCATCAATCGTTCATAAAGGCTCATTTTTTCGGTTACAAATTTTTCGGGTAACAAATTGAGTATCAATTCATCATAATTACTGGATTTACCTTCAAATTTATTATTATAAGCCGATGAAAATTTATCCAAAAGCGTATTAATAACCTGATAACCGACCACTTCTTTTTCAACCACTTCTCTGCTTTGGTAAATATTTTTTATACTGATTTTGATAATATCATTCATCTGCGCCTTAAACTCGCTTTTATCTGTTAAAGCATAAGGAAATTTACCTTCGAGTATCAGTTTTTCATTCGCAATGAAGACTTTAACCGCATCACTTATCAGACTACCTATAGCCAAAGCCCGCAAGTAACTGATTCTATCTTCCTTAGTAATCAATGATTTATATTTATCGGCATCAATATTGTTTTTAACCAGCTTGATAAGATATTCCAAGGCAAATTCTTCCTGTATCAGGCCAAGGTTGATTCCGTCTTCGAAATCGATTATAGTGTAACAGATATCATCGGCGGCTTCCACCAAATAAGCCAGAGGATGCCTTTCAAAACCTACATCATTTCCGGTTTTATTAGAGATCAAACCCAATTCGGAAGCTACTTCATTGAAAAACGGCTTGTCCTGTTGAAAGAATCCATATTTTTTATCAGCTATGTTTGCGGTTGGTTTTTTAGGAAGGCTTTCTTTCGGATACTTCATAAAAGCACCCAACGTTGCATAGGTTAAACGCAAACTTCCTTCCACACCCGGACGCGAACCTGTCAGAACCGAAAAACCGTTGGCATTCCCTTCGAAATCGATCAGGTCCTGCCATTCTTTGTCTGTTAATTTTTCTTTGTATTGTTGCCCTGCTCCGGTTTTGAAATATTCGCCGATGGCCTTTTCCCCGGAGTGTCCAAAAGGCGGATTCCCGATATCATGCGCCAAAGCGGCCGCAGCCACAATTGCACCGAAATCATTCATATGAAATCCGTGAACTTCTTTTAAATGAGGGTATTTTTCAAGAAGCTGTTTCCCGACCAAACGCCCAAGAGAACGTCCAACAACGGAAACTTCCAAACTATGCGTTAACCGGGTATGCACAAAATCAGTTTTGGAAAGCGGAATCACCTGCGTTTTATCCTGCAGGCTTCGGAAAGCAGAAGAAAATATGATTCGGTCGTAGTCGACTTCAAACCCTAATCGGGTATCGTCCTGTTCTTTTCGTAATCGTTTACTCGTATCACCCTGCCTCCTTAATGACAGTAGCTGTTCCCATTGCATCATAACCTAAAGTTTGAAAATTTAGCGTTACGAATGTACAAATTGCAAATCGAAATCTGTTATATATTTTTTTTCATGCAAACACTGCTTTCTACGTCAACATACTGACCGTACCTAGGTATTTGATGGTAGCCGACTTTTTCATACAAAGCAATGGCATTTTCAAGCTTGACAGAAGTTTCAAGTATACAGGTAGTAAATTGCAATTCTTTGGCCCAGACTTCCAATTCCTCTAAAACAGCCATGGCAATACCTTTATTTCTATGGCCCGGATGCACAAACATTCGTTTGATTTCGCCCGTTTGCAAATCGTACGGTTTGAGCGCACCGCAACCAACCGGAATATTGTTTTCATAACAAACGATTGCATTTTCGAAGTAAATCTGATTGTATTGCGCGAAGAAATCCTTTTCATCGCCATCAATATCTATCAAATACGTGTCAAATAATTGGGTAAGGTATTTGAAATCCGGGTTTTCCGAAGTCGTTCGAAGGAGTTTCATCATTTATTTATTTGCCTGTTTGTGGATCTCCGCTTGAATAATATTGTTTTTCACCGATTTAAATACATGATTCTTAGCCTCAGCAAAGGAAACATCATAAACACGGTCCAACTGCTGAAATTGGGTTGGGTATTTCGACAATAGGGAGTCATAATACTTGTCCAACACTTCCTGTGATGGGGAGGTGAATTCGAGTTTCAACTCAAAACGGCGCACCAGGGCATCATCAATCATTTGAATTTGATTGGTCGCTGCAATCAGAATGGATTTTTTGGGAAAATTATCAATCAACTGCAGGATCGCATTCACGACACGTTTCATTTCGCTGCTGTCTTTGTTATCGTAATCTCGGATCTGCCCCAACGAATCAAATTCATCAAAAAATAAAACTGCGCTTTCGTAATTAACCTCCTTGAACAACCCTTCAATATTTTTAGCGGTTTCCCCTAATTTAGAAGAAACAATACTGGCCAGATTGACGATAATCAATTTCTTGTCCAACTGTTTCGCAATGGCTTTAGCCGTCATGGTTTTCCCGCAGCCGGTTTTACCATACAGCAGCATTTTATTCACTACCGGCAAATCATATTTTTCAAGCACTTCCCGAAACTGGTATTCGCATAAAAACTGCTTGATCTGTTCTGAAACCGCTTCATTAAAAACCACGTCTTCCAGTCTGACATTGCTTCGGTCGATGAAATATAAATTACTCAATGCAAAAACTTTTAATTATATATCTTATTCTTTATTGTTGGCAAGAAAGAAATTGCGCGATTTCTTTGGATATTTATCATAACTTTTATCACTCGGATTTTCAATTACCGATTTGATATTGATTTCATCTCCCAACTTAAAATTAGCTGCCGTGTACTGGTAATCCAGTAAATATTCCCCGCAGAAATAATTCCCGTCAGCATCTTGTTCAATGATTCCGGTGTAAACACCTTTTTTCTTGTCTTTTGTCATGATTGTCATTTTTAGAACTACAAAGGTACGAAGACATTAATGAATCACTATAAAATAAAAAACAGCCATTTCATAAATGACCGCTTGCTTAAAAGAAGTTTCATAATTATAAGTAAAAATAAAAAATTAGTTTTTTCCACCAACTGTTTCGAAAAGAAACCAATTTCAAGATCATACCTAGAGCTAAAAACACAACATCACTTCTTAACTATTTTTTGAGAAACAAACCCTTTGTCGGTTTTCAAACCTACAATATAGTTCCCCGCAGGAAATTGTGAAACATCTATTTTATTACCCTGAAGCAACACATCACTTCTTTTCCCATTAACATCGTAGATATAAACATTTATAATTTCAGCTTCCGATTCAACAGTAATATAATCGCTTGCCGGATTAGGATAAAGGCGTAAAATTTCTGATTGCGTTTCTGAGAACCCTACACTCAAAGAAGACGAAGGTGTAGCCGTCACCACAATATTATCATAACCATAATAATAATTTTGAAATTCTCCTATATGCAAGAAATATAAAAGCCCAAGACTATCAGAAAACGAATCATCCACGAAATTATACACCTTACTAAAACCAGGCCCAGAAAATCTAGCCTGTTTTAGAATAACATCATAAGACATCTTCAACCGAACCCAAGAATTCAAAGGCAAGAAAACACTTGAATTGCCTTCTCCTAACTCCATCTCATACCAAGGCTCCCAAGGACTCCAATCAGGCCAAACAATCTTTTTAGTAGATGAGTGCATAAGAAAACCAATACTGTGAAATTCACCATCAGTAAAAAAAATTCCACCCCTTGACACATAATCCGTCAAACCTCCTGTATAGAAATCAAATTCTAAATTCACAACATTATTTCCTGGCTCTCTTAAATGCCAATTTGTAATACGATAAAATTTACAAGGCATGCCTACCCTAAAATGCTTTCCAGATTCATCTTGAATTATCTGAAGAGCACCTGAAGGCACGGGGCTATTATTATCTTCATAAGAGACTGTCGATACAGAAATTGTACCCGTAGGTAATGACTCAAACGCTTCATTATAAAGCACTTGACTAAGACCATAGTAGGTTGACAAAAAAATCAGGGCAAGAGTAAATATTGCTTTCATAACTTTATTCTTTAAATTAACACCCCTTTGATTATCATAAAGTTACGATAAAAAACAAAAAAAACAGCCATCAAAATTGACGGCTGCTTTCTATCTATAATTACAAATCAAATCCTGTTATTATGAACCACACATTTCGCAATCCTCTGGCCCTGCAGTCTTAGAACGCTCCAGCATCGCTCTGAATTCGTCTTCAGACATCGGTGCATTTTCATTGGCTACTTCAGCCGGCACCGGTACTGTTTCTGATTTTTTATCGTTGCTTAATGTGAACTTGATCGCATCTACTGCAGATTTAGTTCTCAAATAGTACATTCCCGTTTTCAAACCAGACTGCCAAGCGTAGAAGTGCATTGATGTCAGTTTAGAAAACGTAGCCCCTTCCATGAACAGGTTCAATGATTGTGACTGGTCAATGAAATAACCGCGCTGACGAGACATGTCGATAATATCTTTCATACTCATTTCCCAAACCGTTTTGTACAATTCCTTGATATCCTGCGGAATTCCGTTGATATCCTGAATCGAACCGTTGGCACGCATGATTTCCTGTTTCAGCGTCTCATTCCACAATCCTAAGCTCACTAAATCATGCAACAAATGCTTGTTTACAACGATAAACTCACCAGACAATACACGACGAGTGTAAATATTGGAAGTATACGGTTCAAACGCTTCGTTGTTTCCAAGGATTTGCGATGTAGAAGCTGTCGGCATCGGAGCCATCAACAACGAGTTGCGAACACCATGCTCCATTACTTCTTTACGAAGTGAAGTCCAGTCCCAACGACCGCTTAAATCACCGTCATTTAATCCCCAAAGATTATATTGGAATTCACCCTGAGAAATAGGCGACCCGACAAATGTTGAGTACGGGCCTTCTTCTTTAGCCATTTCCATTGAAGTGGTTACCGCAGCGAAATAAATGGTTTCAAAAATTTCCTGGTTTAGTTTTTTAGCTTCATCCGAGGTAAACGGCATTCTCATCAAAATGAATGCATCAGCCAAACCTTGCACACCTAATCCAACAGGACGGTGACGCATATTCGAATTCTCTGCTTCCTGCACCGGATAATAGTTGCGGTCAATTACTTTGTTCAAGTTTCTGGTAACACGTTTGGTTACATCATACAACAATTGATGATTAAACTGACCATTTTCCACGAACATCGGCAATGAAATCGACGCCAGGTTACATACTGCGATTTCATCAGCAGAAGTATATTCTAAAATCTCCGTACATAAATTTGATGAACGGATAGTTCCTAAATTTTTCTGGTTTGATTTACGGTTCGCCGCGTCTTTATAAAGCATGTAAGGCGTTCCAGTCTCAATTTGCGATTCAAGGATTTTCTCCCAAAGCTCACGGGCTTTGATGGTTTTTCTTCCTTTTCCGGCTTGTTCATATTTAATGTACATCGCATCGAACTCATCACCGTATACATCATACAATCCCGGACATTCGTTCGGACACATTAACGTCCAATGTGCATCATCCTGCACACGTTTCATGAACAAATCGTTCATCCACATAGCGAAGAACAAATCACGCGCACGCATTTCCTCTTTTCCGTGGTTTTTCTTTAAATCCAGGAAATCGAAAATATCGGCATGCCAAGGTTCGATGTAAATCGCAAAACTTCCTTTACGTTTTCCTCCACCCTGATCTACATAACGAGCCGTATCATTGAATACGCGCAACATCGGTACGATACCGTTTGAAGTTCCGTTAGTTCCGCGGATGTAAGAACCTGTTGCTCTTACATTATGGATAGACAAACCTATTCCTCCCGCTGATTGCGAGATTTTAGCCGTTTGTTTTAGTGTATCATAAATTCCGTCAATACTGTCATCCTGCATCGTTAAAAGGAAACAAGAAGACATTTGCGGTTTTGGCGTACCTGCATTGAAAAGCGTTGGCGTTGCATGCGTAAAGAATTTCTTCGACATCAACTCATACGTTTCAATCGCCGCAGGAATATCATTTAAATGAATCCCAACAGCCACACGCATTAACATGTGCTGCGGACGCTCAACAATCTTTCCGTTGATACGTAATAAATACGAGCGCTCTAAGGTTTTAAATCCGAAATAATCGTAATTAAAATCGCGGTTATAGATAATTGTGGAATCAAGGATTTCCGCATTAGCCATGATAGCTTCATGTACTTCATCAGACAACAAAGGCGACTCCTGCCCTGTTCTCGGATTCACGTAATGATACATATCGGACATCGTTTCTGAGAACGATTTTTTCGTGTTTTTATGCAAGTTGGAAACAGCGATACGCGCTGCCAATTGCGCATAATCCGGATGAGTTACCGTCATGGAAGCCGCTGTCTCAGCCGCTAAATTATCCAATTCGGAAGTGGTTACTCCGTCGTACAAACCTTCAATAACGCGCATAGCCACTTTTACCGGATCAACCAAATCGTTTAATCCATAACATAGGATTCTAACTCGGTCCGTAATCTTATCGAACATTACCGGTTCTCTTCTTCCGTCTCTTTTTACTACATACATAGGGTTACTGTTTTGAAGGTTAACTATTTATAATGGCACTGGGCCGTGAATTGTCTGTTTTTTTTATTTCATTAAAAATCAGCGTCAAAGCTAATTTTTTGCGAATCAGTGTCTTTGTTCAACACTCCTGCTTTTTGGTATTCTGACACTCGTTTTTCGAAGAAATTGGTTTTTCCCTGCAACGAAATCATGTCCATAAAGTCGAACGGATTCGTAGAGTTGTACACTTTTGAACAACCTAGCTCCACCAATAATCGATCAGCCACAAACTCTAAGTACTGCGTCATCAGCACTGAGTTCATTCCAATCAAACTTACCGGAAGCGATTCGGTAATAAATTCTCTTTCGATATTCAACGCATCGGTGATAATCTCGGTAATTCTGGATTTAGAAACCTTGTTCACCAAGTGATGGTTGTGTAAGTGCACCGCAAAATCACAGTGAACTCCTTCATCACGGGAAATCAGCTCGTTAGAGAACGTTAAGCCCGGCATCAATCCGCGTTTTTTCAACCAGAAAATGGAACAGAATGCTCCGGAAAAGAAGATACCTTCCACCGCTGCAAAAGCGATCAATCTTTCAGCAAACGAATCTGACTCAATCCATTTTAATGCCCATTCGGCTTTTTTCTTGATTGCCGGAAACACATCGATAGCATGGAACAACTGATCTTTTTCCTCTTCATTTTTCACATAGGTGTCAATCAACAATGAATAGGTTTCACTGTGAATGTTTTCCATCATAATTTGGAAACCATAGAAAAACTTAGCCTCTGGGTACTGCACTTCATTTACGAAATTTTCCGCTAAATTCTCATTTACGATTCCGTCTGAAGCAGCAAAGAACGCAAGTATATGCTTGATGAAATATTTTTCATCATCATTCAGTTTACTGTTCCAGTCGGTTAAATCCTGATGCAAATCGATTTCTTCCGCAGTCCAGAAACTGGCTTGCGATTTCTTGTACCATTCCCAGATATCATGATGTTTGATAGGGAAAATCACGAAACGATCTTTGTTTTCTTGCAATATAGGTTCGACTACTGACATAGTATGCTGACTTTTATAGGATTAAAAATTGATTAATTAACTCGATTGGGGTTTACAAAGATTGCTATTTGAATTGTAAAAAGAAAGTCAAACTTATTCACAATTTGACCGAGTTTTTAACAATGAAGAATTTTCTTTCTGACTTAAATTTTACATTATAAAGCACTGTTTTTCAGTGATTTACAAATATACGTTTTTTTCGGGATTTCACCAAAAACACAGTAAAAACAAAGGCTTAAAAGCTTATTAACAATCTAAAAAACGAGGGTTTATTTTTCAAGTTCTTCGGCTACTTTTTCCAATTCCGAATACCACTCCTGACCAAATTTCCGAACAAGAGCTTCCTTGACAAACTTATAAACAGGAACCCCCAATTCTTTTCCAAGTGAACAGGCATCATCACAAATGTGCCACTTATGGTAATTCACCGCAGAAAACTCTGAAAATTCCTTAACACGGATAGGATATAAATGACAGGAAACTGGTTTTTTCCAGTCGATCAAACCTTGATTATAAGCCTGCTCGATACCGCAAAGCGCGGTCTTTCCGTCGAAAATCACATAAGCGCAATCGGCACCATCTATAAGTGTCGTTTCAAACTCACCATCTTCTCCCACAACGAAAGTGCCTTGCTCCTCGATGGCCACTATGCCTTCCGGACGCAAAAAAGGTTTTACTTTCGGGAAAATTTCGGCTAAAATTTTTGTTTCTTCTTCTGTTAAGGGCGCGCCGGCATCGCCATCCACACAACAACCTCCCTTACAAGCAGACAAATTGCACACAAACTCCTTCTCTAAAATCTCCTCCGAAACGATGGTTTTCCCTAACTGAAACATAATTAAAAACTTGTATTTGCCGCAAAGTTACAAAGTTTAAAACCATATTTTCCTAAATATCAAAAATTAACGATTTATTAGTTATATTTAGTTTCGGAAAGAAATACTTTTGCGCCATCAAAAAAACCACTGCCTTATGGGATTTGACTGGAAAGAAATTTTAACGATCGGAATGGTACTTTTTGCGGTAATCGATATAGTTGGGACGATTCCCATCATAGTGGATCTGCGCACGAAAGTGGGGCACATCCAATCGGAAAAAGCATCGATTGTCTCGGGAATCATCATGATTACCTTTTTATTTGTAGGGGAAGAAATCTTGAAATTCATGGGAGTTGATGTAAAATCCTTTGCAGTAGCCGGTTCCTTTATTTTGTTTTTCCTGGCACTCGAAATGATCCTAGGCATAAGTATATACAAAGATGAAGAACCCAAAACAGCAAGCATTGTCCCTTTAGCCTTTCCCCTCATAGCCGGGGCAGGAACTATGACCACTTTGCTTTCCCTTCGGGCACAATACGCATCGATAAACATTGTAATCGCGATTCTCATCAACATCATCATTGTTTATGTCGTATTAAAATTATCCGGAAAAATCGAAAGATTGTTAGGAAAAACAGGACTTGGTGTTATCCGAAAAGTTTTTGGCGTAATACTTTTAGCCATTGCTGTTAAATTATTTGCCGGCAATGTTAAAGGTTTGTTCGTTTAGCTTGATTTTTACTAATTTCACCCATTATTTGACAACTTTCCAAAAGTACGCGATTTTCCTTACCAAAGACGACGCTTACACAAATTACATCAAATACGTTTAACAAATTAAATAGCAAAAATGAAAATTTTTACCTATATCATGATTGCCCTAGCCTTAGGCCTGGTTATTTTCAACGTTACATTACTTGATTTCAATAACCTTTTCGAAGGCAACAGTTTGGTTGCATTGATCGGAATTGCCGCTTCACTTTGCGCAGTTTGCATCTTATTAATTTTCCGCATGTCAAAATTGATTGACGAGAAAACCCGAGGGAATTAATTTTATGTTTGACGTCCTTATCATTGGTGGCGGCGTTTCAGGCGTGTCCTGCGCCCTAATATTGGGGTCTGCCCATAAAAAAGCTTTTGCTGCCGACAAAAACATTGGAATCATAACCCACCAGAAAGCATCCTCATTACAGGATGCTATTTTTCATAATGCTTATGGGATTCCTAACGGGAAATTAGGCGCTGAGTTACTAACTGAAAGCACCCATCATTTAGCAGAAATCTATCCACATATACAACAGATAGAAGAAGAGAAAGTACTTAAAGTAGAAGGAGAAGCCGGAAATTTTGCCGTCCACACCAATAAAAATTCGTACACTTCAAGAAACATTGTGGTCGCCATTGGCTCTTCCAATCTGTTTGCGATTGAAGGCTTAATGCACTACATCGAACCACACAAAAAATCGCTGGCGGAAAAGAACCGAATCCAACTCAAGAATATTGACCATAAGGTAGCAGACGGAATTTATGTTTGCGGAACCTTAGCCGGACATCGCAGCCAACTTTCCATAGCTGCCGGGAGCGGTGCTGCTGTAGCAACAGACCTGTTGGTTTTGTGGAACGACGGCATAGAAACACATTCGCACGATAGTATTCGCAAATAAAAAAGGGTTTCCAATATGGAAACCCTTTTTTATTCTTTTTTCAACACGGTTTTTATCATCGCATCTTCTTTAAGCACCATCTCGAAATATTTGCCTTCATCGAACAGCTGCCTTGCAAATTCAGCTGCTATATATCGTTTTACTGTTGATTTCTGACTGTCCATATTAATAACCAATCCGCTTTTCGAAATATAGCTTTTGAAGTTCTTGAAGTATACATCTGTCTCATCTAATTTTTGCATTAATTGAGGAAACGTAAGGTTCTGGAATGCTTTTCGATCTTTATCCAGTTGTTCAAAAACGAAGTAACTCATCAATCCCGATTGCATCAACATCCCTAAAGCCTCATCTCCGTGACTTCCTTCAATCGGCACAAAAACATCAGGAATTATCCCACCGCCACCATAAACGATGCGCCCTTTTTTGGTTTTGAATTTTAAACTGTCGGCCACTTTAATACTGTCGGCAGCAAAAAGTTCTCCACTCACAAAACGTTTTTGAAAATCATTAAAATATTCTTCCGCTCCATGATTATAAGGCTTTTGGATTGAACGCCCAGACGGCGTATAATATCGCGCCACTGTCAATCGTACAGCCGAGCCGTCGCCCAACGGTATCTCTTTTTGCACCAGCCCTTTTCCGAAAGAACGTCGCCCTACAATAATACCTCTGTCATTATCCTGAATGGCACCGGCCAAAATTTCACTCGCCGAGGCCGTATTTTCGTTGATCAGCACATAGACTTTTCCGTTCTCGAAATTCCCGGCTTCTGTAGCATAGGTCTTATCGATATTGCCTTTTTTATTTTTTGTTTTTACAATGAGCTCGTCATTCTTGAGGAATTCATCAGCTATCTCGTCTGCCATTTCCATATAACCACCTCCATTGTCGCGAACATCAACAATAAGCTCCGTTGCGCCTTGTTTTTTTAACCCAAGCAAACCGTTATGAAATTCTTTATAGGTGGTTTCGGCAAAACGGTTAACTTTAATGTAACCGGTTTTCTTATCCAACATAGTGGCAATATCCACGCTTTTTATAGGTATGACTCCTCGAGTAATCGTAACGTTGAATTTTTTATTTTCTGATTTTCGATAGATGGTCAGTTGCACTTTCGAACCTTCTTCCCCTTTCAGTTTTGAAAACAGACTGTCGCTTGGCAATTTTCTTCCGAAGAGTTTTGTTTTGCCTGCGTACAGGATTCGATCGCCGGCTTTCAGCCCGGCAGCTTCCGATGGACCTTTTTCAATCGGCTTGATGATAGCAACTGTATCGTTATACATGTAGAAATTCACACCAATACCTACAAAATCCCCCTTCATGCTTTGGGATACCTGCTCCATTTCGCCTTTGGCAATGTATACCGAATGCGGATCCAATTTTTCCAGGATTCCGTTTACCGTTAAATCTACAATCGAATCGGTATTCACATCATCAACATACTCGCTTTCGATCAATTCGATGAGTTTATTCAACTTGCTTCGGTTCGAATTCGACGTAAATCCTCTGCCCGGTCCCTTAAAATTAAGGTAACCCCCAATGAGTACACCCACCGCCAAAGCAGTAGCCAGAATAATCGGCAAGTATAGTTTCTTAATTCTCATTATCGCTTAGTCAAAATCCAACTCAGTAATGATATCTACCTCAACTCCGGCTTTTCTCAAAAAATCCAATCCGGAATCGTCCTTATACCCTTCGTGATAAACCACACGTTTCACACCCGACTGATGGATCAGTTTACTGCATTCCTTGCAAGGCGAAAGCGTAATATAAAGAGTCGCCCCTTCGCACGACTGCGTGGAACGGGCCACTTTTGAAATAGCATTAGCTTCGGCGTGTAGAACATACCATTTGGTCAGCCCTTCATCGTCTTCGCAGCAATTTTCAAATCCCGATGGTGTTCCGTTATAGCCATCAGAAATTATCATTCGGTCTTTTACTATAATTGCGCCAACTTTTTTGCGCTGACAGTAGGACAATTGCCCCCATTCTTTAGCAATGCGCAAATAAGCTTTATCGTATTTTTCTTTCTTCTCTACTTTCATCATCAAATTATCTGTTCCAAATCTCACTTTCAATTATCATCGGCAGCACAACTCCTGTTACAAAAGCCGACATAACCAAAGACCAGTCCCGTTTTGAAAACCTGAAAAACGTCTGTACAATATAGGATATTATTAAAACCGCTAACACTACTATAATCTGTGCCGCTTCAATTCCTACCGCAAATTCCAATGTTGGAACCAATTTTTCGGAAGCACTCCCCGGCAGTATCGATTTAAAATAACTGGAAAAACCTAATCCGTGTATGATCCCAAAAAAAACAGTTACCAACGCGATGAACGTAATACTTTCATTCTTCCCCGATTTTCCTGCAGTAAACAAATTAAACAAAGCAGTGACTAAAATCGTAATCGGAATCAAAAACTCAACCAGTCCGGGTTTGATGTATAACACACCAAAAACCGAAAGAATCAGGGACAATGTATGGCCGAGGGTAAACAACGACACCAGTATAAGTACTCTTTTCCAGTCTTTAAATGCATATGGAGTAACCAGGGCAATCAGAAACAATATATGATCGTAAGCATTAATATCCAGCACATGATGCAGGCCGATATTAAAATACGTTAGAAATTCGGACATTCAAAACAGTTTTTAAGATTGGGTTATCAAACTTACAACTTATTTTGATAATTGCTTTCGTCCGTTAAGAAAAGCTTACCAATTTAATCCGAAGGAAACAGAAAATTCGTAAATTTGAGTTAAACAAAAACACACATCTATGTCAATTTCAGATTTATTTGATAGCGAATTCAAAAGTCGTAACAAAGGTCATTTCTCTGCTATTGTAAGAGTTGCCGTGGCCGATGGCGACATGAGTACCGAAGCAAGGGCGTTCCTGGACAAGCTTGCAGTCAAACTGGAGATTTCCAAAGACGAATATGAGGAAATCTTGGAAAACCCCATGAAATACCCCATTAACGCACCGTCCATTTATATTCACCGACTGGAGCGCTTGTATGATTTATCCCGAATGGTATTTGTCGACCACGTTCTGGGACCTAAACAAAAAGACCTTTTAGCAAAATTTGCCTTGGCTTTGGGCTTCACGCCGGGCAACGTGAAATTGATTGTAGAAAAAGCGCTGTCACTTCTGGTTCTCAATGTAGATCTGGACACATTTATCTACGAAATGCAGCACATGAATAAATAATTTTTTGAGGTCCTGAGGCACTAAGATTCTCAGTTGCTAAGCAATTAAAAACATCCGCAAAGAAAAAAGGAGCGAAAAATTATCTGTTTTTCGCTCCTTTTTTCTTTTTCAGAACTCAGTACTTTAGCCACTGAGCACCTTGGCACCTATTTATACTTTGCCATAAATTCCTCCGCTTTTTCCACCATGTTCTGGCTTCCACAGAAAAAAGGAACTCTTTGATGCAGTTCGGTCGGTTTTATTTCCATGATTCTTTGGTAACCGTCCGAAGCCTTACCTCCTGCCTGTTCTGCGATGAACGCCATAGGATTGCATTCGTACAACAAACGCAGTTTCCCTTTTGGCGCTTTGGAACTCGTCGGATAAATATAAACACCACCTTTAATCATATTTCTGTGGAAATCGGAAACCAAACTTCCGATATAGCGTGAAGTATAAGGACGATCGCCTTCTTCCATCTGACAGTATTTGATATAATCTTTCACACCCTGCGGGAAGTGGATATAGTTTCCTTCATTTACCGAATAAATCTTGCCGTCTTTAGGATATTGCATGTTCGGGTGCGAAAGGTAGAACGTTCCGATTGCCGGGTTCAGTGTAAATCCGTTTACGCCGTGCCCTGTAGTGTATACCAACATGGTTGATGTACCATAAATTACGTAACCCGCTGCTACCTGATGATCGCCCGGTTGTAAAAAATCTTCCAGGGTTACCGGGGTTCCGATAGGTGTTACTCTTCTGTATACAGAAAAAATTGTCCCCACGGAAACATTCACATCAATATTAGAAGACCCGTCCAACGGATCCATCAAAACCACATATTTATTATTGTCGTCTCCGGCTTTTCCGTGAATAGCAATAAAATCATCATTTTCTTCTGAAGCGATACCGCAAACGATTTCACGGTTGATCAATGTCTGAATAAAAACTTCATTGGCATAAACGTCTAATTTTTGCTGATCTTCTCCCTGAACGTTCTGTTCTCCGGCCGCTCCAACAATATCAACCAATCCGGCTTTATTTACTTTATAATTTACTACCTTTGCTGCCAGACGGATAGCATTGATAATACGTGATAATTCTCCTGAGGAATACTTGAATTCTTCTTGTTTTTCGATGATAAACTCACCTAAAGTGTTATTACGCTGTTTCATTGTTAGCATGTCGTTTTTGCAGTTGCAAATATTAATCATATTTTTGATTTTTAATGCAACATTTTCAAATAATATTCACTTCTGAACGAATATAAAAATAAATAGTAATGTGTTTCGTCTTAATATAATTTCGATATGAAAAAAACACCTTTATATCTTGCTACATTATTTGCAGTTTTAGGATTACAAACTGTTAGTGCTCAAATTAATTTAGGAGAAAAAGCCTTAGGGGCGGTTCAAAAAGGAGTCACCGGCCTTACTTTTAGCGATGCTGATGCCGCAAACCTTTCCAGAGAAGCTGTTGCCAAAATGGATAAAGAAAATCCGGTAGCCGACGATAAAGATCCGTACACCATCCGCTTAAAAAGAGTTTTCGGAAAACACGCCAGTGAAAAAGGCTTGACACTTAACTTTAAAGTGTACAAATTAAAAGAAGTAAATGCGTTTGCAACAGCCGACGGAAGTGTAAGAGTCTTTGCCGGGCTGATGGACATCATGGACGACAACGAACTTTTAGCCGTAATCGGACATGAAATCGGACACGTAGCCAATCACGATTCTAGAGACGCTATAAAAACAGCATATCAAAAAGAAGCTTTAACCGATGCTGCAGCTTCACAATCTGCCAGCGCAGCAAAAGTTACCGATAGTCAGTTAGGCAAGATCGGCAGTGCGCTTGTCGACAGCCAATACAGCCAGAAACAGGAATCGGATGCCGATATGTATTCGTATGATTTCATGAAACGAAACGGATATGACGTGAATGCTGTCGAATCGGCTTTTACCATTCTTGCCAAATTAAGCGAAGGACAACAATCCTCTTTCATTGAAAGAATGATGAGTTCTCACCCTGACCCAAAAAAGAGAGCTGCCAATGCAAAAGCCAGAGCAGAAAAAGACGGTTTATACAAGCCTTACGTAAAACAAACGGCAAAACCGGCAGCCAAAAAGACCACAACAACTAAGAAAAAGAAGAAAAAATAAAACGATGCTCATCAGAAAAGGAACCGAAAAGGACATGCCAGCCGTTCTCGATTTGATTCGCGAATTGGCAATTTTCGAGAAAGAACCCGATGCCGTAGTGGTTACTACAGATGATTTAGTAAGCGACGGTTTTGGCACCAATCCATTATTCCACACTTTCATTGCGGAAGTAGATGGCGATATTGTGGGCATGGCGTTGTACTATTACCGATACTCGACCTGGAAGGGAAAGACCATCCACCTTGAAGACCTTATCGTAAAAGAAAAGATGCGTGGTACCGGCTTGGGATTCGCCCTTTATACCGAAATCATGAAACAAGGAAAAGCCGACGGCGTCCGAAGAATCGAATGGAACGTATTGGACTGGAATCAGCACGCCATTGATTTCTACGAAAAATCGGGAGCAAAAGTATTGGACGACTGGAGAGTAGTTCAAATGAATGAAGAAGGAATTGAAGCCTTTTTAAATGGCAACTAACTATATTTAACAACGATCAATCCCAAAGGGTGATTTCGGATTGCGAAGTGATTTTCGGGATTGGAATTTTTAAACAACATGAGAATTTTTAAATTTGGAGGAGCCTCCGTAAAAGATGCCGCCGGTATTAAAAACGTACACAGTGTTTTACAACAGGTAGGTTATGAAGATGTACTTCTTGTAGTTTCGGCTATGGGAAAAACAACCAATGCGTTGGAGTTGGTAATCAAGAACTATTTCGAGAAGTCCAAGGAATTGAACGCTTCGATTCAGGAAATAAAGAAATACCACAACCAAATTTTGTTGGATTTGTTTGAAGATGATAAAAACGCCGTTTTTACTGCCGTAAACAAGCATTTCCTTGACTTAGAGTACTTCTTAAGCTCGAACAAATCTCCAAATTACAACTTCGTGTATGATCAAGTTGTAAGTATGGGTGAAATTATTTCGACTACTATTTTAAGTCATTACTTCAACCATGTAGGGATAAAAAATCACTGGGTAGACGTTCGTAACTTCATCAAAACAGACAACACCTATCGTGATGCCATCGTAGACTGGGATACTACTCAAAAAACAATCTCAAAAAACATAAAGAGAAAAGTATTAAACATCACTCAGGGATTCTTAGGTTCGGATGAAAACAACTTCACCACTACCTTAGGCCGTGAAGGTTCCGATTATACAGCGGCTATTTTTGCTTACTGTTTAAATGCAGAAAGCGTTACCATCTGGAAAGACGTTCCGGGGGTGTTAAACGCCGATCCGAGATATTTCGAGAACACAACTTTATTAAATCAGATTTCTTACCGTGAAGCTATCGAGCTTGCGTTTTACGGTGCTTCGGTTATCCACCCGAAAACATTGCAGCCGCTTCAAAGCAAAGAAATTCCTTTGTATGTAAAATCGTTTTTGAATCCGCTTTTACCAGGGACCAGCATTGCCAAAGGAAGTCATTTGGAACCGGAAACATCATGTTTCATCGTAAAGAAAAACCAATTATTGCTTTCCCTTTCTTCCATCGACTTTTCATTTATCATGGAGGAAAACATCAGTGAAATTTTTGCTCTATTCCACAAATACAAAATCAAAGTAAGTTTGATTCAAAACACGGCGATCAGTTTCTCAGTTTGTATTGAAGACAAGTTTGGTAATTTTGGCGAACTGAAAAACATCTTGGCTAAGAAATTCAAAATTTTCTACAACGAAAATGTATCGCTGTACACCATCCGTCATTTTACCGACAAAGCCATCAGCATGGTAGAGAAAGACAAAACGGTTCTGGTGAAACAAATGAGCCGCGAAACGATGCAGATCGTAACACAAGAATAATTCTATGCAGCAGGGTTCGCTGAAAGAAATCGGAAAACTGTTTTTAAAACTGGGGCTGATTGCTTTCGGCGGACCCGCTGCTCATATTGCCATGATGCGGGATGAAGTCGTTCGCAAACGCCAATGGATGAACGACGACCACTTTATGGATTTAGTGGGAGCCACCAACCTGATCCCCGGACCGAACAGTACAGAATTGGCAATACATTTAGGCAAAGAAAGAGGAAACTGGAAAGGCCTTGTACTAGCAGGCCTAAGTTTTATCCTTCCTGCCGTTTTCATCACATTAGGTTTTGCTTGGTTGTACAAAAGCTACGGAACGTTACCTGAAATACAACCGTTCATTTATGGCATCAAACCAGCAATTATTGCCATTATACTTTCGGCAATTTATCCTCTGGCCAAAACTTCCTTTAAATCCAATTTCCTAATCAGTATTGGCATCCTTGCATTGACCGCTTCGTATTTCGGAATGAACGAAATCGTCGTGCTTTTCGGATCCGGATTATTGGCTTTGGCCGTACATTATTTAAAAAATTCCAAAAAACACATCAACGGTTTTGTGCCGATTGGCATGATTGCAGCTTCCAACAGCCAACTCTTTTTCATCTTTCTGAAAATTGGTTCGATTTTATACGGAAGCGGCTATGTACTGTTCGCCTTTCTGGATTCTGAACTGGTGCAAACAGGCATACTTTCAAGACAAACTTTGATTGACGCCATAGCGGTTGGGCAATTCACTCCCGGCCCTGTATTCTCTTCCGTAACGTTCATTGGGTATCAACTCAATAGTTATACAGGCGCTTTGGTGGCAACCATAGGGATATTTCTTCCCTCTTTTGTTTTTGTTGCCGCCTTGAATCCTTTGGTAAAGAGAATGCGGAATTCTGTTCTTTTTTCTTCCTTCCTGGATGCAGTAAACGTGGCTTCAGTGGCATTGATTATCGTTGTCTGCTTCATTATGGGAAAAGAATCGGTTACCGAATGGAAAACCATGCTTATTGCCGTTGCAAGCCTCATTGCAACAATCGGTTTTCGACAAATAAACAGCGCATGGGTGGTTTTAGGAGGCTCGCTTTTGGGTTATCTGCTTGCATTGATATAAAACGGGAGAATTTCTCGATTAATTACACTACTTTTGGCAAATTCGAGTTATAGTAGTTATGTTGAAACAGGCGTATTTACTTCTTTTTTTTCTTTGTTTTTCTGTCGTACGGGCTCAGGAAATCAAAACGCCTTATCAAACCAAAAAAATTACGGTATCCGAAAAGCCGGTTTCGATTGACAGCATCAGTATCAACAAAGAATTTTTTAAACTTTTGGACCGATCCGGCAATGAAATCGACACCCTTTATTACAAAGTTGATTTTCAGAAAGGAACTTTGGTTTTCCGAAACGATTTCCAATATCAGGACACACTTACGGTACGCTATTTAAAATTCCCTGAATTCCTCACCAAAAAATATAGCATTTACGACCAAAGCCGAGTTGTCAGCAACGAAGCAGGTCAAAATCTGTATCGTGTTTCACGGGAACCGATTACTACCTACAAACCTTTTGATGGATTGAATACCTCGGGAAGTATTTCGCGCGGGGTTACAGTGGGAAACAATCAGAACGCTGTTATAAATTCCAATCTCGACTTACAGATTACAGGAAAAATTTCGGAAAAAGTGAGTTTGCGTGCTTCCTTGCAAGATAGTAACATTCCGTTGCAGGAAGGCGGTTATTCGCAAAAACTGGATGAATTCGACCAGATTTTCGTGGAACTGTTTTCAGACAGATGGGCCATGCGTGCCGGTGACCTGTTCCTGGAAAACCGGCAATCCCGCTTTTTGAATTTCAACAAAAAAGTACAAGGTCTGTCCACCCATTTTACCTTTGGCCAACCGGAAAACAAAACCGATTTATTCGTATCAGGTGCTATTGTACGCGGGCAATATGCCAAAAGCACTTTTACGGGACAGGAAGGCAATCAGGGACCATACAAACTAACTGGTCCTAACGGTGAATTGTATGTTTTGGTAATCTCTGGTTCTGAACGGGTTTATGTCAACGGAATCCTGCTGGAACGCGGAGAAAACAACGATTACATCATCGATTACAATGCCGGTGAAATCCGATTCACTTCTTTGTTCCCAATAACTTCGGAAATGCGTATCAACGTAGAATATCAGTATTCCGAACGAAGCTACACCCGATTCGTAACCTATGGAGGCGTAACCCACGAACGCGAGAAATGGAGCATTGGCACTTTTCTATATTCTGAAAACGATGTAAAGAACCAACCATTACAACAAAGCTTATCCCCGGAACAGGCGCAGATACTTGTCGACGCGGGTGACAATCCCGATTTGATGACAGCCCCTTCCGCCTACGAAGACAGCTATTCCGAAAATAAAATTTTGTATAAAAAAGTACTGATAGGCAGCGTAGAAGTATTTGAATATTCCAACAATCCGGCCGATGTCCTGTATAATGTAAAATTTACGCTGTTGGGCAACAATCTTGGGAATTATGTTTTATCGAGCAATCAGACCATTGGAAGAATTTATGAATATATAGCCCCAATTGCAGGCGTACCTCAGGGAAATTATGAACCCATTACACGATTGGTTCCGCCCACTAAAATTCAGATTGCGACCGTTTTGGGAAAATACAATCCGAGTGAAAAAACCCATGTTGATTTTGAATTCGGCCTCAGCAATAACGACAAAAACCTGTTTTCTTCCATCGATGACAATGATAATCAGGGTGTCGCTGGAAAAATCAATGCAAAACAGCGCCTTTTCTCCCGTAAATGGAATGTGGATGCATTTGCCGATTACCAATTCGTACAGAAAGAATTCAGAACCATTGAGCGTTTGTTTACCATTGAGTTTAATCGCGACTGGAATTTAACCAATCCGCTAGGCGATCAGAGTTTGCTGATTTCGGGAGTCAACTTTGAACTCCCCGGTAAAGGATTCGCCCGTTATCAATTGGAAAAATTGGACTTTACGGAAAACTTTACAGGAACCCGCCATGTGGTCGATGGCTTATTCAAACTGAACGAATGGACTTTCTCCAACAACAGCAGCGCCTTAAAGAGTGATTCCAAAGAAACCGATTCCCGTTTTATCCGAAGTCAGACCTTGGCAAAACACCATTACAAAAAAAACTGGGTGGGAGGCAGTTTCCGTATGGAAGATAATGAAGAAAAAAACAAGGCTACGGATGAATTCTCGGCTTTAAGTCAGCGTTACAAAGAATTTGGCGCTTTTATAGGAAGAGGCGACAGCACTAAAGTATTCACCGAAATCGGGTATTTACGTCGAAGCAATGACAGTTTGCAGAACGGACTTATTCAAAAAGTAAATACCTCAGATTCCTATTATCTCAAATCAAAACTGATACAAACAGAAAAAAGCGATTTGGGTGTTTTTGTTAACTATCGTAATCTAAAATTTGAAGATTTGGCACGTGCAGATGAACCTTCATTGAATTCCCGTATATTGTATACAGATCGTTTTTTCAATCAGCTAATCCAGACGGCTACCGCGTATGAAACCGGTTCAGGAACTCTTGCCCAACAGGAATACACTTACGTGAAGGTCGAACCCGGTCAGGGAGTGTACACCTGGAACGATTATAATGGCAACGGCATTCAGGAATTGCAGGAATTCGAAGTGGCGCCGTATCCGGACCTGGCCATCTATGTGCGTGTTTTTCTTCCCAATCAGATTTATATCAAAACCCATCAGAATAAATTTTCGCAATCCCTTACTTTGAATCCACTCCAGTGGCAAAATGCAACCGATTACAAAAAAGTACTGTCCCATTTTTACAATCAGACTTCCTTTTTGATGGATCGTAAAATAGAACGTCAAGGAGATAATTTCGACCTTAATCCGTTTTCTTCAAGTGATAAAGATTTGTTAGGGATGAATTCGACCTTCCGTAACAGTTTGTTTTACAACCGCGGGAAACAGCTTCATTCAACAACGTACACTTACCTTAACAACCATGCCAAAGCACTACTTTCTGCAGGTTCACAGGAAAACCGATCCTATTCCCATCAACTGCAATACGCGCATCTGGTACAAAAAACATGGCTGTTCAATTTTGACGGACAAACCCTTTCAAGCAGAGTCGATTCCGAAAATTATGCCAGTAAAAACTATGTTCTGAAAGGCTATCTGCTTGCTCCAAAAGTTTCCTATCTTTTTTCGCAAAATGCCAGTTGGGATGTTTTCTATGAATTTCAGAATAAAGAAAACCGGATTAATGCCATGGAAACACTAAACCGGCACAGGATGGGTACTTCGTTCAACTATTCTTCCTCTGAAAAGAAATTTACGGCAAATGGAGAATTTTCATTTTATAAAAATGTCTTTGATGGCAATCAGTTCTCACCTGTAGCTTATCAGATGCTGGAAGGGCTACAGCCCGGAAAAAACCTGACGTGGAATTTACTGCTTCAAAAAAACTTAACCCAATATCTGGACGTAAATGTCAATTATCAGGGCCGAAAAAGCGAAACCAGTCAGACCATCCATACAGGAAGCATTCAATTAAGAGCTTATTTTTAACAGGTTACATTTCAAAAACAGCACGATAAACACTATATTTGGGTTTATCAAAATCTTGAAAGATGACTATACGACCAATTTCAGGCTTGCTTTTAGCAGCTTCCATATCTCTGGTTTCCTGCAAAAAAGAGGAGACTGTGGAAAAAAACACAGCAGATCAAAAGCCGGTACCTTCGGTGTATGAGATTGTAAATGGAACCAACATACCGAAGCAGCCTGTGCAACCACAGCAAAACATGACTGTTACTCAGCCTCAAACCACAGCAACAGTTACACCTCCGGTTCAGCCAACTGTTGCCAAAGGAATGAATCCGCCTCACGGTCAACCCGGACATCGCTGTGACATCCCAGTGGGAGCTCCTTTGAATTCACCTCCGGGAAAACCGGCAACTCCACAAGGAGTAGCTCAAGCTCAGAAAACAAGCAATCAGAACTTCACAGTTACTCCGGCTAACATTACTCCGACAGGAAATACGACTACCTCGTCGCAAAACTCAGCAATTCCGGAACTGTTGAGCACACCGACTACTGAAACAGCACCGGGAATGAACCCTCCGCATGGTCAGGCCGGACATCGCTGTGATATAGCCGTTGGAGCGCCTTTACCAAAATCATAAAAAAACACTTTATCCAATAATAAAAACACGAAAAGCCAG
>NZ_AVCS01000008.1 GCF_000498495.1 Flavobacterium enshiense DK69 | reverse complement strand
CTGGCTTTTCGTGTTTTTATTTCCTGACAATCCTATCCTAGTCTATTTTATCAAAACTACATAACAAAGAAATCACCCTCCTTTTGTAAATTTTTCAACTTTATTATCAATAGGTTTTAATGTTTTCAAATAATCATAAATAGCAGCAAGATCTTCGTTTTTCATGCCTGCAAACATAGTCCAGGGCATTATGGAATTATATTCCCCAGGCTTGATCCCTGCCGGATTTTTTGAAATATCTTCACGTGCTTTAAACATAGCGATAAAACTCTCTTTTGACCATTGGCCCATTCCTGACGCGTGGGGAGTAATATTAGCGGAACGCACTACAGAACCATCCGGAAAAGGAAATTCCCTTCCACCGGCGAATTCCATACCGGCAACAAATTCCCCTTTCTCAAATTGCGTATGACAGTCGACACAGGAAGCTGCCGTAGCTAAATAATTTCCATAAGCCAGAGTATTGCTTGGATCCGGAATTTTGGAAGGTTTCGCTTTTTGCGGAATAGTATTAATGATGAAATTCATAGGGAAGTCGGAGGACGATTCCGGGATTTTATTTTCGATTGGCGCTAAGGTGCGGACGTAAGCAATGATTGCCTTAACATCTTCGGGATCCAATTTTCCGTAATTATGAAAAGGCATCACCGGAAACATAGCTTCTCCTTTTTTGTTGACGCCCGTTGTAATGGCACGGTATAGCTCTCCATCTGTATAATCACTGATTCCCGAAGGCGTAATGTTTTTGGAATAATACGACCCCGGAAAACCAAATTTCTGATCGAACAACTCACCCCCCATCCCAATACTGCCAGGCACAATAGGCCCTGAAAATTTTGACCAATCTCTTTTGGAATGACAATCGATACATATAGTAACGTGGTTGGCCAGATATCTCCCTCGTTCAATTTTTTCGGGGGTAGCTACCACTTTCATGGCAGGGGCATCACCTACATCGGGAAGTGCCATTTTCATATACAGCATTGCCGAGAAAACCACAACGATTAAAAGCAATGCGAAACCTAATAATACCTTTTTTAATACACTCATAGTACCCTAATTTAGTTTAAACAAATTCATCGGATCTAAGACAGGGGCACTATAAACGGTCCATTTACAGGTGTTTAAAATTAATGAAATTTTATGAAATTTCCGATAAACTTCATCGGATTATTTGGTAAGGTTGAAGAATAAAAAAGAAAGCCACTTCGGGAAAATTTTCAGAAAGTGTAGGTATAAGAAGCCAAGCAGAATAAAAAACCTCAAACACATTATTTTCAATACTTTAGAAATTTTAATCAATTCAATTCGTATCGAAAAAACTTAGTATTTATAAATTTTTTCCTATATATTTACTAATTCAAAAAGTATTTTTTTCTCATAATCTATGATCGACCTAAAGAAACAAAATGCACTCTTACATGTTTACACTACAGACAATTCAAGAATCATGAAAATAAAAACATTACTACTATTCGTACTGTTTTCGAATTTTCTTTTTTCGCAAGAACATTTGAAAGCAGGTTCCAAAGCAAGAAAAATTTATATTTCAGATTGGATAACCAACAAACCAAAAGATACTATCCTTGAAGGAAAAAATATTGTGCTTTTATTTTGGGACCCCAGCAATACATCTCAATTTTTTGGCAATAAAAAAGTTGACTATATCAAAGAAATAAACTCATTGCAAGAAAAAATGCAACGGAAAGATTTGTGTTTTATATCGATGACTCCTGCTGACGCGGTAACCTATCTAAAAAGTTACCTTAAAAATAATGAATTTAAAACTATAGCCGTTATTGACAAAACCAAGAGGACACAAAGAGGATTTGGTAACAAAGACGGAAGCATATTTTTACCGTTAGTTATTCTGATAGATAAAAATGGAATAATGAAATGGATTGGTATTCCGTATTCGTTAGATGAAAAAATTCTAAACAAATTTTTAGATGGTAGTTTGAATCCTTATAGTCAATTTGATCTTTATACACCAAACTAGCCTTCAAATTTGAAATATGATTTTAATTCTTCCAGAAATACTTGAAGATCTCTTCAGACCAAGTTGTTGATTTGTTACTTCACCAAAAAAGATTAAAGAAGATCCTGAAGATACAACTGATCCAATAAAATCAAACTCCTGCCTAAAATTAAGAACATAAAAAAAGTCCCGAAAGAAAACTATCAGGACTAACTTCTTTTTGTAGAGAAGATGGGGCTCGAACCCACGACCTCTTGACTGCCAGTCAAAATAAAAACAGCTTTCATTTTTCTTCATCCTCATTCAATCCATTGAAATTAAACAAATTACTAGTTATGCTGATTTCATTGATTTTCATTTTATTTCATTCCTTAAATAATTTGTTGAAGGAATGTTGTAGACAAATAATTGTTAACTCATTTTTTAATGTAAGACTGTAATTCCTGTAATTCCTGTAATTCCTGTAATTCCTGTAAAAACAATTTTTTTATTTACCTCTACAAATAAAAAACCATCCTCTAGGTGGCGTTTTTTTTTTATAAAATTCAAATTTTTATAAACACTACAAACCATTATAACTTTACAATGGAGATATCGCCCTCAATTCCATCAATAAAAGATTTGAGAAAATTTTCTGTCTCCAACAACTGTTCTTTATCATTTGAATTAATAACCAAAATTGGAGCAGTTTCAGGAATAACATCATTTTGTTTTCGCCTAAAAGTCACGTAAGTATAATCATTCTTTTGACTAAATACAATTCTACTAATAGGTCTTTCTGGGCTTGTCACAAGTAGAGAATCAGAAAAAATTGGAAAAATAGTTTGTATAATAATTTCACGACGCTTAGAATCTTGATTAAAAATCACACTACTCACTGTTGTAAATGGTATTCTAATAATTGAAAACACATCTAATAAAAGTGAAATCAACAAAACTTGCGGAATTAATTCAACCTTTAACTCTATAAAAATGTAGACAAAAAGGAATTTAATTAACATAATAATTAAGGCTTTAGCACACTTCTTTATAAGCATTTTACCAAGATTTCTTATTGAGAAAACTATTTTATTCTCATTACTCTTTCGCGTATTATAAGAGTACGTCTCAAAAACATCTTTTGAAAAGCTATTTAAATTTAAGACATAATCAATCCTATCTTTCTTCCAAATAACATTGATTGTAAAGTTTTCTGTCATTTAATCACATTTAATCACATTTAATCATAATAATATTTTAAAGAATTCTCTCATCTTCATATATAACTTGAAATTTAAATTGGATTATCTCTCTAGCTTTAAACCCAAAATAAAGTGAAGAAAGAACCAGCAGAAAGGCCAATATCTTAAAAAATATATTTTTACCAGATATTATATATAAAAACAACACACCAAGTATGTATGTGGCAATAAGGTAATACCATAAATTTAGTAAAAAAGACACAGCAGCTATACCTAATACAAGAATTGGAATTCCAAAAATTAGAATTAAGCTAATAATAATCGCATCTTCTTTTGATTTTATACCGGGAAATAAACTAATTTTTTCGGAATCCTCCTTGTCCGAATTTAAGTTTATGTGTTTTATAACGCTCATAATTATAAATCCGTACAATGATATAAGAGCTATATATAATGAGATCAATTCACTTGATGATTCATTAATCTTTTTCATGATAAGGTAACCAAATGACCATATTAACAAAATTACTACTAGTATTCCTATAATAATAGTGAATCCTTTTGCAAAAGAACTTTCCTTAAATTCTTTATCATTTTCTTTGCCATTTTCATTATTTTTTTGAGTCTCCATATTCTTAATTCTCTATTTTATTGCTAGAACTTTTTAAATTTAAAAAGGGACATTGTTGTTTTCAGAATCAGTGTCTTCTGCAATACCCACTTCATATCCGGCTTCTCTAATCTTATCTAGATTAACAGTTGCCCAGTCTGAAAGAAAATCCCTGTTACGAAATGACTGATTCATGTTTCTTACAATCTCCTTAAACTCACATTCATACTTATCCAAATAAAAATAGTATAAGGGGTAATACAAATTGAAAAATTCGATTTGTAATTTAAAATCGTTAAGCTCTATTTTTAAATCAAACTCTTTGCTTAAGATAATTTTTCCATCTAGTACATATTTTTCTTCTGTATGATAGTCAATAAGCGAAAAGAAAAGTTCATCTTTTGTTAAACACTCTCCTTCGAGTAACCATTCCAGTACTTCTTTTTCATTTTTAAGATTCAGTACTTTGTATTTACTAATTAACGATTCATAATCGTCGTCATTTTCCCAATATTTGATAAATCCCTCTAAGTCTTCAAATACATTCCTTAATGGCCATGATATTTTTTGTCCTGTGATTTTCTGAAACATATACAAATGCTTGTGCTTTAACACCCATTGAATATATTCCTCCTTTGTTGGAATGTACTCTGCTGTAGGTTTCAACTCATCAATAATAAAGATATCCAAGTACTTACTTCTATGTGCCCAATCAGGAAATTTCGACATTTGATTAAAAATATAATTATGTTAGCAAGTTATAATTTCAAAAACTAAAAAAGCTATTAATATTAATCTTAAGAATTTTTAAGTTTAAAATTAAGCTTTTTAAAGCAGGATATTAAGACACTTACGCTTTTATATTTAAAATCCTTCAGAAGAAAAGCTGTAGAAATTGTCTTTTGTTATGATAAGATGATCTACAAACTGAATATCCAGCAACTCAGCACCACTCTTTACTTTCTTGGTTAAAGCAATATCATTTTGGCTGGGTTTGCAATTTCCTGAAGGATGGTTATGACAGATAATTATTCCTGAAGCATTACATTTAAGAGCAACAGCAAAAAGCAATTTGACATCTACTATTGTTCCCGAAGTACCACCTTTGGATAAAGGATAAATACCGAGTACTTCATTAGCTCTATTTAAAAGCAGCACTTTAAACTCTTCTTGTAGTTCTAAAGTTTGCATAGACCAGGAGCACAAGAAAATATCATAAGCTTTTTGATTTGAAGTAACCTTTTCTTTTTTACTGATCCTGGTCCTATATGATACTTGTATCTCTGCAATTATATTTTCCATAGCTAAAAAATAAATGTTCAGAGCCTGGTTAAGACAGACCCTGAACATAGTTAGACTTTAATGAGCTAAAGCTCCATTTGTGGAAAAACTGTTTCCTGACGGTACATTTTCCATAAAGTAATCAAGAGTGACATTACTTTTCTCAACCCTATGAGTAATAGCCTTTTCTTGCTCTACGTACTCAAAGCGATGCGAAATTGTAATAACTTCACCCGTATCCCTGATTGTGTAATCGTAAGGTTCACATTCCACCTTTTCTACTGCTCCTGGTAATTCTGTCCCAATAAGAGCCTTGCAGGTCACTTCATCAAAAGTTGAAGGAATAACAGCTTTCCTAGCTGTTACATAAAATTTTCCTGTTTCTTGGGATTTTACCATTTCAATTCCTCCCTGAAGTTCCAATAAAAAGAATGTTCTGCCATCCTCTGCTTGTCTTTGCTGATAGTTTACAATTCGTACCATTTCTTGATTTTTTGAGTTTATAAAAAGTTAACAACATGACATAAAAACCAAGACCATTCAAAAGATGCTATCACTTATCTTTTTCTGCTGGTAATTTTTTCAAGTCGCTGTGAATGGGGTGCGGGTCTTGTAAAGGCTTCAGGGAGCGTGGGGTGTTTTGTGCAGGTGGGGTGTTCTTGAGAAATTGACAGTTAATTTTTTTTTAAAAAAAATGTGACCTTATGAGTTTAGAAAACTTGTTTTATATTTACGCATTATTCATTTGAATACATACATAATCATGTAAAGTCATTGATTATGCACATTCCAAACAGGTAATACATGAAGGAAAATATTAATATATATTGTGACGAAAGTTGCCATTTGCAAAATGATAAGCAGTCAAATATGGCATTAGGAGCTGTATATTGTCCCGCTGCCAAAAAAGACGAGATTTTCTTACGCATAGCAGAGATTAAGAAAAAACACAAGCTATTTCCTAAATATATCAAGGATAAAAAACAAAATAGACCTATTTATGAAATAAAATGGAACAAGGTATCTAAGAGCAAACTCTCTTTTTATAAAGAATTAATTGATTTTTTCTTTGATGATGACGACTTAAGTTTCAGAGTTTTAGTAGTGCCTGACAAAGAAAATGTTGATTATGAGTCTTATGGACACACGCATGATTCTTTTTATTATAAAATGTATTTCAGTATGCTTAAAGTTATACTGAACCCCGAATATGCACACAATATTTTTATTGACATTAAAGACACAAAAAGCCGGGAAAAGGTTCATAAATTAGAGAAAGTACTGAGGAATGACAAATATGATTACTCTAAAGAAATCATTAAAAAAGTACAGCAGGTTCGTTCTCATGAAATCGAATTAGTTCAATTAGCGGATTTGTTTACGGGCGCTATTTCTTATATAAATCGTGGTTTAAATACAAGCGAGGCTAAAATGGAGTTGATCGAACACATCAGACATCGATCAAGATATTCGTTGCTTAAATCAACTTTAATCAAAGAAAAAAAATTCAATATTTATCTATGGGTACCATCAAATCTTGCAAATTTATGAGTAGTACAGTACCCTTAACTTTTCCAGACCTAGAATTGCTTCAACATTACGGAGGTGATTTTAAACCCTATTTTGCGGCAGTTTACGAAATTTTTGAAAGTCACTTTATAAAAAACAAAACTTATTTTTTAGGAGTTCATGTAACTGCCCAAAAACACCCTGAGGTAGATGGTATACATAGAACCTTTTATCATATTACGCATGAGGGCGAAGATGAAAGCAATCGATTGCCGGATTTTGATAGAATGGAAAGAATTCGATTCCCTGAATTTATGATGGTAAATTGTCCTCATGACGAACTTCTTATTTGGAAAAATCAAAGAGGGAGAGACACTCGTGTATTAATCTTTAATGAAACACAAGGGTATTTAGTAGTTATGACAGAAAGAAAAGGATTTAATCTTTTTTGGACTGCATACTATATCCAGCAAAGTCATTCCAAGAAGAAATTATTAAAAGAATATGCAGAGTATATAAAAGCCAAAACCGCTTAGGGTTACTAAACGGTTTCTATACTCCTTTAACGCTTACAACACTAAATGTTTGGTTACTGAGCTGGTGCAAATGTATAAAAGTAAAATTTAATACAAATACTTTTTAACATATATTTTCAATTCCTCCGGAACACCAACAATACTAAGGTGTTACATTAAGTAAATGTAGTGAAAAAAGTTTAATCCATCCTTTAAAGGAGGTAAAATTTATTTAAAATAAAATAAAAAGCGACTAATTGTCGAAACAAAAATAAGCCAAAAAAAATGTCAGAAGACCAGAAAAAACAGCTCGAACAACAGCTTTGGAATATAGCCAATACCTTGAGAGGTAAGATGAATGCCGATGAATTTCGTGATTATATCCTTGGGTTTATTTTCTATAAATACTTGGCTGAAAAGATGGAAATTTTCGCCAACGAAATTTTAAAACAGGATAACATCAAATTTAGGAAGCTTACTGGTTCGGATGAAACGACTTTGGAAATCATAGAAGCGGTTAAGGAAGAAGCATTGGAAAAGCTGGGTTATTTTCTGAAACCTGAAGAACTCTTCAGCGAAGTTGCCAAACGGGGTAATAGTGATGTTGATGGCGTGAGCAACTTTATTCTGGAGGACATACAAAAAATCTTAAACAATATCCAATTGAGTACCATGGGTACTGATAGCGAGGAGGATTTTGACCACCTGTTTGAAGACATGGATTTAAACAGTACCAAACTGGGCAAAACCCCAGAAGCCAGAAATGAAATCATTGCCAAAGTATTGGCACACTTAGACAACATCGACTTCAAGTTAGAGCATACTGAATTGGATGTATTGGGTGATGCTTATGAATATCTGATTGGTCAGTTTGCCAGTGGTGCTGGTAAAAAAGCAGGCGAATTCTATACTCCTCAAGAAGTTAGTATTGTGCTTGCTAAAATTGTAGCTACTGGAAAAGAAAAACTGAAATCTGTATATGACCCTACTTGTGGTTCTGGTTCACTTTTACTTCGTGTGGCAAAGGAAGTAAAAGAAGTGAGTAACTTTTACGGTCAGGAAATGAACCGTACGACTTACAACTTAGCCCGAATGAACATGATTTTGCACGGTGTTCATTATCGCAAGTTTGATATTAAACAGGAAAACACTTTAGAGCATCCACAGCATTTAGACAAACAATTTGAAGCTATTGTTGCCAATCCTCCATTTTCTGCTCAATGGAGCGCCAACCCTTTGTTTACAACTGATGATAGGTTTTCGCAATATGGCAAACTAGCACCAGCCAGTAAAGCCGATTTTGCTTTTGTGCAACACATGATTCATCATTTAGCAGAAAATGGAACTATGGCTATTGTATTGCCTCATGGAGTATTGTTTCGTGGTGGTGCTGAACAACACATTCGTAAATACCTGATTGAAAACCGCAACTATCTGGATGCAGTGATTGGTTTACCAGCTAATATCTTTTACGGCACAAGTATTCCAACCTGCATATTGGTATTTAAAAAGTGTAAAGAACACCCAGAAGACATTTTGTTTATTGATGCCAGCCAGCATTTTGATAAGGTGAAAACCCAAAACACCATGCGTGAGGAACATATAAATAAGATTATTTCAACCTACCGAAACCGCACCGAAGAAGAAAAATACAGTAAAAGAGCCACATTACAGGAAGTTGCCAATAACGATTACAATCTTAATATACCTCGTTATATAGATACGTTTGAAACCGAAGAAAGTATTGATATAAATGCCATCGCCAAGGAAATAAAGGCTTTGGATACCAATATTGAAGCTATCGATAAAACAATTGCAGATTTCTGCAAACAATTGAAAATCTCAACACCTTTTTAATCATGGAAAGTAAAGGACGTATATTACAAGGAAAAGAACTTGATAGGTACTTTGAAATATTTGATAATCTTTCGATTTTTCACAACCAATTTAATTCTGAAGATAATGATAGAGCAATAGTTATTGTCGGATTGGCTTATATTGAAGATTTGCTTTTGAATATTTTGGAAAGTTTTTTTCCAAGTGATTCGAAAACAGTCGACAGGTTATTAAGTTACAGCGGTGTATTAGGCACTGCTAATTCAAAAATATGCATGATCTATAGCTTGGGATTTATAGACAAAACAGTAATGCAAGATTTAGAAAAAGTGACTCAAATCAGGAACAAATTTGCTCATAAAACCGATATTTCGTTTGAAGATGATTTTATAATAAAATTGTGCAAAGAATTAAAATGGCATGAAGCATCGATGATGATGAAAACGCCAGAAATTGCAACTGCCAAAGACATTTTTAAAGTTAATATAAATACACTAGTTTCTCATTTAAGCGGAATAGCTTCAATCGCTAAAGGGGAAAAACGTAAATTAAAGGAATCGCATGAGTAAAGATTTTTCAGTACCAAAATTGCGCTTTCCTGAGTTTAACAGTAAATGGGAAAAGAAAAAAATTGGTGATATAGCAGAAAAAGTAAATAGCGGAAAAACCCCATTAGGAGGAGAATCTGTTTATGTAGAAAACGGTGTTTTATTTATTAGAAGTCAAAATGTATTAGATAATAAATTATCCTTTGAAAATTCAACATACATAACCGAAGCCACAAATAACACTATGAAAAACAGTGTGGTCATCGCTAATGATATTTTATTGAATATAACTGGAGCTTCACTAGGAAGAAGTTGTGTTGTTCCTAAAGATTTTAATATAGGGAATGTTAATCAACATGTATGTATCATCAGACTGGACAAAAAAAATGACCCCGCATTTGTTCAACCAATATTTGCATCAGTAAAAGGGCAAAACATTTTTACAAGCCTACAAACTGGTAGTGGTCGGGAGGGATTAAATTTCCAAAGCATTAGAGGGATTTCTTTACATTTCCCAGCTCTCCCAGAACAAACCAAAATAGCCAACTTCCTAACTTCCGTAGATAAAAAACTGCAAATTTTAAAGCAAAAGAAAACTCTTTTGGAGCAGTACAAGAAAGGCGTAATGCAACAAATTTTCTCACAGCAAATTCGCTTTAAAGATGATAATAAAAATGATTTTCCTGTTTGGGAAGAGAAGATGTTGGGCGAAGTGTTTTATTCTGAAAAAGGAAAAGGTATCTCCAAGAATAAGATAGACGCTAATGGCAAATTTGATTGTGTTTTATATGGTGAACTTTATACAAAGTATAAAGAAGTTATTTTTGACATAGTAAGCAAAACAAATGAAAATGATGGGATTAAATCTAAAATTGGCGATTTGTTAATTCCGAGTTCAACTACTACAACAGGTATTGATTTAGCAAATGTAACTGCATTAAATAAAGCAGATGTTCTATTAGGCGGTGACATTACAGTGTTGCGTTCAAATGAAAATATTAATAATATTTTTTATGCATATTATTTATCAAATCACAAAAAAGAAGAAATAGCGAGTTATGCGCAAGGCAGTACAATTGTTCATTTGTATTATAGCCATATAAAGGAAATGAATATTCAAATTCCTTGTCACGAAGAACAAACTAAAATCGCTAACTTTCTATCGTCCATTGATGATAAAATCAATCATTGCCAATCACAAATTGAGAAAACGGAGATTTGGAAAAAAGGATTGTTACAACAGATGTTTGTTTAAAAAAATAGATCATGTATAAAATAAACAAAACCAGCAATAATGTAGAAAAGCTTGATGAAAGGCTATTTAAAGAACTTAACATAAGGGAAAGAGACCATTTACAAGAATGGATTGCCAAAAATCCCGAAATGCTCGGTGAAGATTTATTAATTATACAAAAAGAATTTGATGGCTTCAACGATACCAACGAAAGATTAGATTTGTTAGCGATTGACAAGGATGGTGGTTTGGTTATCATTGAAAACAAACTGGATGACACAGGAAGAAATGTTGCATGGCAAGCTCTAAAATATACTTCTTATTGCTCAACATTAACAAATTCTCAAATCATCAAAATGTATCAAGCCTATTTAGATAAATGGCAAAATGGTGATGATGCAAAACAAAATCTGCTTGATTTTTTAGAAATTAGTGAAGATGAACTTCTGCTAAACAGAAATGACCAACGAATAATTTTTGTTGCAAACAACTATCGTAAAGAAGTTACATCAACGGTTTTATGGCTTATAAAACATGACATACAAATTAAGTGCTTCAGAGCAACACCTTATTCGATGGGTGAAGATTTATTTCTTCAAATAGAGCAGATTATTCCACTGCCGGAGACCGCAGAATTCATGATTGACGCTAAAGAAAAACAAAAAGAAGAAAGCGACAAAAGTAAAACTGTGGAAGAATCAGAAATCAGACTGGTTAAATTCTGGAGTTTGTTAAAAACCAAATTAGCCGAAAGAAATATTAACTTCTTGGAACGGATATCTCCAAAACCAAGTTACAGTATTGGATTCACAAAAGGTAGTGGATATTATGGTTTTTGTATCGGAAGACAAACATTTAGAGTTGAGCTTTATTTCTCGAATGATATAACAAAAGAAACTATCGATTCTATGGCAAAATACAAAGAGGCTATTGAAGGCTCTTTTGAAGGTAAGATTGAGTGGGAGAGATTAGAAAACAAAAAAGCTTCACGTATAAGATTTGATATGACTAAAGAGCAGGTAAGTAAGCTTGAAGGAAAGTTTAGCGATGAATTGTATTGGGACGATTTAATTAATTGGTATTCAGATGCAATGTTTAGATTCTACAATGCTGTTAATCCATATTTTGAGAAAATAAGATAGTAATGGCAAAACAACCTTTGTCTATCGCAATTTACTTCCATTAATGAAAATTAATGAGACTGTCAGTTTTAAATAATAAATATTAAAATTTACTGTTTAATATTTCTGTTTCTATTTTTTTAGAATTAACAAAAATACTTACAGCACAAGGTTTAAATTGAAAAGAGCAAGACATTCTATTTGCTTGCAAGTATGTTTTTTGCGTTTCCCAAGCAATTGCCCATTCATATTTATAAGTTTCACCTTCAGAATTTGTAATTAACTCTTGATACCCAAACATTTTTTTTAATTCTTTAATTATATTTTGGCTTTCACTATCGCTAATTGCACCAAAATCAATTGAAATAGTGTATAACCGATTCTTATAATACCCAAGCCATATCTCATCAATTTTAACACCAAAAACACTTTTTATATCTTTCCCGATATATTCATAATATTTGACATTATTATCTGTTGTTTTATAAGAAAGATTATTCTTATGCAAAGTGTAAGATGATTCAAGTTTAAATTTGTTAAAACCATATTTAACATCTAAGTTTGATAAATTTTGACTTATAGCTATAGAATTTATAAATATGAAAAAAAGAAGTGTTAATTTGTATTTCATGTCTTTTTAGATTTAATACTCAAATTTACTGCAATTAATTAAAAGACAAAAGTATTGTTTTTAAATATGGCAAAACAACCCGAAGCAGCATTAGAAGAACAATTGGTAGGTCAACTTCAAAAGTTGGGTTATGGTTTGGTACTGTTAAAAGACGAAACAGAACTTGTTGCCAACCTGAAACACCAATTAGAAATTCACAATCGACAAGCGCTTCTAAATACAAGTAATGCAAAATTTTCAGCAACTGAATTTGAAAGGGTATTAAATATTCTCAACAAAGGTTCGGTCTTTGAAAAAGCCAAAAATCTTCGGGAAAAACAACACATCGTTAGAGATAATGGTGACAACTTATATTTTGAGTTCATAAACACCGAACACTGGTGCCAGAACCAATTTCAGGTTACGCACCAAGTAACCATTGAAGGCAAATACAAAAACCGCTATGATGTAACCTTACTGATAAACGGTCTGCCTATGGTACAAATAGAGCTAAAAAGAAGAGGTTTAGAGCTAAAAGAAGCTTTCAACCAAATCAACCGTTACCAAAGACATTCTTTTGGTCACAATTCGGCTCTATTCCAATATATTCAGATATTCGTAATCAGTAATGGTGTTAATACAAAGTATTACGCCAACAATAGAAACCAATCTTTCAAACAGACTTTCTACTGGACTGACAAAGAAAACAAACGATTAACCAATATCCTAAACGGATTTACCAGTGAGTTTCTAGAACCATGCCATATATCGAAAATGATATGTAAGTACATCGTTCTGAACGAGACTTACAAAATCCCTATGGTTCTGAGACCTTATCAGTATTATGCCGTTGAAGCTTTAATAGACCGAGTAAAAAACAGCACCAGAAACGGATATATCTGGCACACCACAGGTTCAGGAAAAACGCTTACTTCTTTTAAAGCCAGTCAAATCATCATGAATTTGCCACAGGTCAAAAAAGTGGTATTTGTGGTTGACAGAAAAGATTTGGATTACCAAACCACCAAAGAATTCAACAGTTTCAGTAAAGGAAGCATTGATGGAACAGACAACACTAAAGCACTGGTCAATCAGTTTGCTGATGATACCAAATTGATTGTAACCACTATTCAAAAGCTAAATACAGCAATAAGTAAGAAGCAGTATTTGGACAAAATGGATAAGCTTAAAAACGAGCGAATAGTATTCATATTTGATGAGTGTCACCGTAGTCAGTTTGGAGAAACCCACAACAGAATCAAATCATTCTTCAACAATATCCAAATGTTCGGATTCACAGGAACTCCGATCTTTGCTGACAACTCCGTAAAGAATGAGCTAGGCAGAAGAACCACTTCGGAACTGTTTGGTGATTGTCTTCATAAATACGTGATTACGGACGCCATCAAAGACGAAAACGTATTGAAGTTTTCAGTGGAATATGTTGGTCGGTACAGACAAAAAGCTGACAGAGCCACCGAAGTTGATATTGAAGTGGAAGACATCGACACCAAAGAGTTGATGGAAGATCAGAAACGATTAAGGAAAATAGCTGATTACATCATAGATAACCACAGCCGTAAAACGCACAACAGAGAGTTTACGGGCATGTTTTGCGTGTCGAGTGTGGAAACACTTATAAAGTATTATGATATTTTCCACAGTAAGAAACTGGCTGGTGAGCACAACCTCAACATTGCGACCATTTTCAGTTATTCAGCAAATGAAGATGATTCGGATGCAAATGGTTTTTTACCTGAGGAACTTTCAGTGGTAGAAGAACCGCCAAGAGCATTATACGGTCTACAGGCTCACAGCCGGGAGAAATTGGATGAATTCATTGACCATTATAATCAGATATACGACACTAAATTTTCAACCAAAGACAGTGAAAGCTTCTACAATTACTATAATGACATATCCAAAAAAGTCAAGGAAAGAAAGATTGATATTTTATTGGTGGTAAATATGTTCCTGACAGGATTTGACAGCCCAACACTAAGTACTTTATACGTTGACAAGAACCTAAAATACCATGGATTAATTCAAGCATATTCACGCACAAACAGGGTTTTAAACGAACAAAAGTCTCAAGGAAACATTGTGGTGTTTCGAAACCTAAAAAACGCCACAGACGAAGCTATAACGCTTTTCTCAAATAAAGACGCCATTGATGTAATCATCATGAAGCCTTATGAGGATTATACCCAGAAATTCAATGATGCTTATGAAGAGCTGATAAAGCTAACACCAACGGTTGACAGCGTAAATGACTTACGAACAGAAGATGATGAGTTGGCATTTATCAAAGCTTTCAGGGATTTAATGCGATTAAAGAATGTCATTAACTCCTTTGCTGATTTTGATTGGTCAGATTTGGCAATGGAGGAACAACAATTTGAAGATTATAAAAGCAAATACCTAGACCTTTACGACAAAGTGAAATCGGAACACCAGAAGGAAAAAGTTTCCATTCTGGAAGATGTGGATTTTGAATTGGAACTAATACACCGTGACGATATCAATGTAAACTACATTGTCCAGCTCCTAATTAAGTTAAAAGCTAATACAAAAGGTGATACTTCAAAAGCAGAAAAGGAAATTTTCAACTTACTGAACACCGAAGCTGATTTACGAAGCAAACGAGAGCTGATAGAAAAATTTATCAAAGAGAATCTTCCAATTATAGATGATACCGATGATATTACACAGGAGTTTGATAAGTTTTGGAGTAAGGAACAGCAAAAGGCATTTCATCAACTGGTAAAAGAAGAAAATCTATCTCAGGAGAAAACCGAAAAACTCATTGAAAACTATTTGTTTTCGGAACGTGAGCCTTTGCGAGACGAAATTCTGGAATTGATTGAAGGTGAAAAACCAACCATATTGCTAAGGAAGAAACTGGGAGACCGAATCCTAAGCAGGATATTAGGTTTTGTCGACACATTTATAAATGGAATTGCAGGCATTTAATTAGTAATTTAGAAGGTTGTGTGTTTTTTAATGAGAAAATGAAAAAACAATTCCCAACCTCAAATGAGGCTGGGATTGTCAACTCAAAAATACCAACGGTAAGAACTATCTCCATTGATGGCTTTAGCTATTCCAGTTGTAAAACTGAATGCGTTTTCTGAGCGCTCCAAAAAGGAGTCGATATAGCTGCTTTTATTTGCTCCGGTATATAAATTAAAAAGCTTCCACAAGTTGATTTCGCCGTTTGCATTACATTTGAAATTCTCATCGTCCAAATAAGCTTTTGCCATCGCATTTACTTGACTATCGTTAAACATCATTTCAGGAATACCTGATTTTAGTTCTTTCGACAAATGTTGATAAAGCCTGCTTTTACCTATCAATTGACAAAACTGATTTTGAGTTAAATAAAGTTGCTCTAAGTCATTCATTTGCTTTAGATGAGCACTCATGTTATATGAGTTAAGAAGTCGGTAAATATGTGGTTTTAACTCTTCCAGATTGATTACCCTGACATCTAATAAAATTCCATCAGTTGAAACACATGTGTTTGTACAAACATTATTAATGAATCCAGTGAAAATCTTAAATCGCTCTACGGTTTTCTTACCGTAAAGATTTTGATTATGGAATGATCGGACACCGCCTACAACTAAAGATAAATTGTTTCCTCCTACATTCATTGTAATGCTAGGGATTTCAATGCAAAATGCTACCCTTTCCCAAAAAACGGTTTGTTCATGAGGCAGGAGTTCTGTTATAGGTTTATTCAATGCTTCCTGAATACGCCCAAGGATTTTATGTGAAACTCTAATTTCAGGACTTAAAACAGTTTCACCTTTGTAGAAATCAGAAACACACTCTGTTACTGCTTGTATAAAGTCATAATGACTAATTGTAACAGAATTACACTTCGTAAAAACTGGAGTGATGCATTCATCTCTAAGATGTGATATTGAAACTGATACACAGTTCGCCTCAATAAAAGAAGACTTAGCCTTGTTTTTATTTAATTCGTTCAAACCAGGAGCACCAGAATTATGCAAATCTATGGAAGCCATTTTATTAAGCTCATAACTTTCGAGTGCTCCTGGTAATTGCGAATTTTTCTGAACCCTATTGTTTATTGGAGTAAGCACCATTTCCATTGGATGTAATATTTGAGGTTAATTGTTTAAGTAAATTTCTCTTTTCAACAAAATCATGTTCAATGGTTTTTGCCAAATCTGGATTTGCATTAAACAGTTCTGTTAGCTCCTGCATGTTATTACATTCAGTTACCTTCTGCTTTAACTCAGCTTTTGTCATAGTGCTATTACACCATTCCAAAATGCGCTTTCCAGTTTGAGAATTTATGATAAATTGAGGTTTTCCCTCAAACAAAAGTGTTCTGTCTTTTGAGGAAACAGCATAATGCTTACTGTCAACATCAAATACAATAGTAAACTCATAGCTTATCTCATCCCTCTGAATAGCTTTCAAACCTACTTTTTCAGGCACCATTTTACCATTCCTTTCACTTAGCACATAATCTTGTTTTACCCTCATGGTGGCAATGATATGAACATTACTCTGCAGAATCTTATCCACAAATGCTTTCTGCATAGGAGTAATTTTAGCCCAGTTAGTAAACGAGTTACCAGGAAGCGAGGAATGATAATCAAGTAGATAATCCCAAGCGTGGCTAATGGAATCTAAAATAATAACTTCCATTCCAGCATTAATACAAACATCAATAGCCTGAATATATCTTTCAGGTGAATGTGGATTGTCTAAATTCAATACATTATAGCTTCCTAAATGAGAGTACAGGTTTGAACTGCCTGTTTCTGTGTCAATAATAGCTACTTTACTTAAGTTGCCATCTGTGAGCCCTTGTGCTAATAATAAAGCACTCATTGTTTTACCTGACCCACTTGGTCCCTGAAGTGCCATTTTTATCTTGGCTTTACTTCTTTCTGATTTTTTTAATTCCATAAATTTTGACTGTTAATTATGTATTTTTCTTATGATTCTTAATGATTTAAAATAAAAAAGGTTAACTTCAATATGAACTTAACCTTAGCAATCCGATTTTTTTAGAGATTATAAATCAATAAACTTTCTGTTTTCTCTGTCCAAATCTTCATTTGAAAACTCTTTTAGATAATTCATCGTAACGCTCACATCTGCATGCCCCATCATTTCCGAGATCTTTTCTATAGAAGTTCCTTTCATTTTCAAAATCGTTGCAAAACTATGTCTGGCAACGTACGAGGTCAATTTAGTTTCAACACCAGCTATTTTAGCAATTTCTTTGAGCCCTAAATTATACGCTTTCAATACTTTTTGTTTTCTGTTATGAATTTGATTTGGCGTTAACTGTTCTTGCAAAAGAATTGGAAACACATACTGTGTTGGTCTATTTTGGCCTTTGTAAAAGACTAAAATATTTTGAACATTTTCTATAATCTCTATATTGAATCTCCCTTTTGTTTTTGACCGCGTATAATAGATTCTATTATTTCGAATATCCATCCATTTTAAAGTCATCATATCCTTAAAATTCATTCCCCGTGTATATATTGAAAACATGAAATAGTTGTAAGCGTCCATTAAATGCGGATGTTTACTCAAATCCATATCTCTAATTTTCTTAAACTCTTCAACAGTTAAAGCTCTTTTAGATATATTAGATTTTAATTTTGAAACTTTGTACTCTTCAAAAGGATAAGGTTCCTTCGGTATCAGTTTTCTACTTCTAGCCTTATTAAATAAAGCTTTAAGTTCTCTCATTTTAAAGGCAACTCCCCCATTTTGATTGCCATTCTGTTTTAGAAAAACTTCATATTTTTCCAAAAAAGCAGGAGTTATATCCTTAAATTTAAGTTTCTTCCCTTTGAATTTAATTATTGAATCTCTCGTGCTTTGATATGCCTTTGCATTACTAATCCTTCCTGCACTATTCATCTCGCCAATAATTTCATCAAAGAAGTCTACCACATTTACTTCTCGCTCTTTCTTTACTCCTCGAAAAAGCTTTTCGAATTCATCTAATGTAAAGTCAGTCTGTGTTATTTGAGATTCACGAATGATTTCTAAAGCTCTTGACTTTAACTTCAAAAGCATTTCATTCTCTAATTGGTAGTTCGGATGCTGTTTTGTGAATGTTTCGTTCACGAAACATTTTGCTTGACATTGTAAGCCCACACTAATTTTCTTCTGTTCTCTATCTTTCAATATTCTAAGGTATATTGCATGGTTACCATTAGACAAAGGTTTCCCATCAAGCACCATTTTTATTGTTGCCTTTATCATAATTCTAATACTTTAATAGTGAATAAAACTGCCCCAGAATTGAGGCTGTATTACAGTAATTACAGTAATTACAGAGTTACATTATAATTTTTTAAACTCTCCTCTTTTGATTTTTTTAATGAATCGCTTATTTCGAAACTGGACTAACTTATCGTCAATTGTCCTTTGAAGTATGCCCATTTTTTCTCCAACTTCAACAGCCTCTTTTCTTGTAAAAGTGTCTTTCAATTGATCTAAGATTTCTTCATCCTGACTAGATAAGCCACATGTTTCAATTGTATTATAGGTATATTGACTATGTCCCAACACGATTTCCATTAACTCAAATGCAACTGCGAAATCTATATCATCGCAAAAAACCTTTTCCTTTTCGTGAATATCTTCCGTTCCTCTTAAAACAGTCAATATCATAGCTAACCGATATAACATAAGCCCATGTCTATGAACAATAGAAACAAACCCTGGTGAATGATTCACAATTACATCATTTCTAATTATATCCATTTTCTCCTTAAACATTTTTTTTTGATTTTCTGTAAATAAAAATTCTATTGGCTTTTGAAGTCTAATAAGTTTATAATAAAGATCAAAAATTCTCATTCCCATGTTTTCAAAAGCCAACTGGACCTCTGTTGTTTCTTGTGAAAAAACATCTTTAAAAAATGGACTAATTTCATCAAAATTATAGACCATAAATCTGGAGTACAATCCGTTCTCTTTAGACTTAATAAGAGGCTGCAATTGATCTGGAGTTCCTGAAATTAACACAGCTAATTTTGGCTCTTTTATATATTTGAAAAGCTTATCAATTTTCCTACTAATAGATATTGGTTCATGATGGAAGGCTTTCCGAAGTACATCTGAGTAATTACTCCAATCATTCTTCAACATAATGCTGATTGTATCTGCCTCTGATTCTATAATAATCAACCCATGATTACTACAATCCAAAAAAGAGTACATCTCGGATGTGCTAATATTTGCAGGCAAAATTTTCACAATTACTACAGGATATTCTTCACTAACCTTTTCCTTTGCTACCTTTTTTCGATTTTCATATTCTTTAAATTTTTGCAAAGTATCCTTAAAAACTTTATCATGAATCTTTTCAATAAGTATTCTCGATTTATTCATCACCCCTTTACCTGAAGCCGCAGGAGCAATAATAACAAGATACAAATGTGGATAAACATTATTCCCATCATAGACCCCATAAACATTCGGGAAACAATTACTTAATACTGTTAAGCTTGACAACAAAACGATATCTTTTTCTCTCCCTCCAAAATATTTAGTAAGCTCCTGAAGCTCAGCTGGAAGCTTACTGTACACTTCTTCACTAATCGATCTTCTTTCCATTGTAATTTCTTCTTAAATGGTTTGAAATTTCACCCTCTAACTCTTGTTCACAATTTGATGAATTCTGTAACATCCAATTATCCAAATCTTTCTTCTGAAAATAAATTTTACCCCCATTTGGTTTGGTAAACACTATTATTCTTTTTGAAGTTAACTTGTATAAAAATGACTTCGAAACATCTAAGTAAACCAAAGCTTCTTTGAAGCTCAATATCTCTTTTTGGGATATTATTTGAACCGTGTGAAGATTTTTTTCTGATTTTAATACATTCATCTTTCTTCTTTTATGAACCTGATTTTTTACACTTGCAGGTTCAGGTTTTCAGAGGCAAAGATTAAATTAGAAGTATTGTAGAGGAAGTTTTTAATTTGTAGAAGAATACAAATTTTGTAGAAATAATGTAGATGCTTAAAAACGCAATTATTCTATGTGTTTTTTTATTATTTCCGGTATAAAAGAATGTGGATAAATCCTTGGTTTTGTGCCAAACTGGCTTTCGATAGATTTTAAACTGGTATTTTTAAAATTTTCAAAAACTAATTTAATAAAATCATAGAAATATACTCGTTTCCTTTTTGTAGTGTAAAGTTCTCTATGTAAAACTGCGAAAGTAAACCGAATTAATTCATTCGGTAACTTTGGTTTTAACTGCTTTGTGATTTCTGGAATTTGTTCCTGTTCAATTAGGTATGTTGTATATTCCATAAGTTGGTTGAAATCTTCTGCACTGAGGATTGTTTCTCGTTTTTCATTTTCACCCTTCATATAATCCAAAACCTCATGGATTATTTCTCTATCTGTTTTGAGTATAAATGAACCTTGCTGATCTGAAGAGGGCTCAAATTGAATTCCATCTTCATTTAACTCAAATTTTTCCATGTCAGGATACAGCAGTATATCATTGATAAATTCTACCAACCCTCTTAGTGGCAATAAAAGGCAAGGATATCTGTTTATTAAATCGGCATTTTTGAATATAATATTTTGTATGGTATTGAACTGAATATTTAAATAATTTCGATTTTGATGTGGCTCATTTTTTATATAAGAGTTTTTCATCAGTTCTTTTGAAACCTCAAGCTTCCTTAACAGTAGACTAGTTAATTCACGTTCTACTGTTGTTACTCCTTTTGTAACATTTCCAAATTCGTCTCTTTCCTCATAAAATATATCATTTGGAAGTTCTATGATGTAAGATATATAGTTGGAAAAATGAAGATTGTAATCTAATATTTTTTTTATGCGTACCTCATCATTGATACTTTCGAAAAAATATAACGGATTCTCTAAAGTGCTTTTCATTTAGTAAAAATACAAAATGTTGCAGGTATGTTGCAGGGAAAATAAAAAAGCACCTACAGTAAATCTGTAAGTGCCTTATTTTTCTTGGTGGAGAAGATGGGGCTCGAACCCACGACCTCTTGACTGCCAGTCAAGCACTCTAGCCAACTGAGCTACATCCCCAATATTTTAAGCTCGCTTGTCTATAAAAGTTATAGGTTTACGGCTTTCTGGTGCAAATATAATATTATTTAGTATATCTTTTGCAACAAATTCAACTTTTGGCGAAACGCGCAACTTTGCCCTGAAATGATCTTTTATATGATTCAACAATTCTTCTGAAGGATTATTAGAAGCTATACGAATCAAAATCTCATCCGTCCCAAGCTCGTTGGAGGAAATCTCTATCAAATGGCTTTGAACACCTTCGAAATAAGTCAGCAGATCATGCATGGCCGGCGGATAAAGTGTCGTTCCTTTGTATTTTATCATGTGTTGCTTGCGGCCAATTACCGGACCAACCCGTGGTGTATTTTTTCCGCAGGCACACGGTGATGTATGCAGTTTAACGATATCGCCCGTTTTAAAACGCAATAACGGCATAGCCTCTACACCTAAAGTCGTAATGGTCAACTCTCCGCTTTCCCCTTCCGCTACCGGGTTGTCGTTATCATCTAAAACTTCGGTGATGATCAGTTCCGGATGCTGATGCCCTCCCTGAAAATACTCGCATTCCGTAAAAGCGGTACTCATCTCCGTTGAAGCATAAGTCGAAAACAACTGCAGATCCCATTTTGAAGTGATTTTTTCAGCTAAAACCGTAGGGGAAAAATCCTGATTGCGCAATGATTCACCAATGCAAATCACACCTTTTACGCTTGAAGCATTATAGTCAATCCCTCTATTTTCGGCATATTCAATCATTTTCAACAAAAAAGAAGGAACAGCTATCAAATACTTGGGTTTGTATTTCAGAATCGAATCCCATTGCAATTCGGGTATGCCGGCTCCAACCCTGATAATGCCTGCCCCCAGTTTTCGCAAACCCAGAAAATACGCAAGACCTGCCATAAACCTTCTGTCCAACGTTGTCATCAACTGCACCACATCCCCTTTTTGAATACCGGCACAAGCAAACGAAATAGCTTCATTATAAGCCAATCGGTCCAAATCCTTATCGGTCAAACCAAATGTAACCGGACTGCCCAATGTTCCGGAGGTTGTTGCATAGTCTATAATTTCATGCATGGGCACACAAAAAAAGGCCTCATTATCTACCTGAAGATCTGTTTTAGAAGTAGTGGGTAGCTGCTGTAAATCTTTGATAGTTTTTACAGACTTAATATTAATTTTTTCACGAGTGAACAGCGCCTTGTAATAAGGTGATTTTTCACTTAAATACGCTAGTGTTTCCTGCAACTTTTGTTCCTGAAGCGCATTAATTTCCTGCGATGTTGCTTTTTCTATTGCTGGTATCATCAGCGTTTATTATTTATTTTTCTCAGATAGTCTTCTATAAGTAACCGATCTGGGACAGTTGTAATTTCTTTGGCAAGGGCTTTTTCAAATTCTATTTTAGCAGCTGCATCCCATCCCTTTTCATAATAGTATTTTCCCGTTTTAAAGTACACACGCCAAAAATCAGGGTTGTTATTCTGATAGTCTTTAATAAAACCGGCGCTTAACTTAACATCTTCTTTAATGGCTTCATCAATAACTCTGTCCTGGCACCTGAATTCTTCATAATTACGATAAGCTGCTGTGCTTAAAAAAGGGTCTTTCGGAATGTTAGCCGAATCTGTCCCTAAAACCATAAAATCATTCCCTTTTTTACTGAAAATCGCTTTGAGATCATAGGCCACAAATTCACCCAATTGATAAGGATTTGATGACACCCACGCCATTCTGCTTTCAGGCTTAAAAATAACACTGTGATGTGTCAATAGCTGGTTTACCGATTTTTCATTGCCATAACCTAGCTGAGTATTTTTCAACCCTTGTGTATTCCGAAGTATTTCAGCCATTTTTTGGGGATCCATTTTGTCTTTCTCGGCCAATAATTCCAGCATCCGATCGAAACGGTATTTGGAATGGCTTTCGACAATATGTTCCTTATTTCGTTCGTCTGATTGGTAGGCATCACTCTGAAAATGATTGGAGCAAACCAACTGGTTACTGTTTACTACTTCATAAACACCAAATTTTTCAGGAGAAACCTCTATCAAAACCGCTTTTTTATCATGCGCACTGCCTATCATTATGGATTCAGACACAAAAACGGCTCTATTTTTAGCAATGGCAATCGCTTCATCGATAGTTGAGGCATATTGCAAAATCTCTCTCGCCACAATAGAAATAGGTGTTTTTGCGACAAAAGGAATTTCCGATTTCCCTGAATTTATAGTTACAGTTAACCCTTCGAGATTCATGCCTGAAACAACTCCTATCATGCCTCCCCAGGTAACCGACATAAACGGATGACCCTTTTCTGGCCTTACAAAAGCGACAATTTTATCCTGAGCAAATTCATCACCTGCATAAAAATCGAAATTTCTTCCGATTAACAATTCGCCATCAGTGGTTTTATCTCCCCAGGCAGCCATTGATGAACATCCCACCAAAGCCAAATCCTGCAAAGCATGTCCGATATCATGGGCCGCATGAAGATACAGTGAACGCAAATAATTGGGAGCGATAAACTGGTAATCGTCAGAATTATATCGGGAAACACCATAAATTTCAGTTTGGTATTCTTCCGGAACATTGAGATACAATTTTCGATTGTACCATTTCAGAAAATTCCGCAATATTCTTTGCTTAAATTTAGACGGAATGATATCTTTAATTTTGGTGAAAAATACACGTTCCTGTTTTTTTATCAATGTATCACTAAGAGCACCATTTATAAGTCCAAGCTGAAGTGCATCTCCGGAAACATACAATTCCCAAAGCTGTTGTTTGTTCTTAATAAGATAATTGGTTCCCGAAGAAAAAAGGGTATCCGAATATTTTGTCACTACCGGTTTTTCCTGATTATATCCTTCAGTAATGGGCTGGTGATGAACCGACTTATACGTACCACAGGAAAACAGGCAAAAAGCCAGCCCTATAAAAAGCAATATTTGAATCCTTTTTTTCATATTACTGTTCCAGCTCGCGGTTAATTTTATCTATAAGATAATCGTCTCCCAAAATTTCCGAACAAGTAGCAACAGCACCGATAGTTACTCCCAAAACGCCATGCATATTGACACTTTGCCCTGTCATAAAAAGGTTTTCAATTTTGGTTTTTGGCGAAATGAAGGTTTTCATCGGATTACTCGAATCTTTGACATAACCATATAAATTTCCTTTATACCCTCCGATATAATCCCGATAGGAAAGCGGAGTAGATGTGTGTACCGATAGAATGCAATCGCGTATCCCGGGAAATTTTTTCTCAATTTCGGCAATAAAAACTTCAGCCTTTTCTCTTTTATATTCTTCATACGAAGCGCCGCGGTCTCCTTTCTGAGAAACCGTATTTTGCGTGTCTTCCCATTCTGAAAATTCCTCAAATTTCAGATAGGTGATTGCCGTAAGGCTCTCGGCCCAAACCTGATTCTCCTCAGACACATTCATAGAGGCCATATATGCCTCAGGCCAGGAAGCTTCGGTGTATTCATTCGCGTTCCAAATCCGGCTGCTGTCTCTGAAATGATAATAATTATGGTTCAGATAAGGAAAACATTCCGGTTTAAAAACAATATACAAACTAAAAGCCGAAGGCAGCACCTCCAAACTCTGAATCCTGCTGTAATAGGATTTTCTGAACTTATCCTCACCTATCATTTTGAGGGTCGTTTTCGGTTCTATATTGGAAATAAAAATATCACCAAAAAATTCTTCCCCATTTCGCGTTTTTACAGAAGCCAGCTTATCCTCTTCAAAATCAAATGCAACTACTTCCCTGTGTTTATATACTTCGCCTCCATATTTTCGGAGTTGTTTGATCAACTGTTTTGTAATTTGACTTCCCCCATTTATACAACGCCATGAACTTTGAATATATGAATTTACAGAAAGCGCATGAACGTAAAACGGTGTCTTGTCAGCAATCCCGGCATATAAAAAATTAGATCCTGCCAAAACCGCTTTCAGCTTTTCATTATCCGTTAATTCATCCAGATATGCTTTTGCGTTAATAGACAAGATTTCGTTTTGATACCCTCCGCCCCGCTTTAAATTATACAATGGAAATGAGTCACAGGTATAAATCAGTTTTTCACAATACGCTCGGATGGTCTTTTCTTCATCTGGAAAATAGACCAACAATTGCCGGATAAAATTCTCGTACCCTTGCGCATGTGGGTATTCGGCCCCATCTTCTCCAAAAGAAATAATATCGAACCCATCCTCATCCATCTTTTTTAGTTTAAGATGATCCATGATGCCAATGTAGGAAAAATATCTATAAAGATTTTGGCCTTTTTCTAATCCTCCTATATAGTGAATTCCGGTATCAAAGATTCTTTTTTCACGTACGAATGTCTGCAGATTGCCCCCGTACTGGTTGTTCTTTTCCAGTACGCAGACGCTTTTTCCCTCCTTTGCAAGGATAATAGCCGAAACCAATCCTCCCAAACCGCTGCCAACAATTACTATGTCGTACTTTTTATTCACTTTTTATTTCTTTAAAACCAATAAACCCTCTTCCTTACCGTTTACTTCAAAACCCTGATCTACAAAATGGTTTTTCAATTCAAAATTATCAATTAAAACGATTTGATTTACATTGTTCAGTTCCATTTGCTTTACAAAATCTGAGTGTTGGGCTGAAACCAATAAAACATCGGCTTTCTTATTATTTTCCGAAACCGACTCTAAATAAGTAAGTCGTCGCTTTTTCAAAATATAATTTGACGAAGCAATATCTCTTTTCTCCGGATCCAGCATAAAACTCTCGACTTTTCTTTTTGGCTGCTGAAGAACCAACAAAGCGTCCAATTGTCCGAAATCATCAGCTATATGCAAAATTTTCGCATCATCCTTCAGTACCTGATTCAGTCGGAAGTATAATGATTTTCTCTGCGCGAAATCGGATTTCACGGCTTCAATCACATCTCGTTCCTTATAGAGGAAACTGAGCAGCAACTTGTTTTTGAAATAGTTTTCATCTTCCAAATCCTTTCTTAAAAGAGCGTATTCTTCCCTGAAATGTTTGTTTATTTTTTTGGTGCGTTCCGAATAATTCAACCCGAAAGAAGTGTCATCGGCTTTGATTCGTTTGCCGATTACCACCGAGATGCTTTCATCGTAAATAATGTGATCGCCTTTAGGCAAAGTCTCTGCATTTCCGTGAATATATACGGGAAGCACATCCAGATTAAAATGTTCTGCAAGATAAAAAGCCCCTTTGTGAAAACGGTTGATTACGCCGTCCTCCGAACGTGAGCCTTCCGGAAAAACCATTAGTGAATAACCTTGTTCCACTTTCTCCCTCAAATGTTCTACACTGCCTTCGACACCTTGTGAAACCGGATAATAACCCGCCAATTTCACGACGCGTCCGAAAATAGGCGAATTGTAAACCCAGTCATTGACCAGATAAATGATTTTCGGGGTAACCATACCAACAGCCAGCGTATCTAAAAAGGAAGTGTGGTTGGAAATAATTACCGAAGGCTTATCAAACCTTTCTCCGTGCCTGTTGATAATCTCTTTTTTCACAAATGGATTGGAATACAAAACCGATTTCATAAATTTTGAAATGATTATTCGGAACCACATCATTTTCACTTCTTTCTTAACAGGCAAGATTTTCAACAGCATTTTTCCCGTAAATGAAAAAAAGAGTCCGCCCAATCCGTAATAAAGAAATGAAAGCGTGGAATGCAGCAGCAACCTTAATGATATCGGCGATTTCCCTTTTTTGGTCCTGTTTATAAAACAGATTCTGAATAAAATCGGATAGAAAATAAAGGTAATCAACAGGGCCGCAAAAACCCCGATTAACGAAACCGACGAAATCGATTTTAATGCCGGATGCTCTGCAAAAATTAAAGCTCCGATGGCCAGGATGGTCGTTAAGGCAGCCAATATAATGGAAGTCCTGTAGGTCGGCATTTCATCTTTTCCGGTGGTGTATTCCTTTTGCAGTGCGCTGGTCATGAAAATACTGAAATCGACGCCGTGACCAAAAATAAGCGTACATACGATGGTACTGAAAATATTCAGTTGAATACCAAAAATCCCCATTACCCCAGCAGTAACCAACCCGGTAATCACAATTGGAATCGTGCTGACAATTACCAGTTCGATTCGCCGGAAAAACACAAACAATATGAGGATTACCGCTACGAAAGAATAGTTTATCAAATCATTGAAATCGTCGCGGAGTTTTCCTAAAAAGGTTTCGTTCATTTGCTGCCTGTCTATAGCCAGTACGTTTTTCTCTTTTGAAATCTTCCGCACAAAAGCATCACGCTGTTCATTGGAGACTTTTACAACCGATGAAATCGTATAAAAACCATTTTTAGAAGCGACAAATTCATCTAAAAACAAGGCTTTCACTTTTGCATAGGTTTCGAACCCAATAGGCGCGAAATCGCTTTGCAGCAAATCATAAAACGTTTGATGGGATTGCGGTTTAAATCCGATGGCACTCCCTGCCGATATCAAATTATGCTGAAGGGCTTCCTTTTTTTCAGGTGTCCAGAACGCGTTCCATTTTGCAATTTTCTGTTGCTGCATTTCCTTTGAAAGCACTACGCCGCCAATGGAACTGAAATTCAGGATCGTATTATTCTTTTTATCCGACGCTAAAGTATTGAACAGTGAATTGGCATTAGAAAGCGCTTCTTCAGCCGAGTTGCCATAAGACGCCAGATAGATGGATTTCGACGTTAAATTGGTCGCTTTTTCCAACTTGGCTTCGGCTTTTTTAATTTCGGTTGGAACAAAATTCAATTCCGAAAGGTTGTTGTTGAACTTTACTTTACCGAAAGTAAAAAGGCTGACAATGATAACAACTACACTCGAAATGATCAGAAATTTATTCCGTTCAAATGAGAAGCCAGCCGCCTTGTCCAATATTGTTTTTCGGTCCTGTTCGCCGACTTTAGGGTAATACAAATGTGGAATAACCAGCAAAGAAAACAAGGCGGAAACGACTACACTAATCGCGGCAAAAATCCCCAGATCTTTAAGCGCCTCGGAATTCACAAACAATAAACACAAAAATGCCAAAGCGGTAGTACTGCTACTCATGATCAACGGCATGGTAATGTCTTTGTACAGTGTTTTCAAATCGCTGTTATTCTTGTAATGGGTAAGAATATGCAGGGAGTAATCGATAGTTACCCCCAGTAATACAGCGCCAACACTTAATGAAATAGCCGAAATTGTGGTTCTGATAAAATACAGGCAGGCAATGGCACACAGCACTCCGAAAATAGATGGAATAAAAATGATTACCGGCACGAGCAATTTCCTGTAAAACAGTATTAAAATCAGCATAAGGGTTCCTAAGGAGACCAGTATGGTTGTAATAATGTCCTGCTTGATCTGCTTTGCATTGGCAACAGCTATCAGGGAGGCTCCAAAATAATCGACGCTTGCTTTTTCGGCAAATTGCTTGTTTAAATTGGTTTTTATGGTAGTAAGTTTATCAACGAAAAGCGTATTTTTTTCGGTTTCGCTTCCGCTTAATTTGGGGTTGATGAACAGCAGCAGTTTCGACTCGTCTTTAGTAACCAGGAAACCATTTTTAAGTTGAAACTCGTCGCCTATACTCAACTGTTGCAGCTTTTTCAAGGCAATGAATGAAATCCCGAGAGGATCGTTTAAAATAAAATCTTTCGCTACGATTCCCGTAGGTGAAATCAGGGTACGGTAATTTTTATCGACCTGAACCTCTATGCTGTCTTTATTGAGTTTCTGCTCAATGCGATCGTAGTCTTTATCTTCAAGGAACAACGGAAGATTATTGTAAACGAAATCAAATGTTTCCTGAATATTTTCTTCATCTACTTGCCCTTGAATATCTTTTATATAGGCATTACAGGATGCCACACTGTCTAAAAAAACAGTTGCAGTTTCGGCCATATCATCTACCGTTCCGCCTTCCCCTTTCTCAATAATTACGGTGATTTTATCCGAAAAATTAAGTTGCTGTAATACTTTTGCCGTAACATCCGCTTTGTCGTTTTTCGGAATGATACGGGTAATATCTTCTTCAAATTTAATTTTGGAAGCGAAAAAACCAAAAACCAACAGAAAAGCCAATGCAATTCCAATAGCTGCCAGCTTATTTCGCTGAACAAAATGATGAATTCTTATAAAATAAATGTGCATTTAAGTCCTTGATTTTTTCGAGAGCGAAAGTAACAAATAACTTCCAACTCCGAAAAGAATTGCCATTACAGTAGCTAAAACAAAACTCCCGATTACGTACTGAATGATATGTGCTTTTACATGTTCCATTGTTATGGGACTTCCCAAAGTAAATTGGGCTTCATCACCTACAAAGAAAGCACCGGTTTGAAGTGAACCATAAATGATAAAAGGAATCATCGGGGGAATGCTCACATTGGAAAACGCGAAGGCCAATGCCTTGTTCCAACGCAACAGCACGGCTAATGAAATAACAATCAGCGTTTGAAATCCCCAAAAAGGGGCAATTCCCACAAAAACACCTAACCCAATGGAAAGGGCTTTGATGGTATACGAATCGGAACTGGCTAAAATATCCTCACGAACGAACGCCGTTATACTTTTTTTTTTAAAGCTTCTAAAAAAATCTCTCGGCTTGATGTACAAAAGGGTGATAATAACCAAAATAGTATTCAGGATACTTATTCGCGTAAAATCTTTAAAAGGACGAAAATGGGTCACCCTTTCGTTCGGATCGTATAAAATATTTATCGGAACATTCTTTACCTCGACACCATTCCAAGCGGTTCTAACAATGACTTCGATTTCAAATTCGAATTTTTTGGTAAAAAAACGTTGTGGAAGCGACTCCAGCGGATACAGGCGGTAACCGGATTGCGTGTCCTCCAGTTCGATTCCGGTCTCGAACCAAAACCAAAAATTGGAAAATTTATTTCCGAAACTGCTCTTTTTAGGTATGCCATCCTGATTCATGTTACGGTTACCGATTAACAGCACTTCTTTCTCGGAATTTTCCAGATTATCCAGAAAAACAGGTATATCACTTGGAAAATGCTGACCGTCAGAATCAATGGTAATGGCATAACGATACCCTAATTCTTTTGCCTTTCGGAAACCTTCGCGAAGAGCATTCCCTTTCCCTTGATTTTTCGCTATGTGAATTTGGATAATATTCGGATACGAACTCAAAATTTCTTTGGTGGTATCCGTTGACCCGTCATTGACAACAATGCAGTTTTGAGTGTAATTTAAAACACCGTCAATAACACGACGCAGCGTTTTATGGTTATTGTAGGTTGGAATAATAACACACAGCTTATGCTTTTCAATTCGCTCGCTTAAAGATGGATTGGCATTCATGGCGTGTTATTTTAGAATCTGCTTTTTTTCGTGTTCAGAAAAAACTGCCGATTGCTTAACGTATTTTTTTATGCATTCCTTTACCTCTTTGGATTGGTTATCAAAAGAATTAACAATCAATTTTTTATCCTCTTCAATATTCCCTTTGTACTTCAATGCTTTAGGCGTGTTTTCCTGAATACTGAGACGGATAAGGTGAATTTCGGCATTAGCCGGTTCCGATTTCAATGCTTTCTCCACAATGGTTACCCCTTCAACAAACAATTCTTTTTTTTGTTTTGCTTTGGGAACATACTTTGATTTAAGTACAATTGCGGCTCCTTTATAAGCCAGTAAGGTTGCATTATTTTTATTGTATCCGGAAAGCATTGCATGAAACTTTTCGGCATTTTGCTTTGATTTTGATGCAGCATAGTAACTTTCCCTTACCTCAGTTAGCTCTTGGGTAATCAATGAAAAAAAAACGGCTGCTATGTAAATCAGAAATTTCAAATTATGCTTTTTTATAGGTATTGGTAAGTTTTAATGCGACTGTATCATCAAAACTTGTGGTATTTTTCACTTTTATCCCGGATTCCAAATCACCTGAAATTTCTAGCTCCAATCGTAATACCGGATTGATATCCGGATTGATAAGCGCCATAAATTTCACATTGGACGAATTTGTCATAAACAAAGAACTTCCCAGGATTTCCTGAGAAAGTTCTTTAATTATCTGCATCATGCAAACTCCGGGCGTTACAGGATTTCCCGGAAAATGCCCTTTAAAAATATCGTGCTGGCGGTTTAGAGATACGACTGCATCATATTTCCCTTCCGAAACATTCTCTAATTTTTGAACGGTATAAAAATCCTTCAGTAACATAAGCCCTTATTTTTGTTTTACATCAAATGTATATGCAAGACCCACTTGGAAAACCTGATTTAGGTAAACATCGTCAATATCTCCATAGGTGTCAGTATTGCTATCAACATAATACTCACCGCCAAAAATATCGATAAATCCTTGTTTGAAACGCGCTTCGAAAGTCAGTCCATTCGGTAAAGAATATCCAACTCCTCCAACAATTCCCATATCAAACCCAATAAGGTCATCGCTAGCCCTTCCCAAATTGTCACTTACCTGAAAATCTAAAGTCGGTCCCACAACCGCTTCAAATCCGTGCCCGAAAGTAAATTTATTGATAACACTCATTGACAAATAATCCAATGAATACTTTGTTTCACTGTAAGCGTTCGCCGGATCACTTGCGATATTGTCGAATCTCTGTTTTACTATAGCACCTTGTGCAGAATAAAGTAATTCCGGTTGAAGGGTATAAATTTCAGCCAATTTAATAGCCGCAAAACCACCCACATAAAAATTGGTGCTAAAATCAGCGTTAAAGCCTGTTAATGTAGAAAAATTCGCGCCTCCCTTTAGACCTGGTTTAACAGTCACCTGAGCTGAAGCACTGGAAAAAATTAAACAACTAAAAACGGCAAATACTATATACTTTTTCATTTTTTATTTTACTTATTTTACGTCAAAAGTATACGTAACTCCTGTTTGAAATACTACGTTAGTGCGATTGTCTTCATAAAAATCAACTACCGGAATGATCCCTTTTTTGATTCTGGCTTCTATTCCGAAGTTCTTAGTAAAGTTATAACCTGCTCCTAAAAAGAAAGCCATATCCACATCACTGTCCGGCTTGAAATTATCGCTAACAACAAAATCCATCGTTGGGCCAACGTGAAAATTAAATTTGCCAAATGTAAATTTGTTTGCTACTCCGAGTGACAAATAAGAAATATCATAAGTCTCAGTTCTATGATGTCCATTCCCATCGATATAATCAAAGTCGGAACCTTGTGCGGAATATCCTATTTCTGGTTGCAAAGTGTAAACTTTTGATAATTTCAATTCCCCGTAAAACGATACATAAAAATCTGTCTTTGAATTAAAATCTCTTTCATCATTAACGTAATGACCGTTATTGTCATAATAGTAATAATTATCTCCTTTAGTAAAATGTGAGAAGTTCAATCCTCCTCTAATCCCTGGTCTAAAAGTAACCTGAGCATTCATTTGAGTTAATCCTAAAAAACAAAACACGATTGAGGCAATTAATTTTTTCATTTTTAATTTGATTGATTACTGATTTGATTAAGTTCTATCTTAAGTTTAATATTTTTATGCTGAATTGTAATATTTTCCGCAAAAGTACTGTTTTTTGAAGCAAATCCTAACACTACTTTTTCCTTACTTTTTGAAGCATTAATCAATTTTACCAGTTTCCCATCGGTTTTATTGACGAAAAAATAATTAAATCGTTTTTTATCTGCCGATTTGTAAATATAGCATTCCTCATTTTCAAGTGATTCAGATATCACATAATCAACTTTCAGCAACAATCTGAAATCATCCCTCAATGTATTTACAACGATCTTCTTATTTAAATCCTCCAGAATGTAATTCACCTTAAAATCGGTTTCCGACAATTCAAAATCGAGCAGTTTGTTACCGAAATCTGTTGTAAAAACCACCCGATGAATAGAATCGTTAATTCTCTTCGCAATAAAAATTCCGCTAAGTTCATTACCATAAACATCGATATGCGCTTTATAGACATAATCAGTTTCGGGATTGGCAAAATATTGGTTTTGGAATTCTTTTACCGAAGATTCCTTTTTCACTGCATTTGCAATTTCATATGATTTACAGGAAAAAAGAAGAACAGAAAAAGCACTAATTAGTAAAAACCGAATCATCGACTTTGGCATTGATCTGCTTGTTTTTGAATACGATACGCGTAAAATCGCCTGAAGGTTCTATTAATTTCACTTGAGAAACGGTTGCATCACTCATTGGAAAATACAAATCCACCTGTTGAATGTATTTCTTGATGGTTGCCGTTTTGGGTGTCAGTTTGGCGATATATGAATCTTTGTTCTTAAAATAGGCAATCGAAAATTCCTTGTCATCGAACATGTTTCCGCTCACGCTGCCAATGATCAGTTTATTGATCTTTTCGAACATCTTGCTGTTGGCGTCTACCGTACTTTTATTCCCCTGATCATTGATATACACCTTGTTATTCTTGAAAACAATACTGTACTGATAAGGTTTTGTGTATTGCCAATTAAGCCAATTGGGTTGTTTGAAATACATTTTCCCTGAAGTTTCGATATCCCTTGATAAAAAATCAAGGTGTTTGTACTGGATAAAATCCGTTTTTAATGATTTTATGTTTTTGGTTTCTTTTTCAACTGTTGCCTTGAAAACATCAATTTCTGCCGCAGACATCTTCTTTTCCTGAGCAAAAACAGTGTTTACAATCAAAACCAATATTAAAAAAAATCTAATTTTCATACGCTGGGATGTTTAACAAAGCATCAATGGTTACACATTGATATTTTTTCGACTGCAAAAATAACAATAACTGTTCCAAAACATTCACCGTTTTTAACGAAGTATCGTGCAACAGAATAATCCCTCCGGGTGCCATCCTGTTTTTAACTCTTTTCAAAATCTTTGCCTCGTCTTCAATAGCGGTATCGAGGGAACGGTTATTCCATCCGATAACATGGTGATTGGTTTTGGCAACAGCTCGGGCTATATTAGGATTCGTTACACCGAAGGGCGGACGGAAATACAATGCTTTCTTACTCGAAAGACGTTCGATAATAGCATTCGTTTGTTTAAGTTCATCGACAACTTTTTGAGTCGAAAAAAAACCGAAACGATTCGAATGGGAATACGAGTGATTTCCAACAACATGACCTTCGTCTAAAATCCGTTTAAAAATATCGGGATGCTTTTCAATTTGACTTCCAATGCAGAAAAAAGTGGCTTTTGCATTGTATTGCCCCAGTAAATCCAGCACTTTTTCAGTCATCGGATGCGGGCCGTCGTCAAATGAAATGGCTATTTTAAGTTCCTTTTCGGCAGGGTTATCACAATAGCTTTTTACGAAATAACCGGTTTTAATATTTGATGACCCAAAAATGGTCATCGCCAACCAAAAAGCAAAAACAAGCAGAAAACTCCACCATTTTACATCAAAATAAAAACTTAAGGCAAATAGGGTAATAATGGCAGAAATGCAGAAAAGAAGTATGTTTCTATGTTTTAGCATTTCTTGAGCACGATTAAGCTATGATCTTTTCCGCGATACTGATTGTACAACAAAATCGTGCTATACGCCTCCTTTTTTAAGGCATTCATACTCACAACCTCTGGGATGTCTTGATTTTTGATAATGTTTGCCGCTATCCAAAAACCAAACGCCGAAGCAGTATTGTATTCACCGCTTAAATGCTTATAATATACTTGAGGAGTATTTTTAAAAAGAGAATTTGAAATATCATAATAATCATCAAATTCCACATCCCCATTATTTCCTAAAACAATGGCATCGATATCGGAGATTTTTAAATTATTAGCTTCCAAAAAGTTGGCGATAAAATCTGAAACCTCTTCTGTTTCCAGAGAACTCTGCAAGGAAACCGCCTCGACCAAAGCATAAGAACTTTCCTTTTTCTCGTTTTCCAACACAAAAAAACCGGCTCCTTCGCTATGAACAATTCCTTTTGAATTCGAATTTAAAACAGAATACGGTTTATCTTCTTCCGACTTGACCAAGTTAATCAGTTTGTGAAGCGATAAGGTATAAGTTCCTGTTTCATCGATTCCGCCCACAAGGATACTTTCCACTTCATCGTTTTCAATCTGCATTTTCGCGTCCAGCAAAGCCGTTTCAAAGGATACGGCGCCGTTTACGTACGTAAAATTGTAACCTTTGCACTGTAATCCCAATGCGATTTGACCTCCGACCGTATTGTGGGTCGACTGGATAAACGATGTTGGCGTCAGAAATTCTTCTTTGTTATCTAAGATTGATTTCAGGAACTTTTCAGAATCTTCAACGCACCCCATACCGGTTCCGATAATAATAGCTTCGGGCATGGTTAGATTTGCATCTTTCAACGCTTTGGAAGAAGCTGCAATTCCCATTTTCACTCCTTTTGCCATACGACGACTAGCCGCCGGGGCAATAAATTCCTTATACGAAGGCTGGTTCGCGTAAATTACATTCTCCGTATTATTAATCGTTACTTCCGATAAAAAATCCGTTTCAAAAGTGTTTTGAGTCGAAATACACCCTGTCCCGTTGATATAACACGTCTTCATCAGTTTTTAGAAAATAATACGGTTGAACAATTCCCTCCAAATCCAAAAGAATTGGAAAGCACATGCGAAATCGATTTTTCCTTCAGTGTTGTTTGCGGAATCAAATCAAATTCTTCCATTGGGGTTTTGAAATTCAGGTTTGGAAATACAACATTGTTCTGCAATGCCAAAACACTGTAAACCGCTTCAATGGCTGCTGCTGCTGCTAATGTATGTCCGGTAAATCCTTTGGTCGAACTGAATTCCGGTACATTCTCGCCGAAAACCCGAAGTATGGCACGCCCTTCCGATAAATCGTTATTGGGTGTTGCCGTTCCGTGTGCGTTGATATAATCGATGTCGGACACATTCAAACCAGACATTTTCAATGCTTTTTGCATGGCTAGAAAAGCCCCTTCCCCATTTTCTGAAGAAGCCGTCTGATGGTAGGCATCGTTGGCATTTCCAAAACCGGAAACATACGCCAGAACTTTTTTATTTTCTTTCTGAACCATCGCATCCGATTCCAAAACCAAAAAAGCAGCGGCTTCCCCTAAATTCAGGCCTTTTCGATTGTTATCAAAAGGCGTGTTATAGGTATCCGATAAAATCATCAGGGTTTTAAAACCGTTTATAGTGAATTTGGCCAAAGCATCGGTTCCGCCGACGATTACACGGTCTAATTGTCCGGATTGAATAAGACGGGCACCAATCATAATGGCATTTGCAGCCGAAGAACAGGCTGTACTAACCGTAGTAACAAGTCCTTTCAATCCAATATGCTCGGCAATTTTATGAGTTACCTCACCGCAATCGTGACTGGTAATATATCTTCTGCAAGATTCATCTTCAAAATAATCGTAATAGAACTTTTCGGTCATGTCCATCCCGCCGACGCTTGTCGCAGAAACCAACCCTGTTCTGTATTCATTACAATCTTTAATTTCGGCATTTTCCAGTGCCTGTTGTGCAGCAATTGCACCCAACATGGATGTTCTGGAAAAATCATTATCAGCGGAAAGTCCCAATTGTTGCGCTAACTGTTGGTTGCTTTTCTTAATTTCTCCGACTTTGATAACGGCAGCATGTGCTGTGTCAAAATTCTCTATGGAAGAAATCCCAGTTTTACCACTTATCAAAGCAGCATAATTCTCTTCGACATTGTTTCCAATCGAAGAGATTATCCCCATCCCTGTTATTGCAACTTTCATCTGAACTATCCGGATTATTAAATTGTTGATTTAGATTTGCCAGACTGCCTAACAAGCCTAAACCAAATTACTTTGTTCTGTTATCGGTAATATAAGTTGCCATTGTTTCAACTGACTGGAAAATGGTTTTTCCCGCTTTCGGATCGGTCAATTTGATTCCGTAATCTTTATCCAATAGTACAATTAATTCCAAAGCATCAATAGAATCCAATCCTAAACCATCTCCAAAAAGAGCGTCGTTATCGTTAATTTCCTCAACAGCAATGTCCTCCAAATTTAAAACTTCAATAATTTTCCCCTTTAACTCCTGCTTTAATGCTTCCATGATTATTTATTGTATAATGTATTTACTATTTCTTTATTATGTTCTAAATCCCCTTGTTTTTCAACCATATAAAGGATTGCTTTGTAATTTTCCTGATAGTATTCTACCCAGCCGCACAATACTTTTTCGGCTTTGTTTGTTGCCAAAAGCAAGTCCGCATAATTCGTCATAAATTCCGCATTGAAATCTTCAAAAACGAAAAAAGCGTTCTCTGACTGCAATTTATGCCTAATACTAATCTCGCCTATGCAAATATTTGGCAAGGTGTACACAAAAACTGCCGGACTTGGAAAATAATTCTCCTTGTCTGCAATTGAGCCCTGGTACTTCACATCAGTATCCAGACTGGAGGACTGATTGGCAAAAACCAATGCAATATTATTTTCCTCCCCTTCTTTTACCTTGCTCCCCAAAATAATTTCCGAAGCCAAAAAGGCCAATTTACTCAGATTATCCATTTTGAAAAACTTAGGATAATCCATGTTGAAATTTTTATAGGCCGCTTTTGCAAATTCCGAAAAAGAAGCCTGCTCCAGTTCAAATTGTTTAACGCCATTAACCATAACCGAATTGTTTTCGATTACACAATGACCTGATATGTAATTTTTTGTCTGCAAATTTAAACTACTTTTTCAAATAAAACAGCGGTATTACACCCACCAAAACCCGAAGCTGTTTTCAGGAAAAAATTAATTTCCTTTTCTTCATTTTTAGTGATAATCGAAATCGGTTGTGAAACACCCATCTTTGCAAAACCTTTTGAAGCAATCAGCTGATTATTCCTGGCACTTTCAATAGCTATTACTGTTTCTAAAAGTCCCGATGCTCCAAGCGTATGTCCATAAAATGCTTTCAAACTGTTTACGGAAACAGTATTGATTCCCAGTCGATTGAAGGCTACAGCTTCCATCTCATCATTGTAAAGCGTTGCCGTTCCGTGGGCCGAAATATAATCCAATTTTTCTTTTGCCACACCGGCTTCCGCGAAGGCGCTTTCGATACTTCGAAACAATCCTTCACCAGTCCGTGAAGGCCCTGAAATATGGTTAGCGTCATTAATAGCGCCATCTCCAATAACCTTAACGGCTCCGGGACGAACTTCTGTTTCCCTCGAGGTCAGGTAAACTGCTGCTGCAGCTTCTCCCAATGTAACCCCATTTCGTTCTTCGTCGTAAGGTTTACAAGGAGCTTCGCTCATCGCCTGGAAGGAATTGAATCCGGACAAAACAAATTCCGACACCGCATCTCCGGCCACCACAAAAGCATTGTCGTATACGCCTGTCTGAATCATTCTTTTGGCAACCGCAATCGCTAAAACTCCCGACACACAGGCATTGGAAACCACGATCGGTTCCGTGGAAAATCCGAAAAATGAACTGATTTTTTTTGCCAAGACAGCTAAATGAGCCCCTTCAACAGCATTATTTTCATCTTCCAACAATCCAATATTTCCTTTGGTTGTTGAAAAAACAAAGGCCGTTTTGTTTGTAATATTATATTGGCCGATTAATGGCATTAATGCCAAAATCAGCATTTTTTCCAGTTTAGTAAAATGATTCTTGTCTGAAATCGATGCAAAAGCCGTATCAATTTTATCGGAATCAACAACAGAAGCGTAAAACGACTCCAGCATGCCTAATTTCTCAAACCGCTGTATCCCGGATTGCCCTTTCAGTAATGCTTGCCAATTCGATGCAACGTCAAACCCTAAAGGAGTAACACAATTGGTTTTGGTTATATAAACATTCTTCACCACTACTTCAGCAAGCCTACTTTTCGCTTCCATTCTTCAAAAAAAGGAGGAAGATTTAACGATAATGTTCCTGTTTCATCTACAAATACCTGAACGGTTTCTCCCGTACAGGCTACCTCATTATTAGCATCGTAAATCTTATATCTGAAAATCATTTTTGCGGCTGGAGAATCAACTATAGTCGTTTCAATCCGAGCCACATCGCCATAACGAAGGGATAATTTATGTTCGCAGCTAGACTTGACGATTGGTGTCGTATAGCCGAATTTGTTAACGTCCAAATAAGAAATGCCATGTTGTCGGCCAAACGCTTCACGTCCGTCTTCAAAATAGGTAATGTAATAACCGTGCCATACAATTCCCAACGGATCCGTTTCATTAAAACGAACACGAATTTCCTGGTTAACCGTAAGTTCCGCCGCTTCGTTATACTGCTCTTTTCTTTTTATCATAGACGATTGCAATGGTTATTGTAAGTATAAAAAACAAAAGTAATAAATTAATTTCCGGAAGGATTTCTACGATACTTCCGTTGCGCAACAGCACATCATAAAACGCATTTAATCCCCAATTCATAGGTGAGATATGCGATACAAACTGCATGATTTTAGGCATGGCAAAAACCGGAACCCAAACGCCGCCGATAGCCGCCAAAATAACAACGGACGTTGCTCCAAACGGTGCTGACTGCTCCTGTGTTTTAGCAACGGTTCCCAATAAAATCCCGAATCCGATGGCAGCCAAACCTGAAAAAAGGGCCACAAGGCTCATTAAAATCAGTTTGCCTTCTATTTCCAAAACAGGCAGTCCCAAGTAAGGAAAAAGATAAACCCCAACGGCCACCATAAGTAAAAACTGAATCATGCAAATTATCAGATAGGTTGCAGTTTTTCCCGCGATGACAACGGCATACGGAACCGGATTTGTGATCAATCGGATTTGGGTTCCTTGTCCTTTTTCCTTTACGATGTTAATCGAAAGCGGCACTACGATAAAGAATATCGCAAACAATGTCCAAGCCGGAACATTATGTTGCACCGAATTGGGAAGGATTTCTTTATTGTCCACCTTAGGAACTATTTCTTTGAAAGTAATGAAGTTCTCCTGTTCAAAGATAGGTTCACCTTCTTCTCCCAACTGATCCTGAAATGCTTTGTAAATCGATTTCGTTTCTACTTGGGATATCATTTTGTCGATGGCGTTTTTCACCCCATTTTTAAAAGTAAGCTGGGTAGCCGGATCAAAGTACATTTTGATTTCCTTTGTCTTGACAGCTTTTTCCTTTTCGGCTTTCGGAATAGTATCTTCCAATCCGAATTTACTGATGATATCTTCTACATTCTGAGTGACTTTCTTTTCCAGATCAACGCTTAATTTTTCCGGAATGACAATCGCCAACTGATATTTTCCTTTAAAAACAGCTTCACCTGCCATTGCTTCAGTTAAAGCAGCTCCTTTTATTTCTGTAACAATTTCAAAAGAACCGCTTTCGTTTAAACTGGATTTTACCGTTTTGGATATTTCGCCATTATCATTATCCACCAAAAGTATTGGAATCTTACTTTCAGTAACCGATTTAAAGGTGCTGTCCTGAATTAACGTAACGGTGACAATCAACACCAACGGCATAAGGAACAAGATTACCAATCCGCCCAAATCCCTTCTCAGAAGAAGCATTTCCTTTTGAACCGACATTAAAAACTTATACATCATCGCGTAGTTCTTTACCGGTTAATGAAATATATACGTCTTCAAGATTATGAGCATTTGGCGTATCCGCTATTAACTCTTTTGGTGCCCCCTGAGCATAAATTCGCCCTCTGTCAATAATTGCTATATGGCTGCAGAAATCCTGGGCTTCCGACAAATGGTGTGAGGTATAAATAATGGTAGTCCCTTTCAAATTGAGCTCTTTCAAATAGTCGATGATAACGTTTTTGGATTGTACATCAACCCCAACAGTAGGCTCATCCAAAAACAAAACCGAAGGCTCATGCAGGATTCCGGCAATCAGGTTTACCCGTCGCTTCATTCCTCCGGAGAACGTTTCAATTCTTTTACCGGCAAATTTTAACAAGCCCAAATGCTCCAGAGCCTCATCCACTTTATCGTGCAGGTTTTTCCCTTTCAAACCATACATACTTCCAAAATATCGCAGGTTTTCACGTGCCGTCAACGTAGGATACAAAGCATATTCCTGCGGGACAACACCGATTGTCTCCTTAATTAAAGTGGCATTTTTGTCGTATGAGAGTCCGTCAATCGTAAACTTTCCTGAAGTTGGCTTTATCAGTCCGCACAACATTGAAATCAAAGTGGTTTTACCAGCTCCGTTAGGTCCCAGCAAACCAAAGATTTCGCTTCTTTCAATCAACAGACTCAGGTTGTTCACTGAAAAATCATCGGCCTCTTTGTACTTCTTATAAAGTTCGGTGATATGTATTATCGGCTCATTCATAAGAATTTATATCGCTTTTTTAAGTTTTTTAAAAAAAGCTTCTTCTAAATCAGCTAATTGAAGTAGTTCATCAGCCAGGCTGTTGTAAACATCCGTCTGATTACTTCTCTTTTTATAAACACGGGCAGCGTTTACGGCGAAATCACGCCATTGATCTCCGATAGCAGTCATTTCAAGAGAAAGTCCCTTCAGCGAATCATTTTTAAGAATAACGGATGCTTCCTGAAGAAAAGCAGCATAAATGAACCTGAAACCACCGCCTCCTGTACCGATTTCTTCCTGCATACGCACCATCTGAGCAAGATAATGATTTGCGACTCTTGGATTTTTCTTAACCGGCCATTTTCGGATACTGGACGCCACATATCGCATTCCTCTTACGCCAATAATCGGCATAGGAGCAAGCATATCGTTGCAGGTATTTTTTATCCCTTTCCTGATAGCGGTTTCCCAGTCGATATTCTCCGGAATTGCAGTTGGGTAATACATTTGTCCTTTAGGTGCCAAAGCTCCTTTAGCAAAACGCACTTTCTCAAGTTCTTTTTCAGTCAGCGTGGTAACGGTTTCCATTACCGGGTCACTGATTAAAAAATTACCTTCATTTTTTCCATACACAACCAGATTGTGTGCATTGAAATGAAAGCGGTATTCGTCGGGGAAATAGGTTAAATTATAAACACCAACCTGTAATCCCGACGGTATATTGTTTTTAAGATTTTCCTCCAGCGCTTTTTGCGCCGATTGCGGATTGGAAAATTTTACTCTTTTTACTTTGATTCCCAATCGCTTGGCGGCTTTATTGAAAATAGAACCAGGCATGGGACGGTAACTGATTGCCGGCGCATGATTGACTTTCAGCAACGGCAGATAGAAAAAGAAAAGCCCCGATCCAATACCGAAAACCATCGGTTCGCTGATATTGATTCCGTGATGCTTAAGCAAATTGGAGGCTACTCCATTTTCGCAGTGTGCGGACTGATGATGGATGAAATTGGTTTCCATTAGTCTCCTTTATAGTTTTTTAGCGTTTCCACTGAAATTTCGAAGGCTTCAGCGTAATTCGCCATAATTTTATCATTCAATTTTTTAAATACCGACGGTTTTCCGTGACGTTTTACACGCCAAACCCACATACCTACATAACTTGCCAAAATATTCCAATCCATTTTATGCACTTCCATAAAGTACACAATCGGACTGTAAATACCTGCTTTTACATCATTCCTGGCTTGTTCCACCCTTTCATTGATATCCTGAATGGAATTTTCAAGAGCAATCGTCTTTGGTTCCCAACCCGAACTTAAAGCCGTGGTATAGTTTCCGTTTTCATCGGTTGCGTAACAAAGCTCTTTCATATTACTTACTGAAAGATTGCTTTTGTCCTGCGGTACTTCTTCCTTCTTCATCTATCTTTTCTCCTGAATGAATAAATTTATTTCTGCTTCGAAAAGCAACACTTCCTCACAAAACGTTTGACACACCATCGTACCAATACTGTACTCATCTGTGTCAAAACGGGAGAGCAAAACACCATTGGTCGTAATGACACTTCCAACCTTTGGCAATTCATGCACTGTTATTTTTTTTATGCCACTGATAAAACCGATTACTTCGACATCTTCTTTTACTTGTTGGTTTTCATCTAAAAAAAAGAATTGTCCAACAATGGAAGAACAAGTCTGAGCTCCGTTTTCAACAAGCCCTGTTTCCGAAAAAAAACCATCGGCAACAAAAAGATTGTCTTCTTTGATTTCAAAAATCGTTTTAACTTCGGTCTGAGTCAGCTCTAATATATAATCTACCATGAGCATCGGTTCACGATGTGGTAAAAACAATTTTATATCGATTACATTTTCGAATTGCTCCATCATTTAAGATGCTAAAACCGTTTTCATCTGCCCACGGGCTATTTCATTATCATTTACTTTCGTCACTATATCGACCAATGTAACCCCCATGAATTCATGAAGCACATTAACCGTGGTTACAAGTGTATCACCTAATTTAGGCAAAGTTGTTATTTCAATCGACTTTATGGAACCTATATATCCTGTTGGTGCTTGTTCGTTTTTTAAATAAAACTGGTAACCGGTATACAAAGCTACGGATTGCGCCATATGCTCGATTACACCCGATTCCTGAAACAAATCTCCGCTTACGAAAATATTATCCTCAGTAACGGTTAAACCTGCTATCACTTCATTTTCTGAAAAAGACAGTAGTTTATCCACCATCACAAATGGGAATTTCTGCGGTATAAGATTACCGACAAAAACTTTATCATTTATGGGAAGCACATTTTCCATTAGCATACGGTTAAATAAGCATAAGCATAAGAAAATCGTCCGCTTTCAGGTACCGACAACATTACTTTATCGCCCTTAACCAGTTTTCCTGAATTCATTAATTCTTCCAACATCAGATAGATGGATGCCGAACCCACGTTACCCACTTTTTTCAGGTTCATGAACCATTTTTCACTTGGGATATCAATACCTCTTTCAGCAAGTGATTTCGCCAATCCTTCCACAAAATAGTGAGAAGAAACATGTGGCAGGAAATGAGTAATATCTTCGGCTGTAATATTATTTTTGTCCATGGCAGCCTTCATACTTTCAGCACCCTTTTCAAGAATATTGCTGTCCAGAAGTTTTACATCCTGTTTAATCGAAAAAACGGACTCCGACAACCATTCGGTTGAACTGTAATCACTCCAAGGTTTAATTTCACCATTTTCCAGCTTATCCCCACCCGCATACATACAGGCTTCCAATTCATGGGCATAGGAAAAGGCTTCCATCCATTCAATCTTCAAAGAATTTTCACCTCTGGGTTTGTTTTCAAGCAAGAAAGCAGCTGCTCCGTCAGACAACATCCAACGCAAAAAATCTTTTTTGAATGCTATTATCGGTTGTTCCTCAAGGCTTTTAAGGTTAGCAACTTCGTTTTTAAACTTATCAGCAAGCATCCAGGTAGACACTCTTTCCGAACCGGAGCAAACGGCATTTTTAGTATTTCCAGATTTTACGGAAAGATATCCGAATTTAAGAGCGTTCATCCCCGCATTACAAACTCCGGAAGAAGAATTCAGTTCTACGGATTTATTTTTCATCAATCCGTGCACCATGGCTGCATGTGATGGCAACAAAGTATCCGGTGTAGATGTCCCGCACGAAAGCAGTTCTACATCATTAGCCGTAAAAGTTGTATCAAAAAGAGTCTTTATCGCATTGTTTGTCAATTGGGCATTAGTATGTGTAGGGTTTCCTTCCTTGTCTAATGCATAGTAGCGAGAAGCAATTCCGTTATTTCTTAGGATTATTCTTCTTGCTTTTGAGGCAGTATTATTTATTAGTCCGAGAAACGTTTCCATTTCGTCATTCGAAACCGCTTCGTTAGGTAAATATTTCCCGGATTTTGTTATGTAGACTTCAAACATAGTATTCTAAAATTCTTTTAAACCCCTTGAAAATAAGCTTTTTCTTTTCTTATTTTGACAAATTTCAAAGGATATGTAAAAAGGTGCAAGATATAGACAATTGGTGACATTACCCAAATCGCCACTAACAAATAAACATTAAAACCTTTAAGCCAAGCAGGACGTGAATTGGTCTTTCCAATTATTAAATTTGCCCATATTTTGAACATTTTGTTGGCTTTTTTATCCATTTCAATTAAAAACGGACGAATCTCTACAGCATCGTTTGCGACAAGTTCGGTCTGCAAATTGCTATAAGAATTGATTTTTAAGTATTTCAAAATTATTTTTCCGAATTTTGAAGACTCCAGAATATCTTTTTCTGACACACCCGGCTTAGGGAAAATCCCCAGATATTTCTTCTTTTCCCCCGAAAACATCCATTTCACGATAGTTATGACACTAATGTGATTGATATGCCTGTCGACCAAAGCCACATTACCGACCAATTGTGCACCAGTTCCCTGCAACAGCTTCTTCATTTTTTCCTGCGCCAAAGCCCACATATTACGGCAGCCGATAATCGTAATCACGGATGTATTTTCCAACAATCGTTTAGCAAAATCACTTTTCAAAAAAGAATTTACAGGAATGGAAGGTGATAAATACCATACCTGATAAGCCAAAAGAACCAAATCATATTTTTTAGCCAGAACCTCCTCAGAAGGCGCAACAATTTTAGACGGGACCTGAAGAAACGACTCGGGAAAAGCATCGAAAAAAGCTTCTTTTTTCCATGGGAAAGGAAATGATTTTTCCAATACGATAGGACAGAAAGTAACTGAAACTTCAGTATCCTCCATTAAAGGTTTTGCAATGGTTCGCGCAATTTCTTCCAGTTGTCCGGATTGTGAATAATAAACTACGAGTACATTTTTCATTGGTCTTTTTATATTATTGAAAGACAATGCCGAATTATATAAAACTCTCCCTGCATTATCTTTTCGGGCCATAAAAATAGGCATTTTATTCGGAGCGGAATCAAAATAAAAAACCGATTGAAATACTAAATCGGTTTTTTAAAAAATTGCTTTATTTTTCAGATTGGTTCCAAAACATAAAGTAATTGAACCACTGTAATGGATATTTCAGAAGCATACTTTCAACGCTTTCGGTATAAGCCTTTAAAAGTCCTTTTTCGTCACGTTGCTTAACATTTGCTTTTCTGGCATAAAGATGATAATGAAGATTTGGCTCTTTCATTACGTAGACAAAAACAACCGGGACTTTTAAACGGGAAGCTATCAAAAAGGGGCCAGCCGGAAAATTGGCCTCTGCTCCTAGAAGCGTTTCTGTCATGAATTTGGTCCCTTCGAAATAGCGATCTCCGGTAAAACATATGAGTTCATTATTTGAGAGCGCGTTGTTAATTTCGAAGATATGAGACAGATCCTCTTTAACGATAATAAATTTCACGGAAGATTTCTTTGTAACGCTTTCCAGATATTCTTTTATTTGGGAATGTTCCATGTCTGTAGTAACCAGATTGATTTGGCAATCGAAATCAATTTCCTCAAAAAAGCGATCGGCTATTTCAAAATTCCCAAGGTGTGCACTAATTAAAACGCCTCCTTTTTTTTCTGCTAAAAGCTCGTGCAGCAATTCAATCCCATCAAACTCATAGGTGAATTTATCGCGTAAACCGGCGGCAATTGCCGTTTTATCAATCAGTGTCTGACCGAAAGTAAAATAGCTTTTATAAACCATTACTTTCGATTTAAAAAAAGAATATCCCAGTCGATTGCGGAAGTAATAAAACATTGCCCGATTGGAATTCCGTTCGAACATAAAATAATAAAAAGCTACAAAAATCAAAACAGAATAAGCTGTTTTGATTCCGAGCTTTTTTATGCAAAAAACAAATATTTTATACCCTAAAAGAGTCCCTTTGGACTTACCATCCCACTGACTCATGGCACATTAGTTCTTGTTCTGAATTTTAGTCTCTATCAGTTTATAAAAATCACTAAACGTAGAAATCCCTACAAAATCTGCTTCTCCCAGTTTTACACCGAAATTAGATTCAATCGCCACAACCAAATCCACATAATCCAAACTGTCTAACCCCAATGTATCTTTAAGGTTTGATTCCGGGGAGATAATATCAGCATCTACTTCAAATTCATCAACTAAAATCTCATTAATCTTCTCTAAAATCAAATCTGCTTCCATAACTATTCTTTAAATTTTTTAACCACTACTGCTGAATTTGTTCCACCAAATCCAAAAGAATTCGACAAATATATGTCAAAATTTTTATTTACAGTCTCAGTCGCAATATTTAACTTTTTTGAATCCTCATCAGGGTTTTCGAAATTGATATTAGGTGCAATGAAATCATTCTGCATCATAATGGTTGAATAAATCACTTCACTGGCTCCCGCCATCCAACACTCGTGGCCCGTCATCGATTTTGTCGAACTCACATACGGGTTACTGCCACCAAAAACCTCATGGATAGCTTTCGCTTCGTTAGCATCCCCCAATGGTGTTGATGTTGCATGCGCGTTAATGTAACCCACTTCATGCGGCTGAATGCCAGCCTGTTCCAAAGCACGACGCATGGCTGTCGCAGGACCTTCCACATTTGGAGTCGAGATATGACCTCCGTTAGAAGAAAAACCGTACCCGATGATCTCGGCTATTATGGGAGCTCCGCGTTTTACCGCCGACTCATAACTTTCAATAATTAATGTTGCACCTCCACCACTTGGCACCAATCCGTTTCGAGCTGAATCAAAAGGACGGGATGCTTTAGCCGGCTCGGCTTCGTTAGCGGCAAAAACACCCAAGCCGTCGAAACTGGCCATAGCATATTTATTGATTTCCTGAGCACCGCCACAAATAATCATATCCTGCATTCCGCTTTGGATCAGCAAAAACCCTAAACCTATAGAATGTGATCCACTCGCACAGGCGGCACTAATGGTCATATTTACACCGCGCAACCTAAAAATGGTTGACAAATTCATGGTTACGGTAGAGTTCATCGATTTGAAAATCGCTCCCGAACCTATTAATGCCGTATCTTTCTTATCACGTATTATATCAGTAGCTTCAATAATCGCCTTGGAAACACTATCGTTTCCATACAAGATCCCTACTTCGTTTTCATCGAAATAACTATCTTCAATCTTGGCATTTTTCAATGCTTCTATGGTGGCCATATAAGCGTATTCGGTTTCTTCCCCCACGCTAATACGCTGACGACGATTCAACAGGTTTTTCAGATTTGGTTTCGGAACCATACCTGTTATGGCCGACTGAAAACCAAATTCTTTTCTCTCCTCATCATACACTATTCCCGACTTCCCTTCATAAAGTGATTGCTTCACCTCTTCTATTGAAGTTCCAATACAGGAATAAATTCCCATTCCGGTAATTACTACTCTTCTGCTCATTTTATTATCTCTGTGAATCCAAATTTAGATTAAAAACCTGTAAACCAGTATATTTTTTTAACCTGACTGTCTATTTAAGAATAAATTCCTCCGTTTATATTGATAACTTCTCCGGTAATGTAACCCGCTTTATCGGATGCTAAAAAGCCAACTAATTCGGCTACTTCTTCGGCTTCTCCAAAACGATTGGCCGGCACCATTTTAATCAGTTCTTTTTCATCAAGCTGGCTGGTCATATCTGTGCGGATAAAGCCCGGCGCCACAGCATTAACCGTTATATTGCGTTTTGCCACTTCCTGAGCCAAAGCTTTTGTAGCCGCAACCACTGCGCCCTTAGCAGCAGAATAATTCGTTTGTCCTGCCGTACCTTTTACTCCCGACACGGAAACCATATTTACAATACGGCCATATTTATTACGCAACATTCTTTGAATAAAGAAATTCGTCACGTTAAAAAAGCCGTTCAAACTCGTATTGATCACATTGTTCCAATCTTCATGCGTCATCCACATGAACAAACCATCACGCGTAATTCCGGCATTGTTCACAATGACTTCCACCACGGCATCGGGATTAGCTTCCTGCCAGGCAGTCAATACACATTTTACTTCTTCCGAATCGGAGACATTGAATTGAATTATCTCTCCGGTCGCTCCTTTTTTTACCACTTCTTCCAAAGTTTTTTCGGCAGCTTCCTGATTGTACTGATAATTAATCAATATATGATACTTTTTACTTTCAGCTAATTTTTGACAGATGGCACTTCCTATTCCACGGGAACCACCTGTTATTAGAGCACATTTCATAGTTTCTTATTTTTGAAATAATTCGGCATTTTCATACCATTGACCGCCCAAAACACTTCCGTCCGTTTTGATGTATCCCCACTGTTTTCCTGATTTAACCCTAGCTACACCATTAAGAAACCCTTTATCGCTTTTTCTGAATAAGCTAACAAAACCTCCGGCCGTTATCTGATATTTTGATTCAATTACCTGTTTTCCATTAACATCAACAAAACCCCATTCTTTATCTTTTACAGGAGCCAATCCGTCGGCACTGAAAATCTCAGCATCGCTGTACATTGGCTTTACCACATATTCTCCCTTCATATTGATGTATCCCCATTTTTTACCTTCGCAAATTGGAGCCATATTCCTAACGAAAGCCCTTGCCTTGTCAAATTTAGGTTCCACAACCCAATTCCCTTTTAAATCTATAAATCCAATCTTATCATTTTTTCGGGCATAAGTCACCTCCTGAAAATCAAAATCCCAAATTTTATCTACCCCTTCGATAGCCATAAATTTGTTAGCGGAAACTAGACCAAACTGTTCTCCTTTTTTAGCCCAGGTTGTATTTTTAAAAAAATTACCAATCTCATTGTATTCCACATTAACAACAACCTTTCCTTTATTGTCAATAATCCCCCATTGATCATTGTTTTTCACTCGGGCAAAACCGTCCTCAAACGATTTGATAATCTGATACGTTGGCTGAAGAATCACTTCTCCTTTGACGTTTATCAAACCGATTTTATCATTTTGCTTGATAAAAGCTACACCGTCCTCAAAATCATAAACTTTTTCAGAAGCCGGCATTTTCAAAGTTCCACCTTTCTTATCGATATAAAACCATTGATTGTCTTTTTGAACCACACAGATTCCGCTGTTAAAGTATTTGACATCTGCGAAAGAAGGCTGAATCACCCATTCTCCTTTCGGATTAATAAAACCCCACACACCATTATCTTCGGCTGCCGCCAATCCTTCAGAAAAATTTTTGGCCACTTTAAACTTAGGCTGAATGACAAATTCGCCCGTTTTGGAAATATAGCCAAACTTCCCTCCTTGTCTTACCAGCGCCAATTCTTGGGCTGCAGCAAACTGAAAGCACACTATCAGTAAAAAGAGTATTTTTTTAATCATATGTTTTCGATTTTAAATACCGACTTATTCGGCCATTAAATGATCTTTCACTTGTTGTACAAACGGATACATCACCTGATCTTCTTTGAATTCAGGAATTATATTTCGCACTTCATCATACATTTTTCGCGTTACCGAAGAAACCTGATCCTTATACCCTAAAGCATCTATCGCCTGTACGATCGTTATTAATTCGATGGCCAAAACTTCAAAGGCATTTTCAATTACTTTTCCGGTAATCACTGCAGCATTGGTACCCATACTTACAATATCCTGATTGTCATTATTGTTTGGAATACTGTGCACATACATGGAATTTGACAGCATTTGACTTTCCGCCGTGGTTGACGTTGCCGTAAACTGAACTCCCTGCATTCCGAAATTAAACCCTAGCGTCCCTAAATTCACAAACGGAGGAAGAATCTCATTCAATTTGGAATTCAACAAATAATTCAACTGACGTTCTGCCAGCATAGTCAGCTTAGCCACAACCAGCTTCAGCTTATCCATTTCAAGTGAAATATAATCCCCATGGAAATTCCCGCCATGGTAAACATGTTGGTTTTTCACATCTACAATCGGATTATCGTTAGCAGAATTGATCTCGTTTTCCATCACATCGGCAACCGCATTAATGGTATCCAAAACCGGGCCTAAAATCTGAGGCACGCAACGCAACGAATAATACTCCTGTACCTTTTCCTTGAAAACTTCTTCCGTGTTTTCTCCCGTGTACAGGTGATCTTCCCTTTTTCTAACCAACGTACTATCAGCAAGGTTTTCGCGCATTCTTTTGGCGATTTCCTGCTGCCCGAAGTGACGTTTCGTATTATTTAATTCGGCCGACAGATGGTCGTCGTAAGCCTGAACGATTTCATTAATAGCACAAGAACATTTTACGGCCCAGTCCAAAACCTTTTCGGCGTTGTGTACGTTCACGATTCCGATTCCGGTCATCACTGAGGTTCCGTTCATCAATGCCAGTCCTTCGCGAATTTCCACATTGATTGGCTGCAGATTTTCCAGTTCAAAAACTTCCTTGGTCGCTCTGCGTTCTCCTTTATAAAAAACCTCTCCCTCTCCGATTAGCGTTAAAGCCAAGTGAGCCAACTGAACCAAATCACCACTGGCCCCTACTCCACCATGTTCGAAGATAAGCGGCGTAATGTCCCTGTTTATAAATTCTTTCATTAAGTGAATTACTGACGGATGCACACCTGAATTCCCCAATGAAAGCGTGTTTAACCTAGCCAAGATAGCCGATTTCACGCAAACCGGACTCAAAGGCTTTCCGGTACCCGAAGAATGACTTCGTATTAAATTATATTGCAACTGCAATCTGTCTTCATCCTTAATTCGGTATTGAGCCATTGGTCCAAAACCGGTATTAACACCATAAATTACTTTATTCCCTGAAAATTCCTTTAAAAAATTAAAACTGGCTTCTACTCTGCTTATCACCGCATCGCTAACATCTACTTTTTTATCTTTAAAGACAATTCCAGCGAATTCTTCCAGGCTTAAATATTCGTTTATAGTACTCATTAAGGTTGTTTTTTTGCTTAAATATTATAAGCAATTTTATTTAATAATTGAATTTATGTATTTACTTTTGAATGCCTGCAAAGGTAACATATTCTCAAAAAGAAAAAAGAAAAATATGAAACAGGAATTCGTAGATGTACTCGTTATCGGAGCCGGTCCTTCAGGCTGTGTTTCAGCATCTTACCTACACAATAACGGAACAAAAGTTAAAGTAGTCGAAAAAACAAAATTCCCACGATTGGTAGTAGGAGAAAGCCTCATTCCAAGGGTAATGGACCATTTTGACGAAGCAGGTTTATTCCCCGCACTTGACGCTATGAATTTCGAGAAGAAATTAGGTGCGCGTTTTATCCGGGGAGAAGAAATCTGCGTTTTTGACTTCAGCAATAAATTCTCTGAGGGCTGGGACTGGACCTGGCAGGTACCAAGAGCCGACTTCGACAACACTTTGGCTCAGGAAGTAATCCGAAAAGGAATTGATCTGGAGTTTGAAAGCGAAGTTCTGGATGTTAAATTCAACGGAAGCGACTCTATCACAACGGTTAAAGACAAAGACGGCAATATCAAGGAAATTCACGCGAAATTCATTATTGATTCCAGCGGATACGGACGTGTTTTACCGCGTTTGTTAGATCTGGATACACCTTCCAAATTAGACCCGCACTCCTCTATATTCACACACGTAAAAGACATTAACCGTCCGGTAGGCGAAGAAGGCACTTTGATTTCTTTTGACATTCTGGAAACCGAAGTATGGCTATGGGTAATTCCCTTCTCTAACGGAAACACAAGCTTAGGAGTTGTTGGCCCTACATCCTTTATCAATTCGCTTTCCGAAAACAAAGACAATGCGGTAGCCTTGAAAAACGCTATCCAATTGTCGGATTATTACATCAAACGTTTTGGCGGTGTGGAATTTTTATTCGAACCGGTAAAATTGGAAAACTATTCACGCTCGGTAAAAAAAATGTATGGCGATGGGTTTGCGTTGACAGGAAACAGCTCTGAGTTTTTGGATCCTGTTTTCTCTTCCGGAGTAGCTTTTGCAACGGAATCCGGAATGTTGTCAGCAAAATTGGTTCACCGTCAACTGAATGGCGAAAAAATTGATTGGGAAGTAGAGTTCACAGAATACATGAAAAGCGGTATCGGCGTTTTCACCACTTATGTAAAAGAATGGTACACCGGAAACCTACAGACGTTATTCTTCCACCAGCCTGAAAACCCGGATGTAAAAAGAAAAATATGTGCTGTTTTAGCCGGTTATGTTTGGGATCAGGAGAATCCATTTGTAAAGAAACACGATAGTGTAATCAAAAACATGGCCTACCTGTTAAATCTTGAAAAAGAACAGACATTAAAAAACCCGGAATAATCCGGGTTTTTTTTTAAGAAAACCTATTTATTTACCTTCTTTAATTCTGCTGCAAACTCTTTTGCTAATTTAGCATATGCTTCTGAAATTCTATAACCTGAATTATAATCGAAACCAGCCGCTCCTTTACCTAAAACCTTTTCATAGCCAACTGACAATAATATATTATCTGGATTTCCAATCTCCACAATTTTAATAATTGCATTCAACTTTGACGACTGTCTCACCACCCCTACATTATATCCAGGATAAATCCAAAGCGTTTGTATTTTTACTGTATATTTCGCCGAAGATAATTTTTTATCAACTTTTATCTCTCCATCAAATCTTTTGTTGAAAGATTCAATAAATTTAGGTTCATATCTTTCTTCTCTATCAGAAAACCATGATTTTTTAAAATCTTCAGCAGTTCCCTTTTCTTCTCTCTTCTTCATTTTATCTTCCAAAAAAGCCTCTTCAGTTTCAAACTTATCGACTTTCAAATCAGTGTAATCAAAAACTAAATTAAATTCTGTAATTCCTTTTAAATTTTTAAAATCCCCTGAAAGAATTCTTTTCTTTTGAGCCATTGTTACTCCAGACGCCAATAGCAAAACAATTATTGCAATTTTTTTCATAAATTATAGTTATAAATCTAAGCAAATATATAATTATAATTTTTTTAGTTTAACAATCCATTTCTTTATTAAAAATAAATACTCCCCCACTAATTTATCATTCCACCCTGCATTCCTTCAACCATTGCACACAAGAAACTCATTACAAGCAATTTAACAAACCACACACACCTACTTAGTAGCACTATCAAATCAATAAACCTATTCTTGAATCAAAAATTAAAACCCCGGCAAATTACCGGGGTTTTATTTATAAAAATCTTTTTAGCTGAATGACCATGTTTTTGGCAAGCTTTTCATAGGCTCCAGCCATTCGGTCGCCCCGATGGCCGTTGTATTGATTTTCTTCCAGCCCGATAGATTTATCAAATTGCAATTTCGCCAAGATCTTCTGAGGGTTACCTGTTTCGGAAATGGTGATGATCGCACTGATTTTGGCCGGTTCCACTACATATCCCGGATATACCCAGATTGTACTGACATTCATCGTATATTTTACTTCCGGATTCTTCTCTACTTTGATTTCGCCATTTGGAAACCTCTTATTGAAATAGGCTATGAAACTCGGCTCATATCTGTTCTCACGATCAGAAAACCATTCCTCTTTGAATTTCTCAGCTTTATCCCCCTTTCTTATACTCATCTTGTCAGTTAAGAACGCTTCTTCGGTTTCATAACCATGTACTTTCATTTGGGAATAATCAAAGGTCACGTTATAAGCATTGATCCCCCTAACGTTCTTCAAATCGCCTTCCAAAAGTTCGAATCGCTGTGCTGGCACAATAGTCGACACCAAAAGCATCAAAAAAAAGAATATTTTTTTCATAGTGGACTTACTTTCCGTTAAAATCGCTCATCGTATTTCCTAAACCGGCCAAGACAAAAGACTTAACCGCTTCGGTCGCCATATCCAAACGTTCCGGTAAAGCCGCTTTCTCATGATCATCCCACTCACCAAGCACATAATCGACCTGTTTTCCTTTTTTGAACTCGTCACTGATGCCGAAACGGAAACGGGGATAGTCTGCCGAATTTAGAGTCTGCTGAATACTTTTTAAACCGTTGTGACCGCCATCGCTGCCTTTGGGCTTGATGCGGATCGTTCCAAAGGGCAGGTTCAAATCGTCTGTTATAACCAATACGTTTTCTTTGGCGATTTTTTCTTTTTCCATCCAGTACTGAAGTGCTTTCCCACTCAGGTTCATGTAGGTGTTCGGTTTCAGCAGTAAAAGTGTTCTGCCTTTTATTTTGCATTCGGCCAGTGTCCCTAACTTTACTGTTTCGAAAGAAACGCTTTCCTGTTTCGCCAAATGGTCCACTACTTTAAATCCGATGTTGTGTCGGGTGTTAACATATTCGGCGCCGATGTTGCCTAAACCTACAATTAAAAACTTTTTGCTCACTTCTTTTATATTGTTTTGTTGAGTTCGCAGAATCTCCGATTTCATGGGATCAATCGTATCTGTAACTGTTTTTTCTTTTTTAAATAATTGTGTCAACCATTTCATACGGCAAAAGTAATGCAATTTGGAAATTTGCGAATTTGAAATTTAGAAATGTTTTCAAAAAAGCAATCCAGTTTGCCTCATAGCCCCGATGGGAGTGGAAATCCTGTCTTGTTTTCAACAAGACAGATTGCAACGGACAGCGGAAAAAGGGTTTATTGATAATTCCCGAACCATTCGCTTCAAAAAACCAAAAAAAAAGTCCCGATATAAACCGGGACTTTCTGATATTTCGAAAAATTGAAATTATTTTTTCTTTTTTCCTCCACCTTTTTCTGCTTTTGCAGCTTCTTGAGCAGCTTTCATAGCAGCACGTGAGATTCTCACCTGACAAACCACAGTGTTGTCTGGGTGTAATAATCTGAAGTTGTTTGTAGGGATTTTAGTCACATACAATTTGTTACCCATTTCAAGAGGAGTAATATCAGCCTCTACGAAGTCAGGTAAGTTAGCAGGTAAAGCTCTAACTTTAAGTTTACGTTGGTTTAAACGTAAAACACCTCCTAATAATACACCTGGAGAAGTTCCTGTAACTTTAACCGGCACTTCCATAGTGATTTCTTTCTCGTCATGTAACTGATAGAAATCGATGTGTAAAATTTTGTCAGATACAGGGTGTACCTGAATGTCCTGAAGAATTGCGCTGTATGATTTTCCGCCTTCTAACTCAACCACAACAGTGTGTACGTTAGGAGTGTAAACCAAACCTTTAAATGCCTTTTCTTCAGCTGAAAAATGTACTGGCTGATCTCCTCCGTATAACACGCAAGGAACCATTCCAGCATTACGTACCGCTTTCGTTGAAGCTTTGCCCACGCTTTCTCTTTCTGATCCTTTAATCGTAATTGATTTCATTTGAAATATTTAAAAAAATTAATAAAATACTACATTAAAAATTTGCTACTGATAGAGTTGTTGTTCTGTACCATGTGCATTACTTCTGCAAACAATGGAGCACAGCTTACCGCTTTTATCTTAGCACTTTCTCGTTTCAATGGAATTGAATCGGTTACGATCAATTCCTGAATTTTTGAGTTTTCAATTCTCTCAATTGCCTCACCTGATAAAATTGCATGCGTACAAATCGCTCTCACGCTTAACGCTCCTCTTTCCATCATCATGTCGGCCGCTTTTGTTAACGTACCACCAGTATCGATCATGTCGTCTACCAAAATTACGTTTCTCCCTTTTACATCTCCGATCAGCTCCATCGTATCGATTACGTTAGCCGCTTTTCTTTGCTTGTAACAGATTACCACATCCGATTCTAAAAATTTAGAATATGCATAAGCTCTTTTTGAACCACCCATATCCGGCGATGCAATAGTAAGGTTCTCTAAATTCAAGCTCTCTACATATGGTAAGAAAATGGTCGATGCAAACAGGTGGTCTACCGGTTTTTCGAAGAATCCCTGAATCTGATCCGCATGTAAATCCATGGTCATGATTCGGGTCGCTCCAGCGCTTTCCAATAATTTTGCAACCAATTTTGCTCCTATCGGAACTCTTGGTTTATCTTTTCTGTCCTGACGAGCCCATCCGAAATAAGGGATTACAGCAGTGATGTGTCTAGCCGATGCTCTTTTGGCTGCATCGATCATCAACAAAAGTTCCATTAAATTATCAGAACTTGGGAATGTTGAACAGATCAAAAACACGCGCAATCCGCGGATTGACTCTTCAAATGACGGCTGAAACTCACCATCACTATATGTTGAGAACGTTACCTTACCCAGCTCTGCTCCATAGTGCTTTGCTATCTTTTCAGCAAGGTAGGTACTTTGCGAACATGCAAAAATTTTTGCTTCCGGTTCAATGTGCGACATCTTAATTCGTTGTTATGTAGTTACTTAGTGTTGTGTTGCTGTAACGCGGTGCAAATTTAGAAATTAAATTCAACTCTGAAAGCAATTTTTTCAGATATTTTTTCAAGTTAAATTTGATTGTTTGAATATTTTTTATTTACATTTGCACCCAGATTGAAACAATCAATTTTCGAGACGCTTTTAAAAAGCTTCTCAGTCCGAAGCCCGGATGGCGGAATTGGTAGACGCGCACGACTCAAACTCGTGTACTTAGGTGTGTGGGTTCGATTCCCACTCCGGGTACTAAACCTCTCAGCAATGAGAGGTTTTTTTTATTTTTGATATTCTGATAGCGTGGATTTGCATTCAGAACACATTCCAACTACACCACAAATCCAATGGTGAAATTTTCAATGTATCATTCCTAAAGAACAAAAACCACAACTTTTTAAAGGTTTATTTGATGTTTTTGCATAGACAATATAAAAGCCAAGTAATGGGCATTTAGATATTTTCTTCGCCGAATCATATGCTTCAAGATGATTTTAACTCCATTTATCCTATTGAGACCCATCCCGAATTTTCGTAGTTTGACCACACTATTTAGCCAAATAATTTCAGAAAACTAAATTTCTTCCAACCTTTTCCATTAGGTCTATCACCGGCAACAATTCCAGTTTCATATTCCCGAAATTAATTTGGCTTTTCGGTAATAAATCTTTACCTTTATGTAGTTATTTACTTAATTACCAATAAGTTAATCATCCTTCCCTATAAGTTTGTCCTTCAATCCTTTTGAAAAAGGATTCTTAGTTTTCTGTCATTTGAATCGTAAAACATAAAATTATTTCAAAAATGAAAAAACGCTTACTATTTAGATCAATCCTATTCGTATTATTAACAGTAAGCCTGTTTAGTTGCGAAAAAGACAGCACTACCGATTCTAATACCAAACCATCGGCATCAGTATATGTAGCGGGATATGAATTAAACGGACCAGGATATGTAGCCAAAATCTGGAAAAACGGAGTGTCTACCAACCTTACCGATGGTACAAAAAATGCTGCCGCCTCCTCTGTTTTTGTATCTGGGAGCGATGTATATGTTGCAGGCTATGAATCCAATGGGACAAAAGATGTAGCAAAAGTCTGGAAAAACGGGGTGTCCACTATTATCCTTTCCGATGGTGCAGAAAATACTTATGCTTCCTCTGTTTTTGTGTCTGGCAGTGATGTATATGCTGCAGGAATTGAAATTACTGGTACAAGTGGGACAGGTTATACAGCAATAGTAAAAGTCTGGAAAAACGGAGTATCCGCCAACCTTACCGATGGTACACTTCCCGCTGACGCCTTTTCTGTTTTTGTATCAGGCACCGATGTATATGCTGCAGGCTATGAATTCAACGGGACAAAAAATGTAGCAAAAGTCTGGAAAAACGGAGTAGCGACAAATCTTACCGATGGCACAAAAAATGCTGCCGCCTTCTCTGTTTTTGTATCTGGGAGCGATGTATATGTTGCAGGCAGTGAATCCAACGGGACAGAAAATATAGCCAAAATCTGGAAAAATGGGGCATCCACCAACCTTACCGATGGTGCAAACACTGCTAGCGCCCGCTCTGTTTTTGTATCTGGTAGCGATGTATATGTTGCAGGCTTTGCATTCAACGGGAACAGATACGTAGCCAAAATCTGGAAAAATGGGGTATCCACCAACCTTACCGATGGTACAAAAAATGCTTATGCTTTTTCTGTTTTTGTGTCTGGTAGCGATGTACATGTTGCAGGCATTGAAAGAAGTGGAATAGATTATGCAGCAAAAATCTGGAAAAACGGAGTAGCGACAAATCTTACTGATGGCACAAATGAAGCTGCTGCCGTCTCTGTTTTTGTAAAATAATCTAAAAAGCCACCTCCTGGTTGACCAGGGGAAATCGCATATGGCTCACGGGAACTATATGCCAACATTTTCAATCCAGAAGCGTCACTAAGCATAATTTGGATTATTCCCTTCAAAATGGAATGGCGACATTTCATAACTTGATTCAGACAATAAATCCATACCATAGAAACGTCCGATAGTAGAGTCATATTTCCTAAAGTCCATTTCGGTGATGTCAAGCCTTAGAGCCTGGACCGATTCCTTTTCGCTGAACATCTATCTGCACAAAACCAATCCGACCAAACAATAACTTCAAAACAAGAAAGGTTCCGTCTTTAAAGCAAAGATTTACACTCGTGCAAATCAGGCATCAACAAAATTTTTTACTTCGTTTTGAATTACCTATTTTTGACCCATCAAAAAATGTAGTATGAGTACAACAACTAGACACAACTGGACGAAGGAAGAAATCATCGCGATATACAACAAACCTCTAATGGATTTGCTTTTCGAAGCAGCTTCAATCCACAGAGTAAATCACGACCCAAATGTGGTTCAGGTTTCCACTTTATTATCAATCAAAACAGGAGGTTGCCCGGAAGATTGCGGATATTGCCCACAGGCAGCCCGTTATCATACAGATGTTGAAGGCAACGACCTAATGTCGGTTTCAACGGTAAAAGCACAGGCCTTAAGAGCTAAATCCAGCGGCTCATCCCGTGTATGTATGGGTGCGGCTTGGAGAAACGTGAAAGACGGACCGGAATTTGATCAAGTATTGGAAATGGTGCGTACCATCAACAAACTGGATATGGAAGTATGTTGTACGCTTGGAATGCTAACCGAAAACCAGGCACAACGTTTAGCCGAAGCCGGTTTGTATGCTTACAACCACAATTTAGACACTTCAGAAGAATATTATAAAGAAGTTATTTCAACACGCGGATTTGAAGACCGCTTGCAAACCATCGAAAACGTCCGCAAAACGAATGTAACGGTTTGTAGTGGCGGAATCATCGGAATGGGCGAAAGCATCGAAGACCGCGCAGGAATGTTGGTAGCTTTATCCACATTAAACCCACAACCTGAATCTGTGCCAATTAACGCTTTGGTAGCCGTAGAAGGAACTCCGATGGAAGATGAAAAACCGGTTGAAATCTGGGAAATGATCCGTATGGTTGCCACTACACGTATCGTAATGCCGGAAACTCAGGTGCGTCTTTCTGCAGGAAGAACGCAGATGTCGAGAGAAGGACAGGCAATGTGCTTCTTTGCCGGTGCAAACTCTATTTTCGCCGGAGATAAATTATTAACTACTCCAAACCCGGATGTAAATGAAGACATGAAAATGTTTGAATTATTAGGTTTACAACCGCAAAAACCGTTCATCAAATTGATGCAACCGGAAACCGTAGAAGCTGAAGATTCTAAATTCCAGGCATTAGGTGAAAAACCAAAATGGTCGCGTCCTGAACACAAAATCGAAAGAAACCTTGAAGCTCAGGCAAAAGGAAAAGAAATACAGAAATAAACTCTGCTTTATACAAAATATATTTTACCCTAATACAAAGGTTTTTTCTTTAAAATACTCCCGGCCATGCTGGGAGTATTTTTTTTCAAACAATTTTAATTACGGAACATGAAGTTATAGTTTACCGAAATCGAACGTGTAAAAACCATTTTCAAAAAAGATTTACACACCTATTACCTAACCTAAACATCTCCAAATAAAAAATCCCGACGGCGAACTGTCGGGATCATTCAACTTAACCAAATTTATTAATAACAGAAGTACTAATACATAAAATAATTAATAAAGAACCTTCTTAGTTGTGGTTTGTCCATTGTCCAAAACCACCTTTACCAAAAGAGCTCCCTGTGTTTTTCTGACATTCTGCAGCGAAACCGAAGTAGTATTCACCTCTTTTCTTTCTGCAACCAATCTTCCCAAAACATCATACACAAAAACATCTTTAATTCGTTCCGAAGAGGAACTCACATTAATGCCTTCATTAGCATAAACAAGAACCGAATCAACATTAGTTTCAAAATCAGCGTTCCCTAATGTAGCATTTGCAAAGCGTAACACGAAACGATTATTAAATTCACCAGCCGGAGTGGAGAAAACATAATTTGACAATTTTAAATCATGAATGATATGCAACTGTAAATCTTCAATGTAAACATTCTGATTTCGAAGCACCCCTTCGACATCCCCAATAGCGATAGAATATGTTTTTTCATAAACAGAACGGAATCCAAGCGGAACCCTGTCATTTACATCAAAAGCACTTCTGCCCTGAATCTTGTATGGCTTACCATCAATAATAGAATAAAAAGCTGCATAGGTGGGTGATTTGGAATAAAAACCATCATAACCTCTATCAACCCCCATAGTCGCCTGAGGGAAGAAACCAATTAACTGCTGATTAAAAATACCCTCTGAATTAGTTAAATTCAGCCATAATCTGTCTTTTTCTGTCGGTCCGGACACTGTTTTGTAGAAGTTTGTATTAACATAGGTCTTATTTCTCATGCTATTATTAAAAATCACCGAAGTAGCAGCATCAGCATCAACCTGAAATCCTTGCCCGGAAGCTACAAACCCATTCGGCGCATTGCTGTTTCCGTTTCCTGAAAGCAAACCAGCTCTTGTACCTGTACCTCCAACCAAATTATAATATGCAAAATCATCGGGACTGAAATTCATAGCCATAGGTCCCGGATTAATAGCAGCTACCTGAATGTTCCCTTCATGGGTCCAAAAATATAATGTTCCTGAAATATCCGGATTGGCTAATATGAATGCGTCGGCACTGATGGCAGATGGATAGGGATTCCCAATCAGGTTAAAATCGTCATTTGCCTTTGTATTATCTAAACTCAAAGCAATAGACTGTGTTATCAAGCCATTATTTACAACTCCATTATAAACCGAACCCTGTTGGGCCGGGTATGCCTGATTTATTTTACCCATCACCGCATATCCTCTTCCCGGCGACATTATTTCTGCTTGCGGAGTTAACACCCATGCATCCATATTATCGTCATGTGAATCATTATTATCGTCCCTGTAGACCGATGTATTTAATTTATAAATACGATTAGCCTGCCATTGACTAAACACACTTACAGGAGCATTACCAATCGGTGAAGACCAGAAAGTATAATCATATCGATCGAATGGCGTGCTCATTTTACGAACAGTTGTCGTTCCGTTATTAGTTACAACTCCGTCATCGCTCACCATCACTAAAGAACCTTGATTTTGCACTTCCAGCGTCCCATTAACAGTTAAATCATTCTGAATTAACACATAATCCGTATCCTTAATATCCAACATAAAAGGACTGTTGATTATCAAACTGCAACATTCGAAATCACCATTGGTGGCCGTATTATAATTTCCGTTGATTACTGCCAGCTTTGTTAATACAGGAACTCCGTTTGACCATGCTGTTCCGTTCCAGGTTGTCGAATTTACTTTCAACTGAGCAGCATCAGAAGCAACAGAACATGTCCCTCCCTGAGTTACCTGACAATAAAACTGATATCCGTTCAAATTAACAATCGTTCCATTCAGGTACAGCGAACCAGAATTAAAACCTGAAGCCGTAACTCCTACAAATGAACCAGCTGCAACTGCTGTCCATCCAGAAGCAACTCCGTTATTGTAAAACCACTGATATGTCAACACTCCTGCTCCGGACGGAGTCGCCAAAATTGTAAAACTTGCCGTAGTCCCACAGATTGTTGCATCAGATGGATTTGTATTTACCGTCGGCATATTATTGGTAAATGAAAATGGGACAGTTCCTAAGTTCGCACAAGTTTCTGTTAACAACGAAGTCCAATCACCCGCATTATAAGAAGCCGAAGGCCCGACAGCTGCCGCATTCCTTCTTATCACATAGCCTTTTTCATTAGGGCAATTAACAATATCGACTGTCACATCATTTTTAGTCAGTCTTATTTCGTCATTTTCATTAATACCGTTTCCTTTGTTTATGTAATTATATGTCATAGGATCACACGAACTGTCCGAACCTAAATCAGCAATATAAACTCCACCTGCAGGAATAACCCCTGAAATATCTACCGATCGCAGACCGTTGGTGGTTCCAATATCTCCGTAACGTACTATTTTATAATTTGCCCCCAAAGCATTTAAATCAATAGAACTTCCGGTTGGATTGAATAATTCGACATACCAGGAATTACCCCCGACCGAATCATAGGTTTCCGAAATAATCAAATCGGTTAAATTATTTCCGGCAGAACAAGTTCCCGTTTGTTTAATTTCTGTAAAATCAGACGCCGTTCCTATTTTACATCCAGCTTCCATAACCGTAATTGCTCCCGTTGTCTGGCCTGCAGGCACCGTAGCAACGATTGTGGTTGAATTAACATAAGTCACTGCCGCAGAAATTCCATTAAACATAACCGTTGTTCCTGTTGTGAAGCCGGTACCTGCTATAATTACTTCGGTTCCGGCCGGTCCTGATGTTGGCGCAAAGCCAGCTACGGCATGTGTTGGAACGCAGGCTGCAATAATATTTACCGTATAATCTTCTACCTCACCGTCAAAACCGGTTAAACATGATGATGAATCTCCTTCATAAGTAGCAATCACACGCATCCTTGTAGGACCTACAACCGCTGTTAAAGGAACAGTGATTGCAAGTGGAGAAGAAGAAGTCAAACCGCTTGCCATATTGTTTACCGAACCTAAGTCGAAAGCCTCACCAACATCATTAAAATCCATATCATGGTTGAAATCTATCCAGGCAAAAGCCAGTATCGTATAATTTCCGTCTGTATTGATTTTTGCCGACAAAGGATAACTCACCCCTTGTTGCAGATTGGTCGAAATAGCAGTATAATCGGAATATCCGGAAGGTTTCGCGGATGTATTGTTTATCGTATTTAAAGTAACATTAGTAACTGAAGTCTTAAATAAAGTATTACCGTTTGAAGTACAATAAGCTGCCATTGTTGTGACTGATCCTGCTAATGGAGAAACTGTATTATAAGCAATAGCACAAGAACCCGAATTATATGCGAACACAAAAACGTAATAAGTCGTTGAACTAGACAATCCGGAAAGCGAAAAAGCAGTTCCGGTTCCGACATAAGCAACGGCACCATCGCCAACAGCTGTTCCTACGGTATAAGTAACGCCATCGGATGGCAAATCAGAAGCAGACAACACACTGTTTGTACTGTAGACAACCAAATATCCTGTTGCACCAGGTACTGCTGCAATCGAGTAAGATCCATTCGAAGCAGACGAAGTGGTTCCTGAGAAATTTAATGCTGTTGGTTGTGTAGTTGGTGTCGTACAAGGGGCAACAGGAGTACCGCAATACACTTTCACATCATCAAAAGCTAAATTCCCAGAACTTTTAGTATAGGTAAATCTAAAACGTGTCAGGTTTACAGGCAATGCAGGAGTGGAAGAAGCATTATATGTTTTTGTAGTCCCTGTAGTTGGCAATGAATTCGTAATATTCTGAATAGTCACCCAAGTTGAACCATTATAACCTTCCACCAAAAGAGCAGAAGCAGAATCAGTTCCATTCCCCTTAATCCAGAAAGACAACTCTGTGGCATTGGTAAATGTCGGGGAGAGAAGAACATCTCCGGCATCATTAAATTGTGCCGAATTTGCTGCTAGTCCAGAACTTCCTGCAGTGTTGTAAATTGACATCCCTGTTGCATTCCAACTTCCAAAGGAAGCTCCTGTAAACGAATTGAAATTTTCATCCACGCATGGTCCCATAGCAACATCTAACCCAACACTGTTTGATGTTATACTATTAGAACAAGGCGATGGTGTGTTTACAACACAACGATACAAATAACCATTCATAACCACTGTCGTAGCTGCAGTTGTATAAGACAACGTTGTTCCTCCACTACCAGTTGAAACATTATTCCAACTTCCTCCTCCGTCAGTTGAAACCTGCCATTGATATGTTGTACCGGCACCTGAGGCAACAATCGTAAAATTAGCCGTTAAAGGTTCGGTTACTGCTTGAGCAGTTGGTTGTGTTGCAAAAGAAGCCGGAGCATTTATGATTAGTTTAGCAAAACTTGACAAGCCATCACACCCACCCGCAGTAACTTTAGCTCTGTAATAATACTGACTTACTGCAGATGAACCTGTCACATCAAGTACAGCCGTAGTCGCATTACTATAAGTAACACCCGAAGGAGTACCACTTACAACATTGGTCCAACCAGTCGACCCATTAGCACTCATTTCCCATTGATAGGAAGGAGAACCTGCAGAAGTAGCAACTGTAAAACTTGTTAAAGATCCTGCACAAATCGTCTGATCACCAGGATTAGCTGTTATTGTCGGAGCAGTACAAGAAAGAGTCCCCTGCACCTTAAAATCATCCAAAACCCAACTTTCCTTTACATCATTATTCAGCAATGTTATTTTAAATTTTAAATTGGCGACAGATGGCAACCCTGTAACACTTACTGTTGAATAACCGTCTGTCGTTCTGCTTCCGCCTCCAGATGGCTGAAAATCAACCGGAGTGGCATCACCGTCATAAGCCGTACTGGCACTTCCGGCAGCACTATAGACCCAATACGCATTTGAATTCCCCAAAATCCTAGCCGTACTATACCAGCTTGTTCCTCCATCAGGACTGACCTCAACAGTAACTATGTCACCTCCATCCACTCCATTTCCAGTACTTCCAATAGAAAAAGAGGCCAACTTAAATGACATAAACACACTGGTATAACTAGTAGTATTTATATTTGAACTTAACAATGTCGCCGAAGCATTTGAAACTCCTCTTGAATGCGTGCCTTCAGAAGCAAACGGAGAAGATGCTGGACGGTCACCTACTGTTGAATTTCCATTATAATAAAGCCCACTTGTCAATGTGAACAAAGTTGTGGCATTGTTCAAACCGTCTGAAACAATTGTCACCTGTCCCCAACTCAAAGCTGCTGAGAGCAAAAAAGGCAACAAGAGTAATTTTATTTTCATATAATTTGAGATAAGTTTTTAAACAAATTCCTATATTTAACACGGTTTCCCCGTTATAAATCAAAAAATCGGGCACCAAAGATATGTATTTATCACAAAACTTTAAGTTATTGTGATTAAATTAATGTTAAGTTATGAGCAGCTTATGAAGAACAATACTTTAAAAACCTATACAGTAGAAGAAGCCAAGCGCAAATTGGAGTTTTATTGCAGCTATCAGGACCGTTGTCATTACGAGGTGGTGGAAAAGCTAAAATCACTTAATATGATCCCACAGGCAATTGACGCTATTGCCGTTCATCTTATCGAAAATAATTTCCTGAATGAAGAGCGTTTTGCCTTGAGTTTTGCTCGCGGAAAGCACAATATTAAGAATTGGGGAAAAGTACGTATTGTGAACGAGCTTAAATTTCGTCAGATATCTAAATACAACATAGAGAGGGCTTTGAAAGAAATCCCAACGGAAGAATACTTAAAAAACTTTCATGAATTAGCCGAAAGACAGTGGGAATCCATCAAAGAAAGAAACCCTCAAAAAAAGAAAAAGAAATTTTGTGATTACTTTCTTCGTAAAGGTTTCGAAAGCAATCTGATTTTAGAAAAAATAAACGATTTGTCGGAATACGAAGATTAAACCGACTTCGAAATCAAAACACTTACCGCATTACCTCCAAACCCAACAGCATTAACAAGTACTTTGCGAATGGCTTTTCGTTTTGGTTGCACAGGTACAAAAGGAACATCGATAAACTTTTGATACTGAATCATCATAAGAGCCATTTCCATACTCAAAATCCCGGAAGAACCGAAAGTGTGGCCTATTTTCCATTTATTCGTAGTCAGCATCGGAAGTTCTTCCCCAAATATGCTCTGAATGGCTTTATACTCCGATAAATCACCTTTGATGGTGCCTGGAGCGTGCATTACTATCGCATCAATTTCCTCCAAAGGAACAGACCCTATAGCCATTCGCATGGATTTTTTGAAACATTCTGCTTCCGTAGAAATGGAAATACCGTGCTCCAGTATATCCGTGGCATACCCCACGCCTTCTACATAGGCCAATGCCTTGTCACTGATACCGGCTTCAAGGCAAACCACCGCAGCACCTTCCCCTAAAACCATAGTGTTTTTATCTTTTTCGAAATCGAAGGCCCTGCATGGAAATTCGGAATTTTCTTTTGAATAAATCTTCAGTGCCTGCATTTGTGCAATGGTAAAAGGCGTTAATGACGCTTCACTACCACCCACCAAAAACTTATCGGCCATACCGGAACGAAGCCATGCCACACCATTCAACAAGGCATGAAGTGCTGTTGAGCATGTAATGGAATGTGAAATTTCAGGTCCGTTAGCCTTTAAATCATGGGCTACCCACGAAGAAATATTCCCTAAGGTGGTTGTGGGCGAAGATAGTGTTGATGTCTTGCCGGTAGTCAGGAATTCTTCAAAATAATTTTCAAACAACTCGGTTGCCCCGCGTGAGGAACCGATATTGATTCCAAAAACATCCGCTTCTGACCAGCCTGCCTGCTCTACCGCTTGTCTTGAAGCCAACATCGCATATAAAACAGAACTATCCAAGGGTTTGTATTTATAATCAGAGGCTTTTAAATCAGCCACCAATTGCTGTAATGATTCAGGTAACGAAGCCACCGGAACTTTTTGGCTGCCTATTTCCTTTTCTGCAATTAAGGGTGTATTTTTAAGATATTCTTCCCAAATACCTTCCGGTTGATTTCCCAGAGGCGAAAAAGAAGCTAAGGCAGTAATGGCAATCGGTTTCAAAATCAATTATTTTTTTTGCAAAGTTAACATTCCTCCAATGCTTCTTCAACGGTTTGGTAAATTTTTTCCAATTGCGCGTCCGAAATAATGTAAGGCGGCAAAACATAAACAATATTTCCCACAGGACGGAGAATAACTCCTTTCCCTATGAAGAAATTATACAGTTTGTTCCTGAAATTTCCGTAGTAGCTTTCCGCTTCGCCCGTTTTGATTTCCAAAGCAAAAATTACTCCCAGCACCCTTGTAGTTGTCACCCTTGCATGATTTTGAATCTTTTGTTGAAACTCCAAATGCTGACGGTTTATACGCTTAATGTTTTGCTGCATTTCTTCGGCTTCCAATAACTGCATGCTTGCCAGAGCAGCTGCGCATCCGGTCGGATTAGCCGTAAAGGTATGTCCGTGAAACAACGCTTTGTTTACATCGTCGTCATAAAAACCATCAAACAACTCCTGAGTAAATGTCGTTATTGCCATCGGGATGGTTCCGCCAGTCAAGGCTTTCGACAAACACATCATATCAGGTTGTTCTGTCAGGTAATCGCAAGCGAAATTTTTTCCTGTTTTTCCAAATCCGGTCATGACCTCATCGGCAATGGTAAACACTTGGTGCTTTTTGCAAATCGCCATGAGTTTATCCAGTTCAGCGGCATCATACATCACCATTCCGGCCGCTCCTTGCACTAAAGGTTCAAAGATAAATCCGGCAAATTCACCCGTTTTCGCCAAAGCTTCTAAAGCATCATAGCTCGCCTGTTCATTTCCTTGTGTCGGAACGGGAATCCGAACCACTTCAATCAGCGAGCCCCTGAACGCTTCCGTAAAAAAGGAAATCCCGCTGGCTGCCATAGCCGCAAAGGTATCTCCGTGAAATGCATTTTCGAAGGCGATGATTTTGGTACGCTTTTCATCTTTGTTGTAAAAAAACTGCAAAGCCACTTTAATCGCAATTTCCACGGCAGTCGACCCATTATCAGAATAGAACAATTTCTTCTGATTATCCGGCAACATCGGAATCAGTTTTTCCGCTACCTGAACTGCTGGTTCGTGTGTAAAACCGCCAAACAAAACATGCTCTAAAGTGGTTAACTGCTTGTAAATCGCATCGGCAATAAACTTATTGGAATGCCCGTAAGGGTTCACCCACCAGGACGCAATGGCATCAATATATTCTTTACCGTTTTCATCCCACAACAAAGCACCTTCGCCCTTAGCAATGGCAATATGCGTTTGTGCCGTCTTATGCTGGGTATACGGGTGCCAGTTGTACTGTATATCTCTTTCGGATAGGTTCATTTTCAATTACGAATTATAAATTACGACAATTCGAGCAAGTTCCCTCTAAATTTATCGGCATAATATCGGATTACATTTGAATCAAAATACGGTTCATTTTCGATGCGTCCGATCATTTTTAATCCTGTTTTCTTCAGGATAATTTCTTCCGAAGCCTTATTTTCATCACCATTAAAAACGATCCCGGCAATATCTAACTTTCGGCTTTTTAAAGCTTCCACCGTCAACAAAGTATGATTGATACTTCCCAAGTAATGACGGGAAACGACCACCACTTTATGATCAGGTTGAATCAAATCGATAATGCAGTCCGTATCATTCAACGGTACAAAAATACCGCCTGCTCCTTCTATCACAAGATGATTCTTGGTTTTTGGTTCTTTAATGTTTTTTATGTCGATAGTGATTCCGTCCAATTCGGCTGCCAAATGGGGACTGGCCGGTGTGTTTAGTGCATACGTGTTCGGATAGAATTTTGTTTTTCCGTTGGAAATATATTCCTGGACTTTATGACTGTCGGAATGCCCCAAGTCGCCAGCCTGAACTGGTTTCCAGTAATCCGCTTCCAATGCTTCGGTTATGATGGCGGAGGCTATGGTTTTCCCAACATCGGTTCCAATTCCCGTGATGAAGATTTTCATGATTTAGTAAACTTTACGCAAAAATAGAAAACCCATCTTAAAGACGGGCTTTTATTATTCTTCTTTTAATTCATCAATTACTTTTCGGATGTCTTTAGCATACTTCCCATAAAAATAGTGTACCCACCATTCGAGTGCCAGTCCCATCAATAAAATCGTAGAGGCAACCACAGCAAACAAAGTCGCCAAATGAAAATTACTCAAACCGGTTGAAAGATCTAATGTTTTGGAAAATCCCAAATACAGAAATCCCAACATAAACAAAACCAAAAACGGGGTTAAGGCAAAACCAAACGTTTTATACAGTTCCATATTGAGTCGGATATCAAAATAGGTTTCGTATAAACTGTCTTTGGTATTCAACGTTGTTTTATTTAATCTCTTATAAAAGATGTATAATTTCACCAGATAGTAAGCGCAAACTGCCACAAAAATGGTGAACAACAAATAATATGGTGCAAAAAACTTCGTTGGCAGATTGTGCACAAAAGGGACAAACCCAAGGAGTACTATCGAAATAATCTGGTAAACAAATTCATTTTTCAGGTTTTTTCTAATCTTATCCAATGGCGTATTGGCCGATTGCAGTTTTTCTAAATTAGTGGGAATAACAACATTCTCGGTTTTTTCGTTATTCCATGCTGATTGTATATCGTTAAAATCCATATCCTTGATTTTTTATAATTTCTTTTAATTTTTCTTTGGCCCTGTTTAATTTCACCCTCGCATTTCCTTCGGAAATACCCAAGCTTTCACCAATTTCCTTATGTGAGAAGCCTTCGAGTTGGTAAAATATGATGGCCTTGTCGATTTTTTCCAGTTTCTGAACAGCTCTATAAAAATGCTCCAACTGACTTTCCTTAATATGGGCATCACAATCTTCCTCCCGAATATTGTCTGACGCTATTTCATATTTATCCACCTTTCGCTTTTCTTTTTTCAGAAAAACAATCGAAGTATTGATTGCCACCCGATACATCCAGGTCGAAAATTGGCTCTCTCCCTTAAAAGTGTCATTCGATTTCCACAACTGGCAGACTATTTCCTGAAACAAATCCTGTTGATCGTCAAGATTATCCATATACATTTTGGAAACCTTATAAAGTATGCCCTTATGTTGCTCGATGCGAGTTAAAAATTCCTGTTCTTTAGCTTTCAAAATGGTCTTATTTCATTACCGGTTTTAAAGTATAACCTGCTTTTCTCAATAACATGATCAGTCCCTTTTCTCCAGCCAAATGGCCAGCTCCCACAGCAAAAAACACACTTTCCTTTTTCATTAACTCCGGAATGCTTTTCATCCAGTTTTCATTTCTGAAATCCAACATCCAATGTCTGGTGTTATCATCCATAAATTTTTTATCAATCACCATAGCATACAGTTCGTCCAGCTTTTCGCTATTATACACCTTCGACATATCCTGAAAAAGTTTCGAATCGTAATATTTTAATTGTTCGATAAACTCTTCATTAGAATACGATTTGTCAAAAGCAGTAACTTCGTCCTGAATTTTCTCCAATCCGATAGTTTCCATCTTTCGTTGGATTGCCATTTGCAGGAATTCCATTTCGAACATTTTTGGCGGACAGCTCAGCGCTTTCATCATGACGACACTCATTATGCTCAGCATATTGGAATTTTCAAACTGACTGGCTCCCACGCCTACCGTTTCTTTTAAAAATCCATCCAATTTCTGATACTCTTCTTTGGACAACACCTTGGATAACGGTTCATTTGCCAGACTCATTTTCTGCATGTACTGTAGTTCTGCCGGATCATCCAAATCAATCTCCAAAGCCAATTTGTCTGATTTCCCAAATGCTTTCTTAGCCTTTTCGGGTATCATAAAATCCTTTTCACACATCATGTGCATGGTTCCATACAAATACGATGATTTTGCCAATCCGTTCCCTGATACTTCCCACAACAAGGAATTCGATTCCGATTTTGTTTGAGCATTGGCGCCGAAACCGATGACTGAGGCAATAATTACGATGACTGATTTAATTGTGTTTCTCATTTTGATTGATTTTTTGATGTTTTTTGATTGATAATTGAAACGCCGACATTTATTTATTTCGCATTTTATACATTGACATCATACTGTTGCCAAAAACAATAGCCGAAATAATCAATACTGGTGCAGAAATTTCTTTATCAAATACAAAATATCTTACAAGAGAAAAACTTAAAAGAAAGGATGACAATAAGATTAAAACAATAGTAGCGTACGTTTTTACTTTGTTTGAAGTGATTTCTGTTTTCATAATCGTTTTGTTTTTATTGGTTTACGATTCGTAAGTAATCGAAAGTACAAAACGTTACAGAAAATTTTTATATTTTTTACAAAAGTGAGGAAATACAGGCAAATACAGACGAAATTTCTTCTTTCGAATTGTAGCTGTGCAGACAAAAACGAAGGCGTTCCTGTCCTTGTGGCACTGTGGGTGATAAAATCGCCTTAACATCAAAACCGCTTTCCTGCAATTGATGCGCAATGGCTTTCACTTTTTCGTTTCCAGGAATTATGGCCGACTGTATGGCCGATTTACTTCTAACGAATAACTGTTTCAATCCCAACAGATTTTTCTGCTGATTGAAATACACTATATTCTCTCGAAGTTGGTCGATATTTTCCGTTTCCAATTGCTGATAGGACATCAGAATAGTCGCTACGGAATGTGGGGAAAGTCCGGTAGTATAAATAAAACTTCGTGCGAAATTTACAAGGTAATTTTTCAATTCGGCACTTCCTAAAACGGCCGCTCCATGACAACCCAAGCCTTTACCGAAAGTCATGATTCGGGCAAAAACCTTATCCTGCAGGTTCATGCTTTGCACCAATCCTTCGCCTTTTTCACCAAAAACACCCAGAGCGTGCGCTTCGTCAAGTACTAAAAGGCATCGGTATTTTTCACATAAAGCAATTAATTCTTCCATGTTAGGGCAATCGCCATCCATGGAAAAAACGCTTTCGGTTACGATATAGATTTCTGAATTGTCATTTTTAAATCGAAGGATCAATTTTTCAAGCGCTTCAAAATCATTGTGCTCGAACTTATAGGATTTGGCATTCGACAACTGAATCCCGTCGCGAATAGATGCATGACTCAACTCGTCATACAAAATCACATCACTTCGTTGTGGCACGGAACTGAAAAACCCAACATTGGCATCATAACCCGAATTAAAAATCAAAGCACTTTCCGATTCGTGGAATTTTGCGATAAACTCCTCAGCCTCCGAATACAAAATATGATTCCCAGAAAGCAAACGTGAACCGGTAGCCCCGTTACTTTTTAAATTCCTTTCCGATAACAGTTGATGGGTGGCATCAAAAATGAACTCACTTTTGGAAAAACCGAGATAATCATTGGAAGAAAAATCAATCAGCGAATTTGGTTCCGATAACTTACGGAGCGAATGGCTCTGAATCCTTTGATTAAGTTTACCTGCTAATGATTTTGGGAAATGTTTCATGGTTCAAAGATAAACATCTTTTGGGTTTGCCGTTTTACAAAAAAAGGCTGCCTTTGTCGGACAGCCTTTTTTATACAATATGATGGTTTGCGATTTATTGTTTTATTATTTTTATTGTCTGTGGCTTCTCTTGTCCCATTTGGATAAAATAAGCACCTTTCGATAATTGGTCGATATCAACAACCGTTTCGCTGCCATTTAATCTACCATTCAAAACTTGCCTGCCCAGTTGATCGATGATACAATAAACTGCACCATTATTATCCTCTGATTTTATAGTAATATTATTTGTTGCCGGATTTGGATATACCGTAAAATCTTTTCGATAATTAAAGTTATCGATTCCTAACGTTGATCCATAAGTATATGTTACTCTTTGATAATTTTTCCATGCATTGGTTTCGTTGTCCCACATTTGATAAATGTAATGGCTATAGGTTTCATCAGGATTAAGGGAATAATTAATTTGAGAAGAATTTTTCCAGGTATTTGAAGACACATCCCAAATCTGAAATTGATAATTTATAACATAATTATTCCCATCATAAACATATACTTGCTTATATGAATTCTGCCAACTGTCATTTGCCCATGCTTCCGTAACTATCGTTTGAAGATTACCTGCAACATCATATGTATGCGTCATTCTTAGAGTATTTTTCCAAGCATTAAGTGTGATGTCCCAATTTTGCTGTGTATAATTATTTATAGTTCCGTTAGCATTATTTACATAATTATATTGAAAGAAATTTTGCCAGGAATTTGTACCAGTTTCCCAAGTTTGATATAGATAATGTGTCATATAATTATTGTTATCATAAGTAGATAGCAATCTGCCTGAAGTCTGCCAGTTACCATTTGTCCATGCTTCTACTACTTTCATAAGCTCTGCTCCAGCCGAATTATAGGAATGCACATATCTAAACTGATTATTCCACGCATTGGTTCCGCTGCTCCAATCTTGACGTATAGAATTATTTACAGTTCCGTTAGAATTATTTACATAAATATCTTGGATGAAATTTTTCCAGGTATTTGAAGACACATCCCAAGTTTGATTTTGATAGTTTATCAAATGATTATTGTTATCATAAGCATACAGTGACCTATAATAATTTTTCCAATTTCCATCCACCCAGTTCTCAGCTATTTGCGACAGAAGATTCTGTCCAAATGAATTTGAACTAAATATAAGACACATGAACAACACTGCTACAGTGGTAATTTTGTTTTTTCTTGTTCCGAAAATGTTTTGTGTTTCTTTTTTCATTTATTTGATTAATAATTATTATACTTTCCTGTTTTTAAGGATCTTAGATTCTCACTGTTTTTGTTAACTGTTTTTGCTTCTTTTCGACTAAAAGTAGGAACACTCATACACAATTATTTATACAGGTTTCAAAACATTTTAGGGAATTCAGCTACAAAAAACAAAATTAGTAGAAATTTCTTAATAATTTTAAAAAAATAAATCCCTTTTGTAAAATCATTGAACAGCAACAAATAAACCCTCATTAATCCAAAAAATATGGAACATGTTCAGGAAGAAAAAAAGTCGTAAATTAGCTTATTGATTTAAATATCAGGAGCCTTAATCCGAAACCCTTTAAATCGTAAACCCTATGATGCGCAAGGAAAAATTTCGGAAATGCAAGAAAATACCCTCCCAGAGAATTTAAAAACGGAAATTTTAGTAGCTTCGCTCTCCCAATAACATCATTTACCAATGGCACTACGATCCAGAAAGCAAAAGTTTTTTCTTTTCCTGAAAATCCTGGCAGCACTGTTACTGCTGGCCATGGCTGGAATGTATTTCTTCCGTGATATGTTATTGCAAAAAGCAATCGCCAAAGTAAAATCCAAATTCGACAGCGAATACAATTGCCATTTTTCAGTTAAAAAGGCAGCTTTCATAGGAGCTACTGGTGTAGAACTTCATGATATTGTCCTGATCCCGAAAGAAGCTGACACGCTTTTATCGGTTCAGAATATAAAAACCAGTTATAATATTTTGGAGTTGCTTACAGGGGATATTCAACTGAAGAACCTCGAAATGAACAACGGTTTTATTCAACTCGTTAAAAATAAAAACGGACGCAATTTCGACGCTTTTCTCAACGGCCATAAAGAGGAAAAATCGAATGAAAAACGCAATTACGCCAAATTGGTCTACCGACTATTGTCGAAAGCACTGAACCTGGTTCCGACGGAAATGAAACTGAAAAACCTGTCGTTACGCATGGACGACATGGGACGTAAAGTAACGTTACACATGAACGATTTGCGCTTGGAAGACCATCAGCTGCAAACCGCCATCAATGTAAAAACCAATACATTCTCGCAAAACTGGAACATCAAGGGTTTTGCCAATCCCCGCGAGAAAAAAGCCGATCTGAAATTCTTCAACAGTGATACTTCCAAAATTCAGCTGCCTTATATTGACGAGCGTTTCGGACTCAAATCAAGCTTCGACAACATCCACATAAAGCTGGACAAACTGGAAATGGAAAGTGGTGAGCTGCACATCGATGGCTTTACTTCGATTGAAAATTTCACTATCAACCATCCGAAAATTGCCAAAAAAGATGTAGTTATTAAAAATGCCCGTTTCGACTACCGTTTCCTTTTGGGACGTGATTTTATTTCAATTGACAGCACCTCATCGGCACAACTAAACCACATCAAAGTACATCCTTTTGCCGAATACAATACCGAAGAAGACACGATTTACAAGCTGAAAATCCGCATCCCAAAAATGAAAGCACAGGATTTCATTACCTCGCTTCCACAAGGTTTGTTTACGCATTTTGAAGGGATGGAAGCTGAAGGGAATTTTGACTACAAACTGAATTTCGAATACAACAAGAAGAAACCGGACAATCTAATTTTCGACGTCAAACTCAATAAGGAAAACCTCCGCATCGTGAAATACGGTGAAGCGAATCTTGCGAAACTCAACGGAGAATTCACCTATCGTGCCATTGAAAACGATGTCGAACAACGTCCTATTTTGGTAGGAGCCGGCAATCCGAATTATACGCCGCTGGATCAGATTTCACCTTACCTGGAAAAAGCCGTTTTAACCAACGAGGATCCTTCATTTCGCCGTCACCACGGTTTTATCAACGAAGCCTTTAAACAGTCGATTGTCAAAAACATCCGAACCAAAAAATTTGCCCGAGGCGCAAGTACCATCAGCATGCAGCTCGTGAAAAACGTATTTCTGACCCGCGAAAAAACACTTTCCCGTAAACTGGAAGAAATCCTGTTGGTCTATGTTTTGGAAAACAACCGAATCGCTACCAAATCCAGAATGCTGGAAGTCTATTTCAACGTGATTGAATGGGGCCCGAATGTATATGGCATCGGGGAAGCGGCGCATTTTTATTTCCAGAAAAGTCCGAGTGACTTAACACTGAACGAGTGTTTGTACCTTGCTTCCATCGTACCAAAACCAAAGAAATTCATGTGGCAATTTGACGATGAAGGCAATCAGAAATCATACGCTCAAAAAAATCAGAACTACATTAAAAACCTGATGCTGCGCCGCGCGTTGATTACCTCGGAAGACACCATTGGACAATCGGCTCCAATTTACATTTCCGGCCGTGCCCGATCGTTTTTAAAGATAAAAGTGGTTCAGGATACTATTCCTGCCGAAACGAATTTGGCGGATGAGTTTGATTTTTAGGGAAGGTATAAAGTATTGAGAAGCTAAGGATCTAACTTTTTTTAGGCTCCTTATTACAAATCTGCGGTAATCTGCAAAATCAGCGTTATCCGCGTGCCATAGAATTGCTATTCCTACTTAAAATTTCTCAAAAATTCTTCTTTATAAGTTGGCGAAATTTCGATTTCGGCTCCGTCATTCAGCATGATGTAACCGCCTTTGTTGTACGATTTCACGAAATTGATGTTGATGATGTGCGATTTGTGGACGCGTAAAAAAGGAAACGGCAGGATCTCCGAAAAATGTTTCAGAAAACGGCAGACCATTTTTTTGCTTCCGTCGGCCAAGTGTAAATCGGTGAAGTTGCCATTGCCCCGCAATCGGACGATGTCTTCCATTTTTACCACCTCGAAACCTTCCAATGTAGGGAGGATGACCTGCTTCTTTTCAGGTTGGGTTTCCCTGAAATTCTCAACGATGATTTTATTCCTATTGAAAAGCTCATGGTTCAAAATATGCTGCTGTACTTTGTTGACCGCCATGATCAATTCTTCAATACTGATGGGTTTCAACAGATAATACGCCGCACTTTGATTGAGGGCTTTCAGTGAATACTCGGAAAAAGCAGTCACGAAAATCGTTTCAAAATGTAAATCTTTACAAGCTTCCAATACATCAAAGGCATTCCCGAAAGGCATTTCTACATCCAGAAAAACCAGTTGCGGAGTCACTTCATGCAGTAGCGGAACCGCTTCTTTTATGTTTTGTGCTTCGCCGATAACTTCCACCTGCGGGCAATACTTGCCCAAATAATTTTTGAGCACTTCGCGGGCAGCTACTTCGTCTTCAACAATTACGGCTTTTATTTTCTGGATGGTCATCATATTTTATCTAACAATGGAAAGGTTATCGTCACTAAGGTTCCTGTGGTCCCGCTGTTCTTTTCGGTAATGGAAAAATCGATTTGCGTTTTGTACAGTCCATTCAACAAACTGATGCGTTCACTGGTGTTGGTCACCCCGCGCGACTGGTGTACTTTCTGGTTGCGAGTTTTCAGTGCGGCACTTTCGGTCAGGCCGATACCATTATCGTCAACTATCACGGATACTTTTCCACGGTTCAGTTCGAATTTCAACAACAACAACCCTTTAGTTTCTCTATAACGCAGCCCGTGCCAAATTGCGTTTTCCAGATGTGGTTGGATGAGCATGTTGGGCACGAAGGTCGTTTCTGTATCTAACGCATCATCAACTACAATCTGATAGTCGAATTTGTCCTGAAAACGCAAGTGTTCTAAATCCAGATACTTTTTCAGTTGTTCAATTTCACTGCTCAAACTGATGAAATCCTTGTTCGAGTTTTCCATCATGTTACGCATCAGATGCGAATAGGAAGTCAGGTATTTATTAGCTTCCAGCTCCTTGTTTTGGGAAATGAACTGATTCACACTGTTCAGGCTGTTGAAAATAAAATGCGGGTTCATTTCACGGCGCAGCGACTGCAAGGCAATTTCCTTGTTCTTGGTTTTGATGGAATACAGCGCCTTCACAATTAACCCCACCAGCAAAAGCAACAACAATAATGAACCCATCAACACATAATTGAAGGTATTTTTCTTAGCGATGAGTTCGTCTTTCAGGGCTTTTTCCTTTTCAAGCTGACGGATTTTCTCTTCGGTTACCTGAAAGGTCTTTTCATCTATTAAAGAACTGTCGTTGCGGATCAGCTTGTCGAAATTCTGAAAGAAATCGTCGTACAAGGCGATGCTTTCCTTGTCCTTGCCATTGGCTTTGTAATACTGCAGCAACTGCAGCACACTTGTTTTCACCTCAGCAGTTTTCCCTTGCCGCAATGCCAACTGATAGGCTTGTTTCAAACACTGAATCGCTTTTTCTGGTTCGTTCTTCTTAAAATAAATCGTCGCCAGCGTTTGCAACTGTTTGATTTGTGTATCGAAATCGTTCGTTTTTTCAGCTTCGGCCAGTAATTTTTCACTTATCCCCAATGCCTTATCGAACTGGTTGTCGGAAGCATATACTTTCGCTATTTCCGTTTTCAGTTTCACGACTTCTTCCGGTTTGTCTTTCACGTAGGAAATTGCTTTTTCATAGCTCTCAATAGCTACTTCCTTGTTTTTTTGCTGAAGATTGGCTTCTGCCTGTTGCACATAAGCATCGGCCACTTCAGCTTTTTTATCTTCTTTTTCCAACAACTTAATATTCGCATTGGAATAATTCATCTGAGCCGCCGGACTATTGGCACTTCGCAAGCGATTGGCATCGTTTCTGTTTACCTGCTCTTCACTTTTCTCCATAGAAGCTGCTCCTGCCGCTTCATAATTCTGAATTGCCGAACTGATTTTCTTTTGCGATTCCTGCACTTTGGCCAAACTTCTTGTAACTCTCGTCTGATCGCGATTGCGTTTTAGTTTCGTATACGTAGCCAATGCTTTTTTTAGGTATTCTTCCGCTTTGGCGTTGTCGCCTCTTTCGATGAACCCCTCGGCCAGCTTTTCATAATTCTTGGCAATTTCGACCTCATCGTTAGCATCCAAAGACTCTTTCAAATCATCAGCCGCTCTGCTTATTTTATATGATGCCGCCTTTTTACTTTTTACTGCAGATGGCTGAATAGTATCCTGCGCTGAAGCCTCAAACGTGAGGTTCAACAGTAAAAAAATAAGAGTGAAAAGAGCCTTTTTCAGTGACATACTACAGTGTTTCTATGTAAATGTAAAGTAAATATTTTAAAAACGGTCCCGCAAGCTGTTTCACCAAGTCAAAACCCGGTTTCACCCATTCTGCAAAAAAGGTGCCGATTCTAAGGATAATTTTGAAATAGAATCTTAAACCAAAAAATCATGAAAACGGAAAATTTAGCAATAGTATTAAGTGCCACGGCACTGGTTACAGGCATCATTCTGAAAGATAAATTCACAACTGAAAACAGATTTATCACAACTCATGAAAAACCTGTATCGGAAGAGAAACCCTGCGTATTTATGTCGGTCATGGGTGAACAATCTGTAACCGATTATGCCAAATACAAAAATGATTCCAAAACAGCATCTGCAATAGACCAAGGTGAAAAATGGTTAATAGACGCCCAAAACTCTGATGGTGGTTGGGGAGCAGGTTCCCACAGCAATCAGGGCGAAATGAACCCACATGCCGTAAGTTCAGATCCGGCCACTACGGCTATGGCTTCCATGGCACTGTACCGTATGGGCTACTCCATCGAAAAAGGAAAATACAGACAACAACTTAAAAATGCACTTGATTTTTTATTATCCGAAGTGGAGAAAAACAAAAACAACGACTACATAACCCAAGTGCGCGGAACCCAAATTCAAACCAAACTCGGCCAAAACATCGATGCCGCGCTGACTTTACAATTTTTAAATCAGGTTGTTCCGACTTTACCGAACGGAACCCTTAAAAAAAGAGTCGAAAATGCCATACAAATTTGCGTGGACAAAATCGAAAAATCGTATGATGCCAGCGGAAGAGTAAGCGGAGCCGGTTGGGCAGGCGTGTTACAATCGTCGTTTGCCAATGCCGGATTGGAGCAGGCTTCCAAAAACAAAAACATCAAAGTCGACAAAGACAAAATCGATGCCGCCCGAAACTACCAAAAAGGCAATTACGATGCCGACAGCAAAACCGCCAAAACCGATGATGGGGCCGGAATCATGCTATATGCTGTAAGTAGTTCTGTACGTGGAAGCGCCGCGGAAGCCAAAGAAGCAGAAACCGTATTTGAAGAAGCCAAAGCTTCGGGCAAAATCGATAAAAAAGCAGTTTTAAACCGTGATAATCTGGAGAAAATAGGGATTCCGAAGGAAAAAGCTGCCAGCTATGAAGTAGCGGATAAAGTTTACAAAGCGGCCAAAGTACAGGCGATGGACAACAATGTGATGAATGGTTTCGGCAACAACGGCGGGGAAGAATTCATGAGCTTTTTACAAACCGGGGAATCCCTGATGGTGAAAAAAGACTCCGACTGGAAACACTGGTACGACAACGTAAGCGGCAAGATCATCAAAATACAGAACGAGAACGGCAGTTGGAATGGTCACCACTGTATCACCAGCCCGGTGTTCTGTACGGCAACCTGCTTACTGATCTTAACCATAGAAAACGATATCAAAACCTTACAACAATAATCTAAAAAACAAATACCATGCGAAACACATTCATCATATCCAGTCTTTTTGCAACCGCATTATCTTTTGCAAACTGTACTAATGCCAAGAGTAACGAAAGAATTCCAATGGCAACTGAGAAGAAGGTCAAAACCGAGAATACCAAAATCCAGGTAGCCATTCTTCTGGATACCTCCAACAGTATGGACGGGTTGATCGAACAGGCAAAATCCCGTTTGTGGAACATCGTTAACACTTTGACCACTTTGAAATACCACGGCAAAACTCCGGATATCGAAATCGGTTTATATGAATACGGCAACGACGGTTTATCGGCTCAATCCAATTACATCCGTCAAGTGGCTCCATTGACAACCGATTTGGACCTTATTTCCGAAAAACTGTTCTCCCTTCGTACCAACGGCGGCTCGGAATATTGCGGTGCTGTAATTGCCGATGCGACCAATCAACTGAATTGGGGCAAGGACAAATCAAACATGAAACTATTGTACATTGCAGGGAACGAACCTTTCAACCAAGGCAACATTAATTATAAAGAAGCCATCAGTGATGCACTGAAAAAGGATATTTATGTGAACACCATTTTCTGCGGGAATCAGGAAGAAGGCATCCGAACTTTTTGGAAAGATGGTGCCGATGCCGGGAAGGGAAAATACTTCAACATTGATTCCAATAAAGCCGTTATTTACATTGCCACGCCTTATGATGTCCGTATTTCGGAGTGCAATGCCCAAATCAATACAACCTACATCAGTTATGGCGCTATGGGAAATGCTAAAAAAAGAAACCAGGAAATGCAGGATTCCAATGCGCAAAGAGTTTCCGCAGCGAATTATACAGAACGCGCCGTGAGTAAGTCAAAAGCAGTTTACAAAAACGACAGCTGGGATTTGGTGGATAAAATAAAAGACGATGAAAGAGCTATTGATAAACTCAAAAAAGAGGAATTGCCAAGAGAACTGCAAAACAAGTCCAAAGCCGAAATCAAAGTTTACGTTGATAAAAAGGCAAAAGAGCGTGAAGCCATCCAGAAAGAAATTGGCGAATTGGCAAAAAAACGTCAATCCTACATCGATGCTGAAATGAAGAAAAGTAATACCCAAGACGATTTGGGCGGAGCAATCAACAGTTCGGTGATTGCTTTTGCCAAAACCAAAGGGTACACGGTAGAAAAGTAAGCATTAATTTTCTTAATAAAAATCCCGGCTATATGTCGGGATTTTTTTATAAATTTATGACAATCAAACCATTAAAGCATGAGAACAGTATTCCTATTAATTGCTTTGGTCTTTATCCAATGCACACAGCATTCCCAAACAGGTCCCGCAGTAATTGGATTACAAAGTTTTGGAACAGGGTTTTCCTCTCCAGTGGAAATTACGCATTGTGGCGACAGCAGACTCTTTGTGGCGGAACAAGATGGTCTTATCAAAATCCTGAATCCTAACGGGACTACAAATCCAACTCCTTTTTTAAACCTTTCATCCTTAACTAATGCCAGTGGAGAACAAGGATTACTCGGATTGGCGTTTCATCCCAATTATGCTTCAAATGGTTATTTTTATGTGAATTACACCAGAGTCAGTGATGGGGCAACGATCATAGCCCGATATTCGGTAAGTTCCGGCAATCCCAATGTAGCCAATCCAACTGCCACCATCCTATTAACCATACCGCAACCCTATTCCAACCATAATGGTGGTTCATTAAAATTTGGTCCTGACGGCTACCTATACATCGGTATGGGTGACGGCGGTGGCGCAGGCGATCCTGAAAACCGAGCGCAAAACATCAATGAACTGTTGGGAAAAATGCTTCGTATTGATGTCAACTCAGGTTCGCCCTATGGAATTCCGCCAGGCAATCCCTATGCGGGCGCGGCAGGAGCAGATGAAATCTGGGCTATCGGACTTCGGAATCCATGGAAATTTTCGTTCGACAGACAAAATGGCGATTTATGGATTGCCGATGTGGGTCAGAACCAATACGAAGAAGTCAATCGAGCTGGAGGAACCCAAGCCGGCCTTAATTATGGTTGGCGTTGTTATGAAGGGAACACGGCTTACAATTCTTCCGGTTGTCCCACGCAGAGCTCTATGAAAATGCCTTTGGTCGTTACAAATCATACCTCGGGAGCTTGTTCCATAACCGGAGGCTATGTTTACCGTGGACCTAGTTATCCTAATTTTCAGGGCAAATATTTCTTTTCCGACTATTGTCTAGCTAAAATAGGCATGGTGGACAGTTCCGGAAACGTTACTTTCTCCCAAACCTTCAGCGGTAATAGATTTGTAACCTTCGGGGAAGATATGAATGGCGAACTTTATGCAGGTTCCATTAATAACGGAGTCATTTACAAATTAATTGACAGTTCATTGAGCGTTGTGAAATCAACTAAAAAAAAAATTAAAATTTATCCAAACCCTTCAAAATCCGAATTCTTCATTCAAACTGACGATGAAGGTGTTTTCGCTACTGCCATAACCCTATTTGACAGCATGGGTAAAAAAATGCTTTCGAAAAAAACAGAGAACGAGCCGATAAATTCCGTAAACACCGGAAACTTTGCTTCCGGATGGTATCTTTTGGAAATAAAAAGCAATCTAGGGCAGATTTATACGCAAAAAATTATGGTCTCAAATAAATTTTAAATTATGAAAATAGCAGTTTTAGGGACCGGAATAGTGGGAGAAACCATCGGTTCGAAATTGGCAGCATTGGGACACGATGTTATGATTGGAAGCCGAACAAAAAACAATGAAAAAGCCCTTGAATTTGTAAACAAGAATTCAGGCCAAACCAGCTCAGGCACCTTTGCTGAGGCGACAGTTTTTGGTGAAATCGTATTTAACTGTACCAAAGGAGAACATTCATTGGACGCTTTGCAGTTAGCTGGCACTGGTCTAAAAGGAAAAATACTGGTTGACTTGGCCAATCCCTTGGATTTTAGTCAGGGAATGCCACCAACACTGATTCCTTCATTGAGCAATTCCACTTCTTTGGGGGAGGAAATCCAAAAAGCATATCCGGAAGCAAAAGTGGTTAAAACACTAAATACGATGTGGAACGGCCTGATGGTAAACCCAACACTTATTGGAAACGGTGACCACATCAATTACATTAGCGGCAATGATGCAGAAGCCAAATCAAAAGTAATGGCATTACTCGTCGAAATGGGATGGAAAAAAGAAAACATCCTCGACCTCGGAGACATTTCGGCCGCCCGCGGAACAGAAGGCTACTTACCGTTATGGCTGAGAATTTATGGTGCTACGGGCAGCAATGCTTTCAACTTCAAGCTAGTGAAATAAAATTAAGGAGCCGGATTCGGAACCAATTCCTGAATTTTATTGATTTCGTTCAATACAGCATCGGAAAGAACCGTACTGAACGCATTAATATTTTCTTCCAATTGACTCATTGTTGTAGCTCCGATAATTGTTGATGTTACGAATTGCTGTTGATATACAAAAGCAATCGCCATTTCCGTTAGCGTCATACCGCTATCATTCGCCAATTCCTGATATAATCGGGTTGCCTTATAACAATTTTCATTCGTATAACGGGTAAATTGAGGAAATAAATCCAGGCGAGAATTTGGCACAATTCCGTTCAGGTGCTTTCCGGTAATAAATCCGAAGCCAAGTGGCGAATAAGCCAGCAAACCGACTTTCTCACGCATGCAGATTTCAGATAGCCCTACTTCGAACAAACGGTTCAAAAGTGAAAAAGGATTCTGAATCGTGGCAATTCGCGGTAAATTATGCTTTTCGCTTTCACTTAAAAACTTCATCACTCCCCATGGATTTTCATTGGAAACCCCTATATGTTTGATTTTGCCTTCTTTGATTAAACCATCAAAAACCATCAATACCTCGAAAATATTTTCATTCCATTGGTTGTCAATTTCCGAAACACCCCGTTTTCCGAACATGTTCATCACGCGTTCCGGCCAATGCATCTGATATAAATCGATGTAATCCGTCTGTAGGTTTTTCAGGCTCAAATCAACCGCTTCGTGTATGCTTTTCTTTGAGAAATCTAACGGCTGACGGATATAGCCCAATCCACGGTTAGGCCCTGCGATTTTAGTCGCCACAATCAATTCTTCCCTTTTGCTTTTTCCTATTTTATTGATCCAACTTCCGATAAAACGCTCGGTACTTCCAAAAATATGTTCATTGCCTCCAATCGGGTACATCTCGGCCGTATCGATGAAATTAATTCCTCTTTCTATGGCATAATCCAACTGAGAATGTGCCTCGGCTTCCGTATTCTGGTTTCCGAAGGTCATCGTCCCAAGGCATATTTCGCTTACTTTTAAATCGGTATGAGGTAAAATAGTATAGTTCATTCTTTAAGATTTGAGGTACTGAGGCACAAATGTACAAAGGTTGAATCCAAAAAAAAAGACCCTAAGAATTACCTTAGAGTCTTTGTATCTCAGAACCTTAGTTCAGTTTCATTAAATTTCGTTTAACATCTTGGTGATTTCATCCAATTTTGGCGTTAAGATGATTTCAATTCTACGGTTTTTCGCTTTACCTTCTGCTGTTTCGTTGCTCATTAAAGGTGAATATTCCCCACGACCTGCTGCGGTTAAATTTTCTTTTCTAACCATACCATTTGATGTAAGGATATTAACGATAGCCGTGGCACGCTTAGTAGACAGATCCCAATTGCTTTCCACACCTCCGCCAATAGCTCCATTTATCTTGTCGTTATCAGTATGTCCTTCAATTAAAACAGAAATATCCGGATTGTCACCCAATACTTTCCCAACTAAGTCCACCGCCTTTTTTCCATCAGGATTTACCACCCAACTTCCGGATTGGAAAAGCAATTTGTTTTCCATTGAAACATATACTTTACCATCTTTTTGCTGTACAGTAAGACCTTTTCCTTCAAACGCTTTTAACGATTTTGACAGCGTTTCTTTCAGCTTATTCATAGCCGCTTCTTTGGCAGCAATCATGCTTTCCAATTCGTTTACACGGTCAGAACGATCCTTCAGGTCTTTGTTTAATTTGTCCAAACGCGTTCTTTCTGCAGCCAGGGCTTTTTCTTTCGCCTCCAGTTGAGCCAACAAATCGCGGTTTTTATCCATATTAGCTTTCAAAGCTTCGTCGCTGTTTTTTTCAAGAGCATTATACGAAGACTGCAACGTTTTCAAATTATTGCTTGCGGCAGCATAATCAGAAGCCAATTTATCTCTTTCGGCCTTCAGTTTATCCAATTCCGACTGCAAAGTGGTTTTATCATTCTCCAATTGGGTTTTTGCTGTAGACAATGTAGCATTATCATCGGCCAACTGGCGGTTTTCTTTCTTTAAATCGGCGAATTTGGTTTCTAAATCGGTATACATTTTTTTAGAAACACAAGAGGTTGTTAAGGCTAACGCCAAAATTCCCGCAGACACATGTTTTATCATATTTTCGTGGTATTTATTGTTATTATTCGATTTCTACTACTACTGGGCAATGATCGGAGTGCTTGGCTTCCGGTAAAATCACAGCGCGTTTTAAACGGTTTTTCATCGGCTCACTCACCAAATTGTAATCGATTCTCCAGCCTTTGTTATTGTTACGGGCATTGGCGCGGTAACTCCACCAGCTATAATTATGCGGTTCCTTATTAAAATGACGGAAACTATCGATGAAACCGTTCTTCATGAAATTATCCAGCCAAGCACGTTCTTCGGGTAAAAACCCGGATACTTTTGCATTTCGGATTGGATCATGAATATCAATTGCCTCATGACAGATATTATAATCTCCGCCGATAATCAGATTTGGAATTTCTTTTTTCAGATTATTGACATAGGCCTGAAAGTCGTCCATGTACTGAAACTTATGATCCAAACGGTCTATGTTCGTTCCCGAAGGCAAATACAGGCTCATCACCGAAAAATCATCGAAATCAATTCTTAGGTTCCGTCCTTCCTTGTCCATATAGTCTATTCCAGTTCCGTACACCACATTCTTAGGCGCTACTTTTGAAAGAATGGCCACCCCGCTGTACCCCTTCTTTTCGGCAGGAAACCAATAATGGTAAGGATAACCGGAAAGTTCGATATCCAACGTAGGAATCTGTTCGGGAGTAGCTTTAATTTCCTGCAGGCAAATCACGTCGGGATTAGCGCTTTGCAGCCACTCGATAAAACCTTTAGTAATGGCAGCACGTATTCCGTTGACGTTATAGGATATAATCTTCATTTTAGGGTTAATCTTTTTCCCAAATGTATAGAAAAAACCATCAAATTCGAAACACTATTTTCAATTACTTATAAACAATTAACCCTCAAATAAATAACAACAAAGGATTCAGATTTTACATTTATACTTCTGAAACATTTTAACGATTAGACTATTATTCCTATCTTTGTTTTTTCCCAAAAACCGAAAAATAAATGGGTTTAGTTACTGCTAAAGAAGTTGCAAAAGCAATAAATGCTGATAAATACGGCTTTTTAGGAACCTTCTCAGGCTGGTTACTGATGAAGGCACTTAAAATTTCCACCCTGAACAAAATTTACAACAGGAACAAGCACTTAAAAGATCTTGAATTCCTGAATGCCATATTGGATGAATTTCAGATTAAATTTGAAATTCCGGAAGAAGACTTAAAACGATTACCGAAAGAAGGACCTTATATCACGGTTTCCAACCATCCCCTAGGCGGAATTGACGGCATTTTACTTTTAAAATTAATGCTCGAAAGAGAACCGAATTTCAAAATCATTGCCAATTTCTTGTTGCACCGCATCGAACCGATGAAACCGTATATCATGCCGGTGAATCCGTTTGAAAATCACAAGGATGCAAAATCAAGCGTTATCGGAATCAAAGAAACACTTCGTCATTTAAGCGATGGAAAACCATTAGGCATGTTTCCTGCCGGAGAGGTTTCAACTTACAAAGACGGTCAGCTGGTAGTAGACAAACCTTGGGAAGAAGGCGCTATCAAAGTCATCCGAAAAGCACAGGTTCCTGTAGTCCCGATTTATTTTCATGCCAAAAACAGCAGGTTATTTTATTTGCTTTCCCAAATAAACGACACACTTCGCACGGCAAAATTACCTTCGGAGTTATTGACACAAAAAGACCGCGTAATCAAAGTCCGCATCGGAAAACCAATTTCGGTGGCTGAACAAAACGAATACGAATCGCTGGATGCTTATTCCGATTTTTTACGCCGCAAGACCTATATACTAGCCAATGCATTCGAAACAGAAACCAAACTGCTTTCAGCTCCAAGTTTAAAATTACCGAAAAATCCGAAACAGATTGTAACCCCTGCTAAACAGGACCTGATCATTCAGGAAATAACCGAACTGCGAAAGGGAGACTATCGTTTTCTGCAAAGCAAGAATTACGAAGTTTTTTTTGTAACAGCAGATAAGATTCCGAACATCCTTCATGAGATAGGGCGTCTGCGAGAAATTACGTTCCGTGAAGTCGGCGAAGGAACCAATGAAGCCATCGATCTGGACAAATATGACAACTATTACCACCACATGTTTTTGTGGGATGAAGATACTAAGCAGATTGCAGGAGCTTACCGCATGGGATTAGGATCACAGATTTTTGCCAAATATGGCATCGACGGTTTTTACCTTCAGGAGTTATTCCGATTTGAACCCGAATTGTTTGACATGATGAGTAAATCCATCGAAATGGGTCGCGCATTCATCATCAAAGAATTCCAACAGAAACCAATGCCTTTGTTTTTGCTTTGGAAAGGTATTGTTCACACAACATTACACTATCCGGAGCATAAATTCCTTATCGGCGGCGTAAGTATCAGTAACCAGTTTTCGGAATTTTCGAAATCGCTGATGATTGAATTCATGAAGTCGAATTATTACGATCCATATATTGCTCAATATGTACACCCTAAAAAGGAATACAAGGTAAAATTAAAAGACGCCGACAAAGATTTCATTTTTGATGAAGCTGAATCCGATTTGAACAAGTTTGACAAGATTATTGACGAATTGGAACCGGGAAGTTTGCGTTTGCCTGTATTGATCAAGAAATACATTAAGCAGAATGCTCGTGTAGTTGCTTTCAATGTTGACCCATTATTCAACAATGCAGTTGATGGATTGATGTATATCCGCATAGCCGACATCCCTGAAAGCACAATGAAACCAGTTATCGAGGAATTTCAAGCCGAATTAGAGCGTAAACTGGCAGAAAAAGGAGAAAACCACTAGGCTAAATCAAAAATAACAAATACTCTCCAACATTTCTAAGGAAATAAACAAAAGGAGATCAACACAATAACAAAAAGTCCCGGAAATTAGGGACTTTTTTATTTAAACAAATCACTACTTTTTAATCATTTTATGCCATTCCGCTTTTTCTAAAGACGGTTTAAATGAAATTTCATCTGCAAGCAACATACTAAAATCAGTAAAAAATTTATTGCCCTTATTTTATTAAAAAATATATTGTTAATTTCTTACAAAAATTATCAAAATTAAAACATCAAAACCTGCTTCTAACACAAAATAACTGATAATCTGCAAGAAAACAACAAAAACTCCCCATTAGTTTATAACCAAATGCTAAAAAATTGCAATATTCTTCTATTTTTGCGTAGCTAAAATCAACCACCACAAAATGAGACTTTTACTTTTAATATTATTAATCACTTACAATATAACGAGTGCACAGCTCAGCAAAAAGCATTGGATCCCTCCAATTCATGCTCGAGGCGGCGAAAATTTCGTTGCTGATCACTATGTCTACCTATCTACTCCGGAAACAACGCCATTTCAGGTTTCCATTACAGGAGGAGATGGAACTCCCATACCCGGCTCTCCGTTTACTATCTCCAGCGGCAACCCAGAGATTGTTTCCATAGGCTCTAGGCAGCCTTCAATAATGTTTTTGTCAAACAACGACCTAAATATCGTGAAACAAGAAAAAGGGCTAATCCTAGAAGGCAGTAAAGAATTCTACGCAACTTTTAAAGTCCGTGCAGAAAATCATGCCGAAATTTTAGTTGCCAAAGGATATCAGGGCATCGGAACACAATTTCGTCTTGGAAGTCTACCTCAGAGCCAAGATAATACTATTCGAAATTTTTTCGCCAGTTTTATGGCGACTGAAAACAATACAACCGTCACTATTTCAGATTACTCGCCTGATGTTGTTTTTTCAATGGATGGCAACACAATAAATCCCAGTACCCAGACATTCACAATGAATGCCGGAGAGTCTGTTACAGTATCAGGCTATACTGATTATCCGGGTAACTTAACCGGGTTTATTGGAGCGCTAGTTACCTCTAACAAACCTATAGCCGTAAATACCGGAAACGCACTCGCCGGTATGTCCAGCCCCCAAGAAGGTCAGGACTTTACTTTTGACCAGATTGTACCGATAGAAGAAGTTGGAACGGAATACATCGTTGTAAAAGGAAATGGAAGCGATAATGTTGAACATCCTTTGGCCATTGCCACAGAAGATAACACTCAAATTTTTATCAATGGATCAACAACAGCATTTACAACAATTAATGCCGGCGATTATGTATTGTTACCTACCTCAATGTATCAGGGAACAAACAACAAAAACATGTACATTACCTCTTCCAAACCGATATACATGTATCAGATATTAGGAGGTTCTTCATCCGATGCCACATCAGGTTTAAATTTCATCCCTCCTCTAAGTTGTTTTTTCCAAAAAACCGTGGATTTAATTCCTAGCATTAATTCCATTGGAACAGCAACTTACACCAGTGAAATAATTGCCGTGACCTATACTGGTTCAACTCTAAAAATAAACGGAAATAATATCTCAGCACAACCACAACCCGTTTTAGGCAACTCACAATGGGTTACCTACAGGCTCCAGGGGTACAACGGAAATATTAAAGTAGAATCAACCGGCCCGTTAGCTGTTGGAATATTTGGATCAAGCGGCGCAGTTGGTTTTGCTGCATATTACTCTGGTTTTGGTTCCGAACCAAAAGATACCGATGTAACTGTTTGCTCCAATACCACTACCGATTTATTCACCAAAATTGAAGGAAATCCGGATCCGGGGGGCACATGGACACCTGCTTTAGCAAGTGGAACCGGAGTTTTTGACCCGGCAGTAGATGCACCGGGAGTGTACAATTATAACTTTACGGGGCTTTGTGAAATCGTTAACGTTCAGGTTACGGTAACTGTGCAACAGGCACAGAATCCAGGGAACAATGCACAAATTGATGTTTGCAAGAACTCCCCAACCTTAGACTTATTTACACTTCTGGGACCAACCGCCAACACAGGAGGAACTTGGTCGCCAGTTTTGGCGAGCGGTTCATCAATTTTCAATCCTGCTGTTGATCCTTCGGGAGTTTACACCTACACTTTAGCAGAGAATAATGCTTGCGCCGCTGTTTCCGCTACTGTAACGGTAACAGTGAATCCTGCCCCAACCATTGCCACTATATCGGATTATAAAACCTGTGATGATAATCTAGACGGGGACGACGCCAACGGATTCGCCACGTTTAATTTAAGCACAAAAACAAGTGAGATCTTAAACGAACAGACTAGTTTTCAGGTCAGTTATCATTTAAATCAAGGGGACGCAAACACCGGAAACAATCCTCAAACAACCTTAAACACCAATGACAGAACAATATATGTACGCGTAACAAATTCATCTTCAAACTGTTTTGCAACATCATCATTCAACCTGATTGTGCAGCCTTTACCGACTATAAACAGCACTATCACGCTAAAACAATGTGATGACGACCAGGATGCAATCACCATTTTCAATTTAACAGAAGCCAATTCCTTAATAAGTACTGATCCGAATGTACAATTTGGATATTTTAGAACCAATGCGAATGCTCAGGCGAACACAAATCCTATAAGCAATTTCACCAGCTATACATCCGGAGGAGAAATCATCTGGATCAGAGTCACCAATTCCAATGGATGTTTCCGTATTGCAGCGACAACACTTGTTGTATCAGCGACACAGATAAACGCTTCAATGACACAAACATTAGAAGAATGCGATGTGCATATCGACCAGACCAATCCTGCAAATGATGGATATGCGTATTTTAATTTTGATTCGGCTACTACCGCTATTTTAAACTCCTTTACCAATAGCCAAAACCTCACAGTTACCTATTATGAAACTTTAAATGATGCACTTGCTGAAGAAAATGCAATTAGCGGAACAGCAACAAACCCATACCGAAATATAGCTGCAAACACACAAACCCTTTATATCCGCGTAGACAGCAACCTAAACAATGATTGCGTTGGACTAGGTCCTTTTTTGAAACTTGTGGCAAATCCGCTCCCAAAGACAGAGTTGGGCGATAATTTTTCGCTTTGCTTGGACCCTTCAACTGGTATAGGCTCTCAAAACATAGATGCCACTCCATCAAATCCAGGAAATTTCCAATATGCTTGGAACCCGAGCAACCCTGATGTTGACAGCAATGGAAACCAAAGCGCAATTTACAATGTAACACAGGCAGGCACTTATTCTGTAATAGTGACCGAAGCTACAACGGGTTGTACCAACTCAGACAGTATTATTATTGATGCATCATCTGAGCCTCTTTCCGTTTCGGCTGTACTTATAACCCCTTTGTTTTCAAGCGGACTTGCAAGCATCCAGGCTACAGCATTTGGTGGATATGGGACTTATGAATACAGTATAGACGGCAGTAACTGGCAGAGCAGTAATATTTTCACCGGACTTACCAACGGAAGTTATACCATTACAGTACGGGACAAATCCGAATGCGGCATAAAGGTTTCCAATACAGTTCATACAGTAACCTATCCGAATTTCTTCACTCCTAATGGTGACGGTTATAATGACACTTGGAAAATCGACAATCTGCTGCCATCATATGAAGCTAATATTTATATTTTCGACCGATATGGCAAACTGATAAAAGAAATCAGTCCGAACGGAGCCGGATGGGATGGCACATTCAACGGAACTGCACTTCCGGCAACCGATTATTGGTTCAAAATTGAGTTCACTGTAAATAATGCCCGAAACGAGTTCAGAAGTCATTTCTCCTTAAAACGATAACTAATCATTTATTGACAAATCAAAAAGGGACAGTTTAAAGCTGTCCCTTTTTGATTAACTTTGTTTATGCCGATAAATTATTATAGCAAATGAAACATTTCTTTCTTTTAACACAAAATACAGCTATCGAGGAAAAAATAAAAAACGCACCCGATTCGAGTTATGAAATAGGCGTATTCATAGGCACTTTCCTCCCTTTCGTTGTTCTGGCAGGCATCGCTTACTGGATGTATTATCGCGCCAGAAAAAAAGAAAACAACCAATAATATTACCGCGTCTTTAACCAACCGGTTATGCTTAAACGAGGCTGTCGTACCGGCTTGACTTCGTGCTCTAACACCTGGCTTTCAAAAATCACCATTCTTCCCTGGACCGGAACGACATTGAGTTCCGTTTCGTTTCCGTCTTCATTTTTGTAAATCGTCAGTTCTCCGCCATAATCCATTTGCCAATGTTCTTCGTTCAAATAACAAACCATGGAAAGTTTCCGCCGGCTATCGTTTTGAAAGGTATCCAGATGTCGTTTATAAAAAGTCCCTTCCGGATACAATGCATAGTGGAATTCCATATCCTGAATCCCTAAAAAACAAGTCCTGTTCAGATAGCGGACAAAATCATTGATTCGTTCAAAATATAATTGCTCTGCTTCATCTGCATTCTGCTCATCCAACCAAAGAATAAAGTCACCACGTACTTCTTCCGCAATCTGTTCCCTGTCCTGATTTCCGATGGCTGATTTTTTAAAGTTCCTTTCATCGAACTTTCTTAAGAGGTTTTTCCTCAGCAATGCTACCTCATCGGGCGCAAAAAAATTATCAGCGATACTGAATTTTTGATTCATCAAATCATCAATAATCATCTCATACTTCGGGTTGATTTCAAAATCGGTCATAGATTCGTATTTATACTACCAAAGATAGGATGAAAAACTCAAAATGCCTCGCTCGAATTAATTTACTAAATTTGTCCTCTAAATAAAGCGCGATGAGCAACATCAGAATCACAAAACAATTTTCTTTCGAAACCGGTCATGCCTTATACGGTTATGACGGAAAGTGCAAAAACGTTCACGGTCACAGTTACAAACTTTCGGTTACCGTAATCGGAAAACCCATAACCGACACGTCAAATGTGAAATACGGAATGGTGATTGATTTTGGCGATCTGAAAAAAATCGTTAAAGAAGAAATTGTTGATCTGTTCGACCATGCTACGGTTTTCAACAAAAACACACCGCATATTGAACTGGCCAACGAACTTAAAAACAGAGGCCATCATGTGATCTTAGTCGATTATCAGCCGACGAGTGAAAATATGGTGATTGATTTTGCCGAAAAAATAAAAAGTCGATTGCCACAAGATATTCGCTTGCATTCGCTGAAACTACAGGAAACCGAGTCGTCTTTTGCAGAATGGTATCATTCCGACAATTAATATTTTCAAAACAGGGCTTTCAAAAGTTTTCTTGAAAAACAAGAAATTCTGAAAACCCGGCTGAACGTTTCTCAACTCTTTTATTTGACTTTAAACGAATTCAGTGTAAATAATAATTTACATTATCTATATTTGATTTTTCATCATTACACCTATGAAGCTTCCAAATGCCAAAAAAGTTTATTTCGCCTCAGATCAGCATTTTGGCGCTCCCACCGCTGAAATAAGTTTCCCAAGGGAACAAAAATTCGTAGCCTGGCTTGACGAAATCAAGAAGGATGCCGATGCCTTATTCCTGTTAGGTGATTTATTTGATTTTTGGTTCGAATACAAAACGGTGGTCCCAAAAGGATTTGTGAGGGTTCTTGGAAAACTGGCCGAACTTCGTGACAGCGGGATACAGATTTTTTTCTTCGTAGGAAACCACGATTTGTGGATGTATGATTATTTTGAAAAAGAGCTAAACATACCGGTATACCACAAACCGAAGCATTTCACCATTAACGGCAAAGAATTTTTTATCGGTCACGGTGATGGTTTGGGCCCGGGCGATGTAGGCTACAAACGAATGAAAAAAGTTTTTACCAATCCTTTTTCGAAATGGCTTTTCCGTTGGCTACATCCGGATTTAGGAGTTAAGCTTGCCCAATACCTTTCGGTAAAAAACAAGTTGATTTCGGGCGCAGAAGATGTAAAATATTTAGGCAAAGAGAACGAATGGCTGTATCAGTACGCAAAGAAAAAACTGGAAACCAAACATTATGATTTCTTCGTTTTTGGCCACAGACATCTACCTCTTGAGATTTTACTAAAAGAGGGCTCCCATTACTTTAACCTGGGCGATTGGATTGGTTATTATTCTTATGGCGTCTTTGACGGCACCAACTTCGAATTGAAACGATTCTACCACTGATCGTGAGCGTTGTGATGAGCGTGTGGAATTTTTCCATGCCAGTATTGCATCAGCAATAAACTACCAACGAGAGAAGAAGCAATACCTTCAAACAGTAGTCCAATGCAATATTCGTTAATACGTGCTTTACCTCCGGCGAATATAAACCCATCGGAAAGGTTAGCCAGATAGGCCTCACCACCGCGAGCATGGATATATACCATCAACCCAAAAACACTCAAAGCTACCCCGATTGCACATGTTAAGACACTGGACATGAAATTATTCATGTATTCGTATTTCCCCTCAGCATAATTAGCTCTGATGGTTCTGCTGGCACCGTAAAGAACGATGAAAATATTAAAAAATCGCAAATACAAATGACCGGCCAGACCTAACATCTCCATTACCAGAAAATAAAGTCCGATTCCAAGGAAAATAATAAACCCGTTTTTAAATTCTTTTCTGTTGAACATGATAGTAAATTTTTAGTTAAACAAAGAAGTTCTGAAAACCATAAAAACTTAATTCTCAGCCAATTACTAAGTTACAAAAATTTACGATACGAATTTAAAAATTACAGCCTAATCTATTTGCCGCCTTTGGGAAGCAATATCCAGTCATTATGGAGGAAGTAATCCCAAGGAGCTGACGCCAAATCAACATTCGGATCTATTAGAGCTAGGGGGATTTTTCGGTTAATCGAAACGTAGCAATCGGCATAAATACTGACCTGAATTCCTTTTTTCAGAAATTCCGACTTAATGCGCTGTGCCATTTGCCAAATCATATCCGGCTTGGTAGACACCCCTTCCAATTGCTTGTGTGTCAAATGGCTTTCAAACGGATAAAAAATGCGGTTTTTAGTTTTCTTATCGATAACCCGGAAATTAATTGTGCCGCTTCGTTCACGCAACATCATCCGCCAACTCAAACGATGACCTTCTTCAGTCCATAAAACATCGCCTTTTATAAACCAATGACGAATAGGCAACGCCAACTGAACAATAAAATAAGGAATAAAGAAAAAATAAAACAATGATCTCCCCAAAAGGTTGCCACCTTCAATTTCAGAAACAACAACCGGCTTGTGTTTGAAAAAAACACCACGGATAGTTTCCGGCGGATAGAAAAAAACAGCAAAACTCAGAGCAAAATAAGGGAATATCCCAATTTTTAGGAAGATGGAATTAAAAAGATGAAACAGAAAAGAAGCAATAAGCGCTAAGGTTCTTGTCCGTTTCCAAAGCAGCAAGGGAACGATTAACCCGTCGAAGGCAATTCCGGCATAAGCAATGAAAATATGGAAACCAGGATTACGAAACAGTTTTTCTATCAGTGGAAGGGTATTGATTTCAGAAAACAAAAGTCCTGTATATGTCCCGTCAAGCCAATCCGGATATAATTTGGCAGCAGTCGCAAAAAAATAAACTATCGCTACCTGAAAAACCAGTACCCAGGAGCACCAGGCGGGCATGGAGAATTTTTCCAGTCCGGGATTTTGCTTCACATCGAGAGAAGCATATCGGTTGGCCGGAAGAAAAAGCATAATAAAAGAGATAAGCAACAACAGATAGTAGTGATTGTTGTAGGACGTTTTCTGCATAAAATAGGCTCCGGCCCAAAACAGCGTAAGCAAACCAAGACTGTAACGGTATTTATACCCCAGCATTACAGCCAAAGACAAACACCCCATGATACCAAAATAGAAATACATTCCATATCCAGGTAACGGCTGCAGCCAATCCATGCCAATATGTGAAAATGTAAATTCGGGACGAATGAAATTAGCCCTTACCCATCCGGTTAAAATAGCGCCAAAAGTTTCGCACGCAAACAATAATCCGAAGAAAATACGGAAAACAATTAACGGGGCATTATCTATGGATTTGAACAATCGGGAAGTCATCACGAAAACCGGTTTGCTATGTACTTAAACGAAACATCTTGGTCTTTACCCAATTGCATTCGTAATTCATCTACCGAAGCGAATTTCTGTTCATCACGGATTTTTTCATAAACGGTAACTGTTATCCTTTTACCGTACAAATCCTGATCGAAATCAAAGAAATACACTTCAATACTTTGGGCAGTTCCGCCAACGGTCGGATTGATACCTATATTCATCATACCGTAAACCTTTTCACCGCCGATTTCGGATGAAACAATGTAAACGCCATTTCTAGGGATTAACTTGTAACTTTCATCAATTTTGATGTTTGCCGTAGGATACCCGATAGTACGTCCGAGTTTTCTGCCCTCGGCAACCGTTCCGGAAAAAAAGTAATCATAACCCAAATACTGACTGGCCAAGGCAACATTCCCCTCATCCAGAGCAGTTCGTACTTTAGTGGAACTGACCGAAACAGCATCTACTTCCTGTGCAGATATCTGTTCCACTTCGAAGCCATATTCCATGCCGAATCGAATTAAGTCATCAATAGTAGCTGTACGGTTTTTTCCAAAACGATGGTCATGCCCTATAATAATTTTTTTGACTCTAAATCGGTTCACCAATATATCCTTGACAAACTCTTCTGCTGTGAGTTGTGAAAAAGTCTGATCGAAAGGATGAATGACCAGATTATCGATTCCTGCTTTTTCAAGCAGAAGCGATTTTTCTTCTATGGTGTTTAATAGCTTAATTTCAGAATCATGCTGCAGTACCATTCTTGGGTGTGGAAAAAAAGTAAGCACTAAACTTTCGCATCCCAATTTTTTACTTGAAGATATTACTTTATCCAATATACTCTGATGCCCTATATGAACGCCGTCAAAAGTACCCAAAGTAACAACGGTTCCGGCCGATGTACTGAATTCCTGTATGGATGAAACTATTTTCAATAGATGATGTTTGCGCAAAGGTAATTATTGTAATTCTATTTCAAAATAAGATACCCGATTGTTTTTATTTTCTGACTCCCAATTCATTGTAACCAAAAAAGAATGCCATTTTTGTTAAAAAAATAAAAAATAAATGTATTTTTGGGCCTAAACTAACAATCTAACTTAAAAAATGAAAAGAATTTTACTTTGTTCGCTCGTTGCTTTTATGGGGACCCTCTCTGCAGAAGCACAGACCGACAATGCGTGGAAACGCAGTTCGGGTGAAAAAATCGAGGCTTCCAAAAACGTAAAAAGGCTCTCTTTCCCAAAAAAGTTTGACTTATACGATTTAAACATTTCCACTGTTAGGGAAGCTTTATTTTCTGTTGTTGATAAATCGTCAAAACATTCTGTCATTATTTCATTGCCCAACACCAAAGGAGAACTGGAGCAATTTGAAATGTATGAAGCCTCAAATTTCGAACAGGATTTACAGGCAAAGTATCCGCAAATCAGAGCTTTTTCAGGAAAAGGAATTACTGACAGATATGCCACTATAAAACTGAGCATATCACCACAGGGAATCCAGACAATGGTTTTCAGAACCGACAACGAAAATGAATTCATGGAACCTTATTCTGTTGACGGAAAAACCTACGCCGTTTTCAATTCTGAAAGAGAAAGAGGACGATTATCATGGACTTGCTCCACAGATGATCATGGCATGATGACCAGCATTGACAAACAAATTCCAAACACCAATAAATCAAGTGCCGGACAATTAAAAACGATGCGTTTGGCTCAATCCTGTAATGGAGAATATGCCGCTTATTTTGGAGCAAGCACTGCAGGAAACGATGCTGATAAAGCTATAGTACTTGCCGCTTTCAACGCAACCCTTTCACGTTGCAACGGAGTTTACGAGAAAGATTTAGCTTTACACCTTAACCTTGTTGCCAGCACTACAAACGTTATTTACTGTAATCCGTCAACAGACCCATATTCTGCCAACTTAGGCCAATGGAATGCTCAATTGCAAAACACTTTGAGTAACAATCTTACCGGTCCTTCAACTTCTTTAGCAGCGAATAATGCTGCTTATGATATTGGTCACATGTTCGGAGCAAGCGGTGGCGGTGGAAATGCGGGCTGTATTGGATGTGTGTGCGTTGATGACACCGACAGCACCTCAGACCAGAACAAAGGCGCCGGAATCACTTCACCAGCTGATGGTGTACCAATGGGAGACAACTTTGACATTGATTATGTAGTACATGAAGTTGGACACCAATTAGGAGGCAATCATACTTTTTCAGTCGACAACGAAGGTGCCGGAGTAAATAAGGAAGTAGGCTCAGGGGTAACTATCATGGGATATGCCGGAATTACAGATCAAGATGTTGCTCCGCATTCAATAGCAATTTACCATCAAGCATCCATTGCTCAGATTCAGGCAAACCTGGCAGGCAAATCCTGTCCGGTAACAACTTCATTGGCAGGAAATAATGCCACACCTGTTGCTAATGCCGGTCCTGATTACACGATTCCGAAAAGCACCCCTTTTATCCTTACAGGTTCGGCTACCGATGCAAATGCGGGTGACGCCTTAACTTACTGCTGGGAACAAAATGATGATGCTGGCTCTCTAACTGCTGGCAATAGCGTAGCCAGCGCAACCAAAACTAGCGGGCCAAACTGGAGATCATGGAACCCGACAGTTTCACCATTCAGATATATGCCTACTTTGCCAAGTATTATCGCCAATAGAACAACTACTACAGGAACTGGAAACGACGGAATTCTTGTTGAAGCGTTAAGCTCTGTTGCGAGAACCCTGAATTTCCGATTAACAGTAAGAGATAATGCTCCTTACAGCTCTTCCGCACCAATTACAGTGGGACAAACAAGCTATGACGACATGAGAGTTACCGTTAGCTCAGCTGCCGGACCTTTCGCGGTTACCGCTCCTAATGCAGCTCTTTCATGGGCAGTAGGAACTAATCAAAATGTTACATGGAATGTTTCAGGAACCACTGCTAACGGAATAAACTGTAATTATGTTGACATTTATTTATCTACTGACGGAGGAAATACTTACTCTATTTTATTGGCAAGCAAAGTTCCGAATGACGGGACAGAAACGATAACTGTTCCAAATAACATAGGAACAACAAATCGAATCATGGTTAGAGGAAATAACCACATTTTCTTTGACATCTCAAACGTAAACTTTACAATTGCAGCTCCTACTTCATCTTTTTCGGTTGCATTCAACGGTGTAGCCGGCCAGCAATTTAAATCTGCTTGTAAAGGTTCAAGCGTCTCTTACACTATTGATTACAAGGCATTTGGTGGTTTCAGCGGAACAACAACATTTACTTCTGCCGGAAAGCCAACAGGATCAACGGTTACCTTCTCTCCAACAACTATGAGCAGTACAAACGGCACCGTTACCATGACCGTTAGCAACACTTCTGGAAGCCCTGTTGGCATTAGCAATATAATTGTAACTGCAACTTCAGGAGCTACAAGCAAAAAGGTTTCTTATTATTTGGATTTATTAAATTCAACTTTTCCAGCAATGACATTAAATGCGCCTGCTAATAATGCTGTTGGACAAAGCTTGAATTTAAATCTGACTTGGGCAGCAAACACCAATGCTTCATCATATGATGTTCAGGTTGCCACAGATCTTGCTTTCACAAACATTATCAGTTCAGGAAACACAACAACAACTTCTTACAGTTTATCAGGATTGTCAGAAGCCACTAATTATTATTGGAGAGTTATGCCTAAAAACGCAGGCTGCAGCGGAACTTATAGCCCTGTTTTCAAATTTAAAACCGGCGTTTTATCATGTGCTACAACCAATTCTACAAACGTTCCAGTTGCCATTCCTGATAACGGAACAGGAACTTCCACAATCGTTATTGCAAATGGCGGAACTATAGCCGATGTAAACATTACATTGAATGCTAGCCACGATTGGATTGGTGATACAGTTGGAAGGTTAACAAGTCCATCCGGAACTGTTGTTCAATTATTCAGCAGACCGTGTGATAACGAAGCAACCAATGCAAACATCAATGCAACTTTTGACGACGCAGGAGTTACCCCGATCTGTCCTGGAATTACGGGAACGGTTATTCCTGCACAAGCACTTTCTGCATTTAATGGACAAAATTCTACAGGAACCTGGACTTTGAGAGTAATCGATCAGGCTACAAACGATGCAGGAACAATTAACAGCTGGAGTTTGAACATCTGTACGGTACAAACAGCAAGCGTTGCAGACAACAATCTGAAGAATTTTACCATTTACCCTAACCCAAACAATGGTAATTTTAATGTTCAGTTCGAATCCAATTCAAGCAACAACATTAAGATTAATGTCTACGATATAAGCGGAAGAATAATTTTCGAAAAATCTTATCAAAACAGCGGCTTCTTCAACCAAAACATTCAACTAAACAATGCACAAACCGGTGTTTATTTAATTACTGTATTGGACGGAGACAAGCAAACGACAAAACGTATCGTAATAAAGTAACAAACCACATTCTAATAAAAAAGCGCCAATTCTGGCGCTTTTTTTATTCTTTTAATTAAGCGAATTACACTGTCCATGAGGCAGGCACCCAATTGAAGCAAACCGATTTAGTAATATTGTTGTCACGGCTTACGACACAAAAAACATTAAACGCAACATCACAAAGCACTACAACAGTTTCATGAGCACATTACACTCCGCAAACCATAACTTGAGCCTGAAACGACATTAATTAAATTTCATACATGAGTCTGCTGACATCTTATTATCAACAGACAGATACTTGAGATTACCTTAAACATAAGCTCCCGAAAGCTTTAGCATGGAAGACTTTTCTTCGTATCCGCATCCTAACAATGGAAACCTCAATGCACAATTCAGATTCTATACAGGAAACAATGTTAAAATAGAGGTTCGTGATATTAGAGCTCGGTTCGTTTTTAAAAAAAATCAAAATTCAGAACTCTTTAACCAAAATATTAAACCTAACAATATAGGTAGGGTTTTCCATGGTAATCGTTCAGTAAGGAGACGGAAAAGTAAAACATAAATTAAGTAAAAAAAAACTTACTTTAAAATTATCAATTTCGCAAAAAAAAGTTATAAATATTGATAACTTTCTTTATTTAACTTATTAATATTTGAGTTTTTATAAAGAAGCCATAATTTTGTCATAAACTTAACAATACATAAAAAACAAAATGAAAAAAATTTTACTCCTAGCCATTGCTGCTTTTGCAATATCCAACGGATACGCGCAAAACGACAAGTTCTGGTCCTCCTACAAAGGAGATAGCGGTAAACTCACTACAGATAAGGGAGTTGCTCGCCTTTCGTTCCCAAAGCAATTTGATTTATATGAACTAAACTTAGATCATATTAAACAAACATTGCTAGCAACCCAAAACAGAGTATCAGGCCAAAAAGTAATCATTACTTTACCTAATGTTAATGGTGGGTTAGAGCAATTTGAAATGTATGAAGCTTCTAACTTCGAAGCAGATCTTCAAGCACAATTCCCAGAAATCAGAGCTTATTCAGGTAAAGGGATCACGGATAAATATGCCACTTTAAAACTAAGTATTTCTCCACAAGGAATTCAGACAATGGTTTTCAGAACCGACAAACCTAATGAATTTATTGAGCCTTATTCTCAAGATCATAGAATATATGCGGTTTTCAAATCGCAAAGAGACAAAGGAAGTTTGCCTTGGGCTTGTTCTGCAAAGGACAATGAAATGTTCGCAGAGATTAATCCAAAAGTACAAAACGTTGCAGGAAGATTAAGTGACGGAAAGTTGCGCACCATGAGATTAGCACAATCAGTTACCGGTGAATATTCTAATTATTTCGGAGCAACGAGTGCTGCACAGGCGAATTTAGTTTTAGCTGCTATCAACAACACATTGACTCGTTGTAACGGGGTATATGAGAAAGACTTAGGATTACACTTAAACCTAATTTCTCAGTCTACCAACGTATTTTACTATAACCCTGCAACCGACCCGTATTCAGATGCCGCAACTGGAGCTGCAGGAGCTTGGAATACCCAATTACAAAACACTTTAAGTACTAAACTAACAGGAGTATTCTCTTCATTAGCAAATAACAATGCCGCATATGACATCGGTCACTTATTTGGTGCATCCGGCGGCGGTGGAAATGCAGGCTGTATCGGATGCGTTTGTGTAGATGACACAGATGATACTGCAGACAAAAATAAGGGAAGCGGATATACTTCACCGGCTGACGACATCCCTCAAGGTGACAATTTCGATATCGACTTTGTTGTTCACGAAGTAGGTCACCAGTTAGGAGCCAGACACACTTTCTCACATGCATACGAAGGCAGTACTGTTCAAGTAGAAGTAGCTTCCGGGATATCCATCATGGGCTATGCAGGTGTTACCCAAGGACTAAACGTTGCTCCCCACTCTCTTGATGCTTTCCACGGTGTATCGATTGTTCAGATTCAGACAAATTTAGCCGGAAAATCGTGTCCGACTTTAGCATCAATTTCAACAACCAATGCTACACCAGTAGCCAACGCAGGTGTAGATTATACTATTCCGAGAAGCACCCCGTTTAAGCTAACTGGGTCGGCAACAGATGCTAATGCAGGTGATGCCTTAACGTATATGTGGGAACAAATCGACATCATGGGTTCAACACAAACCGGTTCTGCTTCTACAGCTTCTTCAACAAAAGCCACAGGACCTAACTTTAGAGATTATGCTCCTTCAAGTTCTCCGTTTCGTTATTTACCTGTTATGAGTACTGTACTAACCGGTTCAACTATTACTCGAGGTTCAGAAGTCAATGTTGAAGCGTTAAGTTCTGTTGCCAGAACCTTAAACTTCAGACTAACCGTTAGAGACAATGCAGCCTATGTTGCATCTCCTGCAAAAGTGGCACAAACCAGTTTTGACGATATGGTAGTTACCGTAGATGACACTAAAGGGCCATTTTTTGTTACCTCTCAGAAAACAAACAATATTTCATGGGCACAAGGATCAACACAAACAATTACATGGGCCGTAAACAATACTAATTCAATTAACGGTGGTGCCAATGTAGACATCTTACTATCTACAGATGGTGGACAAACATTCTCAACTACTTTAGCGACAAACATTCCTAATAACGGTTCAGCAAATATCACAGTTCCAAACATTGCTGCTACAAACTGTAGAATTATGGTTAAAGCATCTGGAAACATTTTCTTTAACGTAAACATGAAACCCATTGCAATCGGATATTCTGTAACATCTGTTTGTACGGATTACGTAAAAACTTTCAGCCCTGCTCAAACGATGACTGCAACATGGTCAGGTTATACTTTCCCTGCCATTACCGACAATTTTACCGTTTCTTCTTCAAAGTTAAAAGTAGTTAGTACGGCAGCGCAAACAAACCAGGTATCTTTCGGATTAGTAAAACCAAACTCTAATCTAATTGAAGTAGTTGCTTTTGACGGGCCAACCTCGGGATGTGCAGCTACCTCTTCTAATTTGAATGCAGTATTTGATGATCAAGGAGCTGCTTTCGACTGTAATGCTACTGCTACTGGTGCAACTTATGCTCCAAGACTTCCATTCTACCGTTATGATGGAGTGAACTCTGCTGGAACATGGGTACTTGCCGCAATGAGCTCTAACACGAATAACACAATTTCAAGTGCAACTTTAACTTTGTGCCAAAGACAAACAGCGCTCCTTGCTAATGAGACTTTCGGATTACAGGATTTCACATTATATCCTAACCCGAACAACGGTAATTTCAATGTTCAGTTTACATCAAACTCTTCTAACGAAATCAAAATCGGCGTTCACGATTTGAGAGGCCGTTTAGTATTCGAAAAAGAATATCAAAACACAGGAACATTCCACCAAAACCTTCAACTGAACAATGTTCAGACAGGAATTTACATGGTGACTGTTCAGGATGGTGAAAGAAAAGAAACGAAGAAAATTGTTATCAAATAATTATTCTTCTTATACAAAAAGTAAAAGCGCCTTTATAGGCGCTTTTCTTTTATTAATTTGTTCGTCAAACAAAACAACTACCGGCTTTAAAACCATCCCCGTTTGTTTACCTGATACGTTTCGTAAAATTCCTCATCTGATTTTATCAAATAGAGAATTCCTTCAATTAGGCCAATGAGGGAAGTCACAATACCACATGTAATTAATGAAATTACTAAAGTAATAATACCCTCTGTCTGATAGCCCAGATGAAACTTATGTATTCCAAACGGACCTAACAATATAGCCAATAAGCCACAAGCCAACTTTTTATTATGTTGTTGAGGCGGCTGCGGTTGGTTCCAGTCTTCCCTCGGTTTTGTAACCTCCATATATTTGTTTTTATTTAATTAATAGCGTACTAATTTACATTTTTTTACAGAAAAGCCTTATCAATAGGCTCCCAAAGTTCAATTTTATTTCCTTCCGGATCGAGGATCCATCCAAATTTACCGTAATCATAGGTTTCCATATCGCCTACGACAGTTACACCCTCCTCCTTTAAAACTCTCAACAGTTCTTCGAGATTATCTACCCTGAAATTCATCATGAACTGTTTCTTACTCGGCTCAAAATACTTGGTTTCCGTCGGAAAAGGTGACCATTGGGTCGAACAGTCTTTTCCTTCCCCATCCTTCCACCAGAATGTCCATCCATATTGATCAACCGGAATGCCTAGATGATTTTTATACCAGTCCTTCGTCGCATTGGGATCATCGCATTTGAAGAAAAAACCACCCAATCCTGTAACTCTTTTAATGTCGTTCTTACTCATTATTTTTTGATATTAAACTTACTTATCTCTTTTGATATTAAAGAAGACAGTTACAGCTAAAAGCAGCAGAATGCCCTCAACGGTAAAAAAGAACAAATGATTGAAAACATCTCTGGCAATATAACTGCAGGCCATCCCAAATAAAATCAGCCCCAGAGAGAGCAACAACGCCTGGAGTCGCGCCGAAGAATCTCCTTCTTTAATGGGTTTAGCCAGAAACAACATCCAGATTCCGGACAAAAGCATCATAATTGACGAATACATCCAGATCATTTGCATGCCCTGTGCTGCAGGTTCCTGAATTTCACCTTTAGCAATATGCTCCAATACTGCCGGAAACCCTAAGAAAGCGTGTGGAACAAACTGAAGGCAGGTGATTCCCGCCACAAAAAGGGTAAGGTAATAAGCAATTTTGTTCATACTTACGTTTTTTGAATCATAAATATAAAACAAATATTAACAGTTTCTACCACAGATTCTTACAGAAAATTACGTCATATAATATTCACATCGCAATCTATCATTAAGATTAAGCTACATAATAGGTTAGACATACCTATAGACCATCATCCAATCCCATCTTGCTAAATACCTGATTATCTGCATATAAAAACCGACATCCAACCATTTACCATTTTCGTTTTGTATTGTTTTTCGCAGATAATTCGTTTAACTTTAATAGCTTAATTTAAATGTATTGAACTGTGAAACAAACACTTAAACTCATTAGTTTTATAACCCTACTTTTGGCACTGATCATCAGTTGTCAGAAAGAGGATTTCCGAACAGAATCATCATCGGATGAAACTGCTGATTTGGATGCGAATGGCAAGCCGACATCACCATCACAACCTCCTTACGTTTTAGCACAAACACCAACACAACTACAGGTATATGGCATCTGGCATGCCGGAAATGATTACTGCACCTGGGGAACTCCCAGAACCATAAGTGAATTCGACGAGAAAAACCATTGGATCATTGATCGGGGTGACGGCCTGCCATCTGTTAATCTAGTCGTACTCAGCTTTGTAAATCCGTTAAAGCTACTGAACAGAACAAAGGATGCAACAACATATAATGGCCTTCCCAGAGGCATGACACGTGCCATTATTAAACACTTCAAGGACCACAATATCAGGGTTATGCTCTCCATTGGAGGTATTACCTATACTGACGACTGGAATACGGCGCTGCGATTAGATCCAATACAGTTAGCCGAAAATGCCGCGGCAGTAGCCGATAGCCTAGGCGTGGGCATAGAAATTGATTATGAAGAAAACAGAAGCCCAAACCTGGAAGGATTGCAAACTTTTATCAGTACCTACAGAGCTCGCCATCCCTATGACCCCTCCGGCTGTAATCACGCCGCCAGGCTCACTATCGATTTGGCAGCAGGAGACCGTTGGTTGATTGGTATCTGTCAAAAAGCGACAAAAGACTGGCTCACTACAACGGCTCCGGTTCTTGATTATGCCAACGCCATGGTCCCGGCAAGACAGCCATCTCCCTCTGGAGCTATCACCAACTGGGATGAACATATCGATGGAAAACCCCAATATGCACCTCCAATTCCACCATTGGCACCCTGTAAATTTACGGGCTCACTTTACATGACGGGAACTCAACAAGTGCCGGAATGCAATAATTTTTACATATCCATTCAATATAAAACCAGGGAGTATGTCACCCGGATAATGCCTAATGGAGCCGGAATCTCATCAGGAATGCTTGGGTATATGTTTTGGGCAGCGGAATGTAATTCGACAAGACAGGCTTGTACCACCAACTGCTCACAGGGTATTGGAGAAGGCTCCAAATATTTCGCCATTCCTAATCCAATGTGTTCGCTACGACAGCAATAATCGACAATTAAATCTTCAACTTCACAGCAAACAATAAATAGTATTGTCAGAACATGACATTATAGTTATTCTAATGAGTATTTTCAAGAATACTTTTCAGTTTATTCAGACTGTCGTCCAGTCTGTTACCTAAAATTGTTTATGTTACCACGGACCTTTCTGTTTAACCTGATAAAAGCGATAGCCATCAAATCGATAGAGCCCTGCTCCGGCACCCCACCACATATTTCCAGACCGGTCTTGATACATACTTTGAACACAACAGTTAATTCCGTCTTTTTCCGCAAACACGGTAAATGCTTTTGGATTTGAAATATCGATAGAAGGGTCGTATCTCGTCATGCTGCCTCTTGCTGAAATCCAAATGACACCCGACTTTTCCATATACATACCCCAAACTTCGCTTCCGCCTAATCCGTCTTTGGTTGTGAACTCAGTAAAAGTTTTACCATCATAGCGGCAAATACCGCCCTTCATAGTAAACCAATAGTTCCCTGCTTTATCTTGGATCATGCCACCTGCAACGTTATCGCCCAAGCCTTCTTTCTCCATAAAATTTTTAATTGCTTTTCCATCAAATCGAAAGACACCATTCCCTTGTGAAGCAAACCAAATGTTTCCGGTATTGTCTTCCATAATGCCTTTAATATTTACAGGACCAAGCAAATGAAATAGCGAAAAGGATTTGCCGCCCGTGCTATCAGCAGACGGGTCATATCGAAAAACACCACCGGCGGTGCCCACCCAAATATTTCCGGCTTTGTCTATGAGAATGCTTTTTCGGGATACCCTGATATTGCTCAGTCCATCCACCTCTTTATAGCTTCTAAAGGTCTTTCCATCATATTTAACAGCTCCATAGTCTGTTCCAAACCATATATTACCGTTGCTGTCTTCGACAATGGCATGTACGCTATTACCATAATCATTGCCTACACTGTTATTCCCCAGAAAAAACTCACTTTTACTGTAGTATTTTAAAGTTTTTTCATCATATCTGGCTACACTTTGACCAGCTGGACCGAACCAATAATTTCCTTTCGAATCCTGAAAAATACTCCTTATATACTGGCTTACAAGACTAGGGTCCCAAACTGGATGAGAATTAAGAACCTGAGGCGGTGGCGTTCCTATTATTTCCGGGCTTGGTTTTGGCGCAATGGTTGTCTGCTTCGACGAGCTTGTATCAACTTGGCCATAACAGGAATTTAGAAACAACCCCGCTAAAAGCAAAATGTAAATTGAATTGCGAAAATAATATTTTGCCATTTTCCTCTGTTTTAGTTGCTATAAAAAATATCGTGAAAAAGATACAACAATTCAGGTTTGCAGATCACATAAACATGACGCACAACGCCGTGCTGGCTTCACTTCACCTCTTTATATATTTTGCCATTAGTCATTACGAAACGAATTTGAAAAATTGATTTATCAAATTCATTCTCCAAGTCTCCTTCAACTGCAATGATATCGGCAAATGCATCTTTTTTTATCACACCTAATTTATCAGGAAGACTTAAAAATTCCGATGCTGTTTTTGTACATGATGTTAATATGTCAATTGGGCTCATACCCGCCTGGTGGTAGGCAACAAGAACTCTCTTTGCCGCTTCTCCTTGCGGTATTCCGAAGTCAATGTAATTATCAGAGCCCGCTACGATTTTCACATTTTCTTTCATAGCTGATCTGAGTCTTTTAAATTGTGAGTTTTCTAAGTACTTGGTTACTGCTTCTTTCGGCATCCCTGAATAATTCATAAGTAATTCAGCAGTAAGATCTGTCGGGACAAAGTAAATTCCTTTTTTCGCCATCAAACGTGCGCTGCTTTCTGGTAATTGATAACCATGTTCAATTCCATCAACTCCGGCAATGATTGCGTCCGAAATTGCTTTCTCTCCAGTGGCATGTGCGGTTACTTTCTTATTATAACGATGAGCTGTTTCAACTATAGCCTTCATTTGCTCTATCGACAAAGATGTATTATTAGGAGTATTGTCGGCACAAATCTTTATCAAATCTGCTCCATAAGTGATATTTTCCTGAACTGCCAGTTTAGCGTCTTCAACATCTTTAACAATCCTATATTCCTCCGAAATTAAATGATCATATTTCTTGTTCATCCCGGGCATTTGCCCTCCAACAGATGAGATTATAGGTCCAGATACAAATAATCTAGGGCCTTCAATTGTACCTTCGTTAATAGCCATTTTCAGAGCTACGTCTAAAAATTGCCCTGAATTGCCAAGGTCTTTTACTGTTGTTATCCCTGCGTCTAAAAATGTCTTTGCTCTTTTGGAGGCCCGGAGTATTCTCAATCCATCACCTTCCATTGTAATCATTTTTAAATTCTCAAGTGTCAGGTTACTTTTCATTGGCTCCAGATACAATAGATGCATATGGGATTCAATCAACCCAGGCAGCACAGTATAGTTAGTCAAGTCTATAATAGTAGTTTCTTTTTGGACGGAAAGTTTTGTGCCTATTTCTTTAATTAAGTTACCTTGAACAAGAATTTCTTGATTAGTTAAAAACTTTTTTTGTTCACTGTCGAATACTTTGCCCGCCTTAATTAAGATTTGCTTCTCTTGTCCATGTGAGAATACCCAAAAGACAATAAAAAATAGAGTTATTAATGGTCTCATACATTTGAAGTTTTAGTTAACTTTTATTGTCCCTGAACTTAATTTTTTCAATGATTTCCTTCATTGTGTTTATGCCGCTTGTTATAAAATAACCCACCCATTATTGACACTGGTGAAAAGATAAAAATAGCAAGTAATTGTGTCCAATGACTACCCGCTGATTTTAGAAGAGAAAATAGTGCGAAACCAGCAATGATCAAGGCGAGAACAAAATTGATTTTTAAGTTTTTTGTCTTTGCGATAATTAGTGTAACCAGTCCGGCAACAAATGAAAAGAATGCTCCATAAATAGTTGTCAAGACGATAAAGGCAGTCGTTGCATCAGAATGAGGGGCGTGTCCCGAAAATTTAAAAAGCGCAAGTGAAGTCACAACGAATATTGCGTAACCAACGATGATGCTTAAAATTTTTCTTATCATATTCTTTGTCGGTTTGTATTTGGAGTGTCAGTTGTTACAATTACCGATAACGACCCACCGATTTTGTGAAGGCGGGGATTTTATTCCTTTAGTTTGCTTTATCACTAAGTCTAATATACAAAAAGATCTTTCCATTATAAACCCAAACCCCAATTTCATCAAACCGCTGTTAGCGGAAGTTTTATTTTGATTCTGACAATGCTTGGTCAATTTTTGGTCTCCAATATGAAATAATTTCCTTAGTTGTTTCACCGTTTAATAGCATTTGACTATTTGCTTTTTCATACTTCTCATAGATCATTCTGCAATGTTTGTCTAAATTTTCTAATTCAAGAGTATCATTTACTTCGTTATCTCTGACTTTTCTTATTTCAGCATTCATTTTTCGGGCATAAAGTTCGGCTAAATCGAATGATAGTTTTTGCACTTCGAGTATTTCTTTATAATTAAATTGAATTGTGTCTTTAGTCCATGATTTGCTTTTGTCAAAAATGGCTAATGCTTCAAAACCCCCGTAACCATTAGATTCTAAAGTTATTCCATTCCAAAAAAACATGTTTTGTTCAGAATTATAATCTGGGGACATTTCAAAATCCTTAATGCTAATATTCACACCTTGCCTCCAAATGATACAATTTTTCAAATTGTAAAGGTTTAATTTATTTTGTGTGCTATGTTGCTGTTTTTTGATGGAAGTATCTCGGTTTTTAATTATTGGAATTAAACTAAATATAATTATTAAAATTCCAATTGACAATACTATTTTAGTATATAATTTATCGGTATTATTCCCGCTTCGACCCTCAAAGGAGCTTGCGTTCTTCTTTTTTGAGTCAATTTTATATAGTAATATACCAATAAATGCTCCGCTTATGAGTCCACCAATATGAGCCGCATTGTCAATTCCACCAGTTAATCCCCAAAGAAGGTTTATAAAGACGTAAATTCCTATCATCATAAAAACAAACCTTTTACCTTCTTTTGGAAAAGCATCAGTTAATAATAATCCAAGTATTGCCCCATAAAGCCCAAAAATAGCCCCTGATGCACCAACGCTAATTATATTTGGATACCACCAGATACTTGCGAGACTACCACAAAGACCAGATAAAAGGTATAGTGTGAAATAGTTTTTTCTTCCAAGTATTGGCTCAATAAAAAGTGCCGCAATTACAAGTCCATATATATTCAAAAATAGATGCATAATCCCTCCATGTAAAAACATACTTGTGAAAAGACGCCACCATTCTCCATTCATCGTTTCAATCCTTCTATTTCCTCCCCACTCTAACAATTCAAGACCGCTAGGAGAAATAATGTTTATTCCTGAAAAAATCATTATCAGAAATACTAAAATGTTTAAATCTAAAATTATAGACGTTACAAAATGACTTCCTTTAGGAATTAGATAATTTAACATATCTGCAATATCATCTTGTTTTGGTTTCTTGCCTTGCAAAAATTTTTTTCTCTCCGTTTCACTATAACCAGGCCAAATAAGTGAAAACAATAAAATGCCGAGACCGATACCGAATGAACCGAAAATCCAAGCAAATTTATTTCCGTTTCTTTTTTCGAATTCTTCCTGTACAGGCTTTAAAATCACAAAACTATCATCTGCTTTTTCTTTAGTTCTTGCTTCAATTGCTTTTAGATAATTTTCCCTGTCATCAGAAGTAGGTATTCTTTCAAAATGGTCTAGAGAATGAAAATTATAACTCTTCATTTTTTGAACACACTCGCTAAAAAAATCTTTATATTTCCTCTCCTTCTCTTCATTACTGATACGGTTGTTAATTTGCTTTTGGAATTTAACACCGTACCATTTTTTTGGAACGCTTTGAATCATTGTTGAATCCGGAACAATTGGAGTAATGAAGAAAATATCAAAGTTAAGATGTTGATTATATTTTCCGCTTGTTCTGAAATCAGTGTATGTGCCTCCAAAATATGTTGCAACTATAAAGTTGTTCAATTTGTAATATCTCGATTTTTCAACTTTATCTATGTCGTCGATGCTCTCAATGGTTTTTAGCTTACCACTTGCGGTAGTTAAATAATTTTGGGATATCGCTAACATTGCAAACATGCTAAGCCAAGCAATAAATTGAAAAAAGACTCTTCCTTTGTCGTTATCTCGTTTGAATGTTAGAACTCTTAGCCGTTGTCTAAACCAAAGAGTCATTACTATCCAAGGTAAAATAATTGGTATCCAAAATTCCCAAACTTCTTCTTTTATATCAATGATTGGAAATTGAACACAAAAAAGCCATCTAAACAATAAAACTCCGATTACGCTTCCAAGGGATATTATTAAAAATGTTGGAACTATGTGTTTTAATTTATTAATGTAGTTTGTCATTGTAGTCTAAAAAAATGAAATAAGCCCGCAAATATATAAAGCACCACTTCCAATAGACCATGTAATTCCAAAAACAAACAATAGTTCATCTTTGTCCTGAGCCTGTCGAAAGATCGAAGACAAAACAACATTAAGCTAAAAATTTTATTTTAAAAAAAATTAAACAAAGTTAAGAACCCCTTGCCAATGCGAGAGTTTCTGGAGAGTGTTCTTAGTGCAACTGCACGATCTTATCCACAATGGTTTGTGCCAGTTTCACTTTACTTTCCACGGTCCAACCGGCGATGTGTGGCGAAAGCAAAACATTGTCGGCCTGCAGCAGGTACTCGAAGGCGGGCGGCTTTTCTCCTTCAAACAAATGTTCGAACGATAGTTTTTCATATTCCAGTACGTCCAAACCGGCACCGAGAATTTTTTTGGATTGCAAAGCAGCTACTAAATCAGCCGTAACAACACTATTACCTCTTGCCGTATTGATGAACCAGAACGGTTTGGCAAAGGCATTTATCAAATCGGTATTGATCATTTTGTCCGTTTCAGGTGTCCAGGGCGTATGCAAGCTTACTACATCGACTTTCTGCTGAAATTCAGCCAAACTTACCTGACGCGCATTTTCGTCACCTATACCGCTTAAAATATCGTAACACAAAACCTCCACATCAAAACCACGGAGTTTTTTAGCAAACGATTTCCCCATATTCCCATAACCGATAATACCCACCGTTTTTCCATCGAGTTCGTGACCACGGTTACTTTCGCGGTTCCAATGACCGCTGCGCACTTCCCGGTCGGCTCTATTCAGATTATTGAAAAGCGACAATAACATCCCAAGAGCATGCTCACCAACGGCATTGCGATTGCCTTCGGGGGCAGCAATAAGGTGTACGCCTTTACTTTCAGCATACTCACAGTCGATGCTTTCCAAGCCGGCTCCTACACGGGCAATGAACTGCAGATTGGCGGCTTTGTCGAGAAAGTCTTTGTCAATTTTAAAACGGCTTCGGATTACTATGCCGTGATATTCATGAATCTTTGCTTCGATTTCGTGTTTTGATGATTTAAAATCTTCGAAATTCTGAAATCCGGCTTTAACTAATTGTTCCCACAACAGTGGATGGTTGCTGTCGATATGGAGTATTTTTACTTCTTGTGGTTTCAAGGTCTTTAATTCAGGTTTCCCAAATGTACGAAATTGGATCAAAACAAGTTCTTTCTTTTTTGGGCAGGACAACCCGGCAATAAATTATGCAAATTTTAAGAGTAGCTTGTTCATTAAAACCTACTTTTGCCAAAATTTCGAGTTAACAACTATGGATAGTTCCCTGAGGAAAATCAATTAAACACGAATAAAGCACTCATCTTGCGCTTTATTCGACAAACATGAAGCGTAAAGAATGAAAAACTTCTACAGAAATGGTATTTCAGGGCTGGTAGCCACTGAGAGCCAAACCGACAATTGCTGGATGGCGATTGAAAACCCAACCGCAGACGATCGTAATTTCTTATTGAACGAACTGCAGATTCCCGAAGCTTTTTACAACGATATCGAAGACACAGACGAGCGTCCGCGTATAGAGGAAGAAGACGGATGGCATCTGATCATTCTCCGAATCCCTTATAAAAACAACGATTCCAACCTGCCTTTTACCACCATTCCGCTTGGCTGTATTTTCAAAGAAGGCATTTTTGTAACCGTCTGTTTTCATAAAACCGAATTGCTGGACGACTTCGTTGTGCATACGCAACGCAAAAACATCAACATCCAGAACCATTTCGATTTGGTACTGAAACTCCTGCTGTCTTCCAGTGTCTGGTACTTGAAATACCTGAAACAAATCAACCAGCGCATCAAACTGGCAGAAGATCATTTGGAAAAATCCATTAAAAATGAAGACTTGCAGGCTTTAATGCAACTGGAAAAATGCCTTGTTTTCTTTATCACATCAATTAAAGGCAATGACATTTTGTTCCATCGCATAAAAAACCTTAAAAACGAACGGGAACATTTTGACGAAGATCTATTGGAAGACGTAGACATCGAATTGAAACAGGCACAGGAAATGTCCAACATCTACAGCAATATCCTTGCGGGGATGATGGATGCCTATGCTTCGGTGATTTCCAACAACCTGAACGTTCTCATGAAACGACTTACTTCCGTTTCAATCATTCTGATGATTCCTACGCTGATAGCGAGTTTGTACGGCATGAATGTTCCGAACGAGTTGGAAAATAACCCACACGGGATTTGGATAGTTACCTGTGCATCGGCAATATTAGCAATGATAGGCGTACTGTTGTTCAAAAAGAAAAACCTCTTTTAGAACCCTAAGATAAGACGCGCAATAGAGAAGTAAATTAGAATCCCAAGGATATCGTTACTTGTGGTAATAAACGGCCCCGTAGCCAAAGCTGGGTCGATACCATATTTGTTTAAAATGATTGGGATAAAAGTCCCGTTTAAGGAAGCAATGATAATTACCGATAACAGCGCAATGGTCACAGTAATCCCAATATGGATTTCGTATCCCAACAAGAAGTAACTACCAGCAAAAAGGATAGCCGACAATATCAATCCGTTTAACAAACTAAGAGACAACTCTTTCAACAAACGTTGGATGATACTTCCGGTTATGGCATTGTTAGCCAAACCCTGCACGATGATCGCCGAGGACTGCACTCCCACATTTCCGCCCATAGCAGCAATTAACGGAGTAAAAAAGAACAAGGCTTTATGGCCTTCCATCGCCGGTTCGAAAAGCCCTAAAACTTTCACACTGACAAAACCGCCAAGCAAAGCCAAAACCAGCCAAGGCAAACGGGCACGGGTAAGTTCTAAGATACTGTCATCCGCCTCAACGTCCTGTGAGATACCGGCCGCTAACTGGTAATCTTTATCGGCTTCTTCCTTGATTACGTCTACGATATCGTCAATGGTGATACGGCCTACCAAACGGCCCATTTCGTCTACCACAGGAATAGCTTCCAAGTCGTATTTTTGCATGATACGGGCTACTTCCACATCGGGGGTATCCACTTTCACGTAATCTACTTTTTTGATATAGACATCACTGATAGGCGTTTTGGTTGAAGTGGTAAGCAAGTCTTTCAGCGACAAACGGCCTTTCAGGCGATCTTCGTCATCCACCACATAAATGGAGTGCACGCGGGTAACATGCTCCGCCTGCTGGCGCATCTCTTTAACACAGGTGAGTACGTTCCAATTTTCGTTGACTTTCACTAACTCTTTTCCCATCAAACCTCCGGCAGTATCTTCATCGTAACGCAACAAATCGACAATGTCTTTGGCGTGTTCAACATCTTCCAGCTCGGAGATAACCTCTTCCATTTTAGACTGTGGAAGTTCAGCAATAATGTCGGCCGCGTCGTCGGTATCCAACTCGTCCAACTCTTCGGCAATTTCTTTGGCTGAAAGACGTTGCAAAATGTTTTCACGCAAATCGTCTTCCAGTTCCAACAGGATTTCCGCTGTTTTCTCGGAATCCAGAACTTTAAAAATATAGGTTGCTTCATCAAAATCCAGTTCGTCAAGGATTTCGGCAATATCAGCATGGTGCAAATCATTCAGCAATACTTCCAGTTGCTGGTCGTTTTTGCTTTGAATAAGTTGCTCTAATTGTTGAATTAGGTCTTTGCTGATTTTAAACTCCATCGGCTCCTATTTTTTGAGTAAGTTCTATGAATTGTTCTACGGAAAGCTGTTCCGGACGGAGGTCAAAGATACTATCTTCTCTTAAATTATCCGACAGATTCATCGATTTTAAGCTGTTTCTAAGTGTCTTTCTTCTTTGGTTGAAGGATGTTTTCACAACAGTGAACAGCAATTTTTCATCACAAGGCAATTCGTAATTTTCCTTACGGATCATTCGCATCACCCCGGATTTTACTTTTGGCGGCGGCGTAAACACATGTTCGCTTACCGTAAACAGGTATTCCACATCGTAAAAGGCCTGTGCTAATACCGATAAGATACCGTAAACCTTACTCCCTTTTGGAGAACAGATTCGTTCAGCCACCTCTTTTTGGAACATCCCTGAAAATTCCGGAATCTGGTCGCGAAGTTCCAAAGTTCTGAACACAATCTGTGTGGAAATATTATACGGAAAGTTCCCGATGATGGCGAAAGGTTCATCGTTGAAAACTTCCTTGATATTGTACTTTAAAAAATCTTTGGAGATAATTTTTCCATGCAATTTAGGATAATGCGCATCGAGGTAAGCCACTGATTCGGTATCAATTTCGATCACATAAGTGTCGATGGGCTTCTCCAACAGATATTTGGTAAGCACACCCATTCCAGGGCCAATTTCCAATACGTTTTTATAGCCTTTCAATGTCAGCGCATCGGCTATATCTTTGGCTATGCTTTCATCGTTCAGGAAATGCTGTCCGAGGTGTTTTTTTGCTTTTACTTTGTCCATTATTTAGACTTCTTAGATTATTTTAGTTTGATAGAAATTTAGACTTCTTAGAAAGTTAGATTTTGGACTTCTTAGAAAGTCAGATCATTAAACTTTTTAAATTAGTGCAATTTAAAAGCAGCATTCATTCAAAAATCTAAGTGGTCTAAGTCAGTCTAAAAATCTAAGTGGTCTATCTTAATGTTCTGAAATCAACTCCAATTCGGTACGGAAGGCCAACATTTTATCGCCGAAAAGACGCAATCCCTCTTCGCGGAGCCTTGGCGCGTCTTCGTCGTAATAACGCTGTAAGGTCTCTTTGGAATCAGTGGTATACTGAATGGAATACGTCACCCCTCCCATTTCTTCGTCTACCAACACCTTTACCATACGCGCCGACGTGAATTTCCCCGTGGCCAAAACGTCGTTGATGTGTTTTTCCTGCATCCATTTCATCCATTGATCATGAACGCTTTCGTGTATATTGATAGTTACGTTGTAGATTATCATTTTTTTAGTTTGTTATATTATTAGACTGGCTTAGACTTGTAGACTGGCTTAGATTTTTAGATGATTAGATATCTTGGAGAGTTGGATTTCTTAGGTTTTTAGAAAATCTATCATGAATTAAAGATTAAAAAATCAAATTTTCTAAGTTGTCTATCATAAATTCGTATCTCCCCTCAGTTTTCTGAAATTCGTTCGGGCATCCACAAAGTGAATACTGTCCTGATGGTTAAAAATTACCTTTTCGTAGAGTGCCTTTGCCTTTTCTACATCCTGCAGATTCTTGCGGTAAATTTCCGCTGAATAAAACAAAGCTTCGTCGGTGTAAATACTTTCCTTATGATTGTCCAAAATCTGCTGATAGAGCAGCAATGCCTGTTGGAAATCGCTTTGTTTTTCATACAATTGTCCTACCTTCAGTAAAGTTTCATCCTCAATCGCCTGACCTTTATGTTCAGTCAATATGGTTTTAAATGCTTTAAGCGCTTCAGCTGTTTTATTCTGATAGAGTAAGAAATCGGCTTTGGAGAATTTTTTCAGGGCGACTTGTGTACTATCTTCCACGGTGTTGTCACTGATAAGCAAAAACAATTCCAGCGCATCATTCGCAATTAATTGTGACGATGACGATTTCAAAACTTTAAACTGTTTCTGTGCCCATTCGAAATCGCCTTTAAAATAACTCGCTTTAGCCATTTTCAGACTAGCCTGATGTCCGATTTCATCGTTTTTCAAATCATCTTCAATCTGAGCATAATAGATTATGGCCTGATTGAATTTTTCGTCCAACAATAAGATATCTGCCAATTCATCTTTCACTTCCGCTTTTTGATAATTATTCAAAGGCAATTCCAACGCTTTGGTGAGTGTATTTTTAGCTGTTTCAAATTGCTTCAGATAGAAAGCATCAAAATGTGCGGATAAAATTTGCAATTGCATGGAATAAGGCGAAATGCCGTACTTTTTCAACAACAAGTTAAGCTTTTCTCTTATTGCCGGAAATTCTTTTTCTGAAGCCTTTTCAATTTCCATGGACAGCAAATGATGATGCGCCTCCATTTGCAATCCCAAATCCTGTGTATTATCCAGTATGAACTGCAGTATTTCAGTCGCCATTTCGTTTTCGTCTTCCTGAACCGCCAATTTAGCCAGGTTGATTATTGTATAGAAATTATCAGGTTGTCTTTTAAAAATGGCTTTCTCCTGAATGAAGGCTTTTCCGAATTCTTTCTGCTGAACAAAATACCAGCTCAAAAATTGGTTCCAGAAAATGTCCTGCGTTTTTTGTGTACGAAGCAATAAGGCTTTTTTCAGGTAAGCGTTGAAACTTTCGCTGGTATCCTCGGTTATGAACCGCATCAACTGATTTTGAACCATCGGAAGATTTGCCGGGTTGGAAAAAGCAAAATCGAGTAGTTTATCAGTCATCAGCTCCATATTCCCTAACTGTCCCTGCAACAAAGCCAGTTGGTAATCGAAATTTAGATTTGGATTACCAGATTTCCCTATTTCATAGGCCTTAATCGCTTTTTCCACGAGTACTTTTTGTTCGAAAGCATAGGCGATACCATAAACATTATTGGGATTTTCTTTGATTTTATCCAAAGCGATAGCATAATACTTATCGGCTTTTTCCTGATTTTTTTGTAACTGATAGTTATAGCCAAGTTCTACGTAGAGATTATCCAATTTCATTTTTTCAATTCGGCTCTGAATCAGTTGCTCAGCCTTTTCGTATTGCTTCAACTGTTGGTAACAGGCAATGGACTTAAGTAAAACCGGGTAATTATAAGGCTGTACTTTTAAGACATCCTCATAAACAACAATGGCTTTTTCAAATTCGCCACGGTCAAAATAATTCTGCGCCAACTGTTCGTTTTGCGAAAAAACGGTTAGCGAGAAAAAAAGCAGTATGTAAACGAAGTTGAATCTCATCGGCGTTAATAAGCTATAAATTTAAACATTGAATTTGTATTAAAGTCACATTCATCTGTTAATTTATAGTTTAAAAGCTACAGACATCTGTTCAGAAAGAACCCAATTAGTCAATCAGCAGCTTTATATTATAAAAAAAGTCCCGATTTCTCGAGACTTTTTTTCTTATTTTAAATTGTCTTAGTCAGCTAAAACAATTATTTTATTGTCGTTCATTTCGACAGTTCCTGATTCGATAGGCAACCAATACGTCTGTTCGTTTACTTTGTGGAATTTATTCGCAAATTCTTTTGCGATTTTCAATCCCGAACCAACGATTTTTACGTTTCCTTTTCCTAACAACGACACGATAGCCGCGTGGTTGTTCAACATCTGGAACTCGCCATTCACTCCCGGAACCGCTACCGAAGTAACTTCTCCGCTGAATAATGTGGCTTCTGGTGATACAATTTCTACGATCATATTCTTTAGTTTACAGCTTACAGTTTACAGTTGCCAGTGACTGCTCACTGCGACCGTTTACTGCTTACTAGATTATGCTTCTGCTAACATTTTTTGTCCCGCTTCGATAGCATCTTCGATGGTACCTTTCAAGTTGAACGCTGCTTCAGGTAAGTGATCCAACTCACCGTCGATAATCATGTTAAATCCTTTGATAGTATCTTTAATATCAACCAATACTCCAGGAATACCTGTAAACTGCTCAGCTACGTGGAACGGCTGAGATAAGAAACGTTGTACACGACGTGCTCTTGATACAGCTAATTTATCATCTTCAGATAACTCTTCCATACCTAAGATCGCGATGATATCCTGTAATTGTTTGTATTTCTGTAGAATCTCTTTTACTCTTTGCGCACAAGCGTAGTGCTCTTTTCCTAAGATTTCCGGAGTAAGGATACGAGAAGTAGAATCCAATGGATCTACCGCAGGGTAAATACCTAACTCAGCAATCTTACGAGACAATACCGTTGTAGCATCTAAGTGAGCAAACGTAGTTGCAGGCGCCGGGTCAGTTAAGTCATCCGCAGGTACGTAAACCGCTTGTACAGATGTAATAGATCCCGTTTTTGTTGAAGTAATACGCTCCTGCATTGTACCCATCTCAGTTGCCAATGTTGGTTGGTAACCTACCGCAGATGGCATACGACCTAATAACGCCGATACCTCAGAACCTGCCTGTGTAAAACGGAAGATGTTATCAACGAAGAAAAGTACGTCTTTTCCTTGACCTTCTCCAGCTCCATCACGGAAGTACTCAGCAATAGAAAGACCAGATAAAGCTACACGAGCACGAGCTCCTGGTGGCTCATTCATCTGTCCGAAAACGAAAGTAGCCTTAGACTCTCTCATTCCTGGTTTATCAACTTTTGACAAATCCCATCCTCCATTTTCCATAGAGTGCATGAAATCATCACCATATTTGATTATACCTGACTCTAACATCTCACGAAGCAAGTCATTTCCTTCACGTGTTCTTTCACCTACTCCAGCGAATACAGAAAGACCACCGTGACCTTTAGCAATATTGTTGATCAACTCCTGAATCAATACTGTCTTACCTACACCAGCACCACCAAACAATCCAATTTTACCTCCTTTTGCGTAAGGCTCAATCAAATCGATTACTTTAATACCTGTAAATAAAACTTCTGTCGAAGTTGATAAATCTTCAAATTTAGGAGCCTGACGGTGAATTGGCAAACCATTCGCACCATCTTTTGGCAAATCTCCAAGTCCATCAATAGCGTCTCCCATTACATTGAACAAACGACCATAGATATCTTTACCGATTGGCATTTGGATTGGACTACCTGTTGAAACCACTTCTGTACCTCTGCTTAGACCATCTGTTGAATCCATCGAAATAGTACGAACCGTATCCTCACCAACGTGAGACTGTACTTCAAGTACTAATTTTGTACCATCTTTTTTAATGATTTCTAATGAATCATAAATCTTTGGAAGTTCGGCATTTTGCGTGTTAAAAACCACGTCAACCACCGGTCCGATAATCTGTGCAACTTTTCCTGTAACTTTAGACATTGCTTATGTATTTATTAAACAGCTATTTACGTTTCTTGAAAAAACCTCTTTTTTCAGAGCGCAAAGATAGTTTTTAAATTAAAAAAAAGAAAATTAATTATTGAATTTTTTACAATAAAAAAGCGGACCGTAAAAATCCGCTTTAAATTTTATTCCACAGTAACCGATTTTGCTAGGTTTCTAGGCTGATCTACATTACATTCTCTCATCACCGCAATGTGGTATGAAAGCAATTGCAACGGGATTGTCGTTAATAATGGCGTTAATGCTTCCGATGTGTCAGGCACTTCAATCACGTGATCTGCCAATGCGCGCACCTGCGTATCTCCTTTGGTAACCACCGCAATGATTTTTCCGCTACGCGCTTTTATCTCCTGAATATTACTTACCACTTTATCGTAATGGTTCTGCTTAGGCGCAATCACCACTACCGGCATATGCTCATCGATTAACGCGATTGGCCCGTGCTTCATTTCGGCTGCAGGATAACCTTCTGCATGTATATAGGATATCTCTTTTAATTTCAATGCACCTTCCAATGCCACAGGGAAATTATAACCGCGTCCTAAATAAAGACAATTAGGAGCACCTTTATAAATTCCGGCAATGGTTTTGGCCACATCATTGCTTAACAATGCTTCTTCCACTTTTTCAGGAATCAATTCCAATTCCAACAAATAACGCTGGTAATCAGAATTACTCATCGTTCCTTTGGCTTTAGCCAAACGAAGCGCAATCATGGTCAACACAGTAATTTGCGTAGTAAACGCTTTGGTTGATGCCACCCCGATTTCCGGTCCGGCATGCGTATAAGCTCCGGCATGTGTTTCACGGGAAATAGAAGACCCAACTACATTACACACACCAAAAACGAACGCGCCTTTTTCTTTCGCCAACTTAATTGCCGCTAAAGTATCAGCGGTTTCCCCAGATTGCGAAATAGCGATAACCACATCATCCGAATTAATAATCGGATTACGGTAACGGAATTCGGAAGCATATTCCACTTCAACAGAAATACGCGCGAATTCCTCAATAATATATTCTGCCACCAATCCGGCGTGCCACGAAGTTCCGCAGGCAACAATAAGGATTCGTCGGGCATTGGTAAATTTCTCAAGATTATCTTCCACACCGGCCATTTGAATAATTCCTTTATTGGCATGCAAACGACCACGGTACGTATCTTTAATCACACTTGGCTGCTCGTAAATCTCTTTCAACATGAAATGATCATAGCCACCTTTTTCAATCTGCTCCAAATTCATCTGCAATTGCTGAATGTATGGATCAACTAACGAATTGTCTTTGATTTTACGAACCTTCATCGGTTTATGCAAACGAACTATCGCCATTTCCTCATCTTCCAGATAGATAGCATTCGTAGTGTATTCAATAAAAGGAGAAGCATCGGATGCAACGAAGAATTCATCCTCCCCGATTCCGATAGCCAACGGGCTTCCCAAACGCGCCACAACCATTTCCTCAGGCGTTTTTGTATCCATAACCGCAATGGCGTAGGCTCCAATCACTTGGTTTAAGGCAACCTGAACCGCTTTCCCTAATTTAAGGTTGTCTTTTTTCTGAACTTCTTCAATCAGGTTTACCAAAACTTCGGTATCTGTATCGGAATGAAAAACATATCCGCGGTTCATTAATTCTTTCTTAAGCGGCTCATAGTTTTCGATAATTCCGTTATGGATAATCACCAATTCCCCGGAATTCGAAAAATGAGGATGTGAATTCACATCATTAGGAACTCCGTGTGTAGCCCAACGGGTATGCCCCATCCCTACAGTTCCTTTTAGTGATAATTCTTTTTCGGCTTTGGCTTCCAGATCAGAAACTTTTCCTTTTGTCTTGGAAAGATTAAACTTTCCATCCTCGCACAAAACCAAACCTGCACTGTCATACCCACGGTATTCAAGCCTTTTCAACCCTTTGATAATCACAGGATAAGCCTCTCTGTGACCTATATATCCAACAATTCCACACATAACTAATCAAGTTTAGGTTTTGTATAGTAAATCTCTAATTTAAGTCTTCTTTTATAATCCATCGCCTCCGGTGAATTCCCCGGTGTATTCGGCGCCGGTTGAGGAATATTTCCTTTATACAAAATCGTTCCTAACGGACTAAGCACCGATCCAAGCGGAACAATCTCATTTGCCTGCTCTCCGGGAGCCGGTTTCCTGTATGCATTGGTTGACACATTAATATTTTCCGTAACCGACACACCAAGCGTATAATTCGTCGAATCTTTAAAAATCAAATTTTTCATGTGATCTGTGATTCGGATTTTGTATTTAACTCCATGACCCGCGGCGTCTTTTTCAATAATACCGCCAAAACCCATTTTACTTAATTTTGGATTTGAACTATTGGTCGAACCGTCAGTGAAATAATCCACAACCGGTCTTTTGTTTTTGGCATCGTAAACATAAATTCGGTTTGGCTCCACAAACTTAGAATTTACCATCTCAGCTTTATCCACATAAAAAACAAGATTCGCTTCGTTGATCATCCAGTTTTTTGCCGCAACTTCTTCTCTTAATTCCCTTAAATCGGTCGGGACCCCATTATCATCAACACGAGATAAATCAAACAAATCAAAATGAGCAACAGAACCAGCACCTCCTTTTAAACCAATTCTGTTCGAATTAGTTGGCAATGCATGATTCGTATCAAAGAAATTAACGCTATTCCCTCCTAATTTAATCTGTATAAATCTTCTGACTCTTGGTATCGGTGTTGCAGGATTATTATCATTATCTGTATTAGATGAATCCATTTTATAATTTACTCTAATATATCCTTTTGAAAAATCCAACATTGCTAAAGCCCCCTGATTGCCGCTTAATGCCTCGACCTGAAAATACAATCCTTTGAAATACCCTTTAAAGGCATTTTGACTTGACAACATATCCTTTGGCGCCTTTAGAATTTTTTCTGTAAAATACTTTGCATTCAGATTTAACCATATTCCCGGCGGAAAACGCTCTTTAACAACGCGATCATCAATATTCGAATCATCAATCACATCACCATCTGCATTCAAATAACCACCCGCACCATTAGTCTTATAAATAACACGTTCCTTTGCATCGAAGAAAAACGCTTCGTTTTCAGACGCTTCTGAGCTGTTATTCAGATAGGGGCCTTGCAGAACGGAGTTTCCGTTACCATCTGCACCCAACATGCTTGCTTCAATTTTATTTTTTTCATCAGAGAAGTGACGATTGACACCAAAGGTATTTTCCGGATTGTAGTTCTCCAGAAAGTATCCATTTTCATACACTTTCAACTTGAACTTCTGCTGAGCCAAATCAGTAGTGCCTTCATCACCATAAATCGAATCCAATTCAAACTTTCTTATCCCATCCCCATCAGAATCGCTTGCTTTATCACTATCGTAGTAGAATGGCACGTACACCCAGGCAGAATCTGCCACAGGATTATTTTTAATGTCAATACTTGAAATATTTTGCAATTCGCCCTGTGTCACAAAGTGAGACGTAGTCCTCCCGAATTTCGGGTCAACATAAGTCCCCAATGAATTTACGCTAAGATTATTGGTCTGTACCGGACCGGTAAGAAAGTTATTGGTAAAAACTTCCAACGAATCCTTCTCAAGATCAAAATAGTCTTGCCCAACAATATCCGAACCTATAGTATTAAAATCCTTATCACAAGAAGCAAAAAGAACGATGGAAACCAACAATAAAAGCTTCTTAGCTAATGCAAATTTGTTCATGTTTTGTAAATCGGTTTATTATAAAACCTGTGTTTTGTAAAAATTAGTATATACTTCTGCAAATTGATCTTTCGGAACGAAAGGTAAAAAAGGTTTATTCGAAGTTTCTATAAATTTTGTTAAACTTGACGACACTTCCTCCGAAGCAATAATCACCGCATCCGAATGCATGATTGATGCCTTCATGATGTTTTCAAAATTCGGCTCAGACAAATCACTAACTGATTCTTGAGGCACATTGTCGAAAGTTACTTTCTTAAGCATCTCCATATCCAACGTACCGTCAAAAGACTGACTATAAACGGACGTTACAATTTTGGTATCGGCAAAAAGCGCTTCGTTTTTGTAGAAATGTTTCATGTATACCGGCAACATAGCAGCCATCCAACCATGAACGTGGATAATATCCGGAACCCAGTTCAGTTTCTTAACGGTTTCCACTACGCCTTTGGCAAAGAAAATGGCGCGTTCGTCATTATCTGGATACAAGACACCTTCCTCATCCGTAAAGGTAGCTTTACGCTTGAAATATTCGTCGTTATCGATAAAATAAACCTGAATGCGTTCTTTCGGGATCGAAGCAACTTTAATAATCAGAGGCATATCCATATCATTCACCACCAAATTCATTCCTGACAATCGAATCACCTCATGCAATTGATGTCTTCTCTCATTAATATTTCCGTATCTCGGCATGAAAATGCGTATTTGACCTCCCTGATCGTTGATCATTTTAGGCACATCATACGACATTAAAGAAACCTCATTTTCAGCCAAGTAAGGCACTACTTCAGATGATACATACAATATCCTCTTATCCTCCATTTGTATTTTAGTTTTAAAATTGGGTACAAAAAACATGCAAAATTACAAAAATTTATGCAGATATTAGACAAAATAGTAAGTTTGCAGTCAATTTAAACCGGAAGAAAATGTTAATTTTCAGTAAAAAGTCTGATTTAACGGCACATTTGACAACTGTACGTTCTCAAAAAACCAAAATCGGCTTTGTCCCTACCATGGGTGCCTTACACCAAGGACATTTGTCACTGATGCAGGAATCCCTAAAAAACAACACAGTAACAGTGGTAAGCATTTTTGTAAATCCCACCCAGTTTAACAACGCCGAGGATTTAGCAAAATATCCAAGAACACTCGAGCGCGATGTGGAAAAGATAAAAACACTTTCCGACAGCATCATCGTATACGCACCTTCTGTAGACGACATCTACGAAGGCAACACAAAATCCACTTCTTTCAATTACGACGGACTGGAATTTCAAATGGAAGGCGCACATCGTCCCGGCCATTTTGACGGCGTGGGAACTATCGTGAAAAAATTGTTTGAAATTGTAACTCCAGACAATGCCTATTTTGGCGAAAAGGATTTTCAGCAGTTGCAGATCGTAAAAAAAATGACTGAAAAACACAAGCTTCCGGTAGTCATTCACGGCTGTCCGATTCATCGCGAACCCAACGGCCTGGCAATGAGCTCCCGCAACGAACGTCTTTCGGAAGAAGCAAGAGATGAAGCAGCAATGATCTACAAAATCTTAAAAGCAGCCAAAACGAAATTCGAAAAACAAACTGCGAAGGAAGTCAGCACTTTTGTCACAAACGAATTCAATAAATACCCGAATTTCCAACTGGAATATTTTGAAATCGCCGACGAAGCCACATTGTTACCATGCAAAAGAAAAAGCAAAACCAGAAAATATCGAGGTTTCGTAGCTGTTTTCATAAACAACATTCGATTAATAGATAATATTTCACTAAATTGATATAACTTTGCAGTATGCAAATTCACGTTGTTAAATCCAAGATACACCGCGTAAAGGTGACTGGAGCCGATTTAAATTACATCGGAAGTATTACCATTGATGAAGCTCTAATGGAAGCTTCCAACATTCATGAAGGCGAAAAAGTATCCATCGTAAACCTCAATAACGGAGAACGTTTGGAAACTTACGCAATTACCGGACCCAGAAACAGCGGTGAAATCACCCTGAACGGACCGGCTGCAAGAAAAGTTCACAAAGGTGATATTATCATAATTATTGCCTACGGAATCCTTACCTGCGAAGAAGCTAAAACCTTCAAACCGGCTATTGTATTCCCTAACGAGAATGATAATTCACTAACATAGCTTGAACGAAAAAGTTAAAAAAACAATAGGTATTGTACTCCCGCTTTTGCTGGGAGTTTTTTTGGTTTTTTACACTTACAACAAGTTTACCGACCAGCAATTGGAAGAAATGAAAGGCTATTTTAAAAATGCCAACTATAGTTTCATTGCAATTTCATCTTTCTTTTCTATTGTAAGCCTGGCTGCACGAGGCTACCGTTGGCGCTACAGCCTGGAACACATGGGTTACCTTTCGAGTTTCCCGAATAATTTTTCCGCAGTCTGCATCGGATATCTGATGAATTATACGGTTCCCCGTTCGGGCGAAGTTTCGCGTGCACTGGTGCTTAAAAAATACAATGACATCCCGTTTGACAAAGCTTTCGGAACCATTATTGCCGAGCGCGTAATCGACCTTTTTATCCTTATCGGATTCATTTTTACGGCACTCATACTCCAATTTGACCAACTGCAGGCCTTTCTTTCCAGTATCATCCCGGTTGAAAAATTAATATATGTCGGATTCATTGGCGCGTTTGGGTTCATCAGTGTTGTTTTGCTCTTCATTTATTCGAATTGGAAACCGATTGTATTCATAAAAGAGAAAGTTGCAGGTTTAGTTGAAGGCCTTTTAAGCGCATTCAAAATGCCACACCGTGTGCCTTTTATGATGTATACAGCAGTCATTTGGGTTTCTTACGTACTTACATTCTATTCCGCCGTATTTGCCTTGCCGGAAACCAGTGGCATCAGCATAGGCGTAATCATCACTGCATTCGTGGTTGGAAGTTTAGCCGTTACCTTCACTAATGGTGGATTTGGAGCCTTCCCGTTAATGATTGCCCAAATCCTGTTACTTTATAACATTCCTGAAACCGCCGGAACAGCCTTCGGATGGATTTTATGGTCTTCACAAACCGCGCTTGTTGTACTTTTGGGCGGTATTTCGTTTTTACTTTTACCTGTTTTCAATCGAAAAAAATAATTTGCTATATTGCTGTTCTATTTTAACAGTTAAATACAGTAAATTTCATGAAAACCAAATTGCTCCTACTCCTCACGTTTGTAACGGGTTCCTTGTTCGCACAGCGCTTTGACGAACCGTTTGAATCTCAAAAACTGGGCGTTGCTCGCGATATCAGTATCATTCTTCCGCCTTCTTACGAATCGGCCAAGGAAAAGAAATACCCGGTTTTCGTGGTTTTGGACAGTGAATATTTATTGGATCCTGTAATGGGAACGATGAAATACGGCGCGTATTGGGATGATCTTCCGGAAGTGATTATAGTCGGAATCAATCAGAACAAAGGAAACGAACGCGAATATGACACACAATTTGACGAAGATGGGCTTCCAACCGAACAGGGAGCAAAATTCTTCGAGTTTATTGGGATTGAATTACTGCCATATATAGAGAAAAAATTCCGAGTGGCGCCTTTCCGCATGATTGTCGGACACGATTTGACAGCCTCATTTATAAATGCTTATCTGTATAAAGACAACCCGGTTTTTAATGCTTATCTATGTTTAAGCCCTGAATTGCCGGCCGAAATGGAAACCCGTATTCCCGATCGACTTAAAATTGCTCAAAAACCCATCTTCTACTATCTGGCTACAGCCGATGGTGATTTAAAATCGATGAGAGAACGCATAAAAGTCCTTGATGAAGGAGCAAAAGCGGTAAAATCAGATTTTGTAAAATACTCTTTTGACGATTTCAAAAATACTTCGCATTATTCATTGGTCCCGTCTGCCATCAATAGTGCCATAGCCACAATTTTTGAAGGCTACCAGCCAATTTCAATGAATGAGTTCCAGGAAAAATTGGGCAAACTGGAAAAAGGGCACACCCAATATCTTGTGGACAAATACACGAACATCCAAAAGAAACTGGGCTTTATGCCGAGGATCCGTCTTTCCGATTTCAAAGCCATTGAGGCCGCCATCATGAAAAACAAGAACTACGAAGATTTTCTTCCGCTCTCAGAATTGGCAAAGAAAAACTACCCGAAAACCATGTTGAGCGAGTATCATAAAGCCATGTATTATGACAATATGGGAGAGCCTAATAAGGCCCAGAAAGCGTTTATGACCGCCTTCGGACTGGCACCTATTCGTGACCTTACCAAAGACATGATGCTGGAGCGTGCCGATGCCATCAAAGGACAATTGAAAAAAGAGAAGAATCGCGATAATGAAGCGACTGAAGAGCCGACAGAAACCCCTGCGGAAACTCCTGCTGATGCTCCAACAGAAACGCCAACAGAAACCCCTGCCGAACAACCGAAACAATAATAATGTCGAAAATAAAAACCGCCTTTTTCTGCCAGAGCTGTGGCACCCAGTTTGCCAAATGGCAAGGACAGTGCACATCCTGCAAGGCATGGAATACCATTGTAGAAGAAGTCATCCATAAAGAAGAAAAAGTGGCCTGGAAAAGCGAAGCTTCTCCGGTTAAAAAAGCCGCTAAGCCTTTAAAAATAAAAGAAATTGACTCTGTCGAAGAAATCCGTTTGAACACTACAGACGGAGAACTGAACCGGGTTTTAGGCGGCGGAATAGTTCCTGGCTCCTTAACGCTTTTAGGTGGTGAACCCGGAATAGGAAAGAGTACGCTATTACTTCAAATTTCGTTGAAATTACCCTATAAAACCCTCTATGTATCCGGCGAGGAAAGTCAGAAACAGATAAAAATGCGCGCTGAAAGGATTACAGCCAACAGCGACAACTGTTACATCCTGACCGAAACCAAAACACAGAATATTTTCCGTCAGATTGAAGAAATTGAACCCGAAATCGTGATTATCGATTCCATTCAAACCTTGCATACCGATTATATCGAATCGTCACCGGGAAGTATTTCGCAAATCAGGGAAACCACGGCCGAATTGATAAAATTCGCCAAGGAAACCAATACTCCGGTTATTCTTATCGGACATATTACCAAAGACGGCAACATTGCCGGGCCGAAGATTCTGGAGCACATGGTTGACACCGTTTTGCAGTTTGAAGGCGACCGAAATCATGTGTACCGCATTTTGCGTTCGCTCAAAAACCGTTTTGGTTCCACGGCAGAATTAGGCATTTATGAAATGCTCGGTTCGGGATTGCGCGAAGTAGCCAATCCGTCTGAGATTTTGATTTCCCATAAAGACGAAGAACTTTCGGGGACAGCCATTGCCTCTACATTAGAAGGCATGCGCCCGCTAATGATAGAAATACAGGCACTCGTTTCCACCGCTGTTTACGGAACGCCGCAACGCAGCACCACGGGTTACAATGCCAAGCGCCTCAACATGATTTTAGCCGTATTGGAAAAACGTGCCGGTTTTCATTTGGGCTCCAAGGATGTCTTTTTGAACGTGACAGGAGGAATTTCCGTGGACGATCCGGCAATTGATTTGGCCGTTGTGGCTGCGATTCTTTCATCCAACGAAGACATCCCGGTAGAAAAAAACTTTTGTTTTGCCGGTGAAGTGGGGCTTTCAGGAGAAATCCGTCCGGTAAACCGTGTGGAACAACGCATACAGGAAGCTGAAAAATTAGGGTTTTCGACCATTTTCGTTTCCAAATACAATAAAATATCGCTTAAGAACACGCTAATCGAAATAAAAATGGTAGCGAAGGTTGAGGATGTCGTTTCGGAACTATTTGGGTAGATAACCTTATTAAGACCATAAAAAATATCGTCTAATTAATTACCAAGAAAATATGAACATTAAAACATTACTACTGGTCTGTGTGACTTCACTTTTAGTTTCCTGCAACAAGGCTGATGTTTTCAGTAAATTAGATAAAGATTTTCCGCATAACCGATGGGAACAGACCGATGCAAAAACCTATGAGTTTACGATTAGCGATGACACGAAATTATACGATCTGATTTTCAGGTTCAGCTATGTATTTGATTACCAATTCCAAAGTATTCCCTTGGATTTTACCATCACAGATCCTTCCGGAAATGTAGAAAAATTTTCACTGAACCTGCAGATAAAAGACAGTTCCGGAAAGGAACTAGGTGACTGCATAGGGGATTTATGCGATTTACACCATACCATTAAAGAAAAAGCAAAACTGACCAAAGGAAACTACAAACTGACGGTAGCCAATTCCTTCCACGGACCTTATTTACCAAATGTCTTTGGCGTCGGATTGGATGTTTCCACAGCTAAATAAAAATAAGAAACCAACAAAAAAGCAGACTTCTCAGTCTGCTTTCCTATTTATTATAATGGACTATTGCATTAATTAATCAATGATATCAAAACCGGTGTATTTGCGTAGCACTTCCGGAATCACGATTCCTTCCGGCGTCTGGTAATTTTCCAGGATTCCCGCTAATACGCGTGGCAATGCCAATGAACTTCCGTTTAAAGTGTGTACCAATTGCGTTTTACCGTCTTTTCCTTTGAAACGTAATTTCAAACGGTTCGCCTGGAACGTTTCAAAATTGGAAACCGATGAAATTTCCAACCAACGGTCCTGCGCTGTAGAAAACACCTCAAAATCGTACGTTAACGCTGAAGCGAAGCCCATATCACCACCGCAAAGACGTAAAATACGGTATGGTAATTTCAATTCTTTCAACAATCCTTTTACGTGCTCTACCATTCCGTCCAAAGCTTCGTGTGATTTTTCAGGATGCTCGATGCGAACGATTTCAACTTTGTCAAACTGGTGCAAACGGTTCAATCCGCGTACGTGAGCTCCCCAAGAACCAGCTTCTCTTCTGAAACATGGTGTATATCCTGTTGCTAAAACAGGCAATTCACTTTCCTGAAGAATAACATCGCGGTAAATATTCGTCACCGGAACTTCCGCAGTAGGAATCAGATACAAATCGTCTTTGGCATCGTGGTACATTTGGCCATCTTTATCCGGCAACTGCCCGGTTCCATAGGCGGATGCCTCATTGACCAAATGTGGCACCTGAACTTCCTGATAACCCGCTTCGGTATTTTTATCCAAGAAATAAGAAATCAAAGCACGTTGCAACTTTGCCCCTTTACCTTTGTATACCGGGAATCCGGGAGCAGTAATCTTCGTTCCCAATTCGAAATCGATGATATCATATTTTTTAATCAGTTCCCAATGCGGTAAGGCGCCTTCGTGCAACACCGGAATTTCGCCTTCCTGAAAAACATTCTCGTTATCATCGGCGGTTTTTCCGTGCGGAACAATATCGGCAGGAGTATTTGGCAATTTATACAACTCAAGGGTCAGTTCTTCCGAAACAATGTTCAACGCTTCTGAAAGTTCTTTTCCTTTTTCGCGTAGTTGAGTCGATTTTTCCTTTAAAATTTCAGCTTTGGCTTTTTCGCCGCTTTTCATCAATTCACCAATGTCTTTGGATAGCTTGTTCGATTCAGCCAAAACAGTATCCAATTCCACTTGAGTAGCGCGGCGTTTTTCGTCTAACGCTACCGCATTTGCAACCATTTCTCTGGCATCGATGTTTCTTTTTGCCAACGCCTGGATTACTTTTTCCTGGTTTTCTCTGATAAAAGCTATCTGTAACATATATATTGATTTTTAAGGTGAGCAAATTTAAGGAATTGTTTGATTAATTTAACAGTAAACAACGAAAGTTAGCTATTATCCCTTTATCTGAAGCAGTAATATTTAGTAAAATCACAATCATCGAATAAATTATTTTTTATTTTTGAAAATATTCTGACAAACATGAAGCACATCACCGTCCTTTTAGCATTAGCAATTACATCGATTGGCTTTTCCCAAGATAACCAAAATGAATTTCATAAATTGGTTCATTCCGAGATGAAAGCAGCAGCAGGAAAAATGAACTTCAGGGAAAATCCCAACACCCAAAACTACAACATAACGTATCACAAACTGGAATTTACAGTAGACCCTGCCGTCTATTTTATTTCCGGAATTGTTACCACCACATTTTCAGCCTTGTCCGATATGTCTACCGTAACATTTGACTTGACAAATCAGCTGACTGTAAGCAGTGTAAAGCAAGACAATACAAACCTGACTTTCACACAAAATACAAATAACGAATTGGTCATAACCCTGCCAGCCACATTAACAGCCGGTAATTCCACGTCGGTTATAATCACTTATTCCGGGGCTCCCGCTACAGGCGAACAAGCCTTTACAACCAGCACGCATAACGGCTCGCCTGTCTTGTATACGCTATCAGAACCCTTTGGCGCAAGAGACTGGTGGCCCTGCAAACAGGATTTAAATGACAAAGTAACAAGTATAGATGTTTACATAACCGCTCCTTTCCAATACACAAGTGTTTCCAATGGCTTGGAGCAAACACAAACCATAAACGGAGTGAATAAAACGACGCATTTCCATCATGGTTACCCCATCCCGGCCTATCTCATCGCTATTGCCGTAACCAATTACCAGATATACGAGCAGCAAGGAGGCTTAGGAACAACAGAAAGCCCTTTTTTCCCAATTATCAATTACATCTATCCCGAAACTGCATCCTCCACACAAACCAGTTTGTCAGTTACCCCGGGAATCATCAATACGTACGAATCCCTTTTTACTCCCTATCCCTTTAGGAATGAGAAATACGGACACGCACAATTTGGATGGGGTGGCGGAATGGAACACACCACAGTTTCCTTTATGGGAGGATGGAACAGGGATTTGATTTCCCACGAGATGGCCCATCAGTGGTTTGGCAACAAAGTAACCTGCGGCAGCTGGAAAGACATTTGGTTAAATGAAGGTATTACAGAATACTTATCGGGATTGATTGTGGAAAACATGGATGGCGCAGGAAGTTTTCTTTCCTGGAAATCCAACAAAATCAACAGCATTACATCGCAGCCCGATGGAAATTTATATTTGACAGACGAACAACTGACAGACGCCGACAGAATTTTTGATTACCGTCTTACCTACAATAAAGGTTCGATGGTAACAAACATGATTCGGTTTAAAATGGGTGATGATAATTTCTTTCAGGCGATGCGAAACTACCTTAACGACCCTGCTTTGGCTTATGAATATGCAACAACACCACAGTTACAAGCGCATCTGGAAGCTGTTTCAGGAATGAACTTCACCGATTTTTTTAACGACTGGATTTACAAAGAAGGCTACCCAATTTACAACATAACCGCTCAAAACTGGGGGGCCGGCTTGGCAAAAATAACGATCAATCAAACCACATCCCATTCATCGGTACCTTTTTTTGAAATGCCGGTTCCTATTCGATTAATCGGTGAGAATGAGGAAACACAAGACGTTATCTTGGAGAACACTACAAACAATCAGGACTTCATTATCGATGTACCTTTCCGAATTTCTCAGATTCTTTTCGATCCGAAAAAAAACATCATTTCCAGAAACAGCACTACTGAAGTATTAATTGACAATTTTGATTTTATCACTTATCCAAATCCTTGTCATGATATCCTAACCATAAAACTTCCGGCAGATGTTGAATTGGAAAAAGCGGAAATATATAACATGTTAGGCCAATTGAATCTAAAGGAGAATAACCCCGTCATAAATCTGAGCCCACTTTCAAATGGTGTATATATATTAATTGTCAATACTTCTGCCGGAACTTTTTATAAAAATCTAATCAAAGAATAAAAGAGTAACAATACAAAATTGCTTTACCCATAAACCATTTAACTTTTTTTAAGAAAATCACAAAACACACAACTGGTGTTGGATTAATTTTTACATTTGGGAAATTTTTTAACGAATATGAAAAAGTTTACCCTACTTTTTGCATTACTGTCAACCTACTGTGGCATCTCACAAACCCACGACGAAGACCACCATCGCATGATTGAAGCCGAAATGAAATCCGCTTCTAAAATGATGAATTTCCGAACCAATCCGAATACTCAAAACTACGACATAACCCATCACAAACTGGAATTAATCGTAGATCCGGCGGTTTATTTCGTAACAGGAAAAGTTACCACTACATACACGGCATTATCAGACATGACAACCATTACTTTCGATTTGGCCAACGAAATAACGGTGAGCAGTGTTAAACAAGGCTCCATAAGTTTAGCATACACCAGAAACGGAAACAACGAAGTAGTCATTACATTACCGAACACGCAATTATCAGGAACATCTCGCAGTGTAGAAATATCCTATTCCGGGACACCACCGGTAAGCGGTTTCAGCGCATTTGCCGCTGAAACCCATAATGGCACTCCTATTATGTGGACACTGTCCGAACCGTACGGCGCTAAAGATTGGTGGCCTTGCAAACAGGATTTAAACGACAAAATAAACAGTGTGGATATCTATGTCACTGCTCCTTCCGCCTACACCTGTGCAGCAAACGGGATGCAACAGTCCGCAATAATTAACGGGACTAACAAAACAACTCATTTTCATCACAACTACCCGATACCTGCCTATCTGATAGCCTTTGCAGTCACCAACTATCAGATTTACAACCAACAGGGCGGATTAGGTACAGCTGCTAGCCCATATTTTCCGATAGTGAATTATATTTACCCGGAAACAGCGGCATCAACACAAACAAGTTTAGCGGTTACCCCTACGATCATCAATTTGTATGAGTCTTTAGTAGGCTCTTATCCTTTCAGAAATGAAAAATACGGCCATGCTCAATTTGGCTGGGGCGGCGGCATGGAACACACCACGGTTTCCTTTATGGGTGGCTGGAGCAGAAGTTTGATTGCACACGAAATGGCGCATCAATGGTTTGGCGATAAAGTAACCTGTGGCAGCTGGAAAGATATTTGGTTAAACGAAGGCATAACAGAATACATGTCAGGATTGGTAGTTGAAAATCTTGATGGCGCAGCCAGTTTTACAAGCTGGAAAAACGGAAAAATCAACAGTATCACATCACAACCCGGTGGGAATCTGTACTTATACGATTCACAGTTGTCAAACGTAGGAAGGATCTTCAGCAATACAATCACTTATAACAAAGGCTCAATGGTAGCCAACATGATCCGCTTTAAAATGGGCGACACCAATTTCTTCCAGGCTTTGCGTAATTACTTAAATGATCCGGAGCTTGCCTACGGTTATGCTGTAACACCACAATTTAAAGCCCATTTAGAAACCGTTTCAGGGCAGGATTTTACCGAATTTTTCAACGACTGGGTTTACAACGAAGGCTATCCGACGTACACAATTAATGCGCAAAATTTAGGCGGAAACCAAACAAGAATTACCATAAACCAAACAACTTCCCATGCATCAGTGCCGTTTTTCGAAATGCCGGTTCCTTTACGCTTAACCGGTTCGGGAGGCCAGACGCAGGATATCGTTTTAAACAATACAAGCAATGGACAGCAATTCACAGTCTCCACACCATTTTCGGTTACCGGTGTTGTTTTCGACCCTAATAAAAACATTATTTCAAAAAACAGTACGGCTACTTTAGGAAACGAGTCGTTTGAACTTAACCAGATTATCAGCTTATACCCTAATCCGGCTAACGATCGGATAGCGATTCAATTGCCGGAAGCTATCCAATTACAAAAAGCCGAAATTTACAATACACTTGGGCAATTGGTTGCAACAGAAACGAACGTGGATTTCAGCTTAAACCAACTGTCAAACGGCATTCATCTAGTTAAGATTACAACCTCGGAAGGCGTAATTCATAAAAATTTTATAAAAAAATAAGCAAACCAAAATAACTTGATAGAAAGTAAGGTGAAAACCTTACTTTTGTCGTTTATAACAAAATTCACTGTTTAAAATGATACAACTAGGACAGATCCTTTTCATATTATCCGTATTAGTAATTCTACACGAATTTGGCCACTATATCACGGCGCGAATGTTCAAAGTAAAAGTGGAGAAATTCTATCTTTTCATAGATGCCGGTTTCTCTTTATTAAAGAAAAAAATTGGCGATACTGAATGGGGAATCGGATGGCTGCCAATCGGAGGATATGTAAAACTGGCAGGAATGGTAGACGAGAGCATGGACATGGAACAAATGAAACAGGAGCCTCAACCCTGGGAATTCCGTTCGAAACCAGCCTGGCAACGTCTTATTATCATGTTGGGTGGTATCATTGTAAACGTCCTTTTAGCTTGGTTCCTATACACTGTGGTTTATACCACTTACGGACAAAAATATGTATCGACCGATAAAATCCAGGAAAACGGATTGTCTTTCGGGGAAACCGGACTGAATGCAGGCTTCAAAAACGGCGATAAAATCCTTGCTGTAGACGGAGCTTATCAACCTCGTTTCAACCGAATGGTATTGGATGCTTTATTAGGCGACAATATTGAAATCGAAAGAAACGGAGAAAAGAAAACCATTGTACTATCGGATGAAAACAAAGCTCAAATCCTGGCAAAAGAAGGACGCGATTTTGTTGGCGCAAGAAACCTGATTTCACAGGTCGTGATAGACAGCGTAGCACCTGTAAAAAACAAACCTTCTGTTTTTATGGCCGGAGACAAGTTACAGATGCTTAACAACAAATCATTCGTGTATTTTGATGAGTTAACGGATGAATTGAAAAACCACAAAGGCAAAACCGTTCCGGTTACCGTTTTAAGAAAAGACGCTCCGGTTACTGTTTCCCTTACGATTGACAAAGACGGAGAGGTGGGATTCGGCGAAAACATCTTTTTAGCCCCTTCTGCAGATATGGCTGCTTCTTCTGTTGATGAAGTTGTTCCGGGTTCGGAAGCAGACAAGGCAAAACTTCAGGAAAAAGATATCATTTTAGGCTTCAACAACAGGGTTTACGAAAGTTATTTTGATTTCACATCGCAATTAAAGCTGTCTGCTGACAAAGATGTAACGCTGAATATCTTAAGAGGAACACAAAGAATGAATTTACCGGCACATGTTGGTAAAAACGGAAAACTTGGATTTAGATTAAAATCGAACAATCAGCCAAGCTACGAAATCGTAAACAAACTGAGTGTTGCGCAAGCATTCCCGGAAGCTGTTAAAGAATCGTGGCAATTGCTGATCTATAACGTAAAGCAATTCAAATTGATTTTACGCCCTAAAACCGAAGCTTACAAACACGTAAAAAGTCCGGTTGGAATTGCACGCGCTTTACCAGACACATGGAACTGGGAGTTCATCTGGAATTTTACAGCCTTATTTTCGATCGGTTTGGCCTTCATGAACCTATTGCCGATCCCTGGATTGGACGGTGGTCATGCCCTATTTACCATTGCCGAGATGATAACCGGCAAAACTTTAAGCGAAAAAGCGATGGGACATGTGCAAACAGCCGGAATGATTATCTTGCTGACTTTAATGGTTTTAACCTTCGGAAAAGACATTTACCAGCTGGTAGCCGATAAACTTTTATAAAAATTTTTAATTTTTTATTTGCGAGTATAAAATTTCAGCTTATATTTGCACCGCATTAAAGGTAACACACCTTCCTCCTTAGCTCAGTTGGTTAGAGCATCTGACTGTTAATCAGAGGGTCCTTGGTTCGAGCCCAAGAGGGGGAGCAAAAAAAGCCATTCGCAAGAGTGGCTTTTTATATCTTTAAAATCAAAAAGTTCTTTTCATAAAAAATACAGTTTCCTCCTTAGCTCAGTTGGTTAGAGCATCTGACTGTTAATCAGAGGGTCCTTGGTTCGAGCCCAAGAGGGGGAGCTTTTAAAGCCTGACAGCAATGTCGGGCTTTTTTATTTCTGATACAATCCAACTCAGATATTGCACTCCTTCAACTTGATATAACTAAAGAAAAGCGGTCACTTAAACACATCCACAAATTAATTATCTATCTCAAAGTAACAAGTGTTACATTTTCATTACGACTATTTCGTAACTTTACGTAAATATTACAATTTTCAATGAGCAACTTTTTTCAAAATTGGCACTTCATGCGCTATTTCCGATTGGCTTTGGCATTACTATTAGGATATGAAGCCATCACAACCCACGAATGGTTTTTTATGATATTTGCAGCCTTTTTTCTTTTTCAGGCCATCTTTAATTTCGGTTGTGGGCCAAGAGGCTGTGCCGTGCCTCAAAAAAGAAATAAACAGTAACCTGCCATGAGTACATTTTCCGAAATAATAAACAAAGACAAACCTGTATTGATTGACTTTTTTGCCACATGGTGCGGACCTTGCCAAACTCTCTCCCCAATACTAAAACAAGTTAAAGATGACTTAGGCGAGAATGTATCGGTAATAAAAATAGACATCGATAAGAATCCGACCGTTGCTGCACAATTTCAAGTACGTTCAGTTCCCACCATGCTTCTTTTCAAAGATGGAAAGCAGTTATGGCGACAATCGGGCATCCTGTCGAAAAAAGACCTTGTCAGCATCATCAGACAACACAGCTAACCAAACATTATTTCGAAGAATTCAAGTAAAAAACAAACAAACCGACTACAAACCACAAAACAACAATAGTTATGAAAGCAAACATGGGAAATCGCGACAAATTCATCCGCATTGGAATCTCCATCATTTTAGCGGTACTGGTCGCAACTGAAGTCATTACCGGAACCTTAGGCTTTGTTGCATTAGGCATAGGAACAGTTTTTCTAATAACAAGCGCCGTAAGTTTTTGCCCTTTGTACTCGCTGCTGGGCATAAAAACCACACCAAAAACAACGGATGAAAAATAAAACAGCACTGCTTTGGTTAATCGGCTGCATCATAGGCACTGTCGCTGGTTATTTCTATTTTCTTTATTTCGGATGTCAGGGTTCATGCGCCATTACTTCAAGTCCGGTAAACAGCACACTCTACGGAACCGTTATGGGTGGGCTCGTGTTCTCTATGTTTGATACGAAGAAGAAAAAATAAACCGTGTATAGTTTTCACTACACTACTACCCTTGCTGTTTGCAGGGGTTTTTTAATTTCCCATCTCAGGTGCGATGACGAAACAAATTTGGTCTCTTTTTATTTTCGGGTAACACAAAAATAAATTTGAAAAACTTGTTTCAGTTTTTGTAACAGAAAAAACAAATTAAAAAAATTGTTGCAATGTGGCACCCATGAGACCATAACAAAGCGCCAAAAGAAATGTTACGGACAAAAAATAACAAAAAACAAATTTGCGGGATTTTTTAAGTTCTATAAGTTTTGTTTTTTTGCCCTATCAAAAACATCCCTTACACATTTATGAAAACCAAACTTTTTAAACTGATGACCTTTTTTTTGGTTATCTCAATGATTTCGTGCTCCAAAGAGGACACAACCGAGCAAACCACCCCGATTACTCAGGACGGAGGAGCAATTAGAGGTTCACAAATTGTAACGGTTACCTTTAACAATATTACGTTGACGCAATTTGAATATCAGGGAACAATTGGTGGGATTCCAGTCAATCTAGTTAAGACAGGCGAACATACACTGGCTTTTTACCTTCCAAATGAGGTATTGACAGGCGCCCACGATTTAATTATTCCCGGTTTGTCTAACGCAACTGTTCATTACAATATTTCTCCTACCTCCTTAACCGGGACTGCCGACGAAAATGTTGTAGATCTATTTGCCAACCTGAATGCATTTGCACAAACCTTAAATAACGATCCTCAAGCTGTTTCAGCACAAAACGCGATAAACACTTTAATCACGCATTACAACAATGCTTCAGCTGCCGAAAAAGCATCCATCGCAACTTTATATAAAGCCAACAAACAATTATTTGACCATTTAATCCTTACGGATTTTAGCGATATCACCGGCAGAAATACGGTAACGGAAACCAAGATACACATCAACAAACATGTGGCAGCAATTGCGTTAGTAGGAGTTGCAGCTTTAGGCGTTGCTACTTCACCTGTACTTGGCTGCGCAATTTTAGCAGTCGCCGGCTATAAAGCATACGAAGCCAATACAGAAGCACTGGCCAATATCTACGACAAAAACAGCGCAATAGTTTTTGGTTGGTTTAGCAACAAAAATAATGTGGTAGTCAACAGAGCTCCCGAAATCGTATTAACCGATAATATTGCCAAAGAGCTAACTTTTGAAATTAAAGAACGAAAATTAATCGCCAGTGATGCTTCAAAAACAGAACCATTGGCGGTAAAATACTTTAACAGCGTAAATTTATACAATCACATTGTAACGAAAAACAATCCGCTAATCAATCAAACTAACACTGCGGAGCATACGGATTTCGACACTCTGACCCAAGAAGTTTTACAAACTTCCAATCCAGATGTTATAAATCCGGTTGATAGTTCTTTTATGGAAAATGTAGAATTTAGCTCGAGTAATTCCAACGTATCAGTTGTCTCCGCAGCATTAAGCTCAAATGGACAGTTAAATCTGAAATTGAAATTAAATGGAACACCAACAGCACTACCCGTTCGAACTAACTTACATATTTCGTACAATGATGGTTTTAGTTCTTTCAGCGGAAATATCCCTGTAACTGTAGAGGCATCATTAGTAGGAACATGGACACTTGTTTCATTTGAAGACGGCGTTCCTTTGGGCACCTACGTAGATTTATTCACATCACCAAGTTGTCCTTCGGTTGCAACCCAAGCCTATACTGCCCTGAGTGAAACACTTATTATTGGAGAAAACACATATTCATTCATTGAAAAAGACAAATACAAGTTTTATAACAGAAGTATTCTAACCTCTAACTGCAGTATTGAAACGGATGCCGCAGATACTTTCGAAACATATACTGACACGGGAAGTGGCACTTATGTCCTTGATGGGAATACTTTTACTGCGACATCATCAAATGATGAAGTAGTGACGCATACTATTCAGTTTATCACCATCAACAAAGTCAAAGTTGGCGACAGAGTCTATGTACGCTAAAAAAAGCGCCTTATTGATAACCAGACAATAAAATAAAGCGCTATAAGGTTTCTTACATTAAAATGCAAAATTCTAAAAACAGTGGCAGATTGTAGTTTGCCACTGTTTTTTTTTGCATTATCCCAAAAGACCTAAAAATTGAAAAGTCAAAACTCTGATTTCAAAACTTGGCCTTTTTCAAAACTAAGCTGAATCGATATAAAAAAAACCATCTTCACATACATTATTCTCCTCCACACCAATTCTCCATACTTATTCCATATTTAAGCCTCATAAAGCCGAATAATTAAAAAACAGCCCCTTAAAAACAACTCTCATTTTTTTCTGCAAAAACCGTAACTTTATCCTTCACAACGGAACTTTTATGCAAACTAAAATAAACACCGCTCAGGAAGCTTTTATCTACTGGAAGGCGATATCAATAGAAGAACGTATTGCCATGGTTGAGGAGCTAAAAAAAGTGCTCCATCAAAACCGCGAACAATATGCCGCTATGATCACCAAGGAAATGGGAAAACCCATCACCCAATCCCTTGCAGAAGTTGACAAATGCGGTGTGCTTTGCGAATATTATTGTCAAAATGCAGCCACCTTACTGCAAACCAAACATATCCAAACCGAAGGTCATGAAAATTTCGTAACCTACGAACCTTTAGGTGTACTCTTAGGCGTTATGCCCTGGAACTTTCCGTTCTGGCAGGTTTTTCGCTTTGCAATTCCATCAATCATTGCAGGGAACGTCGTAATGGTCAAACATGCCAGCAACGTACCTGAATCCGCCGAAAGCATCGAAGCCTTATTTATAGAAAGCGGTTTTCCAATCGGTATTTACCAAAACCTCCATTTATCGAGCGACAAAGTAGCCGATGTGATTGCCCATCCTGAAATCAAAGGTGTTTCGCTCACCGGAAGTGAAGCCGCCGGAAGCTCGGTAGCGGCACAGGCAGGAAAACACCTGAAAAAGTCGTTATTGGAACTCGGAGGCAGCAATGCCTTCATCGTTTGCGAAGATGCCGATTTAGACAAAGCTGTAGCATCAGCCGTTAACGCACGAATGCAAAACACCGGACAAAGCTGTATTGCAGCCAAACGTTTTTTAATTCAGCAGAACATTTTCGACGATTTCACCGAAAAATACAAAGAATCAATCAGCCAACTCGTTTGTGGTGACCCAATGCTGCCAGAAACACAAATTGGCCCACTGGCCCGCGTTGACTTAGCCATAGAGCTAGAAAAACAAGTAGAGCAATCCGTTGCCATGGGCGCCAAAATAGTATTGGGAGGAAAACGAAAAGACGCTTTTTACGAACCTACGCTACTAACCAACGTTACCACCGAAATGCCGGTTTTCAAAGAAGAAACTTTTGGCCCTGTGGCGGCTCTGATTCCTTTCAAAGATTTAACCGAAGCCATCGAGATCAGCAATCAGTCCGAATTCGGTTTAGGCGTTTCCATTTTTACAGAGGATATCGATACTCTCAGAAGCCATATTAGTAAATTCGAGGAAGGAGCAGTCTTCATCAACACCATGGTCAAATCCGACCCGCGTTTACCCTTCGGAGGAGTTAAAAAATCCGGCTACGGAAGGGAACTATCTGAAGAAGGTATTAAGGAATTCGTAAACATCAAAACAGTTGTAATCCATAAGTCGTAAATTTCCCACCAAAAGAAGAAAAAATGTGAAACTCTTTTGTGAACCGTTCCTACAATCAAGGAGATTAAAAACTTTTCCTAAATTGCAGGGATTAAACACAAACCACTAACCATTATGAAAAAATTATTCTTTTTGTTATCGGCCCTTATGCTGATTTCCTTTGAATCCACAGCGCAAAAATCAGAATCTGAGAAAAAAGCAATTGCCACCGTTTTGGATAATTGGCATAAAGATGCTGCTGAAGGAAATTTCGACAAGTATTTCGGTGCGATGTCAGACGAATCCATCTTCATTGGTACCGATGCAACCGAAAACTGGAACAAAAAACAATTTATTGATTTTGCCAAACCGTATTTCGACAAAGGCCGTGCCTGGGACTTTAAACCTGTTGAACGCCATATCTATATGGACCCATCCGGAAAAATAGCGTGGTTTGATGAATTATTGGACACTTGGATGAAAATCTGTCGCGGTTCGGGTGTTATGGTAAAAGAAGGAAAAGTGTGGAAAGTAAAACACTACGTACTTTCAATGACGGTTCCGAATGACGATGTTAAAGACGTTATCAAAATTATTGCACCGAAGGAAGATGCACAGCTGCAACAAATAAAAAGCAGCAAATAAAATTAATCCTAAACCAAACAAAAAACGCTACCGAAGGGTAGCGTTTTTAATATTATAATTTCTTAGCCAGGTTTTCTAACATCGTAGTGGTCATGCGTTCCATGTCGTAATCATGCTGCCAACCCCAATCAGTTCTCGCAGAAGAGTCGTCAATACTCGCCGGCCAGCTGTCAGCAATCGCCTGACGAAAATCCGGAGCATAATCGATAGTAAATTCAGGAATATGATTTTTAATCGATTCCGCAATTTCCTTTGGTGTGAAACTTACTGCCGATAAATTATAAGACGAACGGATTTTGACTTTCTCAGCAGGAGCCTGCATAATGCTGATTGTCGCTTTAATAGCATCGTCCATATACATCATCGGCAAACCTGTATTTTCTGAAAGGAAACAAGTGTATTTTTTATCTTCAAGCGCTTTATAGTAGATATCCACGGCATAATCCGTAGTTCCGCCTCCCGGAGGCGTTGTCCATGAAATAAGTCCAGGATAACGGATACTTCTCACATCTACACCATATTTATTGTTGTAATATTCACACCAACGTTCACCCGATTGTTTCGAAATTCCGTAAACTGTCGATGGCTCCATCACAGTGTACTGCGGCGTGTTGTTTCTTGGAGTTGTAGGTCCGAAAACCGCGATACTAGATGGCCAGAAAATCTTTTGGATTTTTCCGTCTTTCGCCAGGTTAAGTACGTGAAACAGGGAGTTCATATTCAGATCCCAGGCAAAAGCAGGGTTCTTTTCTGCAGTAGCCGAAAGCAAAGCTGCCATCAGATACACATCGGTAATCTGATATTTCTCAACAAGATGTTCAATCTGATTATAATCAAGGGCATTCACAACTTCAAAAATTCCGTTATGCACCACATCGTTCTCCAGTTTTCGGATGTCTGAAGCTATAACATTATCAACTCCGTAGGTTTCTCTCAGTTTTGCAGTCAGTTCGGTACCGATTTGTCCGCAAGCGCCAATGATTAAAATTTTCGTGCTCATTTCTATTTTTTTAGTACCCACAAAGATACTCTTTTGCTAAAATTTAGAATTCAATTTCAATCTGAAAATTTTCAATTAACAAAAAATCGGATTTTAGTTAACATATTCCCTTCAAAAAAAGGAGTTTTCAATAACATTTGTAAATTTGCTTTCTAAACTTTTATTATGAAAATCAAGTCGTCGCTGTTGCTTTTATTGTCCCTGCTGATTTTTTCCTGCCAAAACAAAGAGGAAAGAATCGCCGACAGTGATAAAGCGGCAAAACATAATGATTCGGTATTTGCCGTGATTAACCAAAATTGGAAATTCAATATACCGCCGGTTAATCCAAAAGTACAGTCGCAAATAAACAGATGGCAGGAATGGCGCACGTTCAACCAGGAATTGCAGCAAAAACCAAAGAGTTCACTAAATGCCTTTCGACTAAAATCCAAAAGTTTAACGGCAAAAGGCGAAATGATCAACAACAACATTCCGGCTATGTTCAACAAACCAGCCGTAAAAAGCAGAATTTCCACGCTGAACACCAAACTGAAATCACTGGAAACCTTCATCAGCCTTGAATACATCCCAACGAAAAAAGTAATCCCGCTGATACAGGATATATCCGAAGAGGTTATTTCGATTCAAAACCAGATGAATGAAATAATCGTAAAAAGCGAAATCCCGAAAGAGGAAGGCGAAATAATCATGCTTCAGGCATTGGATACCTCCCGTCATGCCCGTCGTGAGGTTCAGGAACTCAAAGACCAAGAAGCCGAAAAAACACAAACGCCGGAAGACAGCAAAAGAAGGCCTTTCAACCGTTAATTCATTTCCTTTGAAAACCGACATCCAAAATAGCTACCATAAATCGACGAAAGTCACACAGATAGCGGAACAATTACAAAAACGCGAATCGAAAATCCAAATGAAAGGATTAATCGGTTCGTCGTTGTCGTTTGTCATCGAAGCCCTTTTCCAAAAAACCGATCTTCCTTTTTTGCTCGTTTTTCAGGACAAGGAAGAAGCAGCCTACTACCTGAACGATCTGGAAAGCCTTATCAACGATCAGGACGTATTGTTTTATCCCGGCTCCTATCGTCGTCCGTATCAGATTGAAGAAACCGACAATGCCAATGTTTTATTACGTGCCGAAGTATTAAATCGCATCAATTCGCGTAAAAAACCAGCCATCATCGTAACTTATCCCGATGCGCTTTTTGAGAAAGTGGTTACCCGAAAGGAATTGGACAAAAACACGCTGAAAGTAACCGTTGGCGATTCCATTTCCATCGATTTCATCAACGAAGTCCTTTTCGAATACAATTTCAAACGAGTGGATTTCGTATCAGAACCAGGAGAATTCTCGGTACGAGGCGGAATCATCGACGTATTCTCGTTTTCCAATGACAATCCGTACCGAATCGAATTCTTTGGCAACGAAGTGGATTCCATACGAAGTTTTGATGTGGAAACGCAGCTTTCCATTGAAAAACAGAAAAAAATCACCATCATTCCGAATGTTGAAAATAAATTCCTGAAAGAGAACCGCGAAAGTTTCCTAGAGTACATCAATCCACAAACTGTTCTTTTCCTTCAGAATACTGATTTGCTGTTATCGCAATTGGACAAATTGTTCGGAAAAGCCACGGAAGCATTCGAAAAACTTTCAAAAGACATTCAGCACGCGGCTCCGGAAGCCATGTTTTTAAACCAGCAGGCTTTCGTAAAAAAGGCCTTGGATTTTACGTTGGTGGAATTGGCTGCCAAACCCATTTTCCGAACCGAAAAAACGTTTGAATTTCACACGCAGCCACAGCCGTCGTTCAACAAGCAATTTGATTTGCTGTTAAATAATCTGAACGACAATCATTTTAACGGCATCAAAAACTATTTGTTCTGTTCCAATGACGGACAGGCGAAACGTTTCCACGATATTTTTGAAAGTCTGGATGAAGCGAATCACGAAAACATCCGCAAACAATATCATACCGTTGTTTTTTCGCTGTTTCAGGGGTTCATCGACGAAGAAATACAGATTGCCTGTTATACCGACCATCAGATATTCGAGCGTTATCATAAATTCAATCTGAAAAACGGGTATTCGAAGAAACAAACCATTACGCTGAAGGAACTCACAACCCTTTCCGTTGGGGATTATGTGACCCACATCGATCACGGAATCGGGAAATTTGGCGGATTGCAGAAAATTCAGGTGGAAGGCAAAACACAGGAAGCCATCAAGTTGGTTTATGCCGATAACGACATTGTGTATGTAAGCATCCACTCGCTGCACAAAATATCTAAATACAACGGAAAAGACGGAGCGCCTCCGAAAATATACAAACTGGGTTCTACGGCTTGGAAAACTTTAAAACAAAAAACCAAAGCTCGCGTAAAACACATTGCGTTCAACCTGATTCAGCTCTACGCTAAACGCCGTTTGGACAAAGGATTTGCTTTTGCACCAGACAGTTACCTTCAGGCCGAACTGGAATCCTCCTTCATTTACGAAGACACACCGGACCAGCTAAAAGCTACGCAGGAAGTAAAAACCGACATGGAAAACGACCGCCCGATGGACCGTTTGGTTTGTGGCGATGTTGGTTTCGGAAAAACTGAGGTGGCTATACGTGCTGCTTTTAAAGCAGTTGATAATGGAAAACAAGTAGCTGTTTTAGTGCCGACGACCATTTTGGCGTTCCAACATTACAAAACCTTCCGCGACCGATTAAAAGACATGCCGGTAAGCGTTGCATATGTTAATCGATTCCGTTCAGCCAAACAAAAAGCGGAAACCCTGAAACAACTGGAAGAAGGAAAACTCGATATTCTGATCGGAACCCATCAGCTCGTCAATAAAAATGTGGTTTTCAAAGATTTGGGCTTACTAATCGTAGACGAAGAACAGAAATTCGGCGTAAACGTAAAAGACAAACTGAAAACCATCGCGCATAACGTCGACACACTGACATTAACCGCAACACCGATCCCTAGAACCCTACAGTTTTCACTGATGGCTGCACGGGATTTATCGGTAATCACGACACCTCCTCCGAACCGTTATCCGATAGACACACAGGTTGTAGGATTTAACGAAGAAGTGATCCGCGATGCAATTTCTTATGAGATTGAGCGTGGCGGACAGGTCTATTTCATCAACAACCGAATTGAAAACATTAAGGAAATTGCCGGAATGATTCAGCGTTTGGTTCCCGGAGCGAAAGTTGGCGTGGGACACGGTCAGATGGATGGTAAAAAACTGGAAGAACTGATGTTGGCTTTTATGGACGGAGACTTCGACGTTTTGGTAGCGACCACAATCATTGAAAGTGGTTTAGACGTACCGAATGCCAATACGATTTTCATCAACAATGCCAATAATTTCGGTTTATCCGATTTACATCAGATGCGAGGCCGTGTGGGACGAAGCAATAAAAAAGCGTTCTGTTATTTTATCTGTCCGCCATATTCTGCTATGACCGAAGAAGCACGAAAACGTATCCAGGCTTTGGAACAGTTCAGTGAATTGGGCAGCGGTTTCAACATCGCCATGAAGGATCTGGAAATTCGCGGTGCCGGAGATTTATTGGGAGGAGAACAAAGCGGTTTCATCAATGACATCGGTTTTGACACCTATCAGAAAATCATGAACGAAGCTATCGAGGAACTGAAAGAAAACGAATTCAAAGATTTGTATCCGGAAGAAAATGACATCGAAACCAAGGAATACGTCAAAGACATTCAGATTGACACTGATTTTGAACTGTTATTCCCTGACGAATACATCAACAACATCTCGGAACGTCTGAATTTGTACAATGAATTAAGCGTAATCAAAACCGAAGAAGCGCTTCAGCAATACGAACAAAAATTGATTGACCGTTTCGGCGCCTTGCCAAAACAAGCGGTTGCATTATTGAACAGCATCCGTATCAAATGGAAAGCGACTCATATTGGAATTGAAAAATTGGTACTGAAGCAAGGAAAAATGGTAGGTTATTTTGTTTCCGACCAGCAATCCGATTTCTACCAGTCGGCAAAATTCATGAAAGTGTTGCAATTCGTGCAACAAAACGGAAACCTTTGCAAAATGAAGGAGAAAGAAACCAAAAACGGTTTACGTTTGCTGCTGACTTTCGAAAATGTAAAATCAGTAAAACGCGCATTAGAGTTAATCGAATTGATATAAAAAAAGCCTCATATCTGAGGCTTTTCTGTTTTTATGTCGGAATAGAATTTTAAAAGAAATTCTGTTGAACTATCGTGAGGTTTTGAATTCCCGGTATTGATTTCATCCAGGATAGTATTTGCCAGTTGTTTTCCATATTCCACACCAAATTGATCAAAACTGAAGATGTTCCAGATAACACCTTGAACAAATATCTTGTGTTCATACATAGCAATTAACGATCCCAGAGTTTCCGGCGTCAGTTTATGTATCAGAAGGGTATTTGTAGGCTTGTTACCTTTAAACTCCTTAAAAGGGATTAAAAATTCGTTCTGAACACCTTCGGCGATCACATCCTCTTCCCTTTTCCCTAAAAGTAAGGCTTCGGTTTGAGCGAAGAAATTAGACATGAGTTTATCATGGTGTGCCTTATTGCCGTGAAGCGGCTCGATAAAACCAATAAAATCACAAGGAATTAATTTGGTTCCCTGATGAATTAACTGAAAGAAAGCGTGTTGGGCATTACTTCCCGGTTCGCCCCAAATAATGTTCCCGGTTTGGTAATTTACAGGATTACCGTCGCGATCCACCCGTTTCCCGTTGCTTTCCATTACCGCCTGCTGCAAATACGGCGCTAATTTTTTTAGATATTGCGAATATGGGATAACAGCTTCAGTTTCACATCCAAAGAAATTATTATACCAAACACTCAACAAGGCTAGAATCACAGAGATATTATCTTCGAAAGGAGCGTTTTCAAAATGAGCATCCATTTGTTGGGCACCATCAAGCAACTTCTCGAAATTTTCATATCCGACCGATAATGCTATTGATAAACCAACGGCACTCCACATCGAAAAACGACCGCCGACCCAGTCCCACATCGGAAAAATGTTATCTGAAGCAATCCCGAATTGGGTTACCTCCTTGATATTGGTAGAAACAGCCACAAAATGTTTGGCTACATCTTCTTTTTCACCCGATTGTAAAAACCACTTTTTAAGAATCGTGGCGTTCGAAATCGTTTCCTGAGTTGTAAAAGTCTTTGAGACCACAATAAACAAAGTGGTTTCCGGGTTCAGTTTTTTGATACTCTCAGCAACATGATCACCATCAATATTTGAAATAAAGTGCAGGTTCAAATGGTTTTTATAAAACTGCAAGGCTTCCACGGCCATGTCCGGACCTAAATCGGAACCGCCAATACCAATGTTGACGATATCTGTAAAAGCTTTCCCGGTAAAACCTTTTCGGCTTCCGGAAATAACGGATTCGGTAAACAATTTAATTTTTCCCTGTACGCTTTCAATCTCACGAATAACATTCTTCCCGTCGACCAAAAGCGATTTTTGTGAAGTGCGCAAAGCTGTATGCAATGCCGCTCTGTTTTCGGTCGCGTTAATTTTATCACCGAAAAAATACTTTTGGATTGCGTCTTTAAGATTTATTTCTTCGGCCAGTGCTAAAAGCAGATCGAGGGTTTCGGAGTTGATTCGGTTTTTGGAATAATCCAATAAGAAATCACCCCAGATAATGTGAAATTTCTGAACACGGTCAGGATCATTGGAAAACATATCACACATGGAAACATTCTCCATGAAAGCAAAATGTTCTCGCAATTTTTTCCAGGCTGCAGTTCCTGTAGGATTTGTGTTTATCAGTGCCATTATTCTCCAAATTTAGCTAATGAAACACTATCCAATTCTTTTTTTAACGGAGTCATTTCGGTTATAAATCGGGCTTTGTATTTTGGGTTCATAGGTTCAGAATTCGGTAATTTTTGACGGAGCGGGTCAACCTGAACCCCGTTTTTCCAGAAACGGTAGCAAACATGAGGCCCGGTAGCCAAACCTGTACTGCCAACCTTCCCGATCACTTGCCCCTGTTGAACATGTTGTCCTTGTCTGACAAGTATCTTTGACATGTGCAGATATTGCGTAGAATATGTCCCGTTATGTTTCACTTTTACAAAATTACCGTTACCGCCGGTGTACCCTGTCTGCACAACAGTCCCTGAGGCAGTGGTCATAATAGGAGTTCCGGTCGCTGCCGCATAATCAGTCCCATTATGTGCTTTCCAACGCAACTGGACAGGGTGAAAACGGCTTTTAGCAAATCTGGAGGTAATGTTTACGAATTTCAGAGGCGCTTTTAAGAACATATTCTTAAGCACTTTTCCTTCTTCATCGAAATAATCAACTCTTTTTGAATTTTCATCCTGTTTGAACGGAAATGCATAGATTTTTTTTCCTTTGTATTCAAAGTAAGAAGCCTCTACATTTTCAACGCCTAGATATTCTCCGCCTTCAAGGTATTTTTCATTCACGATTACCGCGAACTTGTCGCCTTTCTTGATTTTAAAAAAGTCGATGGACCAAGCATAAATTTTTGATAATTCAGGTGCTAGTGACGGAGAAACCCCTGCACGGCTTAACGTACTGGAAACAGAACCGTCAATGGCAGCAGCAATCGCTCTGCGTTTGATAACCACCGGACGTTCTTTTTTATAAACCAACGGAATAGAGTCGCGCAAGTCCACAACATAATAGCTCATCTTATCGGGCTGATAGATGAATACTTTTAAATCGTTGGGCGCTGTTTTATTTTGAAGTAAGGTAAACGGTTTTCCGATTCGGATGTTGCGGACATCGAAAGAGTCTTTTACTTTTTCATTGATCTCATGCACCTTAGCAGCATCAAACCCTTGTTCGCTTAATATTTTTCCGAAACTGTCACCCGATTGAACTGTATCGTGAACGACTTTAAAATCATTTAATTTGAATCCGAATTCAACAACAATCTTCTCTTTCGGGGCTTCGGCTTTTTTTGTTCCTTCTTTTTCTTCTTTTTTGTTACAAGCAAATAATATTAATGATAATAATATGATTGTGACGTATCTCAATTTTGTTGGTTTAGGTTGGTTATTTTTTTATTCTCCCCATTTTTCCAATTCTTCTTTCGTCCAAAGTTCGGGAAAAAATATCCTTCTTTGGTATTTTGGCAACATATATTTTTTCCAGTCACTGCCTCCGGTGGCTTCATGAGCTCCGGGAACACTCTCAATATACTTCACAGCAGCATTGTAATGACCCATAACCCAAGTGATGTTTACCGTTTTATCATAATGACGCATTGCTGCAATCAAGTCGGCATTTTTCTGATCTTCTTCCGGCAATTGCTTGAATTTCTGCCAAAGGTTTTTCTGATTATATTCCTCCATAAAAGAAAGGAATTCGGCCTTATATTTCTTCTCAAATCCTTTTAACAGATAGGACTTTTCACCCGTAGCATAATCTTTTCCTCCTGCCTGCCAGTACAAATGCTCCATAGCATGCTCGTATGGCGTATTACGGTCGATAGTCGCCCTGAAACGGTGATCGATAAGGTTGATCAAATCCGTTGAAGCAAATTCGATCAAACGGTATTGCGCACTTTGGAAACCGCTGGCCGGCGTTAATGTGTTTCGGAATTTCAAATACTGCTCCACTTCCATCCCATCGCCCATAATATCAAACGAGGTGGTAAGCATGTTGAAATAACGACTGATTCGGTGAAGACGTTCTGCAAAAAAAGAGGTAGTCAACGTTGCCGCATTGGAAACCTGTTCAATTTCCCACAGAATCATTTTGAACAACAATTCATTCACCTGATGGTACATGATAAAAACCATTTCATCCGGCAATGTTGTGCGTTGAATCTGTAAATTTAAAAGTGCGTCGGTTTGTATATAATCCCAATAAGTGATGGGTTTAGCCCATAAAAGGCCTTCTAAATGCGTTTCTGTTTTTTGATTGATCGCCTGGAATTTTGCTTCAATTTGATCCAGTTGATGCTGAATTTCTGGTGTAATTTCCATTATTGTTTTTTTACTTTAACTTTAAAAGAGTTTTTTAATCCTTTGAATCCGTCCAAGTCAGCTTTTAAAGATCCTACAGCCAAACTGGCTTTTATTCGAATCGGCATTTTATTGTCATCGTCCGAAATCCAGACAGTTAAACTTTCCTGTTCCTTAAATACTCGTCCGGATTGAACATAAGGCCTGAAAACCATGGTTGGAATAATGCCGAATTTGGTATCTAGATCTTCCCTTCCGATGTATTTGAGTTTGAATTTATATACCTCATCATCGAAGAACATATCGATAACAATCGATTCTCCCGGGACCATTTTATCGATTCTCGGATGGTTTCTTAAATAATAAAACGAAGATACAATATCCTGAACATTTTCAGGCACGGTAAAGATTTTTTCGGATTTATTTTTATAGTCTTTAACAAGTACCGTGTTTTTTGTTTGATTAAAAAAACCCTCCTGATTCTTGGTATATCCCCCCTCATCTATTTTTCTGAGATACTGATAAGGCTTGCCGGTTTCCTTGTCGAACATACTTTGATAATCGTCCGCAACCTTGAAGAAGAATTTGGTCATCCCTACTGTATAACCCTTTCCGATAACATGATGAACTTTTCTGTTATTGCGTACCGCTTCCTTAATTTCTAGAGTTGCGAAGCCGGCATTTACAAGCCCGTAGTGAATTCGGAATTTAAAAAATTCCCCCGTTGCGAAGGCATCTTCCTGTCGTGCGGAAGTAAAAGACGCCGCAAACACCAGCAAACAGAGAAGGGAGAGAAGTAGTACACCTTTTTTCATTGGTCAAATTTTATGTAATTTACAACCAAAATCACAATTCCTATACCAAAATTAGGAAAACAAAAAAACTCAGTCAAAAAAATGACTGAGTTTTTATGCTATTAACCAACCAAAAAACTATAAATTATGAAAAATTTACTTACTCCAATGAGGGGTTATGACTTCCTCATTTTCGTAGTGCAAATGTAGTTGGTTTTATTACATAATTGCAACCGAAATTTCAACTTTAACACAATATTAGCAAAACTTCAGCTTTCAAAAAGCCTGATTTTGCATTATTCGTAATAAAAATATAATTTTTATAACGTTCCTCTCAATTGCTGCTCTCTTTCTATCGATTCGAAAAGCGCTTTAAAGTTACCTGCACCGAATCCTTTTGCACCCATTCTTTGAATAATCTCAAAGAAAAGTGTCGGACGGTCTTCCACCGGTTTGGTAAAAATCTGCAGTAAATAACCTTCCTCATCGGCATCGATCATAATCCCTAATTTCTGAAGCTCGTGAATATCTTCCTTGAATTTGGACATATGGTCTTTCAATCTTTCAGGTATTGCATCGTAATAAGCCTGAGGCGGTGTGCTTAAAAATTCTACGCCACGCGAACGCATATCCGCAACGGTTTTGATGATATCATCGGTAGCAACAGCAATATGCTGTACTCCTTCATCCTCGTAAAAATCTAAGTACTCTTCAATTTGTGAACGTTTTTTCCCTTCTGCCGGTTCGTTGATCGGGAATTTAATGCGCCCGTTTCCGTTTGACATTACTTTCGACATCAATGCGGAATACTCTGTCGTAATTTGTTTGTCGTCAAACGAAAGGAAGTTCACAAACCCCATGACATCTTCAAACCATTTTACGGCTTCATTCATTCTGTTCCAACCAGTATTTCCAACCATGTGGTCTATATATTTTAGTCCAACCGGTTCAGGATTGTAATCAGATTTCCACTCACTATATCCAGGCAAAAAGATACCTTTATAATTTTTACGTTCAACAAAAACAAAAACTGTTTCCCCATAAGCACCGTAGATACCAGCACGTACTACTTCACCATTTTCATCTTTTTCAACAACCGGTTCAAAATAAGGTTTTGCTCCACGTTTTGTAGTTTCTTCAAAAGCGGAACGCGCATCTTCTACCCAAAGTGCAATAACTTTAACTCCATCTCCGTGCTTTTTTACGTGCTCTCCGATTGGCGAAGCACTGTTTAAAGCTGTTGTTAGTACTAAACGGATTTTATCTTGCTTTAACACATATGAAGCCCTGTCTTTCACCCCAGTTTCCAAGCCAGCATACGCAAGCGACTGGAATCCGAAAGCTGTTTTATAAAAGTGAGCCGCCTGTTTAGCGTTCCCTACGTAGAATTCTACATAATCAGTCCCTAAAAGAGGCAGAAAATCCTGTGCCCCTTCAAATATTTTCTCTAAGCCGTATTCTACGGATTTAATTTCATCTGCCATAATTCTGTATTTTTAATGCGATCGTACTGCACTTTTTTGGGTTCCGAACGCGATCTGTTATTGATTCATTTAGCCCTGATGGAAAGGACATCCATTTTTTGTTTTTATAAGTGGCAAAAAAAGATTGCTTCGCCTGTTCGCTACGCTCGAGTTAGCTCACATCAGGAATTGCTTCTAAAAATTATTATCTGACTTTTAATCTAACCAGGATTGGAAATACTTCTCGTCTGCTATTTTCATAGCATCCTCAGTCACCATTAGCGGCTTAAAGGTATCGACCATAACCGCCAGCTCCTGTGTTTCTGTTTGACCAATACTTCTTTCCGTAGCTCCCGGGTGTGGTCCATGTGGGATTCCGGCCGGGTGCAGGGAAATATGACCAGCTTCGATATCGTTACGGCTCATAAAATCACCGTCTACATAATACAACACTTCATCCGAATCGATATTACTGTGGTTGTACGGTGCCGGGATAGATTGCGGATGGTAATCGTACAAACGAGGCACGAACGAACACACCACAAAAGCATCCGTTTCGAAAGTCTGATGTACTGGAGGCGGTTGATGAATTCTTCCGGTTATAGGCTCGAAATCGTGAATGGATAATGCGTACGGATAGTTATAACCATCATACCCTACTACGTCAAAGGGATGCGTAGCATAAACCATTTCGAAAATTTCGTCTTTCTTTTTTACTTTGATGATAAATTCGCCTTTTTCATCGTACGTTTCCAGTTCTTCCGGACGACGGATATCTCTTTCGCAGTAAGGTGAATGCTCCACCAATTGTCCGAACCAGTTTCTGTAACGTTTTGGCGTATAAATTGGTCGGTGTGATTCAACGATAAACAAACGGTTGTCTTCGGTATCGAAATCGATTTTATAGATGATTCCGCGTGGCACAATCAGGTAATCGCCGTATTTGAAATCCAGGTTTCCGTAGATAGTACGCAATTTCCCGGTTCCGCGGTGGATGAAGATCATTTCATCCGAATCGGTATTCTTATAAAAATAGTCGGTCGTTGATTTTCTTGGCGCTGCCAATACGATGTGGCAATCCGAATTGGTAAGCACGATTTTTCTGCTTTCCAGAAAATCGTCTTGCGGAGCCACCTCAAAACCTCTTAATCGGTATGACTGAATATTATTGGCTTTCGCTATTTTAGGCGCTACGCTGTATTGGCTTTTTATTTGCTTTACCTGTGTAGGACGGTGTTCGTGGTAAGAATTGGTAGACATTCCGTCAAAACCAACAGTACCAAAAAGCTGTTCATAATACAAATCACCGTTTTCTTTACGGAACTGTATATGTCTTTTATGAGGGATTTTTCCCAGTTTATGATAAAATGGCATGTTCTTTTTTTTAAATTATTGCAATTAAAGCCCTGATAACAGGCTTAGTTCAATCAATCAAAAAGAAAAACGACTCATTCAGGATTTCTCTTGATGAGGAATTTAAGATGTGCTAATAAACCTGTCCAATGTTTATTCATAACAGTACAAATATCGGAAATTATATTGAAATTGAATAAAATAAAAAAACCCAAAAAGAAACAGCTTTGTTATACTTTTTGGGTTTATTTGATATTATTTTAAAATCTATTGGTTATTGACCTTACTGTTCTTTTTACCGTACATAAAGTAGATAACCACTCCGATTATCATCCAAACCACAAGTCGGATCCAGCTTTCCTGCGGAAGCGAGTACATAAGGTACACACACACTAATACACCAGCAATCGGCACGAATGGCACTAACGGAGTTTTGAAAGATCTTGGCGCGTCCGGCATTTTTTTACGCATTACCATCACCCCGATACATACCAACACGAAAGCCAATAATGTACCGATACTCACCATATGACCTAAATCACTCACAGGAACGAATCCTGCAAAAAGACTCACAAACACCATAAAGAAAAGATTTGTCTTCCAAGGCGTATGGAACTTAGCATGCACTTCTCCGAAGAAACGCGGCAACAAACCGTCATTACTCATGGAATAGAACACACGACTTTGCCCCATTAACATTACCAAGATAACTGAAGTATAACCTGCAAGAATAGCAACAATCAAACCTGTTTGTAAAAATCCGTATGGTGTTTTAGCGAATGCCGTTGCAGCCGGTTTTGCATCACCTACGAATTCGTAATACGGCACAAGACCTGTCATTACGTGTGCAAACAAAACGTATAAAATAGTACAAATCACTAACGAACCTAAAATACCAATCGGCATTCCTTTTTGAGGGTTTTTCGCTTCCTGAGCAGCAGTTGAAACCGCATCAAAACCAATGAAGGCAAAGAAAACCGTTGCAGCTCCTGCTGCAATTCCCGAAATACCAAACTGTCCTTTCACTCCTGTGTTTGCAGGAATATAAGGATGATAATTAGCCTGATCTATATAATTCCATCCCAAAACGATGAATAATATTACCACAGACACTTTCAAAATTACAAGGAAATTGTTCATCGATGCCGATTCCTTTGTTCCTCTGATCAAAATCAACGAAAGCATCACCACGATAAAAATAGCCGGAAGATTGATAATTCCTCCTTCTATTACTGTACCGTCACTCAATTTTAACGTTTCCCATGGGGAGCAGATAAGACTGTGCGGTAAATGAACGCCCAATTTACTAAGCAATTCCAGAAAATATCTCGACCAGCTCACACCAACTGTGGCTGCACCTAAAGCATATTCCAAAACCAAATCCCAACCAATAATCCATGCCATAAACTCACCCATTGTTGCATAAGAATAGGTATAAGCACTTCCGGCAACAGGAATCATTGAGGCAAACTCAGCATAACAAAGCCCTGCAAAAGCACAACCCACAGCTGCCAAAATAAATGATAATGTTACGGCAGGCCCCGCATGTTCTGCAGCAGCAATTCCGGTTAATGAAAACAGTCCCGCTCCAATGATGGCTCCAATACCCAAGGCAATAAGAGCACGGGAAGAAAGGGTTCTTCTTAAACCTTTTTCAGATTCTGACGCTTCACCTAACAATTGCGTCAATGATTTCGTTTTCCAAATAGACATAAATTGAGTTTTTGGTATTATAAGTTCCCAAAAGTAGAGTTTTTTTAAAACAATGTCACAAAAAAAAGAAATTAAAACACAAAAAGTGACGGAAGTTTGCCACAAACCGCTAAAACCAGAACCCTACACTAATCCAGGTGAAATGATCTTTGGTTTCCGGAGACCAACTATGCTTCAACTCTATGGGCCCAATCAGCGTTTCTAATCCGTAACCAAGAGCGTATCCGGAAAGTTTGGGATGGGAAATCCAGCGGTTATCTTCAAATATAGCATTGCCTACATTAGCATAATTGGCATAAGCATTAAAATGATTTTTTTTGTAAAATTCATAATCAAAACCAAATTCTCCTTTTATGTAACTGTCCCCGGCAACACTTAAAAAATCATACCCGTAAAAGTGTCGGAAATTATTAATCATATTATAACCGTACCCCCCCAAAACGAAATCATGAAAAGGCACCGTATGTTTCCCAATCGAAAATCCAGCTTCCGACTGAATTTTAAAAGCCAAACGTTTAAAAAAAGTTTCCACAAATGCAATATCACCTTTTGCAATTGAAAACGGCTCAAAAGTATTGGTATAATCACTTGAATAGAATAACGTTTTAAAATCACCAAAAAAATGCAATCCTCTTGTGGTAAAATAATTTTTATCCTTAGTGTCAAATTTCATGTACCCATAGAAGGAAAGGTAATTACTGTTTTCAATAACCGGATTGGTATTTTCCAATGCTTCCGATTCTATATTTAAATACTTCCACTCACCGCCTGCTCCGATAAGGAATTTTTGGGCAAAAACAGTTTGAGCAAATACCTGATTAGTAAAATCGAGGTACGTAAGAGGAATAGAATGAATACCCAAAGATTCTAGCGCTTCTCCGTTACTAAAATCAACCATACTCTTCTTTTCGAATTGATTGAGGCGCGAATTCACACCGAAACTCCAAAGAAACCCGTTGTCGTAATAATAATTCAGGTTATACCGAAGATTGTCTCCCAAAATAAGATCAAAGGAAAGATTGTCATTTTTAAAGAATAGTTTTTTCTGAGTCACGTTGATCAGCGCTGCACTTTTATACAACCCATCATAATGTAAACCGAATTTCAGGAAGCGGTTAATCGGATTCTCCTTTAAATCAAACACGATATTGTCCTTACCGTCATTCTTTTCAAAATAATAGGTTATGGCACTGAAATTTTGTGTCGAACTAAGATTCCCAATACCGTCGCTCAGCTTTTGAAATGAAACTTTTGAATTATTCTTAAAACGCAATTTCCCCAATACATAGGGTCTTGTAAAATTATTAAGATCATTGATTTTGACGGTATCGATAGTGATCACATCCGTTAATTTGGGGCCATTAATCTTTTTGGACTGCTTCATATCTGTTCCCCCGTACTTGGAAAGAATTTCATATACGGAAAAAGCTGCCTCCTCCCCTTTGGTAATAATGTCTTTTCCCAAATCAAATGAAATAACAGAATAACCCATTACGTCGGGCTTTATGTAAATATCGGTAGCCTTTCTTTTTTCGTTCATTTTCTGGATCATTTCGAAATTGGCAATCTGCACCAGAACTCCCGTGGCACCACCGAGATTGCTTCGGTCTTTCAACCCATCCTGAACATCTACACCGATAATGATATCCGCCCCCATCTTCTTTACTTCTTCGATAGGATAATTATTGGTCACCCCTCCATCGATAAGCAATCTTCCATCTATCTCAATCGGAGTATACAAAGAAGGGAATGCGCCGCTTGCCAAAATAGCTTTAGGCAAAATCCCGTTTCTGATCACCACCTCCTGACCGGTTTCTATATCGGTAGCAATACACACAAAAGGGATTGGAAGCTGGTTAAAATCACGGGTATAACGCACATGATTGGTCAATCGGCTGAGCATATTATAATTATACATCCCTTTGGAAAGGGCAGCGGGAACACCAATTTTAAAATTATTGAAAGGTAATGTCAAGGCATACAGCTCATCGTTTCTTTTCTCGAAAAAGTTTTTGGAAGTTCTTGGGATGTAATCCTGGATAAGCGCGTCCGGATCAGCCGCCCTGAAAATGGAATCCAGCTGATTGGCCGTATAACCCGCAGCATACAACCCGCCGACAATAGCGCCCATACTCGTTCCTCCTATGTAATCCACTTTTACACCGGCTTCCTCCAACACCTTCAATACACCAACATGCGCCAATCCTTTAGCGCCGCCACCACTCAAAACCAGTCCTATTTTAGGTCTTTTTTGATCTTGGGCAAAAGCATGAAAAATCAGGCCAAAAATTAATATCAGCGCAAGATGTTTCTTCATTGTTATTCTGTTGGGTTGGGTTTATTGTAAAATTCGACAATTTTTTTGGCTTTTGAAAGACCTACGACGTCAGAAATTTCTCTTTCTGTCGCCATTTTTAGTCGTTTCACCGATTTAAAGTGTAAAATCAATGTCTGCATCGTTTTTTCGCCGATTCCGGGGATGCTTTCTATAGAAGAATTCAATGCAGCTTTGCTTCGTTTGTCACGGTGAAACGTGATTCCGAAACGGTGGGCTTCGTTGCGCAGCTGCTGAATAATTTTAAGTGTTTCCGATTTCTTGTCCAGATACAACGGCACCGAATCACCAGGATAAAACAATTCCTCCAATCGTTTGGCAATACCGATGATGGCTATTTTTCCGCGTAGTCCCAAATCATCGATACTTTTCAAGGCCGAAGACAATTGCCCTTTTCCGCCGTCGATGATGATCAGTTGCGGCAACGGCTGGTCCTCGTCCAGTAATCGTTTGTATCTTCGGTACACCACTTCTTCCATTGAAGCAAAGTCGTTCGGACCCTCAACGGTTTTAATATTGAAATGACGGTAATCTTTCTTGCTGGGTTTTCCGTCTTTAAACACCACACAGGCCGAAACGGGATTTGTTCCCTGGATGTTCGAGTTATCAAAACATTCGATATGGCGCGGTTCTACCGAAAGGCGCAAATCTTTTTGCATCTGCGACATGATTCGGTTGGTATGGCGCTCGGGATCGACAATTTTAATCTGTTTTAACTGATCCATCCTATAAAACTTAGCGTTTCGCTCGGACAAATCGAGAATCTGTTTTTTATCGCCCAATTTCGGAACGGTCACTTTTATTTTTTCGCCGAAATCCAATTCAAAAGGAAGGATGATTTCTTTGGAATTCAGATGAAAACGCTCGCGCAGTTCCACCACAGCCAGTTCCAGCAACTCTTCGTCGGTTTCTTCCAGTTTCTTTTTGAGTTCCATCGTATGCGAACGCACAATGGCGCCGTGGGAAATCTGCAGAAAGTTCACATACGCCATGCCTTCATCGGAAACAATCGAAAATACATCGATATTGGAAATTTTCGGATTCAGGATCGTTGATTTGGCCTGATAATTTTCCAGCACTTCGATTTTTTCCTTGATCTTCTGGGCTTCTTCAAATTTCATTTCGGCCGCCAGTTCGCCCATATGTTTTTTGAAATCCTTTAAACTGTCTTTAAAATTTCCTTTCAGGATTTCGCGGATGGCCTGCACTTTTTTTTCGTAATCCGTAATCGTTTCCAATCCTTCACACGGACCTTTGCAGTTTCCGATGTGGTATTCCAGGCAAACCTTGAACTTTCCGCTGTCGATATTGGCTTTGCTCAAATCATAATTGCAGGTTCGCAAAGGATAAAGCTCTTTGATTAAATCCAGAATCGTGTGTACTGTTTTAAAACTGGTATAAGGCCCAAAATACTCCGAACCGTCCTTAATCATTTTACGGGTGGAAAAAATGCGCGGGAAACGTTCGTTCTTGATGCAGATCCACGGATAGGTCTTGTCATCGCGCAACATCACATTATAACGCGGCTGAAGTTTCTTAATTAGGTTATTTTCCAACAGCAGTGCATCGGTTTCCGTGGGAACAACAATATGTTTGATGGAAACGATTTTCTTTACCAGCACATTCGTCTTGGCATTGTCGTGTACTTTATTGAAGTAGGAAGCAACCCTTTTTTTCAGGTTTTTCGCTTTTCCGACGTATAGAATTTTTCCTTCCTTATCGTAATATTGATATACGCCCGGACTGTCGGGCAGGGTTTGGATTTGGAGTTCTAAAGCGGAAAGCGACATTATAGTAATTCGATGTTGGAATTTAGACTTTTGGATTTTTAGTCTTTGACTGTTTCAAATTTACGAAATCATCCCAAGTAAAAGAAATTATCCTACAAATAATAATCTGCATTCATAATTCGAAACTTATTTTCTATTTTAGCGTTTTAACCTGCTATGAATTACCGCAATAACGTCCTGAAAATTCTAAAAGAAGAAATTCTGCCGGGAGAAAGCAAGACCATCAACATGGAAATTGCCAAACTCCACACCATGACCAAACTGAAAATCCCGATTATCGTGGAACGGTCCAAAGTTCAGGGCCCCACTGTATTGCTCACGGCAGGACTGCACGGCGATGAAATCAACGGAATTGAGATTGTGCGGCAAATGATCGTACAGAAAATCAACAAACCCAAAATCGGAACTATCATCTGCATTCCGATTATCAATGTTTTCGGATTTGTGAACCAGACCAGGGAGTTTCCCGACGGTCGTGATTTGAACCGTGTGTTCCCGGGAAGCAAAAATGGTTCTTTGGCCAGCCGATTCGCTTACTATTTGCTTAAGGAAGTCATTCCGCACGTTGATTATGCGATCGATTTTCATGCCGGCGGCGCCTCGCGATTTAATGCAGCTCAAATCCGTATTGCGCCCAACAATCCGGAACTACGCGATTTGGCTTCGATCTTTAATGCTCCTTTCACCTTATATTCCAACAACATTACCGGATCATTTCGAAATTCCTGCGACAAGCTCGGCGTAAAAATGCTGTTGTTTGAAGGCGGAAAATCCATCGACATCAATGAAGACGTTACCCAAAAAGGCATCGAAGGCACCAAACGGGTTTTGGAACATCTGGACATGCTCAACAACCGAAAAAAAGCCATTTCGGCGGAATCCGATAGTACTTATATCGAAAAATCAACCTGGATAAGAGCAAAATATTCTGGTATGTTCCACGGGTATACCCCCATTGGAAGTTTTGTTGAAAAAGGACAACTGATGGCCACCATTTCCGATCCGTACGGAAAGATCGAACACAAAATGAAAGCACCGAATTCCGGTTACATCATCAACGTAAATGAAGCGCCAATTGTTTATCAGGGCGATGCTATTTACCATATTTCCACCGAACTGGAAAAGAAATAGCCTGCCAGTCCCTGATAAAACCTAACATTTATCATATTTTATTGATTTGGAAGACCTTAATTTTACCGAAACAATTTTTTATGATAATTTGGAAAAAACTTTCGCAGACCGAACAGCAGCAACGCATTGAAAAAGCATTACGGGAAAATGTAAATTTTGCTCAAGACATCTCTTTGGGATATCCCGGTTCCAGTCTGGACGGAAAAGTGTTTCGCAACGATGTTCCCTTCTTGAAAGACACACCATTATTGCAAACCTATGTCACCAATCCCAATCATATTGGTTGTCATACCTTTGGAGCTTCCGAGAGTGCTTTCAGCGGTACACAGGAAATGGAACGAGAAGTTTTAAAAGTATTGGCTGTAGATGTTTTTAAAGCCAAAATAAACGGATACGATGGCTATATCGCGCCGGGCGGCACAGAGGCCAACATTCAGGCGATATGGATGTATCGCAATCACTTTATGAATGAACATCAGGCAAAACTGAGCGAGATTGCCATTATCGCTTCTGAAGACACCCATTATTCGATTCCGAAAGCAGCCAACTTACTAATGCTCGATTGGTATTCAGTTCCCGTAAATTTCGAAACCCGCACACTTGATACTATACAACTCAACAATCTGATTTCTGCAGCAAAAGCCGAAGGAAAAAACTATTTCATAGTGGTGGCCAATATGGGAACCACTATGTTCGGCTCTATTGACAATCCGGACGACTACATAAAAGCATTGGAAAATCATCAGGTAACCTACAAACTTCATATTGACGGGGCCTATGGGGGATTTGTGTACCCCTTCACCAATGAAGCATCAACGATATCATTTGAAAATCCGAAAATAAGTTCCATCACTATTGATGCCCACAAAATGCTTCAGGCTCCTTACGGGACCGGTATTTTCATCTGCCGAAAAGGGCTGATTGAAAACGTGCTCACCAAAGAAGCGGAATATGTGGAAGGAATGGATCTGACTTTATGCGGAAGCCGCAGCGGTGCCAACGCCGTAGCGGTCTGGATGATTTTGTTTACTTATGGCCCTTCCGGGTGGCATGAAAAAATCCAGGCCCTGCAAAAACGTACCGATTGGCTTTGCAGCGAACTCGACACTTTAGGCATACATTACTTCAGGGATCCAAACATGAATATCGTAACCATAAATGCAGATTATATCCCGAAAGGACTGGAAAAGAAATACGACTTGGTCCCACAAAAACACGGTGAGGGTAATCAATGGTATAAAATTGTTATAATGGATCATGTAAAAGCAGATCATTTGAGTATTTTTATAACTGATTTGAAAAGTACTCATCATGCTGAAAAAAGAACTGCGCCTGAAGTATAAAAAACTGCGAAAAGAGCTGACCTCTGAAGAAATTCAGGACATGAGCCTGAACATTGCCAATAACTGCCTCTCTTTACCTGTTTGGGACAAAACCTATTTCCATTTGTTTTTATCCATAGAAGAGCAGCGGGAAGTCAATACCGAATATCTTTTACAGATTCTTTCGGGAAGGGATAAGGAAATTATCATCTCTAAATCACAGTTCGGCCCAACCAATGAAGAAACCGGATGGCAGACCAGGAAAATGATCCATTTTCTCCTTACGGATAATACCAAAATCCAAAAAAACGAATACAACATTCCGGAACCCGTTGACGGCATCGAGGTGCCCTCCAATAAAATTGATGTGGTTTTTGTTCCGCTTTTAGCCTACGATAAAAAAGGGCATCGTGTGGGTTACGGCAAAGGATTTTATGACGGGTTTCTTTCAGAATGCAAAGAAGAGGTGATCAAAATAGGCCTATCCTGCTTTGATCCGGAAGAAGCTATTTCTGATGTTCGTGAAAATGATATTGCGTTGGATTTCTGTGTAACACCCTACGGTATTTTTGAATTCAAATAAATATTTAAGTATATTCGCAGAAATCAAATCCCCTTTTCATGAAAAAAATGTTAACCAAAAAAATCGTTTGCTGCTTACTAATGACAGGAATGACCATCAGTTTCACCAGCTGTACCGTATCACATCACCATCATCATACAGCGAAAAAAATACCGCCGGGGCAAGCGAAAAAGATGACGGGTTCGAAAAGTGCCAAGCGCTACGCACCAGGTCACAATAAATAAAAAAGGAT